>JASUTE010000010.1 GCA_030445745.1 Candidatus Cloacimonadota bacterium
CTAACCATTTGCAGCATAAGCAGTTAGCTTGCTTTTGTGTCCATTTTGGCCGTTCCGGTAAACTGCCAAAATAGGTTTTGTTTGCACTTATTTGCTTTTAAAGATCCTTGCTTATTTTTTACCCCGTCAAACTTCTATCATTTTTATAGCTTGTCCAGTATTTCTTACCTTCCCAAAAATAATTTTTCCAACCAATTCTAGGAGCACTTTCGAATCAGCTGCTATCTATTTTAGAAATTAGCTTTTGCGAGATAATAGGCAGCCAGTTTACAAAATCTAAATTTATCTCATCTGAGATGGCTGCTATTTGTTTCAACAGGGGACTCCCGAGAAATTCATCAGAATAGCTGATTTTCTTATTTTCTTTATTGAATAATATTTCATCCAATTTATCCTTTTTTAAGCTGTCACCATTATGAATAAATTCATTGCGTTTATTTTTAAATTCAGAAAATGCAGAACCCTTTAGGAAGTTATCTTTAATTATTTTCGCAGTCTCTTTTTTTGCGTTATTGTTATTGCAAAGAAAAGTAATAATAGATTCATAAGCAATAAAATTATCTATAATCAAATTAGTATCTGAACTATACAAAATTCTTGGGTGTGGCTGGAATTCCTTAGATATTTCTTGAATTTTGTTCTTTTTAAATAAGAGTCTTCCATTTTTTTTAACACAACATTGTGGGATTGCATTACAAATAAATTTTGCACACAAATTTTCGACAGCCGTTATAAGCACAGTAGCAGCTCCCCAATAATTCCTGGTCCGGTAAAGATGCATCAAACGTATTAAACTACGAGTACTGGAATTTTTATCTTTAGATAGCATCTTCTTCATGGTTTTATATAAGTTTCTGTGCTCAGAATCTTTGCTAGCCAAATCATCACAAAGTTTCTCTGCCATTACAGGATCACCAGAAAGCCATTCATGAGCTAACCTAACCAATGCATAAATATCTGATTTCTTATGGACAAGACTAGTTGGTTTGCTGCAAATGCTGTAAGCTGCTGCAAAATCCCAATTTTGTATCCTATTTATCAGTTCATATCTTTCTTTAGCTTTCTTTTTATATTCATGATAAATGGAACGCCGGATGTTGTCATTCTGTTGGTCCTGGTCGTAAAAGTAGCTATTATCAGGAAAATATAATGAGCAAACTTCTTCTATCACATTTTTTACATCGGGTAACCCACCGGAACAAGCTATCACAAGTTTTTCTGCTGGGTTATTCGTATCGATTTCTTTATTCTTTTCGTAAATATTAGTGTCCATGAAAGCAATAATGTCATTACGGTTGATATCATTAGATTTTGTCTGCACTTTGATGACCATAATTTCAGAAGGAAAATTGGTAAGATTGTAGTATTGTTTTAGTTGCGGATAGAACTGCTTGATAAGATGAGCGAAATACCAGGGTTCTTGCTTCAGTCTTCCCTTTAATTTTTTGTCAGCACTATTCGCATATGCTTCATGCCGATCGGTATAATAGATATAGATTTTTTCCAGAGGAGTCCAAATGTTTTTTATGATATCATTGTTAGTTTTTTTAAGCACCTTTTCGATCAAAGGAAAAGTAATATTCAAAGAAATCTTATTCTGAGATGGTCTTTGGGATTTTCTAAAGACTTTGTGAACTAGGTTTTTATCTGGTTGCATATCCAGATCTTTTACAGAAAAGAAACTGTTTTCTAACTGATTTAATCTTTTCTTTTTCATGTAAGGCTGCCACTTCACACTAATTTCAGCTTCCGAAATTCTTTTTTGGAACTCCATTAAATCTCTTCTTTCTATGGGTTGGCAGCTGTTTTTCTGCACTACCTGTAAATCTCTCTGCCCGATTGTGGTTATAAGAATGCTCATTTTAACTCCAATTGTAATAATAAATCAATAATTTCATTTGCTCTTTTTCTCAAATCAAATTTAATTCCATCATCTTTGAACCATAGGTCTTTTAATTTAAAAAATGTTGAGTTTTCGCCCATAAAATTGTTCTCGAAATCTAAGACCTCTGCAGTTATGTTCCACACTTTCACACTTGTTTTTACAGAATTTAATTTTTCAGGATCTAACCTTAAAAATTTAATAAAGCTACTTTTCTCTTTATCTTCTATAATTGTTAAGGCTTTGTGGATAACTTGATCTCTTACTTTCTTGATAGTAGCAAAATCATCACTCCAAGTTGTATAACTTTCATGTAAATACAATTCATGATATTGCTTTAATAAAGGATTTTGTTGTATATAATTGTAATTTTTGAAAAAGAAATCCATCGGTTCATATTCTTGCGAATCATAAGCAATTTTATCACTGTACAAGTAATTCTTTTTATTTTTTTCTTTATATACCAGTTTGTTATCTCTTAAATGCTGGAGTTTTATAATTCGTTTCAATGTCTTTTCCTGGATAATTTTTAATAAAATAGCGAGATAGCTGTAATTTTCTTCGTAAATTGCCGATAATACATTGGAATATAAAGAGATAAATATTGTATCCAATTTATGACTGTTTTGTTCTTCAGATATTTTTTTAAATATGTCATCTATCAAATCAATTTTATCGTTTTGAATAAAAAACTCTTCTATTTCCAGGAATTGTTTTTCTGCAAAACTAAAATTAAGTCTAAGCAGCAAGCGGACTATTAAATTTCGCTTTTCAATTAGGTTTAAATATTCAAAGTTATCATTTAAGGTTAACATAGCTTGGGGCTGTTTTAAATTTATAGTTGTATCCTTTTCTGGTATACTGATAGTGTGAATAGTTTGATGATAGTAAATTGATCGGATGAGATGCTCTAATACTCTCTGCACTAACGGCATACCTCCGGCAAGAGAAAGGTAAATTGTTTTATTCTGCAGGGTTTCATATAAAGGAACAAGTGAGCTTTGAATTTCTGGATAAGTTAATTTATATGTATTGAAGTCTGCATATACAAGATCTGCCAGCAAATCTTTTTCAGTTTTATAATTTTGTGGATCAATTTTCATCATTTTTTTCAAAACAGGATGATTATTACCGATTTTTATAGAGTGCAGATGAAACGCCTTTGATAATTCACGTTCTATGATATCTGAGTATAAGGAGGTATTATCTCTTTTGGCATGAAAATAAAGATTATCGGCTAATGTTGCTGCTTCCAACCAATCTTTAGATAAGCTAAAATTAACTAGCTCTTCAAGTTTTGTCGCAAGTTTTTGTCGATTAGTACAAAGTAAAATGATGCTTTCTATTTTTTCATTTCTTCGCTCAGTATAATTAATAGCCTTTTCTATGATAGGAAAAGTAATACCTATGGGAATTTTTGATTTGATATCATTTATATCCCTGCGATCCACTTCTTCAGAAACATCTTTTAGCTTTATGTATTGAAGGTTATTTAAATTATCTTTACCTGAAAAAATTCTCATTCTAACTTTCTGTCCATTATAATCATAAACATATTGAACATCCCGATTACCTATGGTTAAGAATAATACGCTCATTTCTTTCTCCTTTTAGTGTCAAGCATCCTGCTTGTTATTTGTAGCGCAAGCATCCTGCTTGCCATTATGTAAGCCAAGCATCTTGCTTGGTATTTGTAGCACAAGCATCCTGCTTGCTATTATGTAAGTCAAGCATCCTGCTTGGTATTTTTCTAAACAAGCTGGAAGCATTGGTTTACAGCTGATTTAAAATATCTTCTTTTAAATAAGTAAATTTCCATTGTTGCCACCTTTCAACAAGTTTTGCTTTGACAGGATTGTATAACAAATACTGAAGTTGATAACCAAAATCTTCCTCATTTCGTATTGCATGATCATAGTTCTCATTTTTCCAAAAAGAACCTGTTCTGTTTAATACTGCATTGCATTTGTTTGCCGAATAGCTTTTGATTGAATGCAAAATCGCTGAAAGAGAATAGCAATCTTCCCCTTTTGAGTAAGGTCGCATTATCGCATGAACATGATTAGGCATAATGCAAAATGCAATCATGTCATATTTTTGCTGATTGAAAAATAGCATAGCTCCGTAAACGATTTTTGCAATATTATCTTGTTTTAACCAATCATTTCCTGATGAATACTTTGCCAGATAAGAATCAAAATTTTCAAAGTAAGTTTTATTGAACTCTTTAACAAATAACTTTTTTTCCTTTCCTTTAAGTTTTGCTTTAGTTATATTGAAAAAATCTTTTTGTTCTTTCAGTTTCTGCAAAATAACTGCTGGCAGAGTGAATGCCAACCGGAAAGAAATAGCAAAAATTCCATCTTTCGGTTGATAATGCGGTAAATTTCGATGATAAAACTGCTTGTATGAAAGATTGTTCATTTATCTCCTCTTTGAATCAACAAGCTAGAAGCATCTTGCTTGCTATTATGTAAGTCAAGCATCTTGCTTGCCATTATGTAAGCCAAGCATCTTGCTTGGTATTTTTCTAAACAAGCTGGAAGCATTGTTTTACATTTCAATTCTTATCTTTTGATAACAATCAATACATCACGATTACCAATAGTAATGAATAGAACACTCATAGATAACTCCTTCTCTCTATAAAATTTCGCATACTACAAATTTCTAAATGGATTGTCCTCAGCTACTTCATTGCGCTTTGGTTTTGAGTAATTTTTCCAAGCTTGATTATTTTTTTGAAATGGTTTCTTACTATTTCTGCTAGATCTGTTATATGGATGTTTATTTTGATTATACTTGGGTTTTCTTCTTTGCTTTGCATATTCCTGCCTAATGTCTGAATGCCATTCTAAGGTCTTTCCTGAATCATCGTTCATTGAATCTTGACCCGGATAATGGAATTCCTCGTTGTGAACACCGAATGCATCTCTCATTTCATCATCGGATTTTAGACTCTGAGTCATGTCTGAAGTTTGGATTTCTGCGATTGATTTTGTCTGAAAATCTTTACCATAATAAATTTTACTGGAATTTTCTATCTGGAATTTCACTGCCCCAATTCCATAATTCTTGGCATATCCTATTTGATGACAGAAAAAATCTTTATTAGTTTGAATTTCTTCTAAAGATTTTCCATCCAAACATAAAGCAAACTTCAATAAAGATAGTTCATATTTTGTTAGGTTCTCAAAATTAACTCTCACTTTGAATTCAACAGGGTCTTTAACTGACGCCTCGATAACATCGGTTAGCTTGATGCTATATTTTTTCAACTCAGAATTACTCTGTAGCTTTTGATTGATTACAGTCTTATAAAATTTCCTCCCGGATAATCTGGTATTTTCTGCTGAAACCAAAGGCTCACCATAAGCCTGTAATTTTTTATCGCTTGGTTGTTGAAGATAAAATTCATAAGATGATGGTTTTGGTTCTCCCGGACGCTTTAAGATGTAACTTTTTGTTTGATACTGAGAAACTGGTACAGCAAAATTGAAATGAACTTTGCCGGATTTTGATTTATTCTTTTTTTCCTTACCTTCATCTTGGAAAGAATAACCGAACATTTCTTCAAGAATGGTTAAATCTGATTCTTTTCGGATATCATCCTTAAAGTCATTTTGAGATAATCCCTTTTTGAAAGCCCAAGGATAGTAGAAGGTTTTACCGAAGGTTTTTATATTCAAATTTTTGTCGTATTCAAAGAAAATGGGATCTCCAACTGAAAATGTTGAAATCTTCTTCCAGTTTTCTTGACCTAGAATTTTATTCTTCTGATTATCTGATAATTCTTTATGATTTATTATATATTTTTTTAAAAGATTAGTAGTTTTCTTGAATCCGTTAATGACATTTTCATTTGTAATAGTTATTGTTTTGCCATTAAAGAAATTTCTTTTTTCGAAGCCAATTGCATTATGTGGTTTTGATTTACATTCTTTTTTTTCTTCTTCTGTCATTCCTTTTGTATGTTCGTTTACTAATATCCCTAATCCATCTATTCCATTTTGATAAGGAAAGAAATAATAATCTGCGAAATACTTTTCTTTCTTTCTGTTATACATGGGTTGTTTTGTAATATCATAATCCCTTATCTTTTCATCATATTCATTCATTTTTATATAGCGATGAGTATCAGTATGTTTGAATTTTGTTTGTCTCTTTATCATTCTGAAAGTAATCGATTCTTTTGTTACACCTGTTACAATTCCACATCCCCAAAAATATTCGGCATTATCCTTCCTCTCTTGAGCAGTAAGATTTATATTCGGTCTAAAAGAAAATCTTTGTTCATTTACTCTCTTCATCTTAGCCCCAAGAAAAGCAGCAAGAAAATTAGAAACACAGCCTTTTAGCGTGTAAGGTGAAATAAGGATTTTATCATCAATTTTTAGTGGATAAATTTCTGTGTATTTATCTTCTCCTGATAAAGGTTTTTCTTCATGTTCATTCCCTACCAATAATGGATTAAGTGCATACATTTTGCAATCTAGATGACCAGAAAATAATTCTTCATCGCCTTTTTTTAATTTATTGAAGTCTGCTTCTTCAGGTTTAGCTAAATCATTTCCAACCGGCACAAAAGTATAAGGTAGATTCTCTTTTGCTTTATGTATTTCATTTTTAATATTACTCATGCCATAACCTCCACTCTCCATTTTTTTCGTCTACAATTGCCTGGATTTTATCCCCTTTATTTAATTTGTGAATTGTTCCTAATCTTTGAGCAAATCCAAATCTGAAATTGTCTTTTTCGTTATCTTGGTTTTTAGATTCCACATTTTTGAGTTCTAAACGATTATTTTTTAGATTTTTACAATGATGGAACAAATATTTTTTACAACTTTTGTCCGTAGTAATAAACTGAAATTGTTCTTCAGAGTTAAAGAAGATAAGATGAGTGCAATCCTCGTAATTTTTTTTAAACTTATCCCAATCGATATCCTTTGTCAGAAAGATCCCTGTTTCTGCTCTTTCGCCCAGTTTATCATTTCTGTTTTCTGCATCTAAAATCTTTTGATTGAGTTCCAGACTCCATTTACGTTCACCAATCAGCCAAAGAGTATTTTTGTTTTGTGCATTTTTATTTATGTAGTCTTTAATTTCACCAAATGTTATTGTTTTCATTATTCACCCTCCTTAATTGTAATTTTGGGATAACAGCCGTTTGCTCCAAGCGAAATTAAACGATGTTCACAACCCTGTACTAAAAATTTAAACATTTCATCAATTGTGGTTTTATTGTTATCATAAATTTTTTTCGGAACTCTGATCTTTCCTTCTGCTTTTGCATAAAAAAGTCGTTCTTCATTGAATTTTCCACTTCCAAAAACAGCTCGGGTAAATTCATCTTCTGCGTGGCGTTCGATGTTGATAAGGTGTTTTTTCTTATCGTTCATATCAGTTGAGAAGATAAGATCAGGAAAATAGATATAACCTTGATTTTTACTTCCTTCCTGACCAAAGAAATCTTTCAACCATTCGCTTTTTCCATATTTTTCAAGAAACATAGAAAAAGTTCCCTTCAAGGAAGAGCCGGGAATAAAAAGTCTTTCTCCAGTATTTATAAAAACACCATCAGATGGATTACCAGCAAGGCTTGAGTGAGTAACTCCGCCTTTTATGAGAAGAGCATTTGTGCCGTAGCCCTCATCTTCATCATTCATATCGACGGTTATTTCCCAGGTTTTGAAGCGAGGTTTTGGGTTCGACCATTCAGAAGGTTTCGTAAACTCAACCATTCGGAAGGTCTCAGCATAAGGATTTTTAGACTTTATATATTTTTCAAATAATTCTTCCGAATCAATTATCCATTCTTCAGCTTGTTGTAATTTGCAATAACCATTTCCGGAAGTATTGTGGGCCCCAAAGAAAACACCTTCTTTCTGCCAGGAAGCAAATACCATTTTTACCCAATTTTGCAAGGTTTCAATATCCTTATCCTTATTTTTAACAGAAAGGTTATCAATTTCAATATGGATATCAAGGCTAACCCCTTCCGGCTCAATTTCCCAATAACTGAATAATTCACCTTCCTCAGCTGTTTTAGTCTTTCTGTTTATTTTTGTGCGATTACGGATTTTGATTTTATCATTTATGTTTTCAATTGATTCACTTAAATTAATTGAGCGAAAAACTAATGGCGAACCGAAATTTTTTCTATATTTCTTTATGTTTCTGAAAATATTTTTATATTTCTCATGAACTTTCCCTTCATCATTGTGGTATAGGTTTTCCAAGACGACAAGGAATTCTTCTGCTTTGGCTTTAAGTTCAATTTTTTCTTCAGTTGGTTGCGGGTAAAGGGATGTTAAAAGCTTTTTGTCCTTTTTAGGTACTAAATATATCGTATTGTTATCAGAAATGCATCTTGCAAAAAGAAATGAAATTTCTTCTTTTTTACCTTCAAGTTTTAGCAAATCTCTCAAAGTATCAAAAAACACTCCAGCAATAGAAGTTCCGGGAATAATATATTCACCAGCTCCATTTTGCATCATTTCGAATGAGCCAACCGGAGATTTTTGTGCACAACCGACGTGAAGTGCGGTTTGAAGATTAAGACCCGCTTTATATAAGATTTTGATGTTGTTGTTATCTGACATTATTCCCCCTCCTGTTTCATAATAAGATGAGCTAATCGGATGATTTTATAGTCTTTGGTTTTCTTCCATATTTTTTCATTGAATACTTTCCAATTATCGGCTGCCCGTGTATTCTTTTGAATATTCTTATCTATTTCATCATTAATTTCCTGCTCTTTTTTATTTGCTTCCATATAAGCAATGATGCGATTAGTAAAAGTTTTAGAATCTTTAGGATATTTTATTATGAATTTTTTGGCTTCTTCAAAATCGGCATCTGTCTTTTCTAAAGATTTCTTTATAAACTCAGTTTGTTTCACTTCCCCAATCTCAAAATCGTAAGATACTTTTGGTAGATCATCCTTTTTAACTTGATGAATTGAAAGATTAACTGCAGCCTGTCCGAATCCTTCATCTTTCTTAAACCCGACTCCATGTTTTTGAATTTCCATCAAATCTGATTGTATGCTTTCCCAAGTAATTCCATCCTCCAATTCATACAAGAAACAACTCCCTTTAGCAATTACACGATCAGAAAAACGACGGAGACCAGCAAGGCCACTAAAAGATTGATGAATACGATTGGAAGCTACATAATTGACGAGTTTAACTTTGTCTTTCAATTTAAGATATTCAGGATGAATAACAGTTTCCGGCATCAGTTTTTCATCGTAAAGAATTACATCGGAAAGTAGAGTAAGAGTGAATTGTTTTTTATTGATTTTATTTTCACTAATTTCTGGTAAATCAATCACATTTTCAACTGCTCTAACTTTTAAAGGTTTTCCACCTCTACCGGTGTGAAAATAGAATTCCCCAGAAAGCCAATCTTTAAGTTTAGTTTGGAAATTTTTCGAGTCTTCTTCATTCTTAAATTCAATATCTCCGGCAAAGATAGTTCCTTTTTCAATCATTTCCTGAGTAAATATTCCGTCATCATCAGTTGATTGTGTTGATTCGGTAATACGGTTTCTCATAATGAGATTTTTCTTGGGTTTGAAGAAAACTGCATCTTCCCATTTCATCGCATTGTTTGGAAATATAAGATATTCACCGGAAATACTTTTGTCAGAAGCCTCATCTTGATCTTTATCATTATGAATAATCAAAGTGTCCTGGCTTACGAAATTCTTAAAAAGTTTTTTATTGGTTTTGTCTTTCGGTTTTGCATCCAGTGCCCACTGGGGAAGTTCCAGTTCTTTTTTAGATTCTTCGGCAGGCTCAGTATTACAAATTTTTCTATGGTCACAATAGTATTCAGCATATTGATCAACCCCTTTATTTTTTCGCAAAGAAGAAGGTGCTGGAATAACGATTTTCGATTTTAAGTTCTCATTCCATTTTTCGGCAACTGGATAAAAATTTGTTACCGAGACCTTACCGTCGTCTAAGAATGAAAGTTCGTTTAGATTATTTTCATTCAGAAGCTTTAATAACGGATTTCTCAGCATTCCCAATGCAGATGTTCCGGTAATATAATCAAGGGAATGGATAATATTTCCTGTTTGTCCAGCTCCAGCAAAGCATGTGTCATCTAATAGTTCTAAGAAGATGCGAAATTTAGTTTTTTTGGCTGAATTGGTTGAACTAGTTGAATTGGAGGAAATGGTTGAGCTGGTAATATCGCAAGAAATTGCCCCAAACCCACGACGTCGATAACCGCCCATCCATTTTAGGTTTTTAACTCCTAATTCTAATAATTTTTTTACTTTATCTTTTTTATCAGCATTTTTCATTTCAAAATGAATTTTTACCTCAAATTTACACCCTTTAGACCCGAATTCAATATCACGAAGTGAACCATCTTTTCCTGTTCCTTTTTCTTGGTCAATTGCAGTAAATGTGTGAATTATAAAAGGTGAATCACTTCCACAACCTTTATAATCTACAAATATATCTAAGGAACCAAGATTTTTGAACCAGAATATCTCATCAAATGCATCTTGGTATTCTGGAAGGTTTCTTTTCACTTCCAAGCAAGATTGTTTCAAAAGTCCTTTTAATGTTTCTGGATTAATATAGGGATCCCCGGCTTTATCTTTCACTTGTCCATCATCGTAAAGTCCTACACAGTCAAGACCGGTTCCGATATGAAAATCTTCCAAAGTTTCAATATTGAATTTTATGTTAATGGCTTGCATTATTCGCCCCCTTTATCTTCTTCACGTTTATGGAAGTCCATTAATTCGATAACATCCAGAGCAGTGTTCAGAGTGATTTTGCTATAATCAATCTTTTCAGCGTTATTCCCTTTAATCCAGCCTGATTTATCTTGGGGATGGTAATCAATATCTAATTGGAATTTATCTATTTCATTTTCTTTGTTTATTTCCAAAATCTTGGAATAAAGTTCAGCATTAAGCTGACCGCTATTCAAGAGTGTTCTCAGACCCTTATATTTGTTTCTGCCTGAAGAGTTTTCAAAGTTTTCACCTTCTTTTTTTGGAATATTATCATAAAGATCCTTTGATTCTTGCCAAACCTTATAGGCTTCTTCCATTGTGCAAGGTCTGCGAGTTAGGATTTCAGTTTTATCGTTGTATTGAAGCATATAGTTTTGTTTACGAATCTCATCGATTTCTTCGGTTCCGGTGGGAAAGTGAATATGCCAATCGAGAGCATTTCTGTATTCAGCTTTTCGATATTCTTCACCTTTTTCATTTTTAGCTGTTTTCCAAATACGGCTTTTTACTTTTGCAGAAGAAAGGAGTGATTCTGCTAATTCATGTGCTTGTGAAAATGGGAAAGAATATTTAACGAAGGCGATACCGGCAGAAACAGTTAGTTTCTTATCTTTATCCTTTGAGATTTCTTCTAATTGATGACCGAAATTTTTTACTAAATCAAATGCAATTTCAGGTACAGTGAGTAAAAGAAGATCATCACCACCAAGCATCAAGATTTGATAAGGGAGTTTATTTTTGCCATTGTAATTATAAAATTTGAAATTTTTGGTGCTTTCTTTGTCCTCTTCATATTTTTTTGCAATTGTTTTAATTGCTTCTTCTAAGGCATTCCTAAACGTATCTCTTTGTTCAAACCAAAACTTTTCAAAGGAAATCATTGCATCAATCGTTTTCATTTCTTTTGCTTTATCTCTTTCATCTCTGAAACGGTTACCCATTGCATTTCCATCGATGGTAATGATGGCAATTTTGTTATTTTGGGGAATTAAGGAGATGTCAGCTAATTCATTCAGATCTTCAGGAAAAGAATTTTTGTATTTCTCTTTTCCAGTAATTTTTTTCAGAAAAGCACAGAGATAATCATTTGTTTCACTTTCATAAAATTCAACTCCCTTTTCTTTGATTTTTAAAGTAACGCTACTGTCTTTTTCGCCTTTATGTCCTTTGACTAATTGAGGATTCTCACCATCTTCTGAAGAAGGATAAAAATATGGATTATCGATAAGAATTTGGGAAGAGTTTTTTGGTAATTCTATAACTTTTCCTTTAGTTTTATCATCAAAATCTTTAAATTTTTCCGGTAGTGTTTCATATTCTTTTAAGAAAAAAGAAAATCTTACCCCGGGAATTATTTCTTGTGCTTTTTGTTTTACTTCCGTTAAGAATTTTTGAGCATCTGTTTCTGTCTCGAAGAATGTTTCAAAATGACCACCAGCTGAACAAATAACACCTTTTTTGAAATTTTCATTAATATTATCTGTTCCCCAAGATGGATAAGTTTCATCTTTTGCTGCTAAATAATCAGTCCAAATTTGAGGAATTGGATAATTTTTTCGCAGTCCAGGCAAATCAACTGCAAAAAATTCACCTAAAAGTGAATTAGCTCCCAACATAGCTTTCAGTTTAGGAACTTTAAAAATAAACGATTGTACTTTTTGTGTTTTGATTTTCAGGTAAATTATCTCATTGTTTGTATCCATAAAGCCTCCTATTTCTTTATTTTTTTATTCAAAGTCGTTTTATCTATCGATAACAATTCTGCCGCTTTTCTTTGATTATAGTTTGTTTGCCTTAATGCTTTCTCAATAATTTTCTTTTCCAAATCTGAAAGATATGATTTCAACTTTATAGGTAAATGGGGTAATGGGTCTTTTTTATAAGTATTTCCATTTAGAATTTTACATTCACGAATTGTTTCGGGTGAAATATAAGAATCATCAGACCAAATAATAGCGCGATTTAAAGTGTGTTGCAATTCCCTGATGTTACCTTGCCATTCATATTTTTCTAATTCCTCTATAGTAGCTCTATCAATTTTTCTCTTAACATATTCAAATTCAAAAAAATGTTCAGATGAATACCTCTGATTATATTTATCTATAAAATATTTTGTTAATAAAGAAATATCTTCCTTTCTCTCTCTTAAAGGTGGCAATTCTATAATTTCAATCGCTAATCTATAAAAAAGATCTTCTCGAAACTTACCTTCTTGTATCAAATTTAACAAGTTTTTATGGGTAGCAGCAATTATCTTAACATCAGCAAACTGTTCCTTTTCTTTACCAATAGGTAAATATTTTCCTTCTTGAAGAAACCTTAGTAGTTGTGATTGAACTCTAAGTGATAAATCACCAATTTCATCTAAAAATAATATTCCTTGGTTACATCTATCTATTATACCCTTTTTATCTTTTGTTGCTCCTGTAAAAGCCCCCTTTGTATGACCAAATAATTCACTTCTTACGAGTTCTTCTGAAAAAACAGAACAATTAAAAGCAAAAAATGGTTTGTCTTTTCTAGGACTGTATTTATGAATTTCTTTTGCTATTAGTTCTTTCCCAGTACCAGTCTCCCCCAGAATTAAACATGATACATCAAAAATAGCTGCTCTTCTAGCCTTTTTTATAGCTTTCTGTAATTTCTCCGATTTCCCTACTATATCTTTACTATAATCATTTTCTGAAACACTTTCTTCAATCATCCGATTAATACGACTTATGGTAATGTTGAATGGAATTCTTTTCTCTTCAAATACCTCAGTATTATTTTTACTATCATAAAATGTTTGATAATATTTTGCAGACAAATGTGTTTTGGCATATAGTAAAAGCATACTAGTGATAACTGGCGTCCCAGATGTCAGGTTTATATGCCACTTTATATCATGATAATTTTCAGGTATTATGGTTTTAATAATTTCATGAATTTTGGAATAATTTGTAGGATTGTAGTCTTTAACCAAGGAATGTGCATTAAATACGTTGATCTCTAATTCTGGAAATTCTTCATGAATAAATTCTTCAATGTCTTCATTTTTAATTTCATCAAAATCATTTACAATATATGCTGAGTCTATATCATTATTCTTTATAAGATTGCTGAGTATAAAAAACAATGGTCCTTTTTTATTGGCAGAACAATCCCTATTGAGTATTGCTTTGAGATCTTGCGATCCCAAAAAGGATAAGAATTCATTTTTCATTGAATACACTCCCCCTAATTAAGCTTAACAATAATTAATCTGTGAAATTAATAAATACTTTCCTACCTAATGATCAAACTAATTTCACAAAATAATGATTTAGATTTAATCTTTATTCTAATTAAATAATCCCCTAAAATAAGTCAAATATTTTATTCTAAAGATAAGGTTCAGAAAGTGGTCATATGAGATTCTATAATTTCGATCAATTTTTGTGCTAGCAAAATTTTTAAAAAATTCAATAAAATTGATTTCTTTTCCTGTTGCTGGAGATAGCCGAATCCCAGTATTGCCCTCCATAAGTTGTATTTCTTTCTTATTCCTTATTGAAAGTGCTAATTTCAAGACATTTTTGTTAGTTGTAAGATCTTTACTTTTTGCCGAAATATAAAGCTTTAAGTTTTCTGTTTCTCTTCTTTGCCCATTCCAATAGTCAAGGTACAACCGATAAAGTCCGCTCGGGTTCTTTCTATATCTAATCTTAATTTGATATCCATTATTTTGATTCTTAAGCTGCTTTAGAATACTCGGAATTTTTTCTTTCATAATACACCTCCAGCGACAATATTATAATTATGCAACAATTATGCAACAAATATGCAACAAAATTCGCCAAAATCAATGACTTTTAATCAAAATAAATCTTAGTAAATATCAATAAATGTAAAAAGCAGGCTCTAGGCTATATCCTTTATTTGCAGTTAGTTATAAGAGTGAAATGCTGATGAAACCAATGGTGCTGGAAGGGGGACTCGAACCCCCGACCTACTGATTACGAATCAGTTGCTCTAGCCATCTGAGCTATCCCAGCTTGAATTTACAGAATTTGTGGGAATAATTTGGTCAAGTTGATTTTGTTATAAAAAGCGAATACCTTTTGTAGAAAAGGCGTTCAGAGTGAGGTCAGCAAAATCTTTATTCTGATATTTTTCTATAGCGGCAGCACCTATCATAGCAGCATTATCCATACAATATTGCATTGCCGGGAAATACACTTTTGCCCCAATTTTTTTTGCCTGATCTGCAATCTGCTGCCTAAGCAAACTGTTAGCTGAAACTCCACCTGCTACTATTATCTTCTTTATTTTAGTCTTACGAGCATAGTTGATTGTTTTTTTCACCAAACTATCCACGATAGCCTGTTGTACCGAAGCTGTGATATCTGCTAAATGCTCTTGGATGAACTGTGATGAGTGCTTTTCCAAATAGTTCCTCACGGCTGTTTTAAACCCGCTAAAACTAAAGTCGTAATTGTCTTTCCGATTCAATGCTCTTGGAAAATCGGCAAATTTAGGATTGCCTTCTTTAGCAATCTTATCTACGATAGGCCCACCCGGATAACCCAGCCCAAGCAATTTTGCCACTTTGTCGAAAGCTTCTCCAGCTGCATCATCGCGAGTTCTTCCTATAATTTCAAAACTATCGTTACTGGCAAAATATACCAATTCTGTATGGCCACCAGAGATCACCAGAGCTAAATAAGGCGCCTGTATGTCCGGATTCTCTATTTTGTTAGCATAGATATGACCTAACATGTGGTTAACAGCAATCAGTGGTTTATTTAAGCTGTAAGCTAAAGCTTTGGCAAAGGAAACACCAACCAGAAGTGAACCGATAAGCCCAGGATTAACAGAAACCGCTATCGCATCAATATTGTCGAAATTCAACTGTGCTTTTTCCAGAGCAGCAGTGGTAAGTTGCATAATATTTTTTAAATGTAAACGACTGGCCAGTTCAGGAACTACTCCGCCAAAATCTTCATGTTTCACCTGGGAAGAAATTAAATTCACCTGCACATGGTAATTATTATCGATAATGGCGACCGAAGTATCATCGCAGGAGGTTTCAAAAGCCAGAATTTTATTCATTTTCCTTAGTAACTTGAATAGATTGAGGAGTATAATCCAATAATTTCACGCCAGTTGGTAACTCGAAATATACATCCACATACCGATTATTCAGAACTTCTTCTTTTTTTAATTTTGCTACTACATTACGATTATTTAGGCTATCTAATATTTCTTCTGGACCACTTAGCATTGCCGAGACCTTCTGTGGAATTATGGTTGCCTGTATATCATAAGGAAATTCTATGGGAATTAACGAGATCGTTTTAGTAACTATTTTAGTTTGTTTCACATTCAAAGATAGCTGAGTTGTCTCTAACTCAACTCGCGGATCTGGTTTTTGCAAATTTACATTGAGTTTACCATTTTCCACCATATTTTTGGAAATCTTTTCAGTTAGCACTGAACTTATATTTTTCAAAACTTCTGAAGGTCCACTAACCTTCACCTCTTTATTAGCAGCAGTTAATTTATTCTTGATGAAATACTCTTCATCTTTACTACTCTGAAATTGAAACTCTATTTTTTTCCTAGCTGTGATAATTTTGTCCATTTCGATAGTTAATTTGGAATCAAGATTAATACTCTTTACAGAAATCGCTCTTTGGGGAGGTATTTTTAGTTGTTGTTCCGATATTTCTACCAAATTTTCTCCATCTTTAAAATTAGAAGCATCAATTTGAAAAGAATATTCGGAAAAATGTAGCTGCAGTATTTCTAAACCTCGCCCGCTAATAGTAACGGGAATTTTGGCAAGTTCGCTATTTACCTGTACTAGGTTAGAAGGAATATTCTGTAAAAAAACTGGTACCTGAATCTCTTCGGTTTGTGTTCTTAGCAAAACCTGCTGTACCCATAAAAAAATAGCAATCACTAATACGAGTACTTTTAGCCACAAGTTCTTTTTCATCCTACTTCCCTATAATACGAAAAAGTTTGCGCCCCATATGCGAAACATTTTTGTTCTCGTCATTTTTCCAATCGCGAATAGTTTGATCGGTTAGTAAAACAAAATCATGCTCTTTATCGCGTTTACTCCGCTGATTCACAATATTAGCCAACTTTTTCATTGAAACCCAAATCGTTTTTATTCTCTTATCATCCGCTTTTGCTAACCATTCTCGGATATAGGGATACACTATAATAGGATTGGAACGTGCTACCTGAGTTAGAATATGAGTAATTTTTTTCTGAACCTCGATAGTTTCATCATCAATAGCATCAGAAATAAACTCCATAATATAGTTAGGATCGGATTTAGCGATATTTTCCATGCCATGGAAAGAGATTGCACGTTTCTTTTCATTATCCGATTTTACCCATTCCTTCATCCGTTGCTTCATCAATTCTGGATATTTTTTCCACATCTCATTGATTATACTTTCAGCTTCCCACGGGATATCTTCAAAAGTCTCTCCCAAGATTTCCAACATTTTTTCCGGCTCTTGCATATACCGATTGTACATATAGAAAAGTGCCGTAGCTCTTATTCCATACATTTTATGCTTCAGCATTTTTTTGGTTATAGGAAACATCTTACGTTGGTCTTCATAATCCAAAAGTTTTTTGCCAACATATTCGCGAATAAAATAGTTAGGTGTTTTGGAAAGGTTGTACAGTTTCTTTAGGGCTTTTTCTTTTTTATCTTCATCCAAAAGTTCGAAAACCTCATGCAGAATATTGTCGATCTCTTTTGTAGCTTCAGAATCTAATCTGCCTATTTTGTTAAGCATAACACTCCTTAGTTCAATTTTTCAAAGGTATTCCTAAAACATTTACGATGTTTTAAAATAGGAACTATTGGTTAATTGCTGCTGTGTATTCGATGACAAAGTAGGAAGATATACTAAACTCGTCAATAATTATTTAGAATTTAATTTCCTTAACTCTTTTTGTAACTCTTTGGTTTTCTCTGAGTTATCATCTCTAATCCATCTGTCGTCTATTTTTATATTAATAGGTGAGTGCTTGCGAATATAATCTACTATTGCATCTCGCAAATCTTTTTCATAACGGGTGATATCTTTTTCGGGAACTTTGGTGAGCATCGTTAAACCTGCATTACCTTGCATTAAAAAATTTGTTGTAGCTACAGTGTAAGTTTTATCTGCTCGCCAGGGTTCACCCCCTATTTCCAATTTTGTTATTCTATCATAATCTTCGCGCTCGCGGCTATATACCACTTTACCACCAGCTATTCTTAGTCCATGATGTGCACCAGAAACTCTCATCTCTATTATCCGCTTCAAGAATTCTCCACTGGCTTCAAAAGTAATTACCTGATTATCAAATGGCATTACATTGAAAACATCGCGATAGGTAATGGGTCCTTTTTGAATATCAGAGCGTACCCCACCCAAGTTTAGGAAAGCAAAATCGGCATCTGTAGCATAGATCATAGCCTGGCACACTAGGTTACCTATCTCGCTTTGTGCATCTACATCTCGAGAAGATATTTGGTCTTCTGCTACTCCAATAACTTCATCCATCCCTTTTTCTGCCAATTTCTGATAATATTCTAATGTATCGGCTATCTCGGGAACAGCTATAAATTCATCTTCGAAAACTGTTATCAAGCTGCCATCATCATAAGTAGGAAGCTCGTATCCGCTAATAGACTTGGTTTCCTCATCTATATTCAAAGTTATGTGCCCCACATTGCTCCCATAGGCATAACCCTGCAAAACCAAAGTATGGGTAACCGGATCTTCCCAGGGCTGTGCGTATCCTACATGAATATGGCCAGCAAAGAATACATCTATACCCTCTACCTCGTGAGCCAATTCCATAGCATTGTAACCCCAATTGCGCTCTTGCTCACTATCATCGTTATTTTTATACATCCTGTCATAAGCATCTTGTCCATCATAAGGAAGTCCCATATGCCCAGCTACAAATAGCAAGTCCACTCCTTTAGCTTTTACTATTGGAATCCACTTTTCTAAGCTCTTTTTAGCATTTAGAAATTCTACGTTCTTAATATTTTCTGGGAAGCTCATCTTTGCTGTATCGGTTGTGCTGAGCCCTATAATACCAATTTTAACTCCCATTTTTTTCATGATAATATAAGGTTCCACATAATCTACCAGCTCATCTGTTCCCTTCCTCACAATATTGCAAGCCAATATGGGAAATTCCGCTTGACTAAGTACTTCTTGTAGTCGTTCTTCACTCACATCGTATTCGTGGTTTCCCAACACCATCAAATCGTAATCAACCATATTCATATATTTTATTACAGCTTCGCCATCACTCATGGTGCCTATTGGATGACCCTGAAAGAAATCACCTACATCAACTAAAATAAGGTCTCTCTTTCCAGGTTCGCTCTTTTCTCGTACCTGGTTTATGTACGCTGCAGCAATTCCTCCACCTCCTAACATAGGTGGGAAATCGGGGTTGATGAAAGTTGCTGGATAGCGGTCTATGCCACCGTGAATATCGTTAGTAAATATTAAATCGAGTTTCAACTCTTTTGCTGTTATGCTGAAAAATGCTGCTATTAACAGAAGTATTATTATATTTTTTTTCATAATTAACCTACCAGTTATAACTTACTGAAGCTTTTACCTCTAAAAAAGTTTCTTCTACGCTATCGGGGCGTTCCCAGCCTCTATCTGCTGGTTGTATATCTTGCCACAGCCCATAATGATCATAGTAACTATCCATAAATAAGTCAAGTGCATCATATTCGCGCCGACCCAATTTAGCTCCCAGATCCACAGTAAATTTATCCATTACCCTAAAACCGGTTCCAGCTGTAAATGCAGGCATAGTGACCTCGTTGGCATAATGAACACCGGAATCATCTATATGCTGATAATAAGTTTGGTAGCTGAAACCAAATCTTAACGGAATGGTATGTTTATAGATATGCTCTACTCCTACGTAATAATTCAACTCGTCATCGTAAAGTGAATTCACATCTGACCAATTTACCATTTCCACATCTACATTAAAAAATGTACGCATTATGTTACGCGGTTCATAGGAAACTCCTGCACGCAAACGAGCAGGTGAAATATAATCACGAAAAACGCTATCTGGAGCTGCTGTTCCATCAATCTGATACTCTAATTTATCTACATCAAATTCAATTTTAGGTAGATAGCTAATTCCTAAACCTATTCTTTTGGTAATATTTCCCCTCACACCAACTTTAACTGTATTAGCCGAGAAATCTCTTTCTAATTTACTATGAAAATCATCTAATTGCTCACTTGTAAGTTCTCGCGCAGCTTCTGTCCATACAATATCTTTATTCCAATTTGCATCTCCGTACAAGTGCATAACTTCAAACCCAAAAGCTGCTATATCTCTGTATTTCACAGCTGCGGTAAGACCAATGTTGCTTATCTGGCCTTCAGATTCTATATAGTTTTTAGCAATAATAGGAGGATAATTATCGTTATCGGAATTTTCATCGTTGCGGACTTCTTCCTCATAGTCTGCATCAAAATTCATAAATGGTTTATAGTGTAAGCCAAATACCACATTAAAATCGGTAAATTTTTGTTTATAATACGCTGCTGCAGCTAAATCGGCATAGTAATCAACATTGGAAACATAAACTGCATCTTGTACATAACCCGAGAAGAAATCGTACATAGGAAGATTGCGATCTTCGGTATTTTTTAGTACTTTTAAGCTGGTTTGAAAACCAAATTTGGAATTCATCTCTGTTAGGTTTGCCGGATTCAGAAAACTGTCGAACAGTCTGTTTCCGCCAGCAGTTCCAGCTCCACCCATAGCAGTGATACGCGCATCCATATTGCCCACATAATTACCGCTAAATTCTTCCAAAATGGAGTAGGAAAATAAATTTACACTAATTACCAATAGGGTTAAAATTATATAACGTTTCATCAATCCTCCAATTAAAATTTCCAATCTAATTGTAATCTAATCGCATTTTCAGTTTTATCAACTGTTTTAAAATAATATTCGCCCGATTCCGGGAGCTCGTTCCACCAGGCCCGCCATTCGACTTCTTGGGTTTTATATCGTTTAGTTTTGTATTTTAAGGTTAAATATAAATTGTTCGAGATCTTATCGTGAAGGGAAAACCATAATTTAGTACCACCCTCACCCATAAAATCTATCTCAACATCTTCCCAATCCCAATGACTTACACCATTGCCATCCCAATAGATGAATGAACCTTGCACTTTCAGATTATCGTTAAAATGATGCGTATAGTCAACGCAGATATAATCCGCATGAGAAAGCATACTACCTTGAGCTATAGTATCACCACCAGGCTCTGGATCGTTAGTAAGGTAGGTATAAGGTGGTTGCCAAACATTCAGATAGCGATATTCTAATTCCAAAAGGTCAAAATTGGAAAGATAAGCCCTTATTTTACCAGTAGTTTCATTTGTTTTAGAAACACCACGATCGGCGTCGTCATCATACCGATTTGTCTGGTGTTTGTATTTCAATCTAAAACTAAGATCGTATATAGGACGAAAATCCAATTCGCCCTGGAAACGAACACTTTTTCTTCCATCAGCTTTGCGTTCCCATATATCCACATAAGTTCTATTCAAGGTAAGCATTCTATTGAATTGATAGCGTGTTTCAAAATATACGCCTTCCTCTGCTTGTGCTTGGGCGGAATTGATATACAAATCCCGCATCAGCGGATTAGCCAGGGTATGTCCGTATTTATCAAAAGCTGTATCCTCGAATTTTTGATGCTCAGAAAAACCACGGGAATAGGGATTATCGAAATTAAGATCGTAGTTTCTATATAACGAGAGTAGATAAAGATTATCGAATTGGGTGTAAGAACTTAACACCAGCGCTTTGGGGTCATCACCCAATTTCCACATATTGCCATCTACTTCCAATTCGGCATATTCACCTTGAATAGAAGTATTATTCAGCACTGTGCGCCAATCGAAACCATAAACACGGCGATAATTACGATCGTAGGTATCTGTTTTAGTGGAATAAAGCGCAGCTATTTCGCTGTCCATCATCTTATACTTGCCTTCCGCATCAGCCGGGTCTGGCATAAGCAAATAGCGCAAGCTATCGGGACCATAAACCACAAAATCTCTATCGTAAGTAGCTTCATAAGCGCTAACCCCAATAGAACTTCCTATGATAGGCGAATAAGCCAGATGACCACCTATAATGTTTTCCTGGAAAGCATCTTCTTCTGGTGCCATCGTATAGTTTGATTCTTCAAAAATATCGGAATCGAAACTACGGGTTTGGGTTAAGTAGGCCAGCATGTTATCATCATCGGTAAAAAGTCCATCGCCGTTGCTGTCGTACACAACCGCATCTTTATAATCGGAAGAGATAAACATCGCAGCATTGAACTTGGGTGAACGCCATTCTGCGGCAGCACCGTGCAAAGCATACTCTTTAGTTCTGGAAAGATCACCTATAACACCTTTAATGGTTTTGCTAAAGCCAAATCCCGTTTTACGTGAACTGTAAAAATCAGTATTTTCCATCACCAGACCTTCGCCAAAAGTAACGCGGTAATTTCCAGCAAAAACTTTTAAGGAATTATTCCCATTAAATCTTTTCTGGTATCCTAAAAAATATTTACCATTTCGTTTAAATGTATCCATGTCGGCTTCTAGTAAATTGGTTCCGCCCTTTTTATTGCTATACACGACTCCAGCTTTCCACTGGTTGCCATAACGAGCTCTAATTTTGTTCATGACCTCTGGCTCAGTTTCTTCCATATGGTATTTTTGCCACAGATTTGTAATATAGGAAGTTGTGGAATCTACTTCTACTTCCAACTCAGTTGTTTTATACATCTCTTCTGGTTCTTCGCGATAAGGTGTATCATTATATTTCAATTGATAATCAATGTATAGTCTTTTTTCGTGTGGTTTTTCTTTGTAGTAAACATAATGGCGCAGGTTGGAAGCTCCATAATAGGAAATTCCGGTAGTGTTGCGTAGATCACGATAGTCGGCAATAGTATCGTTCAAAGCTAATCTTTTTAAAATCGCAGCTGCATCTATAGGCGATACATTGGGCATATTTCTGATTTCTTCAAAATTCAAATAATTTAAATTACGCGGGGTAATAAGATAATCTTCCCAAACATCACTTATTCCTTCCTGCAAGCCCTCGTTACTACCCAAACGTTCTATCAAATAGTAAATCTCTTCCCTTCTCTGTGCTGCTTCATCATCTGGTTCATAATGAGATATTTTTACCAGTGGCTTTAATTTTAGTAAAGTTCTCTGGTCTAGGGAAGGAATTTCTCGGAGATCGTAAATACTGCTGAAATAATCGATATAAAACCTGTAGTTGTAGATATCTTCCGCTTGTTTTTCGGTAATCGGAAGTTTTTTAATCTCTTCCAATGTTGCCTCGTTCAAATCTATCTGCTCAGCAACAAGCCAGGAAAATATCAAAACCAATATAATTATTCCAATACCTTTTTTCATACTTAATCCTTTAAATTTGCTTTTCCCTTTTAGCATTATACAAACAAAAAATAGACAACAATGTTGTAAAGTTTTTTAATTTTTTTGCAGCTACGCAGGAGAATATCTGAAAAAAATTATAGGATATTTTATGAAAAAATTTGACATTAGAAGTTTAGTTCAGATTATTTGCTATGAAGATATATGGAGGAAAAAATGGCTATAGAGAGAAGAAGTAAATTTTCTTTAATTGAGTTATTAATGATAATTATGTTAGTTGGCATTGTTGCTACTTTGTATCTGCCCTTGCGTCAAGATACTATCAACCATAAAAAGATCAAAGAAGCGATAAAAAATATCCAAATAATTGCCCGCGCCAATGTAGAATTCAAAAACAATCCTGAAAATGGCTATTATGCTTTCGATATCAGTATGCTGAACGTCAAAGATGAATTGGAAAAAACTGGTAACGAATTTTTGTTTGACTACTCTTTAACAGATAGCACCGTGGTGGCTACTACAAACGAGAACTTTGGCACTGAAGGCGCTGAGATTTATTATTATCTGCCCAATGGACCTTGGAACATAGGAAAAGATAAAATCTCGCAAGCTATTTTAGATGCCAACTGGCTACCATAATCCATTTTTTTATAAGAAGCCTTGAATTCTGCGGAATTTAAGGCTTTTATTTATATGTTCATACCATTTATAGCCTCATATGCTGAAACTCACTATCACCTTAAATATCTTTTCCCCAAATATTTTACTAAATTCCCCGAGATAATTTTTGATATTCCTAAAAGAGTTTGCACAAATAGAAGCAACACTCTGCCTCTGCTGCTTATTATCAAAGATGCCGATAAATTCCCCATTAAATTACTGGAAATTGAAATAAAAATATTAGGATACAACTCTTATAAAGAGATTTTTAATCGAAAAATCGAAACTCCCTATTTTTCTGTGATAATCGATTTAGATATCTCCCACCTATCACCTGGGAAATACCAACTTATCGCAGAAATTAAGGTGACAAAAAAGAATAAGACCTATCTATTTATAAACGATAACTACCAAGGACTCACTCCCGTTCCCTTTCAATTTCATATCACAGATAAACTACCCTATCCTACGGGATGGTACGCTGGTGAGCCCCATTATCACAGTAATTACACCAACGATCAGGTAGAGTTTGGCGCTGATCTCGGCTCAACCACTGTTATGGCTAAAGCTATGGGACTAGATTGGTTCTTCGTTACCGACCACTCCTACGATCTAGATGATAAGCCAGACAATTATTTGCAGTTCGATCCCCACCTTAGCAAATGGAAAGATATGCAGTCTCAAGTTTCTCAACACGATTCACCTGACTGTCGCATTTTAGCAGGTGAAGAGCTCTCTGTGGGTAATTTTAAACACAGAAATGTACACCTGCTTATAATTAATAATCAGAAATTTCTGCAAGGTTTTGGTGATAGCGCTGAAAAATGGTTTCATAATAAACCCACAATGAATATTTCCAATATAACCAAAGAACCAGCAGCGCTTTATATAGCTGCCCATCCCAATGAAAGGGTACCTCTAATCCAAAAGATTTCTCTGCGGCGCAGCAACTGGCAAACAGACGACTTCTTAGAAAATAATATCCAATTTTTACAAATAATAAACGATGATAACCACATTGACAGCAGTATTGAATATTGGAAAGAACTACTTTTAGCAGGTCACAAATTCTTTCTACTAGCTGGTAATGATGCTCATGGAAATTTTAATTTGATGCGGCAAATAGAAAAACCTTTTTTAAAATTATTCAGTAATCGTAACCAAATTTTTGGAAACTGGCATACCGTTTTTAAATATAAGGAAAATACCCCCATCGAGGGTTTGAAAAACAAGCAGATTATAGTCTCAAATGGTCCCTTTATGAATTTCTGGCTAGAAGATGCAACAGGAAGCTATCATATTGGCCAAACTATAGCAGCAGGAAACTACAAAATCAATTGGGAACTTGCTACTACGGAAGAATTTGGAGATTTTACTCAAATTGATATTTGGCAGGGATACCAACAGCGAGAAACAAGATTAAAAAAGCAAATAAATGGTGCTAGCGTATATCTACCTGCTAGTTCCTATCTGCGCTTTAGCGGAAAAACCCAAAAGGGTGGTCGGGTTTTTTGTAACCCTATTTGGCTAATCTGATCTACCAGAAACGGAAGGAACGCTGTAGCTGAATTTCGTGTGTGTTTTCATCATCAAATGGCAAAATATTGTATTTATAAGCTAATTTAAATTTATAGGGCAAATCGTATCTTAAAGTGAAATGGTGATAGATTCCCATTTTGGAGGTAACAGCTAATCCTTCTGGCTTTTGGAACTGCGCCTGATAATCCAGAAAAATATCATCACTAATATATTTCCCCAAACCGACACTGAAATTGTCCATAAACATCTCATAACCGGAGCGAGTAATACTACTAGGCTTTGCTTCTACCACATAGGCTTCTTCACTTACATTAGGTGAAGAATAGCGTTGAAAAATATTTTGAATTACATCGGTTTGTAAGTAAAAATAGTCTAGCCGTAACCACTGCCTTATCTTATTTTCTATTGGCGAAATTAGAGGATCGATGATAGCATTGCTAACTCCTAAACCAGCGATTTGAACTACTTCGTCCTGTAGCAACACTCTTCTTTGCGTATCGGAAAGCTCATCAATGCCACGTCCATAACGCAAGCGAGCCAAGATACTGGTCAAAGTTTTATCATTGGTATTATCACTAGAAAACTCGTACTGCAGTTTGTTAATAGAGTACACTCCATCGCTACTTTCGTTAAAAACATCCAAGGTTATCATAGTGCCATCTGCCACTTTTTTATAAAAGCTACCAGAAATTTTCACTCCCTTTTGGTAGGGACTGATAAGCACTTGGGCAAAATCGGCTTCCATGGTGGTTCCCAATATATCTACACTTCCTTGCTCAGAAATAAAATGCGCTTCCGGTACTTGAAATTTTCCATCTTCATAGAGAAGATGCAAGTAACTCTCTGGGTTAACCTTAAGATCTAGGGGATAAGTAACATAACGAACATTATCGGTAAAATGCATCATTAAATCGAGCTCAAACGGCAGTTCTTTGGCTTCATCAGCCTCTTTGGCCTTGGGTTGAGGCTTTCTGCTGGGCCACTTAATATCTGTAACCTGGGTAAACATCTTTAGCAAATTTTCGGAATTTGGTGGATAAATAGCTCTACCATTACTAAAATAGATATCGCCCTGCAGCTGAATATCGTAGAAAGGACCTTTGACTATAAATTCGGCTGAATTACGCCCTTTCACTACTACATTTGCCACAGAGTTGTTCGGCATATAGTCAGGAATATGAACCAGCACACCCTCCGGAGAGGTTTTTAGCAATAACTGACCCAAATTGATGTTTGCTATTTCAAAATTACGCTCTGCTGCTATCTGATTGCTAATGTAAAGCCAACCAGAGCCCATAAATAGTTGCCATTTTTTTATCTGCATTTCATTTTCATTGAATAACAGATCAATTTGCACATGTTCCAATTGTTCTATTTGGTTTTGGATGCGCATATTCCCATCTTCCAATTTCAGAAAACCATCTTCCAACAAAATTCCATCTTCATTGGTGCTAAAAACAAATCGGAAATCTGCTTTTGACCTACCATATGAAATCAATTTTATTTGTTTGGAAAGAAATCGCAGTAAATCTCCCTTATATTCTAATACTAATTTACTAGAATCTGGGTAAATAGTACTTCTAAGAAAATTGTATCCTACACTACCAGCAGCTCTAAAATCGATCTCTTTCTTGTTTTTTGCTAATAAATTGTTAATCACCAGCAAGCTATCTTGCTGCACGACATCTAGATAGAGGCTATCGAGCTTTGTGGAACCTACCTGGAAATCGATACTGCTTAGCTGAACAGATAAGCAGTCGTTATCAGTTGTCTTTTGCAAATTAAATCTGCCATTAAAAGCCCCTTTCATATTCCCTTCCTTCCAATAATCTTGTATTTTTAACTGTTGGAAATCGCCAGAAATCTGATATTGCAAAGGGGAAAATTTTAAATGAGCCTGCAATTGCAAAGGTTCTTTCTGTGGTTGTTGCAACTGAAATTTTTCGAAATCTACCTGGTTAAAATCTCCATTGAACTTACATAAAAATTCTAATGGCGCTATATTACTATAGGAAAGATTTTTAGCTGCTATCGTCCCAGTTACCCTAGTAGTATCCTGGTTAGAAACAGTAAGTTGGAAATCACTGGTGCCGCTAAAATCTCTTAATTGGTAGGATTTCATAAAATATCTCAGATAATCTGTAATGTCTATTTTCTCAGCAGCAACTTGCACGTAATACTGTAGTGAATCATTCCGCTTAAAATATGCATCTACACCAATCTCATTGTTTATGGAAAATCTTTGGGTGTGTAAGCTATCGCTATTTCCTTGTATAGTTATCTCTACGTCTAAAGGCTCATAGTTATAGCTCAACCGATTGGTTTTCAGCTCTATTTTAGTGCTATCTTTATCGAATTCATGCTGCATCGTTAGCAAAATATTGCCATCGAAACTACCGAATCCCTGATCTGTTAAATTTACACTCGAATTCAATTTTATTTGGGAAGAATCGGCTGCAATATTCACATTACCACTTACCACTGGCCAATCTACCTTACCTACCATTAAATTGGGATTAAACCGCTTTACCCCTAAGTTTAAAGACAATTGTTTTTTTTGCAGATCTGCCTGACCGTTTAAGACAATATCGCGCCGTTGGCGAGCCATATTTAGCCATATTTTATTATCTTGGAAACTTCCGCTGACATTCACTTTTGATAGTTGGTAATCTTGCCATTTCAGGGTAGAATTCTCTAAGGCAAAGGTTATTCGAGGTTGGTTTTTATATTCAAGAGAAGCAAAGAAATTGCCTTGCAATTTTCCACTTGCAATAGCGTATTGCAAGCTGTCACATTCCAAATTAAAGTTCAGACCTTTGTTCAACTTATAAGTACCGTTACCAGTAAATTCATTTCCTTGCCAAATCGCTGAATTCAAATTTATATCAGCTCTATCTTGAAAAAACTCTGCTTTGAACTCTACAGCATTTACCTTTTGCTTCTGGTAAACAATCTCTCTGGAATTAGATTGCAGATAAATATGTGGATCTACTAACTTACCAATTGCCTGTAATTCTGTATTTATTTCGCCTTGTAATTCAGGGAAAAAACTAGCCAAATCTACATTCCCCATGAAGTTGGCATCAATATGAGGGTCATCGAGAAGACTATTTATAGTAAAACTACCCGAAACTGGGTTTGTTTGTAGTTGTGCCTGTTCAATTTCACCGGTTATAGTTTGTTTATCGCCCCTGAAATTTATTGCTTGGGCTGAAAAAGGAATACCCGCTTGCTTTAGATAAAAATCTTGCAGTTTACCTGTAAAATTAAAAATTTGCTTGGTAAAGAGTAACTCAGCATCAAGTTTAAAATCAGCTTTTTCTACCCAGGTGGTCTGTAATTTATCAAACTTGAAGTTCTCTATTTGCAAATTCATTTTTGTTAGGTTTTGGTTATTTATTTCTGCCTCTAACTCAATTTTTTCGTTATTATTTTTGTTTTGGAAATCGATGCGAGAATTTTTTCTATTATCTATTGTTAAATTTATATTCCCCAAGCTTTTACTAAGCGAGAGATTTTCAGAAGTATAGTTGACTTGAGCTATTCCATCGTGTAATTCTAATTTTGTGAAATATTTTCCTAAATTTGGAAGCTCAAAAACAGCCTCCCTCTGATTTTTTTCTTCGGAATCAGATTTTTGCTGCCAATTATAAACAAACTTTGGTTCATATACATCGATTAATTTTATAGCTTGCTGAATTCCAATACGGGTGAAAAGTAATTTCAATAGGTTATATTTTATAAAAATCTGGTTAGCTTCAAATGAAAAATTATTTTCGCGTGCTTTAATTTGCAGATCGGAAATTGTAATTTGCCGATCATTAAAGGTGAAGTTGCCTACTTCGATCTCTGCATCTAAGTATTTTTCCAGATATTGGGAAAGTTTACTCTCGATGTAATCGTCGATATCAACAATTCTGGTTACTGCGTAAAATGCTAGGTTGATGAGCAGTAGTAACCCTACCACTATTAGTAACCATTTCTTTTTTTTCACCTTTTCCCCTATTTAATTTTTGTCAAATTCCCATTTTTCAAATTGTAATGAACATGCATCTTTTGGGCAATCTCTTGGTTGTGAGTAACAATAACAAAAGTTTGGTGTTTAATTTTATTCAAACTGGAAATCAACTCTATGATCTCTTTGCTGTGTTCTTCATCCAAATTTCCTGTAGGCTCATCGGCAAAAATTATCTGCGGAGAATTTATTAGCGCTCTGGCTACTGCCACTCGCTGCTGCTCTCCACCACTCAACTGATTTGGATAATGTTGACGCCGATTATAGATATCTAATTTTTTCAACAACTCACGTGCCTGTTGTAAACTTTTCCCCAAATCCTTATTTTGCAAAAACATCGGCATAGCTATATTTTCTTCAGCTGTGAAATCTTCCAATAAATAATGGAATTGAAATACGAAACCAATGGTACGATTGCGAAATTCATGAATATTTTTCTGCTTTAAATTTACCTCTTGTTCGTTGTAAAATATTCTACCTTCATCAGCAGAATCTAGAAGCCCCAAAAGATGTAGCAGAGTACTCTTGCCGCTGCCCGATTGGCCAGTTATAACTGCTATCTGTCCTTTTTCCACTGAAAAATCAAGATTTCGGAAAACTTCCAGTCTGCCTTCTGTCTCCGGATATGTCTTTCGTAAATTCTCTGCTCGTAAAATACTCATTCTTACCCCTATTTTATCGCTGTAGTTATCTGTAAACTGGTTAATTTCTTTATTGGAATCCACGCTGCTGCCAAAATTATCAATAGCGATACAACTAAAGTTATCATCCAGTTATAAAAATTTATACTTATATTGATCTTTTCCAAAAAATATACATCACCTTTCAGCATAAAAAATTGCTGGGTTCCTATAAACCAGGCTAACAAAAATCCAATAATTTGTCCTAAATTCACAGTAATAAAAGCTATTAACATAGTTTTTCCCAAGTATATCTTCCTAATAATAGCATTGGTAGCGCCATAAGCCTTCAAAATACCCTGTTCCCGGCGTTTCTCCATTATAGAAGTGCTAACAAAACTTACCACATTGAAAGAAGCGATAAGCACTAGAAAACTTAAGATTATAAACAAAACCCATTTTTCTAATTTCAGAAGAGAAAAGAGATTACCGTTGAAATCTATCCAAGAACTAAGCTGATAATCGTAGCCTAACTGTTCTTGCCACAAATAAGCATAATAGTCAGCTTTATCAATAAAATCAGAGCCTAACTTTACCTCCACCATCGAAAATTTGTTCTCTATTTTTTTAAATTGCTGGGCTGCGGTCAAATTCATAAACACATAGCGGCTATCGTATTCATACATTCCAGAATCGTAGAGGCCAACTACTTGGTAATTATTAGAACTGGTTTGTAAGCCCATTGGCGAAAATTCTACATTGGCGGGACTAATCAATTTCACCTTCTCACCCACTTTCAGGTTGAGTTTTTGGGCTAATTTAGTCCCCAAAACCACTTCATCGGGTTTTTGCAGTTTAAAAGTACCTTGCTGTACAACTTGTTTGTAGGTAGTGGGCAAATTTTGCTGCTGCCAGTTTATCCCGCGAATTAGGCAGCCCTTCAACCGCTTACCGTTGGCAGCTGTAGCTTCACTTAAAACTATGCTGCCTACAGCAGCCACCTGCGGTTGTTTTTGCAGAAAAGTTTGTAAATGTTCTATATCTTCAGAATTTAAATAATCCGATTTATTATTAAAAATGTATATATGCGAATTAACATTCAATATGGTTTCTTTCAACACAGTTTCGTAGCCCTGAAAAATAGCCAAGGCAATGGTTAGCGTGGCCACCGAGATAATTATGCCCACAACCATGAAGAGAGAATTAGCCTGCAACCACTCTTTCCGAGGTGAAACTATAAATTTTTTAAGAAAGAAACTAACTATTTTATTCATGGTTTAAAAAATTTTCCTTCATAGATTTTTCTGTCAACTTATCAAATGTTATAGATCGAATTATTTCCTGTGGTAACGGCTATGAATAAAACTATTATAATAATGCTCGTAGTATTTTTCCCAGCAATGCCAATCTATTTTGGGAAAATAGAGATCGGCTGGATAATCTTTTTTAATCCAAGAAATAAAAATTTCATCTGCAAAATTTAGTGCTTGTTGGTAAATCTGTTTCCCGCCAATAAAAAAAATATCTTTGCCAAACTTATCAGCTATTTTTAATGCTTCTTGGAAGTTGGAGGCAACTATAACTTTCCTATTTTCAATTTGGGATGAAGTCACCACTATATTTTTTCTGTTTGGCAATACTTTCCCAATTGTTTCCCAAGTATTTCTACCCATTATCACAGTGTTGCCAGTAGTAATTTTCTTAAAAAGCTGCAATTCTTCTGGCAGATTCCAGGGCATCTGACCTTGATAACCCATTTTACCATCTTTGGTAAGAGCTACTATAATTATTTTTTTCATCTATTGAAACTATCTTTACCCATTAACAACTGAGCTGCATTGGGAAACAAATTACGTAACAATGAGTCTATCTGCAAAGAAATTTCGCGAATCTCCCATTGGGCGTGTTTATCGGAACGTAATCTGGAAAAATGATATAATTCACGCAGGTTAACATGGAAGATTACATTCACCCGATGAGCATTGGTTAAAATATAACTTCCCAAACCCTTTTTTTCCTCTTCCAATTTATAAAACATTTTTTCAACTCGTTGCATTAAAAACTGTATCTCTTTTTCAGCTTTTATCTTCCTAAGAAGAGGGGGGATAACATAACCAGCTTGGGGTTGGTAATTACTTTTAATTATTGTACTCATCCTATGGCGCTTTAGTTGTCCGAAACAACAAGAAGAGATCGAAAGTTGAAAGGTAAAATCAGCTAACTCAAAAGCCCGGGGAACAGATTGATAACTCTGAATATTTTTAAGAATATTGCCAAAAATCTCATTTTTTTCCAGGGAGCTATATTCTTTTACTCTTTTCAAATGTTGGCTCATCAGGCCGCCATTTTTTTGGAATAATAATGCAGCTAAAATTCTATCCTCGCCATCATAGTCGTAGTGCAAAAGTTGTAGTTGCGGCAAATTGTGCTTCACTGAAACTGTAGGTATTCGTTGCTCTAGCTCTTTTTCATATTCAGTTGCCTCGGTGTATTTTATTAAAGATGGAGCTATTCCTTTTATTTCTCTTTCGATCTTTTGTTTTAATTCTGCTGCTTCCAGCCACGGTAAGCTATCCAGCCGACACAATAATTTTTCCAAACTGCGGGCATTTATGGTTATACCCAGTTGAGTTTGTGTTGCAAGGGCAAGCACATACCTAGCATCTTCTTTTGCTTTCCCTTTCAATTCACGTTTACTACCCTCAAAGCCTACATCTTCCAGATAATTACAAGCTTTTTTATATAGCTTTTTATAGGTGTTATTTTGTTGAGTTATCAATTCTCGAAATTCTGTTTCTAACATAGTGCCAGCAATTTCCGCAGGTAGATAAAAATCACCGTCTAAGGTTACATAACGTTGTGATTTTTCTGTGAAAGATGCAAGTCGGGAATGCTGGATAAATTCCACCAGAAAGCGAGAAACCCCGATAATATCTAAATTGAATACAGCATGTTCGGCAATGGAGTTGTGTCCCATTTCAAATATTATCTTATCGTTCGATTTCCGTGCTTTTTCCACTTCCAGCAATGCTTGCTGCCTCAGCTCTGTAACTGTTTTTTTACTGCGGCTTATTCTGGCGTAAGCCGCTGATATAGTCTCTGGTGTTATCACCTCTTTCTTAGCATTTTGGGAAAAAACGCTGCTATCGACATTATATCCAGCCAAAACTACTTGCATGGTAAACTCTCTATTTTATCAATTCCAAACTTTTACTTGCACCTATGCGATTGGCACCAGCTTTCAACATAGTTTCTGCTTTTTCTTTAGTATCGATACCACCAGAAGCTTTTACACCCATTTTGGGGCCAACCACTTGGCGCAATAGTTCCACATCGCGGGCAATAGCTCCTCCAGCTGCAAAACCAGTTGAAGTTTTAACAAAATCTGCTCCAGCTTTTTTGGCTATAAGGGCTGCAATTATCTTCTGTCTCATTGTTAGAATAGCAGTTTCTAAGATAACTTTTAATATTACATTTTTACTATGACATTTTTCTGCTACTAATTTTATCTCTTCATAAACTGCATCGAATTCGCCCGACATCAACATGGCTAAACTTATTACCATATCGATCTCGGAAGCTCCATGTTCAATAGCTAATTCTGCTTCAGCTGCTTTTATGGATGCCATATTTGCTCCATGTGGAAAACCAACCACAGAGCAAACTCCCACTTTTTTTACATGCTGCTTAGCTAATTTCACATAAACTGGGCTTACGCAAACTGTTTTAAATTTGTATTTTTCGGCTTCTTTGCAAAGTTGAATGATATCTTCCTTGGTAGCATATGGTTTTAGGTTTGTGTGGTCGATATATTGGGCGATATTTTTTATATCAACTGGCCATTGATCTTCCTGCTTACTTCTGTCTATCACCGATTCCAGGCTAATTTCATGTTCGCCGCCTGAACGTGATTCCTTCTCTTCAGAAATGTTAAAAATTTCTTGAGCAATCTCTCTAATCATCTTCATACTAAATCTCCTCTTTTTTATTTTAAGATCCTGCTGCTAATTGTCCACATGCAGCATCAATCTCGGTCCCTCTACTTCTTCTAACTGTTAAAGCTACTCTCAAATCCATCAGCTGCTTCATGAAATCATTTAGCTCTACTTCGGTTGGCGACTTAAATTCCGAACCTGCTATAGGATTCCAAGGAATTAAATTCAATTTGCAAGAGATCTCCCCGACAAAAGCCCGCAGAGCTTTGATATCCTTCTTTCCCATATTGAAGCCTTTTATTAGCACATACTCGAAAGTTATGCGATAGGGATTATATCTTTGGAATTTTTTCAATGTTTGTTTTAATTTCGTCAATGAATATTTTCGAGAAATAGGCATTAAGTATTCTCTTTTTGTCTGTATAGCTGAATTTAAAGACACAGCTAATTTAACCTTTACCCCGCTTACAGCCAGCTTTGCGATGCCTGGCACTACTCCGCTGGTGGAAATGGTAATACGGCGTGGACTAAATTTAAACGCCAGTTCATCCTGTAAAATTCTTACTGCTTGCATCATGTTTTCATAATTATCTAAAGGTTCACCCATACCCATGAAAACTAGATTGGTTAATTTATTTTCTCCTAACTGCTGTTTAGCTAGATAAACCTGGGAAATAATCTCTGCTACATCTAAGTTGCGCAGAAGACCCATTTTGGCAGTAGCACAAAATCTGCAATTGCGGGCACAGCCCACCTGAGAAGAAATGCAAAGAGTATTCTTCCCAGCTGCTGGTATAAGCACCATCTCTATTTTATTGGCATCTTGTAGCTGTAAAAGAAATTTGCGCGTGCCATCTGTTGCTACTTGCCCAGTGATAATTTTAGGAAGCTTGAACGAAATATTATCAGCAAGTTTACTACGTAAATCTTCAGAAAGGGAAGTCATTTTCTGCAAATTTAGCTGTTGTTTTTGGTAAACCCAGTTAAAAAGCTGCTTAGCACGGAATGATCTTTCGCCCATTTCTTCTAATTTATCACTTAATTGTTGGGAGGTAAAACTAAAAAAATTGGGCATCATCGTTCTTGTTTATCTTTTGTTTTTTGGTATTCTTTCAAGGTGATGATATAATTTTCTCGCTCAGGAGTTTCCAGCGTTATCTGATCACTGAAATAATCATTTTTATTCACCCTCATCACTTTATTATTGTAGAAGATCTCTTCTCCAATTTCAGGAAATTTCAGTGCTTTTTTTAAATAGAAATCCTCTTCATAATGCAAACAACAGAGCAAACGTCCACAGGGGCCAGATATTTTAGAAAGATTGCCCAATAAATTCTGATCTTTAGCCATTTTTATACTAACTTGGTTGAATTTTTTCAGAAAAGTAACACAACAATAAGGTTTTCCGCATGGTCCTATTCCGCCTAATCTTCTGGCATCTTCGCGACCCGAAGTTTGATGCAGTTCTATTCTGGTCTTAAACTCAGTAGCCAGTTCCCGCACAAAATCACGAAAATCTATGCGCCCATCTGCTGAAAAGAAAAAGGTCAGCTTATTACCATCCAGTTGATACACAGTTTGCAGAAGTTTCATCTCGAATGGATATTTTTCCTCCATCTTAAGAAATTTTTCATGCGCTTCTTTTTCCTTGGCTTTCACCCTTTCCAATTGCTTCATATCTTCTTCAGTAGCGATGCGTAATATCTTCTGTGCATCTCTTTTTTGCATTTTTTCTTCCAGTTCAGCATTGCGTATCGAGCAGTTAACAATCTTACCTATCTCTTCTCCACGCTCAACCTTCACCACTATCATCATATCAGGTTCTAATTGTAAATCTTTGTCATTTATATAATATCCTGTTCGATTAGTTCTAAATATAACTTCAATGAACTCTTGCATAATTTTCCTTTAGTTATTTCTTGGAAGCAAATTTCATTTTGTATATCTGATTGTAAAGCTCTTTTTCCGCTTTTGTTAAACACAAATCACGTCGTTTCTTTACCAAATCAGCAGTTTGCAGAAATTTCTCGAATTCGTATCTTGCAGCTTTCTCAGGATTGCCCCATGTAAAATTTCTGACAAAATTGTTTGCATATTTATTTCCAAATATATTACAACCTATTCCAATTACCGTACCGGTATAAATTGTTGTATTGATAGCTGTTTTACTATGGTCACCGATGTATGTTCCCACAAATGTAGAGTTGGAATCTATTTTTTGGTTTTGACGATAGGAATACACTTTAACTGAGCTATAATTGTTTTTCAAGTCGCTGTTGTTGGTAGCTGCTCCCAAATTTACCCATTCGCCTAAGTAGCTGTGTCCCAAAAATCCACCGTGCTGTTTGTTGGAATAAGCTTGAATAATAGTCTCTTCCACTTCCCCGCCCACTTTGCACACTGGCCCAATAGTAGTTCCTTCATAGATCTTGGCTAAAGCTTTTATTATACTCCTTTTCCCAATATAGCAAGGACCCTGAATGTAGGAATTCGCCATTATCTTCGCCTCTTCGTCTACCACAATAGGCCCGTGCGAAGCATCCAAAACAACTCCTGGATATAGCTTAGCGTTTTCACCCAACCAAATGTTGTAAGGGTCTAATATTGTTACTCCGGTCTCAGTTTCAAAATAGTTATCCTGATCATAAAAATAGGTTTTAAAATCACTCTGGATGTACTGAGCATTGGCATTTACCAGCTCCCACAAATAGTGCCACAAACAGTTTTTTTTCAGTTGCTTCTGCGGTAGTTCTGCTACTAAAGCATCTATTTCTGTTATTTGGGAAACAACTTGCGGTAAAACTAGATGGGCAGCAACGATCTCTTCTTTGTATTTCAAAATTTTATTGGAAAGCGAATCGATCTGTTCCAAAATCTCATCACTGGGTTGCAAACGACTGTTCACAAACAAAACTTCGCCCTCATCCAGCTCATTTACCTGCCAATCTTTATGTCTTTCTTTATACATTTCAGCTAAAATCTCTGGAATTATTACTCTAGTTTTTTCATCTTCAAAATAAGACCGCAGTCGCTGTCTTTGCTTCAAAATTCCCACTCGCAGATCGCCTGTAGAACGAGTTAAAGTGAGGGGATAGAAATTCTCAATCTGTTTATCATCAAAAATTACCAGTTGCATAGAGCTCCTTCTATCTTACTTGAATTATTTGCGGTTTTTTATCTTTAAATTCTGGCATTGCCATGCCCAAGTCAGCATTGATGTAGGTAGGATCACAAATCACGTATCTTTTGCCATCATAGGAAATAGCATCGCCCGGAATCTCTTCCTGAAATCGTACAGCTGTAGCAACATGGCCAGGATAATCTAATCCCAAAACTTCCAGTTTCAAAAGTTTCCTAACTAAATAGGAAAACAACACCGACCTATCTTCACAGTCGCAATAAGGATAATACAAAGTTTCTTCTGGGAAGAACGCTTTTTCACGACCGAATTGCTGGGCATCGGTTTTATATTGGAATCCAGTTTGCACGAAACGCAATAAAATATTAGCTGCTTCAGCCTGGCTACGTCCCTCCAAAATTTGTTTCAGCTGTTTCAGAACCTCATATTCCACTTCTCGTTTCATAGGTGAATCGAAATAAATATTCAAGTTCGTATTAGGATAAACATCATAATATTCAATATTTTGAGGGTTATAAACCAGTTTTACTTTAAATTCCTCACCTCTGTATTCAAATTCCACTATTTTTTCTTTCAATTGGGAAGAAAACGCTGGTGCCTGTTGCAAAAACAGGTTCATAGTTTGCTTGGCATCGGCATGATTCCCTTCATAGGTATATAAATTTGCAAATTTAGCAGAATCATTCTGGAAAGAAACAGCGTAATAACGCTGCCCTTCTACTTTAAGGTAGGGTTTACCAAAAAATACCTGCCCCGAAGCTAATAGCAGTTTTACAGCTTCATCATTGTAACCTATCTTGCACTTATAACCAGACTGAGTAAGCATGAACCAGGTGAAAAGTGTGGCTAAATTTTTATCTTCATAAAGCTGTTCGCCTGCTTTATACAGCAGAAGCGCATAGCCCCAGTCATTCAATTCCATATCCTGCTTGAAATTTCGTAACTGCTTCAGAACAGTCTCAAATTCTTTCTGGCTTAACTCTTTCCAAAATTCTGCAATTTTCTTGTTATCAATTGGTTCTTTTAAATTAACTTGTAAACTTTTATCGTAACCCAATCTCAAATTTTTCTGGAAAAAGTTAATCTGGATAGCATTAGTAGCTTTAGTTTGGCTAACATTGCCAACTTCCTGCTTCTTCTGTACCTTAGGTTTTGTCACTATTTTTGAAGTAGATTCTGCTTGAGAGCCAGATTCGGACTGGACTGTGGCTTTATTTTCCAACTTTTTTGTTTCCACTTCTGGTATTTTTTTCTCTTTTGGTAGATCTTGTACAGGAGTAGGTGCAGGCACTTCTATCGCTTCTACGATATTTTTTTGCGGTAAGGGTTTAGGTTCTTTAATTTCAACCCTAGGAACCTTTATCGGCTTGGGTACTTCATCTAACTTTTCACCCTTAAAAACATTAAAAGCCTTCCAATTTTTTTCAAGAAATTCGGCAAACTGCCTATCCTGCTCATTTTTAAACTGTTGCATCTGTTCTTTTTGTTCTGCTTTCCAGGTCTCATAATCCGATTGTGCCCACAGCAATGTGAATAGCACCAACAATAAAAATAACAAAGCCTTTTTCATCTTAACCTCCCCTCAGCGTTTCCATCTGAAGATTTCTAATTGCCCACAAATTGCTACAGCCAGTATATACAAAGGCTGCGCAATAAACCACAAGCCATACATCTTTATCTTTTTTTTCTCAATTCCAAAGATACTAAAACTCTTGTGTAAATATAACAGATCAGCTAAAATTCTTGCAAGAAATAAAATAAGAGCCAAAGGCCAATTGGTGAAAAGAACAATCCACGGTAAAATTGTTATTAAAATAAAATCTGCCAAATAAAAAAAGAATTCTGGATTCAATAGTAGTTGCCATTTGTAGTTGGAAGCCCAGCGAAAACGCTGGTTCAGAAATTGTTTGAAATTTGCAATTGGTTGAGTTTGAACAAAACTATGTTTTATAAAAGAAAACCTGATTTTAAAACCAGCTTTTCTAAAAAGTTGCATTAAATTAACATCATCGCCAGAAATAAGATGCTTTATCTTCTGAAAACCGCCCACTTTTTCGAAAGCACTTTTGCGATAAGCTATGTTTTGCCCAGTACTGGAAAAATATTTCCCGGAACTAGTTGCTCCAGCAGCAGCAGCTAATAATAACAAAAAGTCAAAATGCTCATACTTCTGAATCAGCTTACTTTTTTCCCAGTTTTTTAACTTCGTTTGGGAAAAACCGCTTACCATAGCCACATTAGGTGTAAAATTAGCTACCATAGCTTCAATCCAATACTGGCTAACCATACAGTCGGCATCGGTACTTAGAATAATTTCTCCCTGCGCTACCTCTATAGCTTGTGTTAAAGCATTTTTCTTTGGTGATTTTGCCAATTGTCTGTTTTTTACATTCACAATTTTAAAATTAGCCCATTTTTGAGTAAATTGCTCCACAATCGTTGCTGTTTTATCGGAAGATTCATCGTTGGCTACTATTACCTCATATAATTTAGGTGAATAGGTCTGGTTAGCCAAAGCTGTTAGCAAAAAAGGCAGATTTTTCTCTTCGTTCCGCGCTGCTATAACAACTGAAACTGTAGGTTTGGCATTGCTTATATCTTGGGAATGACTGGTTAAACCCAAATAAAATCTAACAATATAATAGAGGTAAACAACCAGCACCACAATTGAAATAATCGTAAAAGTATCCACTACTATCTCTCACTCCTGTAAAATTTCCTGAAACAAAGTGTCGATCGCATCTATACTTTCCGGATATTCAACATCAGTAGAATCGGGACCATAGAGCATACTGTCTGGTCGGGTAACATACACGTGATCTTTCATTATCTTGGCACCACGCAAATCGATGCGATCTGGCACATGTTTTACTCGCAATACACTATCGCTAGGCCATCTATGAGCTCTTCCACCCAGATAGTAGAAGAGAGAATCGATATCGTTCTGCAAAAATAGCTCTGGATAGAACTTGTATGAGAAATTTTCTAAGTTAAGCGAATCACGAACAATTACCAGAGAATCCACCCAACCAGGTGCTTTGTAACTCTTTCCATCAACAAAATATAGCAAAGAATCCATATCTTCTGCCAAATTTAAGGTAGGGAAATAGTTCATACTATCTTTATAAGCAGTATCCAATCTTACATATTCATATTCTGTTGAATCTGGCCACTTATAGGGTTCACCTCCCAAATCTATTACCAGTGAATCCATCTCGTTCATACGATAAGCTGTAGGTATAAAGTTATATTCCAAACTATCGGAAAGTGGAGTTGGTTCAGTACCAGGCACAAAATATTCTTTTATAGTTTTCTCGTATTCCGATTTTGGCAACAATCCAGTTTCTTTGGAAACTTCTACCGTAACTACCTCATCAGGTTTTTCAAATTTATATTGGGAAGCATCTACGATAGGCTTGCCTCTATTATTTTTAGGAGATTCCAAATAGATAGCTTTTTTCATAATAAAAGGCCAGGCAGGTAGAGCAGCCACAGCCCCAGATTGACTTTTACCTAAAGTTCTGGAATCATCAAATCCTACCCAAATACCTGTAACCAATTTCCTGTGGAAACCAATAAACCAGGCGTCACGAAAATCGTTGGTTGTACCGGTTTTACCCGCAGCAGTCCATTTATAGCTTATCGAGGAATGCTTGCCTACTGCTGGCTGCCATCTAACTCCGCGGCCAGTTCCTTCATCTACCACCGATTGCAGGAGAGTGGTCATAATGTAAGCTACCGATTCATCTACAACCTTGATTTTTTCTATCTCTGCCGATTCCAAAATATTACCTTGGCTGTCTTCAACTCTTCTTATGAAAATTGGTCTCACCCGTTCACCATTATTGGGAAAAGTAGTATAAGCAGTTATCAATTCGTAAGGAATAAGATCTAAACTACCTGCAGCCAGTGAATATACCGGAGGGATAGGAGTGGTAATGCCAAAACGACGGGCATAATCTGTCACCTTTTCAGGTCCAAGATCGTAGATTAATTTAGCTGCGTAAATATTTCGCGATTTTTTTAATCCCTCTCGCAGCCTAGTATAGCCAAAATAGCGATTTGAATAATTATGCGGTTTCCAAAAAAGGGTATCGCTTTGAATAAAGCTTACCGGTTCATCCTGAATTACCGTAGCTGGTGTGTAACCATTATCTAGAGCAGCAGTGTATAATATTGGTTTAAAGGCAGAACCGGGTTGACGCCTGGATTGCGTCATTCTATTCAATTTACTGTGATTGAAATTTCTTCCACCTATCATCACCTTCACATAGCCAGTTTGTGGCTCTATAGAAAAAATACCTCCCTGCACATAATCGGTAGCTATATTAACTGTGTCTACAGGGAAATCGGCATATTTAACTTCATAATCATTTCTGTTTTCCAGCTTAGTAAGCTGAGCGTTCATTATTGAATCTGCATATTGCTGCAATTGCATATCCAGCGTGGTATAGATCTTCAATCCACCAGTAAAAAGCTGAGTTGTGCCATACTTTCTCTCTAATTTTTTGCGGATATGCTCTAAAAAATAATCAGCAGCACCGTGATTTATTTCCGGCTCATGCAGCTCTATTTTACTGTTCACCGCTTCTGTATATTGCTGCTTTGTAATCACGTTTTCCTGTAGCATTCTTTTTAACACGAAATTGCGCCTATTCAAAGCTCTTTGCGGATATCTAAAAGGGTAGTACCCGCTGGGCAGCTGGGGCATTCCAATTAGCAGCGCAGCTTCGGCAATATTCAGATCTTTTGCTTCTTTTCCAAAATATTTGGAAGCAGCTATCTCAATACCATACAAACCTGGCCCGAAAGCTGCCTTATTAAAATAATATTCCAAAATCTCCTGCTTAGAATAGTGCTTTTCAATTTGAACAGCCAGTAAAAGTTCCTTGATCTTTCTAGGAATTTGCTTATCCAGGGTTAGGAACATATTGCGGGCAAGTTGCTGGGTAATGGTACTGCCACCTTGCGAAAAACTTAGCGTTTTTATATTGGCTACCACTGCCCGTACAAACCCAAAAAGATCCATACCCCAATGTTGGTAAAAATTATTATCTTCCACAGCTATTAAGCCATCAATAAGAAAATCTGGTAATTCATTCAAATTGGTAAGCTGACGGCGCTCCACCGAGAAAATATGAATCAACTCATCATTGGTATCATAAACTTCCGAGCCTACTTTCATATCGAAATGGGTTAACTCCGACAGCGGCGGTAATTCTTTACTATAGTAGTAAAAAATTCCTGCTACAGCTCCCATTCCCAAAAAAATTATCGCTAAAAGTATGGTTAAATACTTCCAAAAATATCTCTTCATCTATACCACCATTAAATTTGCCAGGCGGGCAAAAATTTCCAATTCATAGCTCCAATCTCCTGGAATTAGCACCTGATGATTGCCCAAACTAGCCTGCATCCATCTTTCTATATCTTGATTTAGCTGGATCTTGGCATGAGTGCGGCATAATTGGCTGCTGTAAGCTGGATCTTCCAGTACTTTGCCACTTACCAACTGCATTTTTTTGTAATCTTTGCCAAAACGCAGTAGAGTTACCTCTTTTGGCACTAATCTACCCTGCAAGGCCACACTCAAATCAGATTCCATATGTGTAACCAATGTGCGGGAGTGTTTATTCGTCAATAATTTTGTAGGAACACTGCAATGTGCCAGCAGTAGTGTGTTAGTTTTTTTATCTATTTGGGAAGGATTCGCCATCCATACCGACAAACCACTAAAATTATCGGAAGTAAGCAACCACCCGGAAGGTTTGCCTATCATTCCTAGCTTATGTGTGTGTAATTTATTTAGAACCGAATGAGCAAGAACTATTTTGTCGAGTTTTTGCTTAAATTCAGCTATTTCTGCGTAGATGCGCCCTATTTGTTCACGATAGCAGGCTTGTACTTTCAAAGCAGCTGCTAAAGAATTTTTGTGCGGATTAGCCCACACTATTGTTTTTCTTTTTTGCATTTTCAAAACTGCTTCGATCATCCGCTCGCTTCCACTATTAGCAACCGCTATCAAAGGCAGATCGTTCTTTTCTATTTTTTCTGCTACTTGCAGTGCTTTTGCTACTGAATTCACGTATAATGCTGGCAGTTCGGAAGTAATTTGCTGAAATTGAGCTTTAATTTGCTTATAGGTGTTTAATTTTGAAAAAACATAGATAAGTTTAACCATATTCATAACTTTCCAAAATGCAATTTTGCGTGCAACAAATAAGCTATGTAGCCAGTAACAACTCCCGTAGCAATTCCTAATAAAATGAGATATGGTGTTATTTTAAAAACAGCATCCTGGGTTATTAACAGCAATCTGACCATAGCAAGTTGGCCTAAATTATGAAAAACAGCCCCCGCAATGCTTATTCCAACAATACTGAAATTTAACTTAGAACAAATTAGTAGTAGCATAACAGTAAAAGAAAGCAAAGTGCCACTTAAAGCCAAAAGTGAGGTGGGACTTACCAGTGTTCCCGAAAACAAACCCCCAATGAAAATTTTGGCTATCGCTACCACAGCTGCTGCTGCAAATTCACGGCGCCAGAGCAATATTAATACAATTACATTTGCTAAACCTAACTTCATAAAAGGCAATGGTTTGGGAATAAAATTCTCGACCACATACAACGAAACTGCCAGGGCAGTGAAAAAGGCTAACCTGATTGCTTTATTTTGCATATAACAAAAATGCGGGTTGAAACCCAACCCGCATCCAATTTGTATCTAATTTAACTATTCTTTTTCTCGAATTCTTGCATGAATTCAGCTAACTTTCTGGCTGCTTCCATAGGCAAAGAATTATACAATGAAGCACGGCAACCGCCCACACTGCGATGACCCTTCAGAGTTAGCAAATCGTGTTCGGCAGCTTCCGCAATGAATTTCTTTTCCAATTCTTCGGTAGGAAGACGGAAAGGAATATTCATCATTGAGCGATCTTCTTTCACCACGGTGCCACGATAGAAATCGGAATTATCTAAAATATCATAGATATATCCAGCTTTTTCTTCATTACGCTTCTGCATGCCACTCACACCACCATTATCTTCTATCCATTTTAGCACTTTACCAATTACATAGATTGCAAAAGTGGGTGGAGTATTGAAGGCTGAATCCTTTTGTATGTGAGTTTGATAATCCATCATTGTTGCTAAACCTTCTCTTTGTTTTTCCAATAACGATTTCTTAATAACCACAAAAGTAGCCCCAGCTGGCCCAATATTTTTCTGAGCTCCACCATACATAAGATCGTATTTGGAAAAATCTAACGGTTTACTTAAGAAATTAGAAGACATATCGGCAATAAGAGGCACTCCAGCAGGTACATCTGGATCTGTTTTCCATTCAGTCCCACGAATAGTGTTGTTGGTAGTTATATGAAGATAAGCTGGGTTTTCGGATAGTTGCCATTCTTTGGGAATATAGGTGAAATCTTTGTCTTCCGAACTAGCTGCGATATGCAATTTCTTCCCCATTTTCTTGACTTCTTTTATAGCTTTGGTAGACCAAGCGCCAGTGTTGATAAAGTTCGCTTCTTTATCATCTGGTAAGAAGTTCAAAGGGATCATATAAAACTGAGTGCTGGCTCCACCCTGTAAGAATAGAGCTACATAATCATCGCCCAATCCCATTAATTTTAACATTCTACTACGAGCATCTTCCATTATTTGCTTGAATTCGGTAGAACGGTGGCTCATTTCTAAAACAGAAAGGCCTTTCCCCTGGTAACTTAAAAGTTCTTGTTGAACTTCCTTCAAAACAGACTCGGGCAATACTGCTGGCCCGGCACTGAAATTGTAAACACGCTTTACCATAGCTCCTCCATCATTAATTTATTCTGTACTTATCTTAATTTTGCTATATAAAATGCAAGCTTTTTTTTGGAAAATGAGCCAGATTTTTTTATTATTCGAAAGCTTACTGGTTTTTACCAAAATTTGATATTACTTGACCATAAGAAAAATATTTGGAAACTCATCCTGCTGCCCTTCTCTTTCTCGCAAGCTCGAAGAGAAGGAACATGTCAAAGTCTGAAAGTAAAGAGTAGTATTTATTGTTTTTTTGAATGAAAATCGGAGGTAAAAAATGACTAGAAAAAAACTTAAAAAAATTATAGGAAAAATGGATGAAAACGATTATGAAAAATTTAGGAAAGATTTTGGAGGTGATGACACTGAAGATGAATTAATTAGAAACTACATAGATCATCCAGAATGGGAGCCCAGAATATGTCATATACTTGGTTTAAAAACTGAGAAAGAAAAAATGCAGCAAGCAACTATTTTCACCGGTTATGCAGCTGTTATTTCTTCAAGTATAGCTTTGATATCGTTAATCGTAACCTTAATTACTATTTATAATTAAAATAGAGGGAAAGCATGAAATTTAAATTTGATTTGATCGGGTTATTTGTAAAAGATATGCCCAAAATGGTGGAATTTTACCGAATGCTTTAGGCTTGGAAGTAGATTGGGATGGAAAAGACCCTTATGCCGAGTTCCAGCACAAAGGTATTCGTTTTGCCATGTTCCAAAGAGACAAATTGCCAGAATTATTGGACAAAAAACCATCCTACCCAACAGGCATAAATGGCTCTTTTGAACTGTCTATAAATGTGGGTAACCCAGAAAACGTCGACAAAACTTATAAGCAATTGCTGCAAAATGGCGCGCAAGCTATTAATTAACCAAGAAATGAACCATGGAAGATGCGTTCTGCCATGATTGCTGATCCCGATGGCAACTTAATAGAAATTGCCAGTGATTTTTGGAAGTGAATAAACTCATCCTGCTGTCCTTCTCTTTCTCACAAGCTCGAAGAGAAGGAACATAAGAAGTTGTGAAAGAACTTATGACATATAAAATATAAATGCCAAAAATTTTAGAAATCACGAATAAAATAGCTCGAAGAGAAGGAACATAAGAAGTTGGGAAGGGAAAAAGAATAATAATTTACCTTCAGTTAATTTTCTTAACAAAAATCTCCCCTTCTCTGCCTGTGACTTGTGCGCCAAACTGGTGCAGAAGGGGCTGGGGAATAAGTAAAAACCCTACTTCACCAACAACATTTTTCTGCTAACTGTTCCTTGCTTTGTTCGTAACCTATAAAAATAAACTCCGCTAGCAACAGCATTGCCAATATTATCTGTTCCATTCCAAATTAGGTTATGTGCTCCTGAAGCTAAGTTGCCACTGTAAAGTTGTTTGATTTTTTGTCCTTTCGTGTTAAAAATAGTAATTCCTACCTGACTCGCCTGGCTTAAACTAAAGCTGATTTTGGTTTCCGGATTAAAAGGATTAGGATAATTGCTTAGGCTTTGCACAAGTGGTGTAGGGATTTCTTCATTTGAAACTGCACTTAATCCAAACTTAACATCAGAAGCACCTACTCCCACTTCGTATTGTTGCAATAATTCCAGGCTATCAACGTCATAAAAGTAAATCTCCGAATTTTCCACATAATCCTTAGCATCTACCGAAGCTAAAATTCCGTTTTGAGCAGCTAAAGAATTTCCGCCTAAAATATCGTTTTCTGCTGGTGTAGACAGCACTTCTAAATTCTGAGTATCGTAGATATAAATTCCAGCCGGCCAGGCATTTCCTATAAAAGCTTTATTTCCATTGGAAGCTATCGCCTGCGGACAACCACCAAGCTCCAGAGTATACTCCACCTCTTTCTCTACAGGATCTATTATCTCAATATTGCCTGGCACATCTACGTAATTACCGGTGCAAACCAAGTGCAATTTATTGCCAACTACCGCAAATTCGCAAGGATTCAAGCTGGTTTCTATGGTCTTGTAAACAGTAAAATCATCCAGCTCGATTACAGAAACAGTTCCCGGATCATATTCATAGGTAGAAATATCGAAACCGGTATTGGCTACATACAAAAAATCGTTGTAAACAGCCATTCCCTGAGGGGCTTTGCCAACTTCCAAGCTACCTACCATTTCTTCGGTTTCTAAATCTACCTTATAGAGCTTATAGCTGTTGTTACCGGTAACATAGCCGTAGTTTCCCACAATTTCAATATCATTGGGATAACTGCTGTCTTCCAAATAGATAGATGCCACCTTTTGGCCTGTGTTCAAATTGATCTTCTCCAATGTGTTTTCGTAAGTTATTACCACATAAGCAAATTGCTGAGTTAAAGCGATTTTATTGGGTGCGCTGCCCGGAGTTTGCCCCAAAATTGCAAAGGAATTTTCAACCTGTTGTTCTGCCAAATCAATTTGCGATAGGGTTTGTGAGTTGGAATTGACTACATACACATTTTCGGCTGCTAACATAGCAAAAATTAAGATTACAAAAATTACAATAAACTTTCTCATTTCTCCTCCAATTTAACTTTCTTTTAATTCTATTTTCATCCCTGCCTGCCAATTAAATCCAGGCTCGGGATTAAGTAGATATTTTTGATATTTTGTATTCAGTAGATTGTTCAGTTGCAAATTGCTACTGAGGGCAAATTTTCCTATTCTTATTCGGTAGGAAACAGCCGCATCCACTGTTTCATAAGCCGGCAAATATCCCCATAGATGGTCGCGGCTTGGCCATCTTTTACCCGTTCGCTGGTAGGAAACATGTGACTGGAAATTTTCTATATTAAAGTGTAAACCAAGCTTGGTTTTATAGTTAGGGAAATAAGTTAAAAATTTGCCTTCATAAGCACTATTACCACTACGATCGTAGGCAAAATTGCGCTGCCAAGAAAAGTGTAATTTTGCCCAGCTACAAAGGGCAATTTTACTTTCCAAATTATAGGAACTTACTTCGGCTCCACCGATATTTCCCGGTTTCCAACTTAACAGCGATTTATACCAATATATAGAATCTTCCAATTTTTTGCAGCTATAGGTGAATTTAGCATAGGAATCGTGGTAGGAAATTTGCGAAAATAGTTGATACCCTCGTGATTTTTCCGGTTTCAGGTTAGGATTACCAGCAGTAGCTAGCCCGCCCTTCCAATAAAGATCGTAAAATGAGGGTAATAGGTAGGAATTTCCCCAGCTAGCTCCCACAGCATACTGCAAAATATTTTCATATTCCAGTTTACCAGAAAGATGATAACTACTGAAAGCTTGAAAATCGAGCGAATCGCTGCGCTGAGGAATATCGTGGCGCAAACTTAACTTGCCGGTAAATTCACACGGAAACAGCAGCCATTTATTTTGTAGATGCAAAAAAGCTGCATAATTTGTCATACTGGTTTGAGGCACTGAATTTACCTCAGCTGTTAGTTCTTTATACTCGAAATCTTGCTTTATTATTTCCACCCCAGGTTCTACTTTTATTTCCTCTTTTTGCCAAACTAGCGAGCTTTTATTGCCATAGCGATTATAGAAATTTTTGCCCACAGTATTCAATATTCCCGAAGATTTGGAATTATCGTAGCGTGAAAACTCGTGCAATTGGAAAAATCTGCTTTCCCATGAAATTTCCCCAATTTCGCCATTTAAATTAAGCATGTTTTTTAGCGATTCACCTTCCAAAAAACATCTATCAAACTGAGTTAAGGAACCAATATTTCCCGGTAATTGTTTGTGATATTTCTGGTAAAAAGTCTTTAGTGCCCATTGCGAATTACTATTCCAACCCAGTTGCAGCCCTACATCAAACATCTTTTTAGCATTATTTTTTCTCTTTAAATTCTCTTCACCACTAAGCTGGTTATCATAGGTAAAATCGTTTTGAGCTGTAGTATAAGCTGCGTTTATTCCTATTTGGAATTTAGGAAAATTATGATTAATCTGCAACTGATTTTTGTAATGATCAAAGGAACCAAAACTGCTTTGAAAACTGCATGGTTGTGGGTATTGAGTAATAAAATTCACAATTCCGCCTACAGCTCCACTGCCGCCAATTGCGCCAGCATTGGTTGTAATCACTTCCACCTCACTAACCATTTCCAAGGGTAAAGTAGAAATATCAAATTCCTGACCACTACGGTTCATAGGAATGCCATTTAACATTATCAAGCTGTACTTGGGATCTAACCCTCCGATAGAGATTGTTTGTTTACTGCTATCTGTTCCCGATTGAGATATTTGCAACTCTGTTTCTGCTTGCAAAGCTGACTGTAAATCCTGGTTTTGCACTTTTATGATGCGCCCATTAGCCAAATTTGCCAGCTCTTGTGTTTTAGGTAAAATCGAAATTACTTTTACACCTGCTGAAGGCACACTTTGTCGCTGCAATTGCACAACAGAAGGTATTTCCGAGCTCGCAAGAGTAAGCTTTTCATAACCCAGACGAGAGAATTGCAGGCTATCCGAGTAAATTTCAATCTCAGCAACTCCCTTTTCATTGGAAAGGTAAATTTGCTCTCCACTTTTTATAATAACTCCGGGGATGGGTCGATTAGCTGTATCCACAACCCGCAAAGTACGCGCTGGCAACAATAAAACGGAAAAAATTACGGCAATTAGCCAGATTCTCTTCATTTCAGCTCCGGGTAAATTAGATTGGGATTCTTGGTTACTGGATTTTGTATTACCTGAAGTCGAGCATTATATAATCTATGTAAATTTTCTTGATTGATGATCTCTGCGGGCTTGCCATCTGCCAAAACTCTGCCTTGTTTAAGCATCACTATTCGTTCGCAATACTCAGAAGCCAAATTTATATTGTGCGAAATTAGCAAGATCAATTTACCATCCTGCTTGTTTATCTGGCTTAAAATATGCATTATCTCTATCTGATGATTGATATCAAGTTGCGTAAAAGCTTCATCCAGCAGCATGATATCAGTTTGCTGAGCCATGGCTCTGGCAATGGAAACGCGCTTTTTCTCGCCTCCACTAAGCTGGCTATACAGTTTGGAAGCATAGTTGCTCAGGTCTAACTTAGCCAAGATCTCTGCTACAATTTGCCTGTCTTTGTCGGAATAGTTTTGCCAGTAGCCCAAATAGGGAAAACGTCCCATTAGAACCAGCTCTTCTACTGTATAGTCGAACTGCAAACTGAACTCCTGCGAGATCAAAGCGATGTTTCGAGCCAATTCCCTTTTGCTCCACTTCTGCAGAGAGCGTTTTTTTATTAAAATATCGCCACTAGTGTAGGGTAAATAGCCTACAATGGTTTTTAATAAAGTGGTTTTACCAGCACCGTTGGGTCCTAAAAGAGCACAGAATTCCCCTTTAGGAAACTCCAGATCTACCTGGTGTAGAATTTCCTGTTCCCCATATCCTGCTGTTAATTTTTTAATTTCTAACAATTTTTAAACCTTATTTTTTCCTTAATTTTACAGCATAATTAACTGTTTCTAATTAGATAACACAAATAGCTTTTTCTAAAATTACAAACATATTTTTGCCAAAACTATTTGACAATTCCTACTAATTTACTATGTTATCCCTCAAGAGGATAAAAAATGCATATATCAACGAAAACTGGATACGCTTTAAGAGCCTTGGCAGAGCTGGCAGATGATGAAAAAAAACAGCCAGTTTCCATCGCCCATATCTGCAAAAAGCAAAACTTGCCGGCAAAATATATCGAACAGCTGTTTAGGAAGCTAAAAAAGAACGGCATTATAACTAGTGTTCATGGTTCGCGTGGCGGTTATCTTTTAAATCGCAAAGCAACAGAAATTTCTCTGAAAGATATAATGCAAGCTGTGGACGAAAATATGAACTACACCTATTGTGACAACGACCAGGATCCTCTTGCTTATTGCCAAGGCAATAATTGCGGTTTTCGTAAAATTTGGGATGAGATACAGACACACTTAGATGATTATTTTTCCTCGATAAAATTAGATAAAATATTAGATAAAATAAAGGAGTAAGGAGATGAAAAAACCGATCTATTTGAACAACTGTTTAACCTCGAAGCCAGCACCAGAAGTGATTGAAGCAATGCTTCCCTACTGGCAGGAAAAGTTCTACTTTCCAGAAAATTTTATGAGCCAGGGTACGCAGATCGAAAGTGATATTGAAAAATACAAACAAGTAGTTGCAGACAGTATAAATGCCAAACCCGATGAAATTCATTTTACTACTGGCGGAACTTCGGCCAACAATTTGGCAATTAAAGGTTATTTGATGGCTAATTCGCATAAAGGAAATCATATTATTTGCTCGCGAGTAGACTACCCGGATCTACTTACCAATGCTGCTTTTTTTGAAAAGAGCGGATTTGAGGTAACTTATCTGGATGCTGATGAAGAAGGATTTATCGATCTAAAGCAGCTACAACAAGCTATAAAACCGGAGACCATTATGTTCATGACTACCTGGGCCAATCACACTACCGGCACCCTGCAACCTATAGAACAGATAAGTAAAATTTTGCAAAAAGCCGATCATAAAATTGCTTTCCACGTAGATGCCGGCCAAGCTTACGGCAAGGTTCCCATCAATGTTGAAGAGATGAAAATAGATCTGCTTTCTGTTAGCGCTCACAAAATTCATGGTCCGGTTGGCATTGGTGCGATGTATGTTCGCCAAGGAATTAAACTGGCACCTACCAAACATGGTATAAACCGCATCGATGAATACGAAACTGGCGGTATAAATATTGGGCTGATAGCCGGATTTGCCAAAGCCGTAGAGTTAAATTTTTCCAATTTTAACGAAAATAACGCTAAATTGCGCCAACTCTCCGATTATTTACTAAAAAAAATCGAAGCTACCATTCCCTACACACTTTTGAACGGCCCGCGTGGTGATAAACGTGCTCCGCACAATGTCAATATTTCCTTCCGCTACATAGAAGGCGAAGCTATAATGATGATGCTAGATGCGGCTGGAATTATAGTAGCCACTGGTAGCGCCTGTTTTTCCAAAGGATTAAGCCCCAATTACATTCTTATGGCCATTGGTCGCAATCACGAAGAATCGCATGGCTCGATGAAATTCACACTTAGCCGCTATAACACCAAAGAAGAGATCGATTATACAGTAGAAAAACTGGCTGAAATAGTTTCCGAACTTAGAAAAAGAAGTCCATTATATAAAGAGGAGAAATAATGAAATACTCACAAAAAGTCTTAGATCATTTTATGCACCCCCACAACATAGGAAAACTGGAATTGCCGGATGCTAAAGCTACTGAAGGTAGCCCTGCCTGTGGTGACCAGGTTTCCATGTATTTGAAAGTTAACGAAGATAGCAAAGTAATCGAGGATATCAAATTCCAATCCTACGGTTGCGCTTCCAATATTGCTACAGCCTCCATTATTACCGATATGGCCAAAGGCAAAACCTTGGATGAAGCTAAAAAACTAACTTGGAAGCAAGCCGCTGATGAGCTGGATGGTTTGCCACCTGCTAAGATGCATTGTTCAGTGCTGGCTGTAGATACTCTGCGCAAAGCTATCAAAGATTACGAAATAAAACACAACCTGGCCAGCGAAGATGAATTTAAAAAAACCACCATTGTAGAAGAGCTGAAACACATTATTTACCCCAAAGTGGGCGAAGATATCGTTTCTCTGAAGATGGTTAAATATGTTGGTTTTGAAAATGGAGTAGCTACCGTAGATATCGAAATTCCTAAATTCGACCAGTATCGCCAGAATGTCGCCGATGAAATTCGTGAACATCTGGAAAAATATGACGCGATAAAAAAGGTCGAGATCAATATGTAATTTTCTCAGAAGCCATTCGCCCTCGGCGGATGGCTTCTGCACTCATCCCACTATATGCACGTGTAAAGAACTATTTATTTTTTCAACATTATCAATATAAAAAAGGGACAGCCGATAAAAGCTGTAATTGTTCCTACCGGAATTTCGATGACCGCGATATGCATTGCTATAAAATCGCATAAAATTAATAGGAAGGCTCCGCCCAGGGCTGAAATCGGCATGGAATAAGTTTTATTACCACCCAAAAGTAAACGCACCAAATGCGGAACTACTAAACCCACAAAACCAATAATGCCAGCATAGGCAACTGTGAAGCCGGTTAGCAGCGAGCTGATTACAAAAATTCTTTTGCGAACTTTTTTTACGTCCACTCCCAGACTGGTGGCTACTAAATCTCCCGTAACCAGTATATTCAGCTGGCGCGAAAGCGAAAACAAATAGGCCATAAGTAATATTGAAACTACCAAAATAACGATAAATATCTGCCATTCCAAATTACTGAAAATATGACCTAAATTACCCATTAACACATTCATTATCGAGCTTATGTCATCTTGATTGAGATACATGACCAGCGAAATTAGGGCAGAAAAGAAGAGTCCGATGATAATGCCGGAAAGCAGTAGGCGGGTTTTGCTGAAAATACCGCCCCAATGCGCTAACTTCCAAACTAAAACCATGGTAAACAAAGCCCCGGCAAAACCAAACAGCGGCATGAACAGAAAAAATCCTAAAACCGAAGCTAAAATACTGCCAAAAGCAGCTCCCGAGGAAATTCCCAAAATATAGGGCTCCGCCAAGGGATTATTCAGCATTATCTGGTAGGAATGGCCGATGCCGGCCAGTACCAAACCGGTTAGAAAAGCCAGCAAAAAGCGCGGTAGGCGTACTTGCAAGGCTATGAAGCGGGAATCTACCCGAAAACTGAAATAGAAATAGACTAGCAAGCCAAACAGGAGCAATGAAACCAGAGCTAAGATTTTCTTATTCATGAATTAGCTCCTGCAGTTTAGCTATGCCCTGCACAAAGCGGGGTGAAGCACGTAAGATTATATCCGGATCGATATCTTGGATGGTGTAGATGCGGCCGTTTTGCACTGCTGAAATATTCTGCCAGCCTTTGCGGGCAGCGATTTGCGCTTTAGTTACCCCAGGATAAGTTGTAATAATAATCTGCGGATCGGCAGCAATCACCTTTTCAGGGCTTATACGAGAGTAATCACGCGGTAAAGTGGGAAAAATATTTTTTCCGCCCGCTGCCTGCAAGAGCTGGCCCACAAAAGAGCTATCAGAAACGCTCATCAAAGGCTCACCATAAATTTCAATGTACACCCGCGGAGTTTGCGCAAACTTTCTGGCTTGCAACTGTTGCAGCTGTTGTTCCAATCTGCTGCGCAATTTTTGGGCTGCCTGGGGTTTATCTATTTCATTCCCTATTTTTATAATAGTATCTAGCAGCTGTGGAATATCTTGCGGATAGGCCGCCACCACGGGAATTTGCAGCTTCTGCAACTGACTTCTTAGCTGATCTTGTTCCAAAGCGGTGATAAATATTTTTTGGGGCTGCAAGCGCACAATTTTTTCCAGATCTACATGACCAAAAGTGCCTACTAATGTCTTGTTTTGTAATTCAGGTGGAAAATCGCACTCTTGGGTAACTCCCACAATGCTTTCGGCAGCACCAAGTTTAGCTATGATCTCGGCTAATTCAGGAGAAGTAACAACCCAGCCTTGGGTAGAGGATGAAGAAGTACAGGATAAGATAATGGTGGAAATTATTAACAAAAACGTGATCTTTTTCAACATACTTTCTCCTTTTTAGTTTACGTGCAGCTTAAGATGCGAGAAAATATGTTTTTGGCTGCTTTCTTTTGCTCCGAAGATGCAGCTAAAAACTCAATGGCAGGTTTCCTGACTTTCAGCGTTAAAATAGATCTAGCCTTCCCATTCCTGTTTGGAACAGTGACCAGACCCGCAAAAGGCTGATTACAGTGGCGGAGACCGCTCCCGATTCTCACGAGATTCCCTTTTACTCCAGCACCATTAAGCTCACGTTATGTTACTAAATTTTGGATTCTCTATTTTTGTGTCAAGGGATTTGGTGGGAAGTAATTATTTCTTTTTATTTATTTCTAACAGAACAATGCAATAGCTCTGGTTGGGTGACAAAATGGTTTGAGTGGGTTTGGGGAATTAATAAATTATAGCTGTAATCTAACATTGTAAAAGATATTTAATAATATTATTTGTTATCAAATAAAAATATTGTTTG
>JASUTE010000011.1 GCA_030445745.1 Candidatus Cloacimonadota bacterium
TTTGAAAATAAAGAGTACATTGGTTACGATAGGGCAAGCTATTGCTGCTGGTTTCAAGTGGTTGGTTAGCACTCTTGGACCTGCTGGACTTGGTTTAGGTATTGCTTTAGGGGGAGGTCTGATTGGCGCTTTTAACAACTTTAGAGGGATTTTAGGCTTTGTAAGCGGAGGATATACTGGAGATGGAAATAAGAATGAGGCAGCAGGGATTGTTCATAAAGAAGAGTTAGTGTTTGAGAAAGAAATAACAAAACCTAATCTCAAGGATCTATTGGGTTTGAGAAGTTTATTACAAAAGGGCTATCGATTGAGAGATCTTATGTTGCCTGATGTGCAATTTCCTAGTTTGCAGAAACCTCAATTAGCTTATGGGTTTGCTGGTGGTGGATATTCTCTATTTTCAATCTAGGATCGAGAAAGCTATCAAAAATAAAAAATTAGATGGCCTGCTTGAATTAGAGGATAAAAGAAGTGGAGAAGAGCGCTATCGGGTACACTTGAAGGACAAAGTAAAATATGAAAGGCGCAACCGATGAAGATTGAATTTACCTATGCAGGTGGGAATACTATCAATTTCAATAAGAAGCAGATTAGTTTTGCAGAAAAACCAGATCTAAAAACTGATTATGAGCCATATGGATTGATGATACGTGTGCCTTCTGTGAGTTTAAGTTTTGTTTTTGATGATGACTTTGCTAGTGGAACTTCTAGCACATTAATTGATTTTCTGAAAGCTAATTATAATGAGATAGAATCTGTTAAACTATTCAATGATAACGGTGTTTTATTGTTTCGTGGTAATATAGATTTGGATAGTAAAATCGATATCGATAGAGAGAGTAAGACCTTAAAATTTGAATTCTTGCATTGGATAGATGAGGTGTTAGATACTCAAATTGTATCAGGCAAAGTCTACGAAAGTGGGTTTTATCCTACTATAGGTCAATGGATGGACGGAGATGATATATTGCCTGGTGCTGGAGCAATGCGCGAGGTTTTTCAACAATTTTTTGCAGACCATTTAAGTATGATGAATTTAGAGTTTCCAGAAAACTGGATAGAAGATCAGCCATTTTATTGGATCTATAATACAAAACTTCCAAGTTTTTATCCTTATCTAGATAGAGTTGGTTTTAGCGTTCGAGCATATTTAGGAGGGAAAACGGTATTAGAAGCTTTAAAAGATCTGTGTACTGCTGCTTTTTGTCGAATCGCAATTGATAATGATATGGCCAGGATAGTAAGCTGTGGAGATAATGGAGAGCTAACGGACGATTTCCAGCAACTTGTTAATACTGGTAATAGTGTTTCCAAAGAAAATATAGTTGAAACGCAGATAGGATCTTCAATACGTCCGATGTATTTATTTTGGCGGCCTGATGCTGGCCAATACGGAGACGATGTTCAAATTGAGTTAGGTGAAGATAGAACCATAAATTGGCTAAAAGAATTTTATAGCCAATATGGGAAAGTTTCATATATGGAACGTAGTTTCAACGGTATTATAGGCGATCTTGATTGTGGAACCGACTTTATTTATAATGGGAAAAAACAGACTATTACTGAAATGCAGAAGGATAGTAGATTTGTAAATTTACCATATCTGCCGGCTAACTTTAAAACCATAGAGGTGCAATAATGTTTAAATTAATAAATTATAGCGGTATATCCCAAGCACCAACAGAGTTTTTGATAGAAGATGGTGAAGTTACTCATCAGGAACAAATAAAGTACCAGTATGATGAGGAGAATCCGGTTGATAAGCGCAAAAGAATTAGATTTGGCAAGTATTATGAAACAGATATGATCTGTAAGTTTTATATGCGTTATGCACAATATAAGAGTTTATTTAATTTTATAAATAATAGCGAATTGGTAGAAGATCTGGATAATGGCCTAGGTTTATATATTTGGTTCACAGATGAAGATGATGAGGTGCATGGTCTGCCGATTAGCCAGATTGTGGATCTTCCTGACATTGAAGAGGTGAATAGGTTTTATTTAGGCGAATATGAGATGGAGCTGAAGAGCATTTATACAGAAAGACCACATATTCCCAACTTTTGTAATTATGGAACTTATGGCGATTATGGAGCTGATAATTTTGGATATTAGGAGGATAGATGTTTACTTATAATGATAATCCGGTAGTGGGACAGCCGGGCAATGGAACTGAAAACTGGGGTGAGATATTAAATGATATTTTGGATCAGCTGAAAGCTAATACTAATACGCTTTTAAGTGACTTGAACACACACCAGCACAATGATCTTTATTCTTTGTTGGATCATAATCATTTTGCAAACGAGATAGGTACAGGTATTGGCGGTGGTCAATATGTTGAGGATACTCTTTTAGAGATATGTGGTCAAGATACTGTTCCGATTAGTTTAAAGGATCTAAAAACCTGGTATGATACAATGAACCCTGATATAAGCGGAGTGAGTGTGAGTGCTTCTTTTTCGGATAGATATAACGGTTTGGAAGTGGTTGCTAGCTGTAGCCCATCTGTATATGTAAAAGGATGGAAGTTAATATTGAAGAAAGATGGTCTGGTGATCCATGAAGAGTCTGGCAATCATTCAGTATTTTGGGTTAACAAAGCAATAGGCCTGGCTGATGGAGATAATTTATCGATTCAGGTAATAATGTATACCGGGATAGATTCAAGCGTATCATCTAGCTGGTATTCCCATGTGTATCATCCACCTGTAAACCCAGAGATAGGCAACCTGGAAGCACAACTGGCCAACTTAACTATAGCAAACTTTATTGATAGTTTTATACAAAATGATGCAGCGATGACAGCACTTGCTAACTATGTGCATGGATCTAATCTGTTGGCTACTAAAGTTGCCAATATAATACAAACATGAAAATAGATACTATTCGTACTAAAACATTTGTAGATCTGGTTAACGATAGTATAGATCCTGTTCAAAATACCGATATGGACACTGAATATCATTGGGAAGTAGCTGATTTTCACAAAGAAGCTATTGATATCGAAGATGATAATTTAATTAAGGAGTATACTACTCTGCCAGCTACTGGAGAGCCTGGCCAGATGGTTAAGGTAAACTCGAAAGTATATAAATGGATCGAGTAAAAATACTACTAAAAAATTACAAAAATAAATGAGAAAAATGGGAAATTTAAGTAGTTTGAGGCTAAATTCTGTAAGCCAGCATCATAAAAGGGACAGCGGAAAATATTTCAGAAAATTGCAAAAATAAATGAGAAAAAACTGGAAGCCCGCATAAAGCCCGAAATTTCTCATTAATTCCTGTAATTTTTCTCAGGAATTTCTGAAACGGATATTTAGAATATCATGGCGGAGAGCCAGGGATTCGAACCCTGGGTGAGGAAATCCCCACAACGGTTTTCGAGACCGCCCCGTTCGACCACTCCGGCAGCTCTCCACTAATAAGAATAAAAATAATTTGGAATTTCTAAATCTATCTCAGGAACAGATCAATGCTTTGCCTAAGCTCCCCAAGCTATCCCAGCAATATTAAGATAAATAATTTACTTCCCAGCAGAATATTTAATAGATTCTAAATAATCTCTAACCTGCTGGTGCAAAAAATTCTTAACCTCAGAACTTTTCAAGTGTTTTCTTGTTTTTAGTAATTTTCGCTAAACTATAATTAATTTATTTTCGTTTGTAGCTGAAAAAATCTTGGATCAGTTTTTGGCATTCAGTTTCCAATATTCCAAATTTAACCTCAGGATGATGGTTGAAGCTTTTATCGCGCAGACTATTATAAACCGAGCCAGCAGCGCCTGCTTTGACATCGAAACAACCGAAAACCACCCTGCCTACCCGTGACCAAATGATGATGCCGCTGCACATTAGGCAGGGTTCTACTGTCACATACAGGGTGTAGTCATACAAAAATTTATCTTGTTGTAGTGCTTTTTCGATAACCAGTTTTTCTGCATGAGCTAAATTATTCTCCATTTGGCGGGTTCGATTATGGCTCAGGGCTATAATTTGGTCGTTCTTAACTAAAACAGCACCGATCGGCACTTCGTTTTCACGAAATGCCAACCGAGCTTCATCCAAAGCAATTTGCATCCAATATTTATCGGACATTATCTGCCTATTGAGTAATAGGTAAAACCTCTATTTTTCAGTTCTGCTGGGTCATACTGATTACGACCGTCAAAAATAACCGGTTCTTTCAACAAGGTTTTGATCTTGTTGAAATCAGGCCGGCGGAACTGATTCCATTCGGTAACCAGTAACAGGGCATCGGAATTTTCCAATGCTTCGTAATTGGACTTGGCATAAGTGATATTAGGATTATCTCCGAAAATTCGTTTCGCTTCTTCCATTGCCACTGGATCGTAGGCTTTTATCTTGGCTCCAGCTTTCACAAGACCTTTTATGATAACGCGAGAAGAAGCTTCACGCATATCATCTGTTTTGGGTTTAAAGGAAAGTCCCCAAATAGCAAAGGTTTTTCCTTTCAAGTTGGAACCATAGTGTTTCTTTACTTTTTCCACCAAAACACGTTTTTGGCTTTCGTTTCTCTCTTCCACCGCCTTCAATACCTTGGCCGGAAAGTGGTTTTGTTCAGACATCTTGATGAGTGCTTTCACATCTTTTGGGAAGCAGCTACCTCCGTAGCCTATTCCCGGATAGATGAAGTAGTAGCCTATTCTTCTATCAGAGCCAATTCCTTTGCGAACCTCGTTCACATCAGCGCCCATTAGTTCGCACAAATTAGCAATTTCGTTCATAAACGATATTTTGGTAGCTAACATAGCATTGGCGGTGTACTTGGTCATTTCAGCAGAGCGGACAGACATGATAAGCAGTTTATCTTGGCTGCGAGCAAAAGGAGCATATAACTCACTCATAATTTCAGCAACTTTCGGGCTGTTTGTTCCCACTACCACTCTATCTGGTTTCATGGAATCGTTTATAGCATCGCCTTCTTTTAGGAATTCAGGGTTGGAAACCACATCAAATTTGTAATCAACTCCCCTTTCTTCCAATATTTTTTGCATAGTTGCCTGCACTTTATCGGCAGTTCCCACAGGAACTGTGGATTTATCAACAACTATTTTATAGCTGTTCATATGAGTTGCTATATCTTTGGCTACTGATAGCACATACTGCAGATCTGCCGAACCATCTTCATCGGGTGGTGTTCCCACTGCTATGAACAGGATATCCGATTTTGAGACAGCATTTTTGATATCGGTGGTAAATTTTAGTCTACCTTGCTTTGAATTTCGCTGTACCATATCCTCTAAACCGGGTTCCCAAATAGGAATGCCGCCATTATTCAAAATTTCGATCTTGTGGTGGTCATTATCCACACAAATTACATCATTTCCCATCTCTGCGAAACAAGTTCCAGTTACTAAACCTACGTAACCGGTTCCAATTACAGCTAACTTCATTTTCTCTTACCCTCACTTATCTATTCTTTTTAGGAATTTATAGTATTCGCTGTCTGTACCCATTATCAGGGTGTTTTTCTTATCGATGGTCTGTTTATAAGTTTCCAATGTTTTTTGGAATTCATAGAAATCAGGGTCATTATTGTAAGCATCAGCATAGACCTGAATAGCTCTAGCATCGGCTTTACCTTTTATTTCCTGTGCTGTTCGATATGCTTCCGATTCTATTTGGTCCAACTCACGGCGCATTTTACCCAGAATTTCTGCTGCCTGGCCTTCACCTTCCGAACGATATTTAGCAGCTATTTTTTGTCTTTCCGAGATCATTCTATCGTAAACTTTTTCTCTTACGTCATTTACATAATTAAGCCGTTTTATTTGAACATCAACCAGCTCAATTCCATATTTTTTAACTTGTGGAGCCGAGATAGCAAAGATACTGTCGGCTACATTGCTGCGGCCAACTTTTATTATTTCTCTCTTTAGCTCTTCTAAAGTACTGGCTTCGTATTCCAGAGTAAATTTCATCTCGCGGTTGGAATCTCTGACAATATCTATCAACTTAGTTGAACTAATAACATCGCGCGTAGTACCGCTGATGATATCGTCTAAGCGGCTGTGAGCAGCTGTTTCTGTCCGGGTACTTTCATAGAATTTAAGGGGATTTTCAATACGCCAGCGGGCAAAAGTATCCAGCCAGATATATCTTTTATCGGAAGTTGGAATTTGCTGAGGAGTACCATCCCATTCCAAAGTTCTTTTTTCAAAAGAGTGGACTATTTGTATGAAGGGGATTTTTACTTTCAGACCAGCTTCTTTAATACCGTCACCAAGAGGTTCTCCGAATTGCGTTATGATAACCTGCTCAGTTTCACCTATTATATAAAATGCGTTAAAGATGATGATAAGGGCTAATACAATAACGATGATTAGTGTTTTGTGATTCATTATTTCCCCCTTCCCAGATCTAATAAAGGTAAAATGCCTTTTTGGTCCTCATCCACCAGATAGATCTTGTCTACTTTAGGTAAAATTTCCTGCAGAGTTTCCAAATACATACGTTTTTTAGTAACCGTTTTAGCTGTTCTGTATTGTTTCCAAACCTCGATAAATTTATTGGCATCACCTTCAGCGCGATTTACGCGATTAACAGCGTAACCTTCCGCCTCTTCAATAGTTCTTTTTGCCTTACCTTTGGCTTCAGGTATTACTTGGTTGTATTTTTGCCAGGCATCATTGGTAATTCGCTCTTTTTCCTGTTTGGCAGAATTTACAGCATTAAAAGCTGGTTTTACTTTATCAGGAGGATTCACATTTTGTAGCTTTATGGTCACGATCTCGATGCCAGCATTGTACTTGTCCAAAACTTTCTGCATCATGTCTTTACTTTGATAGGCGATATCTTTTCTATCCAAAATTATTACTTCGTCCACACTGCGATCGCCCACTATTTGGCGAACTACATATTCGCTAACAGAACGAATAGTGTTGCGCATGTTCCGAATAACAAATAGATAATTGTAGGGATCTTTTATCCGATATTGTACTATCCATTCCACATCTGCTATGTTGGTATCTCCCGTTAACATCAACGATTCATTGGAATAATCCTGCGAAGAAAATCTCGATTTTATACCAGCTTGAATGGTACGAAAACCAAATTCCTCTTTTTTTATTTCCTTTATTGGAACTTTGGTGAGTTTGTCTATTCCAAAAGGAATCTTAAAATGCAATCCAGGCTCGGTTGTGTTTACATATTTACCAAACCTTTGAATAACTCCCACTTCTTCCGGGTTTATTGTGTATAATCCGGTAAGTATAATAATAGCTAAAGCTATAATAACTATCCAGAAAATTATCTTTTTTTGGGGAAGATGGGGTAGCTTCATATTTTTTACTTCCTCGAACTTATCCATTAGGAACTCCTTGGTTAAGGTTAAAATTTCAAAATTGGTTTTGATATTATATCTTATAGAATCTTTACTTGATCAGGTTCAACTTGAACCGAGACACCTTGTTTTAACATATTTACCTGTAAAATTACCTCTTTTACAACTTCATGTTTTTTCACCACACCTGTCAAGCCACTAAATGGTCCCTTTACTATTTTTACTTTTTGACCATTTTTTAAATATTGGCTTGGTTGCAGATCAGCACCCATTTTTTTACCGTCATATATCTGACGGAGGTCTTCCATTAGCTGATCCTGATCTGGTACCTCTAAAATTCTTACAACACAACCAGAGCGATAGAGAAAATCTTTCTGATTGAAATTGCACTTTATGAAAATATAACTGGGGAAAAGCGGTTTAGTAAATATAATTTTCCGATATTTATAGTGTCGTACACTTTCTTTTAAAGGTAGATAGTAACAAATTTTGTATTTTTTGGAAAAATCGGCTAATTTCTTTTCACAGCGAGGCTTGCAATGAATTACATACCATTTGTTACCAGGTTCTTGTAAATTCAGCGAACCATATAATTCTGATATTTCTACAGGTTTATGTGTGGCCATAGGCAAAATGGGGTTAAATCTTTTGCCCCCTCATCTGTTCTACATTCTAAATAAATTTTCTGATTCTAATCCATTACAGGCAAGTCGGGTATCCAAAACCAACTTAGCTTTTTTGACAATTTTTTCACAGTCGTAAGAGCTATGGTTGGTAAGAATTATTACCAAATCATATTCGGGCAGTTTATCCAAATCGACAGAATGATATTCTTTGCAGGTAAGCTCACTTCGGAAGCTGGGTATATACGGATCATTGTAATCGAAATTTGCCTGATTTTCTTCTAATATCTTAATGATGTTATAAATTGGAGATTCGCGCATATCTTCGATATCTTTTTTATAGGCAGCTCCCAAAAGTAATATTTTAGAATTGGAAAGTGCTTTCTTCTGTTTGTTTAAAATTTTAGCTGCTTTAGTAACTACAAAACCAGGCATATCGTTGTTTATCTCACCTGCTAATTCAATTAAACGAGTGTGATAACCATATTCACGAGCTTTCCAAGTTAGATAGAAAGGATCTAGAGGAATGCAGTGTCCCCCGATGCCTGGGCCTGGATAGAAGGCCATAAATCCGTAAGGTTTGGTTTTGGCTGCCTCTATTACTTCCCACACATCCAAACCCATCTTCTCGCATAAAATGGTCATCTCGTTTGCCAAAGCTATATTAATATTTCTGAAAGTATTTTCATAGATCTTTTCCAATTCGGCAATGGCTGGAGAGGAGACTAAATGGATTGGTGCATCCAGAACCATTTCATAGAAAATTTTCGATATTTCATTACATTTGGGGGTTACTCCACCTACCACTTTAGGAGTGTTATGAGTTTTATAAGTTTTATTACCCGGGTCTACCCGTTCTGGCGAGAAGGCAATATAAAAATCCTTGCCAATTTCGAAACCTTCTTTTTGGAAAGCTGGAGCTACTATCTCTTCAGTGGTTCCCGGATAGGTAGTACTTTCCAAAATTACCAGCGTATCTGGGGAAACGTTCTTTGCTAAGGAAGCAACAGAAGCTCTTACATAGCTGGAATCTGGTTGTTGATATTTGTCTAATGGGGTTGGAACAGCTACCATTATTACATCAGCATTTTTCATTACCGAGTAATCCATAGAAGCTTTTAACTGTCCATTTTTTACCTGCTTAGCGAGTTCGTCATCATCTACATCGCCAATATAATTTTCGCCAGCATTCACATGCTCCACTGCATATTGGCTTACATCTACACCAATAACCTGGTAACCTTTACGAGCTACAGTAACAGCCATTGGTAATCCTACATATCCTAATCCTACAACTCCCACCACGGCTTTTTTTTCTTTGATCTTTGATATTAATGTCATACTTTCTCCTCACATTTTTTTAATAACGATAATATTCTGGTTTATAGGGGCCTTCGGGGTTTACCCCGAGATATTCAGCTTGTTCGTTGCTTAACTTAGTTAGTTTAATACCTAACTTTTGCAAATGTAGCCTGGCAACTTCTTCATCCAGTTTTTTGGGAAGGCGATATACTTTATTTTCATGCTTATTTTGCCACAAATCTATCTGTGCCAAAACCTGATTAGTAAAGGAATTGCTCATTACAAAGCTGGGATGGCCAGTGGCATTTCCCAAGTTAACTAAGCGTCCCTCCGAAAGCAGAATTATCGATCTTTGGTTGGGAAGATAGATCTGGTCTACCTGAGGTTTTATATTCACCTTCTTGATTCCTTCTGTATCGTAGAGTTTTTCTACCTGAATTTCATTATCGAAGTGACCAATATTGCAAACTATGGCTTTGTCTTTCATGTTCAGCAAGTGTTCTACTCTGATAACATCTTTGTTACCAGTAGCTGTAACGAAAATATCGCCTTCAGCTAAAGCTTCTTCCAAAGTTGTTACTTCAAAACCTTCCATTGCTGCTTGAAGTGCACAAATAGGATCAATTTCGGTCACCAGAACCCGAGCGCCAAATCCGCGCATCGATTGGGCACAACCTTTGCCAACATCGCCATAACCGCAAACTACCACAACTTTACCAGCTATCATTATATCGGTAGCCCTTTTTATACCGTCTGCCAACGATTCTCGACAGCCATACAGGTTATCGAATTTAGATTTAGTAACTGAATCGTTCACATTTATGGCTGGTGTCAAAAGTTTGTTTTCGGAAAGCATCTGGTAAAGTCTGTGCACTCCAGTTGTAGTTTCTTCCGAAATTCCACGTAAATTCTTTACGATTTTGTGCCATTTTTGCGGTAACTTTTCCATATCTTCCAAGATGGTTTGCTGTAAAAGGGTAAATTCTTTGTTATCGGTTGTAATTTTGGGAAGTTTGCCAGTACGGGCATACTCTTCTTCCAACCTATAACCTTCGTGCACCATCAAAGTGGCATCACCGCCGTCGTCAACAATTAGGTCAGGGCCTTCAGCGGGGCCGAATGAAAGTGCTTTTTTAGTACATTGCCAATACTCGGCCAAAGTTTCGCCCTTCCAGGCAAAAACGGGAATACCATTTTTCGCCGTAGCTGCTGCAGCATGATCTTGGGTGGAAAAAATATTGCAGCTAGCCCAGCGCACCTTTGCACCTAGCAAGCTAAGTGTTTCTATAAGAACGGCAGTTTGTACCGTCATGTGCAGGCTACCCGTGATACGAGCGCCTGCCAGCGGTTTTTCTTTACCGTATTTTTCTCTCAGAGCTATCAGGCCAGGCATTTCTGCTTCGGCTAGCTCTATATCTTTACGGCCATAATTTGCCAAGTTTATATCTTTTATTAGATATTTTTCCATAACAAATTTCCTTAATGTCTGTGACTGTGATTATCTCTGTTTCTTCTATTGTCACGGTGGTCATTTCTGGAGCCAGAGTGTTTTCTGTCATCTGGTTTGCCAGTTTTTTTTGGTTCCGGGTTACCTTCCACACCTTTCATGGAAAGACGCACCTTGCCGCGATCGAATCCTAAGAATTTAACTTTAACTTTATCGCCAATATTCACCATATCGGTTACATTGTTTATATGTGCTTTATGCATCTGAGAAATATGAACAAGGCCATCTTTGGCGCCACCCATAAATTTTACAAAAGCACCGAAAGGTTCTATTCTGTAAACTTCACCTTCGTAGATGTGGTTCACTTCCGGGTCGTTTACTATATTGCTTATCATTTCCATTGCTATATCAATAGAAGATTTATCGGGTGCAGATACAGACACTGTACCATCATCATCAATGTTCACTTGAGCACCAGATTCTTCAATGATATTTTTAATGGTTTTACCGCCAGAACCAATGATACCACCGATCTTATCTGGGTCTACTTTCATAGTTTCAATGCGAGGAGCATATTCGGAAAGCTCGGTACGAGGTTTGGGAATAACTGCAGTAATTTTATCTAAGATAAAAAGGCGGGCAGCCTTGGCTTTTTCCAAAGCTATATCCATAATTTCTCTGGTTATACCTTCTATTTTTATATCCATCTGCATAGCAGTAATACCATCCTTGGTACCTGTTACTTTAAAATCCATGTCACCCAAGTGGTCTTCCAAACCCATAATGTCGGTGAGCACAACAAAGTCATCATCTTTTATTATAAGTCCGTTAGCAATACCAGCTACCGGTTTTTTTATAGGAACACCAGCAGCCATAAGCGCCAGGGTTCCGCTACAAACAGTGGCCATAGAAGAAGAACCGTTTGATTCCAATATCTCGGAGACAACGCGTATTGTGTAAGGGAAAGTGCCTTCCTCTGGCATTACGGCGTACAAAGCTCTTTCGGCTAAAGCACCGTGGCCCAATTCCCTCCGACCAGGTCCGCGCATAAAGCCGGTTTCTCCTACACTGAAGGGTGGGAAGTTATAATGGAGATAGTAATTTTTCTTATATTCTTCTGCCAGAGTATCAATGATCTGTTCATCGGAGCCTGTTCCTAAGGTTACTGTACCCAAAGATTGGGTTTCGCCACGCGTGAACAGAGCCGATCCATGTACTCTAGGCAAAATATCGATTTCGCAGGTAATGGGCCTAATGTCATCTAAGCTTCTACCGTCAGCACGATGATGATTATACAAAATAGCATCGCGTACACTTTGTTTGAAAACAGTGTCGAGAGCTGTTTTGTAGTGTTTTTCATTTTCTTCAAAAACTACTTCACCATCAGCCTCCAGATATTTTTCCAAGGCTTTTTCACTGATAGCATCAATAGCTTCTTGACGTTCCAATTTGCCTTGAACGTTGGCAGCCCTTCTAATTTCTTCTCCATAGTCTGCTTCAACTTTTTTCAGAAATTCTTCTGGTAATACATCAAGTTCAAATTCTTTCTTTTCCTTACCTGTTGCTGCGACTAATTCTTTTTGGATCTCTATTAGTTCCTTAATGGTTTCGTGGCCAGTGTAAACGGCTTCCATAATTTCATTTTCAGAAATTTCATTAGCGCCTGCTTCTATCATCACAATAGAACTTTCACTTCCAGCAACGTCCAAATCTAATTTGGAATTCAAATTTTGTTGTTCAGTGGGGTTTACCACAATTTCATCTTCAATAATTCCAACCTTGGCACCTGCAATAGGGCCATGGAATGGTATATCGGAAATTGAAAGAGCGGCAGAAGCACCAAATATTCCCAAACTGCCAGGGTCAGCGTTTTCATCGTAGGAAAGCACAGTAACAATAACCTGAACAGCGTTTCTGAAGCCATCTGGGAAAAGCGGTCTGATCGCTCTATCGATAAGACGAGCATTTAGGGTTGCCTGGGTGGAAGGTTTGGCTTCGCGTTTAAAAAATCCACCAGGGATCTTGCCGGAAGCGTACATTTTTTCGATAAAATCAACAGTTAAAGGGAAGAAACCTGTTCCTTCTCTTACATCTTTGGAAGCGGTGGCAGTAACCAATAAACTGGTTCCGCCATAGGTAATAAAAACAGCACCGTTAGCTTGTTTTGCCATTCTGCCGGTTTCCACGGTGAGGGTTTTGCCGGCGATTTCGTAGTTTTTTCTAAATAGTTGCATCTATTCTCCTTTGTTTGCAGGCCGGGGAATAAAGCAATAGGCTAAAGCTAACTTACGGAAGTTTTAGCTTATTGCTTCACATTCCCAGCCAATTAAATTAAAAATAGGGGGAAGGTTGCTCCCCCCTGCTCTCCATGAATTTATCTTCTGAGTCCAAGAGCTTTGATGAGCTTACGATATCTGGCGATATCTTTTTTCTGCAGATAATCAAGTAGTCGTCTTCTCTGACCGATCAATTTCAAAAGGCCGCGACGAGAATGAAAATCCTTCTTATGGATTTTCAGGTGGGCGGTGATCTCTTTGATTCTCTCAGAAAGTAAAGCTACCTGAACTTCAGGTGATCCAGTATCTGAATCATGGAGTCTAAACTCTGCCATGATCGCCTGTTTGGCTTCTTTACTCATTGCCATTTTTGTCTCCTTTCTTTAATTTTAGTCAAATCATAAAATTACAATTAGTTTGTAAAGTTATTTTTCTGGCCTAAATTACTGTATTCATCACAAAAAAGCATTCAACAAATTCTGGTTGACATTATAACTTGAGAGTGAACTTTAGTCCAAGGTTAATCAATTTTTAAGGAATAAAATGAGAAATATAGTCAGAATTTACAAAGTGATGCTAAAACACTGGGGATATCTGGTGTTTGGTCTTTTGGCAATGCTGGGTTATGCTTTGTTTAGTGGAGTAAGCATAACTTTGGCCATTCCACTTATGGATTTTGTTTTCAAAGGTGATGCTACTAAGAGAATCTACTTTACATTTTCTCAATTTTGGGATGGACTAAGTGCAGCTTTAACTAATTTTTCTCAACAATATAATATTTGGGAATTGTTTAAAAGAGATACTTTGAACTTGCTGAAAGAAAATTTGACTCAGGTATTAACCAAAACCGATCCATATTTATTATTATGGATGATAAGTATTACTCTAATTAGTTTTATAATTTTGAAAAATTTGTTTTTCTTTGCCCAGAAAATTTTATTTGCTAATTTACGAGGGAAAACGATTCGGGATGTAAGGAACAATATTTATCGCACATATCTCTATCAATCTTTTGCTTTTTTTAGTAAAAACAAAGTTGGCGATTCTTTAGTTAGAATGGTGTCGGATGTAAAAATTGTAAGCGATATGTTTATCGGTTCGGTTTTTAACTCTTTGCGCGACATAATAGTATTATTGGTATTTGCTAGAATAGCTTTATTTTTGAACGCCAAATTATTTCTAATTAGTTTAGTATTGTTGCCTATTTTCAGTGCAATAATTCATTATTTGGGGAATAAGATAAAAAAATATTCTCGCCGAATTCAGCAACAATCATCCGACATGTTTTCCAATGTGGAAGAGAAGATAAATGGAATTCGCATTGTGAAAGCTTTTTCTCGCGAGAATTATGAAATGGAGCGGTTTAAACAAATCAATCAAAAGCATTTTAAATATTGGATTAAATCACAGTTTTATAATTCTTTTAACACTCCCCTTTCCGAATTAAATGGTACCATTACCGGATTAGTAGTTTTAATGATAGGCGGTAGCCAAGTTTTGGCAGCAGGCTCGGAATTTAGTTTCGGAAGCTTTGTTACCTTTATTTTAGCCATATTCTCGATGCTGCACCCTATGAAAACTATAACCAAAGCTTATGCAGATATTCGCAAAGCTCTAGTTTCGCTAGATCGTATTTCGGAAATTTTGAATCGTGATTCGGAAATTAGCCCAACCTCCGAGCAACAAGCTAAAAAGAGTTTTGATAGAAGTATTGAATTTAAAAATGTGAATTTTTCCTATGATGGTAAGGAAGAAATTCTGCAAAACATTAATTTAACTGTGAATAAAGGTGAAAAAGTAGCTTTAGTGGGCAGTAGTGGGTCTGGTAAAACCACGCTGGTAAATCTTTTAGAGCGTATGTACGATGTTACCGCTGGGAAAATTCTGATCGATGGCATTCCAATAGAAAACATCAAGTTGCACGATTTGAGGAATTTGTTTGGGACTGTAACCCAGGAATCGGTACTATTTGCCGATTCTATTGCCGATAACATTCGTTATGGGAGTTTAAAAAAGATAGATGAAAAAGATATAAGAAAAGCTGCTCAGATAGCTAATGCTGATGAATTTATCGAAAAATGGCCAGAACAATACGATAAGATGCTGAACCCGCATGGTGGCAATCTTTCGGGTGGGCAAAAACAGCGTATTTGTATTGCGCGTGCTATTGTGGGGAATCCACCAATTTTAATTTTCGATGAAGCCACCAGCGCCTTGGATACCGAGGCTGAACGAAATGTGCAGGATGCCATCGACAAAGCAACCAAGAATAGAACCGTTATTGTAATTGCTCATCGCCTTTCCACCGTGCTTGCATCCGATAAAATTGTGGTGATGGACGAAGGCAAGATAATTGATATAGGTACTCACGAAGAACTTTTACAGAAATGTGACAGGTACAAATATCTTTATGAACTGCAATTTGCCGACTAAGTTATAATGATGACACAATTTTTTTTTGGATTTGCAAAAATATTTGTTTTAGGAGCGTTTAATTAATGCATTTAGAGACACTTTTAATCAAATATCCATATAAGATTGCTTGGTATATTAGCAGACTATTTCATAAAGGTATGCAAATTGATTTTTTGTGTGGAAATATTGTTGATTATATTTGCTTCAAAAATATTTACGCACTTATGCCTAATATTAGAATTATTGCTCGCAATAAAAAGGTAAAAAAACAGCTTTTGCAATACGGAATTGATGCTCCTGTTTATCCCAATTTTCCCGATGTAATTATTATGGCTCGTCATCTAACTCGAAAATATCCTGTAAAAAAGATAAAAAAAATTGGAATGCGGCATGGTGCTTATCATTTCAAAGATTTCATAAATAAAAAGAAATATAATGCATTTGATATTTATTTCGTTACTTCCAAAAGTGAACAAAAAGCAGCAATAGCCAGAGGAATCGTAAAAACTGTTCCTATTGGTTTTCCCAAAATAGATAATGCTTTTAAAAATAACAACTTAGATAAGTATAAAGCAAAACTGAATATTAATCCACATCTAAACACAATCATTTTTTCTGCTACGTGGGATAAAAAAGGCTATGCTGCAATTGATAAATGGTATGATAAATTAGATAGATTAATAGATAAATATAATGTTTTGGTAACTGTTCATCCGTGGACTTCCAAAGGTAAAATTGCAAAAATCAAAAATACAGAGGGTGTAAAATATATCGAAGATAAAGACATCCTGCCTTATCTAATGATTTCTGATTTAATGATCGGTGATACAAGCTCTATTTTGGGAGAATTTTGTGCGCTGGATAAACCATTGATTACCTTTGAAATTCCTTTGGTCGGAAGAATGACAGAAGAAACGAAAACTATGTTGGAAGACATTTCTTTCAGAGTGAAAAATTTTGATGAATTAATAAAAACGATTCCTATTGCTCTTAAAAATAAAAATCTCCATCAAAAAGCCAGAAAAAAATATAATAAAATTATGTTTGATCAGCTTGATGGGAAAGCAAGTGAGCGAGCAGTCAGAATTATTAAAGAAGTTGTTAGAGAATATAAATGAAATTAGGTATTTTTACAGCATTTCGCAACGAACATCGCAGTTATGTTGAATCTTGTAAAGAGCTTGGGATAGATTATGAAATTATCGATATCATCGGCGATAATTGGCTGGATGAAATTTTAGCTTCTGATTGTGAAGGATTTCTTTGTCGTACTCCCTCGAAATTTCAAGAAAGAAAGGATATGTTCAATGAAAAATTGTATGTAATCAACAAAATGCTGAACAAACCGATTTACCCTTCTTATGATGAACTTTATATTCACGAAAACAAGAAAATGATGTATTACTTCTTAAAATTAAACGGATTACCTCACGTAAAAACAAATATTTTTTATCGCAAACAAGATTATTACGACTTCCTTGAAAAAGCCGAATTCCCTATTGTTTTCAAAACTAGCATCGGTTCTACGTCCAAAGGCGTTGAAATAATTAAAACAAAATCACGAGCCAAAAAAATCGGCAGAAAAGTCTTTGGCATATTAAACAACAAATTAGCTAAGGGTTACACTCCTCAAACTACAGGCAAAATCATTCCGATTAGAGCTCGAGGACTTTTGCAAAGACATTTTATCTTATTGCAAAAATTCGTGGATATTAAATGGGAGTGGCGAGTTGTAAAAATAGGTGAATCGTACTTTGGGCATCAAAAATTATTAGAAGGCTATTTTGCCAGTGGTGCTGCCAAAAAGGGTTGGGTTAAACCACCAGAAGAATTGCTTTTTTTGTTAAAACGGATTGCAGATGAAAATAATTTTTATTCTGTATCTCTGGATGTATTTGAGACTAAAACCGGCAAATTTGTCATTAATGAAATTCAATCGATTATCGGTCAGGCAACAAAGCATCTAATGATAATTGATAACAACCAGGCAGATTTGTTTTCAAAATTGGAAAATTTATTTTTGAAGAAAGATCATTTAATCAATATCGCAGCTATTTGTTAAGGGTAAAGCATTTTATAAAACTATTAATAGATAAAGGAGTAAAATAGTGAAAATAGATGTGTCAATTGGAGAAGTTGTCGATAAAGTAACAATTTTGGAAATCAAAAAAGAGAAATTTAAGAACGCTGAGAAATTAGCAAATGTTGTCAAAGAATATGAACTACTGAAAAAAGAAATCGAAGCAATTGGCATCACTACAGATTCCGATGAGTTTAAACGCTTAAAAGAGGTAAACCTCAAACTATGGCAGATCGAAGATGATATCCGTCTCGAAGAATCCAAACATAATTTTGGAGAAAAATTCATTAAATTAGCTCGCAGTGTCTATTTTGAAAATGACAAAAGAGCTGCTATCAAAAAGGAGATCAATCTAAAATATGGATCTGACCTTATCGAAGAAAAGGGATATTTTAATTATCAAGCACGGAAATAAAATGGGTAAAGAAAAAATTATTCCAAAAAATGAATTAAAGAAAATCAAGAAAATCTTAATTATACAACATAAGCCATTTGGAGATGTTTTATTGAATACGGGTTATTTACCTTTTTTAAGAAAGAAATTTCCACAAGCTCAAATTGATTATCTTATCCAAAAACCCTATCTAACTCTCCTGGAAGATAATCCTTATATAGATAATTTATTGGTAATGCAAAAAAAGGAAAAGAAGGGACTAAACTATTTTGGCTATCTCAAAGAGCGATTTCGCATAATTAAAAAGGTTCGCACTCAAAAATACGACCTAATTATTGATCAATTACGGGGAACGGGTTCTGCTCAAATCACCCTGCTTTCAGGAGCTAAATACCGAATCGGTTGGAAACTAAAAAGATGGAACTGGGTTTATAATCTCAAAAGAACTCGCAGGAATGACCGCTATTATTCGCTTATGAAATTTCATCTTTTGGAACCTTTGGGAATAAAAGAACAACCGCATCAACTCTATTATCATGTAAAAAGATCTTCCCAAGAAAAGATTGATGAGTGGCTCAAAGAACAAAATCTTTCTGATAATCAATTTATTGTTTTCTCTCCAGGAACTCCTGTTTTGGCAAAACAATGGTCGGAGGAAGGATTTGCCAAACTTGGTGATTTAATTCAAGAAAAGCATCAAATTCCTATTGTTTTTCTTTGGGGCCCTGGCGAAGATGAATTATGTAAACGTATAATTGCTAGAATGAATACCAAACCAATAATGGCATTACCGACAAAATTCAACGAAGCTGCCGCCTTATTAAAAAGAGCAAAAATGTATATAAGCCAGGACGGTGGAATTAATCATGTGGCAATTTCACAAAACTGTCCGTCCATTGCCATTTTTGGCCCGCACTCGAATCCCAAAAAATGGCAAGCTTGGCATGATCCCAAACATCCTTACATCAGAAATTGGGATTGCCAAGACAGCTCCGACAGAACTTTGGGAATCACTCCCGAAATGGTTTATGAAAAGTTTTTGGAATTAAAAGACATTATAGAAAATGAAAAAGTTTAACTATCAAGAGCAAGAAGCAAATTCCGACATGATAAAACACTGTTTGGGGGAGTATAAATTTTCAAATAAAGATATTGAAGTTCATTTAAAATCAGATGATTGGAGAATTAGAAAATTCCTCTTCGAAAAGTTTTTTAGTAACAGTACTCATATAATTAAAGATTTAATGATTTTTAAAAAGGGTGAACTTTTCAAATTAAACAAAGAATATAAGGTTTCTCAGTTCAATTATGAATTTCAGAGAAAAAAATATCCTTCCGGAGTGACAATGGGAAATATAGTTATCGCAGATAGAGGCGGTAGTAGAAGCTATAACAGAATTAATAAATTAATAGAATCATCTTTTGTTCGTTTTGTTTGTATAGTTAGCTGCAAATATAATTTTGCTTTACTTAATTTAGAAAACAATAATTCCCTATGTCGATGAAATACATTTTTTATATAGCTAAAATTTACTCAATTCCAATTTATAAACCCTTAGTCGAATATGTAAATAATAGTGAAATTGAGTATCGATTTTACATTTCTGAAAAAGTTGCTAAACATTTTCCTGCAGAATGGGAAAAATCTAAAATTTTATATAACCTAAAAGAAGCAAAAGAGTTTCAAGCTGATTTTGTTTTGGTATCAGGTAATTTTGTTGATTTTCGTATTCCAGGTGTAAAAGTGCAGCTTTTTCACGGTTTGGGAGTGGAAAAACCTGTTCATTACAAAATCAGACATTTTTTCGATGTTTACTGTACTTCAGGCCCAATTGTTACAAAAAAATTTCAGGAATTGCAAAAACGCTATAAATATTTTTCAGTGGTGGAAACCGGGTGGCCTAAAGTTGACCACATTCTGAATTTTGATACTAAAAATTTAAGGGACAGATTTAATATTCCTCAGAATAAGAAAATAATTTTATTTGCACCTACCCACAGCCGTAAAATGCAATCTGCAGAAGCGCTTTTACCAACTATTTCCCAAATAAAAAAGGAGGATGAACTCTGGCTTCTAAAATTCCATGAGCTAATGGACAAAGAATTAGTAGCCAAAGCCAAACAAGCTGCTGGTTTTCGGGTTATTGAAGATTACGATATTACTCCTTATCTGCACTTGGCCGATCTGCTAATTTCTGATACTTCTTCGGTAATCTATGAATTTATGTTGCTGGATAAACCAATTATTACTTACAGAACTCTTTGTTGGGAAGATAAAGGCATAAATATTTCCCAGCCAGCTGAGCTAAGACCGGCAATAAAGCGGAGCTTGGCTAAACCGGAAGAACTTAAAAACAACCGGAAAAAATATCTGCAGCAGGTAAATCCACGCCAAGATGGCAAAATAAGTGAAAACTTGATAAAAATTTTGGAAACGATAGAGCTTCCTAAAAAGAAAAAACCACTTAACTTGGTTCGGAAAATGCAAATACTCTACCATGATAAGTTTAGAAAAGGATATTTAAGATAATGCTGAAAGTATTATTCGACCTGAAAAACGAGGATTATTTCAATTCGCTTTTTCCGCTTTATAAACAGCTAAAAAATGATGATAGCTACGATATTTACTTTAATGTTGGCAAAGATCACAGGCGTTTTGGGGAGATTTTTCTAATTTCACAGAAACAGGAGATCGAAGCAAAATTGCAGGGAATGGGATTGCAAATTACCGAACAGACTTCTGGTTTCAATTTGGTGATTTATGGTGATGCGCTTAATCATCCCGAAAAATACCAAAATGCTGCCTTGTTCCATCTGGATCAGGGGATAGGTTTAAAAACGCTGCGTATGCGTAATATTAATTATCATGTTTTTGGGAAGGTCAATACGGGTATAATTATATAAAAAGTTTGGGTTGGATGGCAGTTCAAAGGGTTAAGAGGAAAATAGATAATATCATGAAAGGTAAAAAGTTAAATGGGAAGAAATAATAAGCAAATTTATTATTATGCTAATCAAGTATATCAGTTTTCACATAGCATCCCCTTATATCAAAAAATAGGTGGTAAATTCATATTAAGGAAAAAGAAAAGATATTTACCATTTATATTCTATATGCGAAATACCTGCTTACCCAAAGAGCCTTGTTCAATTTTAAATGCACCAGCGGCCATAGTTAAAAAATGTGATAAGTTAGAAGATATATCTGGGATTTTCATATCACTTTCCAATGTAAAATTTAAAGTGGGAAAAGGTAGCAAAACAATTTTTTTGGGACATGGAACCGGAGATAAAAAATATGGCAGAAAATCTGTTAATCTCGATAAGTATGATTATATCTTTTTAACAGGTGAAAAACATTTAGCCAAAATTCAAGATGTCGGCTTAAAAATTCCCTCAAAAAAATTGATAAAGATAGGGAATTTGCGTTTCGATGATTATATAAACGATAAATTCACTAAACAAGAGCTATTAAAAAAGCGAAAAATAAAAAATGTGAGTAAACCGATTATTCTGTATGCACCAACTTGGAAATGGGGGAATGGTACATTATTGAAATATTTTTTTAAGTTTGCAAAAGAAATAACCAAGGAATATAATTTAATCGTTCGTCCCCATAATTTCGATGCCGGCAAACTGCCTTTCTTAAAAATTTGGGCTGAGCTACATAATATTCACGATATCTATTTTTCCAATCCTAGAAATTTAAGAGACAACGATACTTTTCATGATTTTAAACTATCTGATTTGATGATTAGCGACACTTCCAGTGTTTTATATGAATATCTTATTACCAGAAAACCAATTATTGTAGCAGAAACAAAACCAGCTGATCTTCACAACATGCCCGATAATATGAATATTATGAATAAGGTTGATATTTATGATTCTTCCGATAATATTGTAAAACTTATATATAAAAATCTTAATGACAAATTTTTACCAGAAAAATTGAACGAATTGTTGCATAATTGTTTCTATTTTAACGATGGCAAAGCTACTGAACGTGCAGCTGAGTTTATAAGGCAACTATAAGGTTTAAAATATTGTGTTGACAAAAACGCTGAAGTAAAAATCTAATACAAAAATTTAAGGAGAATTAAGATGCGAAAACAACTAAAGCAACCACCCAAAAAACTTGGTGTATTAATTCCAGGACTTGGTGCAATAGGCACTTCTTTTATTGCCGGGGTAGAATTGATAAAAAAGAAATATGCCAAACCAATAGGAAGCATGACCCAAATGGGCACAATCCGATTAGGAAAAAGAACAGAGAATAGAACTCCACTGATAAAAGATTTTGTGCCTCTAGCTGATATAAATAGTTTAGTTTTTGGAGGTTGGGATATATTCAATGAAACTGCTTATGAAGCGGCTAAACATGCCAAAGTTCTTACAAATGAACATATTGAATTGGTTAAAGATGAGCTGCAGGCAATAAAACCAATGAAAGCAGTTTTCAACCGCAGGTATGTGAAAAAATTAGATGGACCTAATGTAAAAAAAGCGGGGAATAAATATGAATTAGCCCAAAAATTAATGGAAGATATAGATAATTTTAAGCAAGAGAATGAATTAGATAGCGTAGTTATGGTTTGGTGCGCTTCCACAGAGGTTTATATTGAGCCACAAGAAGTACATCAAAGTCTGGAAACCTTTGAAAAGGCAATGAAGGAAAATCATGATGCAATTTCTCCAAGTATGATCTATGCCTATGCTGCGCTTAAAAAGGGAATTCCCTTTGCCAATGGAGCTCCTAACCTAACCGTTGATATACCAGCAATCTGGGAATTAGCAAAGAAAAACCAAGTTCCTATTGCCGGCAAAGATTACAAAACCGGACAAACACTAATGAAAACCATTATTTCACCTGGCCTTAAAGCTCGTCTTCTGGGCATAAACGGCTGGTTTTCTACAAATATACTAGGTAATCGTGATGGCGAGGTTTTGGATGATCCAGAATCTTTTAAAACCAAGGAAGTAAGCAAGTTAGGTGTTTTGAACTATATCTTGCAGCCAGAAAAAAATCCGGATCTATACAAAGATTTGTATCATAAGGTAAGAATCAATTATTATCCACCTCGCGGAGATAATAAAGAAGGTTGGGATAATATCGATATTTTTGGATGGCTTGGTTACCCTATGCAAATTAAGATCGATTTCTTATGTAAAGATAGTATCTTAGCAGCTCCTATTGTTTTGGATTTGGTTCTCTTTATGGATTTAGCGCAAAGAGTTGGTTTTCATGGAATTCAAGAATGGCTCTCATTCTATTTCAAAAGCCCTATGCATTTACCAAAATTATATCCCGAACATGACTTATTTGTTCAACTGGCAAAATTAAAAAACACTTTACGCTATATTATGGGTGAAGATATGATTACTCATCTTGGCCTCGATTATTATGATGGCCAGATGAGGCCGGAAGATTAAAATTTTGTCCATGAAAGCAGTAATAATAGCAGCAGGTTGTGGAAGTAGACTAAAAAGTGAGCATAAAGGAATTCCCAAAACTTTGCTTAAAATTAAAGGAAAGCGGATTATTGATGATATAATCTCAAAGATCCGCTTTTGCGATATTACAGAAATAATAATCGTAACTGGATATGAGAGCGAATATCTAAAAAAACAACTACAGAATTATAAGAATTCTGATATTAAGATAAAGTTTCTCCATAATTCACAATGGCGTAAGCCAAATGGAATTTCAGTGTTAACAGCCAGCAAACTTCTAACAGAGTCTGATCAGTTTATTTTATTAATGAGTGATCATCTTTTTAGCAGAAAGATGCTTGTAGATATTGTCGACTATCCAATAACTTCTAAAGAAGCTCTTTTGGCTATAGATTTTAAAATCAATGCTATTCCTGATCTTGATGATGGTATGAAAGTACAGTGTGAGTATGAATCCGGGAAGAAATACAATATCAAAAAATTTGGGAAAAAAATTACTGAATACAATGCTATTGATGCTGGCATGTTTAAGTTGAACTATAATTTTTTTGAAGCTTTGGAAAAATCAATCGCAGCAGGAAATTGTTCTCTATCCGATGCGTGCAATCTTTTGACTAAACAAAACAGGATGAAAGGTTTAGATATTGAAGATTCGTTATGGCTAGATGTAGATACCCCCGAAATAATGGAACTTACCAATATTTTTCAGGAGTAGTTTATAAATGAACATTTACTACTTTGCTAATCAGGTATATCAACTTTCCTTTGCTTTACCTCTTTTTAAAAAATTAGGGGGAATTTTCCTTATTAAAAGACCCCGTAAAATTTTATCTTTCAAGGTTAGAATGATAAACACCAATGTAGATTTTCAGCCCAAAACTTTCCTAAATATTCCACCAGTAATAAAAAAGAGACCTTCCCAAATGCAAGACCTACAAGGAATCGTTGTTTCACAATCGAACACAAAATTAAATGTGGATAAAAAAAAATGTAAAACAATTTTTGTTGGGCATGGTACTGGAGATAAACGGTATGGTGGTAATGCTGAAACCCTACTAACATATGACTATATTTTTTTAAGCGGTGCTAAGCATTTACAAAAAATTAAAGATGATAAGGTAAATATTCCAGCCGACAAATTGGTAAAAATAGGGAACACCAGATTCGATGACTATGTAAACAACAAAATAGATCGTGAACACGAAATGAAACGCTTGGGCATAATAGATAAAACACGTCCCAATATTCTTTATGCACCAACATGGCGCTGGGGAAATGGTACTTTTAATAAATATGTCTATAAATTTGCTCAAGAACTTACTAAGGATTTTAACCTTATAATAAGACCACATCATCATGATTCCAAAAAAATTTATAAAGTGAAACTATGGGCAATGAGTAAAGGAATAAAGAATATATATTTTTCTAACCCCAATAATCTGCGTTCTAGCGATACTATGAATGATTTTATAGTGTCAGACCTAATGATAAGCGACACTTCTTCGATTGTTTATGAATATCTTATTACCAGAAAACCGATTATATTAATAAAAAATAACTGTAATATTTTACACAACATGCCTTTAGAGATGGATGCCTCAAAATACGTTTCTATTTATGACGGAACGCAAAACTTAGTATCACTTATTAAGGACAATCTGAAGAAACAGAATAATTATGATATTATGAATAAACTACTTTTTAATTGTTTTTATTTCAACGATGGCCATTCTGCTGATAGAGCGGCAGAATTTATTAAGAATATAAGTGTTTAAATGATTCATAGCCTTCTGAAAAATAAAAAAATAATTTTAGCTTCTGCCTCTCCCCGCCGCCGCGAAATATTTAATTTACTTGGCATAAAAGCGTTACAAGAACCGGCAGCTATCGCTGAGACAATTTTTACGCAAAATCCCAGGAAATTGGTGAAAACTCATGCTCGCAATAAAGCCAAAGAAGTTGCCAGAAAATATGGTTCCGAATGCCTAGTGGTTGGTTCCGATACTATTGTTTATCATCGAGGAAAGATATTATTCAAACCAAAGGACAAATACGAAGCTGCCGATTTTCTTTGCCGTCTTTCAAATGATTATCATTATGTTTACACAGGCATTGCTATTTGCTATAAAAATAAGGTTTTCACAACCTATGAAAAGACCAAGGTCGAGTTTAAACATTTAACAGCCGAAGAGATAGAAGAGTATATTAAAACTGGAGAACCGATGGATAAGGCTGGTGCTTACGGTATTCAAGGCTATGGATCGCAATTTATTAGGAAACTGAACGGCTGCTATTTCAATGTGATGGGCTTTCCTATAACCAAATTTTATGAGTTGCTAAAGGAAATTTTATGAGAACTCTGTTTCACAATGCCAAAATCTATTCAATGCAGAGTGAGGATTCTGTATGGGCAGCTATGTTGGTAGAAAATGGGGAAGTGAAAGAGTTATTTTCTGAAACACCGGAGTTAGCGGATGTCCAGAAGATAGATTTGAATGGTAAGTATATTTATCCAGGTTTTATTGACACCCACACCCATTCTTTCGAGGGTGGTTTGTACAGTCTAGGCGCCGATCTTAATTCAGCCCAAACCATAGCCCAGGTAAAGCAGATTTTAGCAGAAACCAAGCCGGTTAGCGGCCTGATTTTTGCCTATCAGCTGGATGAAAGAAAATTAGCGGAAGAACGTTTCCCAACAATAGCGGAACTGGATGCTATTTTTCCCGATACACCTGTATTATTAAGAAGAATTGATGGGCATTCCTGTGTGATAAACACGGCAGCAGCTAGTAAAATAGAATGGCAGGAAAAATTACCAGCCAACTTTAATGGACTTTTGAACAAACGCTGGAATGATGTTGCTGCTACCTGGTTTCACAATCAGGTGGATGCCGCAGGAATTTGGCAAGCTTATGAAAAAGCGGCTCAAATTGGATTAAAATCTGGCCACACAGCAATTCATACCATGATAGGAGATGGCAATAGCGATCCGCAGCATTGCGAAATGATCTTTGCTAATTCGGAAAGATTTGGATTGGAATTCATTCCCTATCCCCAAATTACAGATGTAGAAATGGCGGTTAAGTTAAAATCACCCAGAATTGGCGGGTGTATTTTGGCTGATGGCTCTTTTGGTTCCCATACAGCTGCGGTAAAACAAGCTTACACTGATAATCCGGAAAGTAAAGGTAATTTATATCATTCCGATGAATTTTGGCTAAAATTAATAGAAAAAGCGCACGCCCATGACCTGCAAATTGCCATTCATTGCATCGGTGATAGAGCTATAGAGCAAATTCTTACCTGTTATGAAAAAGTGCAGAATGCTGATTTCAAAAATTTAAATCACCAGATAATTCATGCAGAGCTCACTTCCGATACTATGTTAGATAGAATAAAAAATAGTGGAGTAAGCTTAGCTATGCAGCCCATGTTCGATAGACTTTGGGCGGGTAAGGCTGGCATGTATGAAAAACTTTTGGGTAAGCAGCGCACATCACACACGAATCGTTTGGCTTCGATTTTCAAGCGGAATATTCTGGTTACAGGAGGATCGGACTGGTATGTAACCCCGTTAGATGCCATAGGTGGTATTCAGGCAGCGGTTAATATTCATAATGTAGATGAGCGGATAAGCCCATATCACGCGCTAGAGATGTACACTACTAATGCTGCCAGGTTATCTTCTGATGAGGGCAGAATAGGAGTTTTGAAAACTAATTCTCAGGCAGATTTTGTGGTAACAGATCAAGATATTTTACATTCTCATAATATAGGAAAAATAAAGATAGAACAAGTTTATAAAAAGGGAAAGAAACTGATTTAGTTTTAATTTTTTTGCAATAAAAAAGCACCTAACCGTAAGATTAGGTGCTTTTCTTATATTATTAACTATTGAATTTCACTAATTACAGTTTCAACAGCTGTTTTAGCCTGATCTTTATCCATGAAACTAAGTGGGAATCCAAAGATATAGCATTTATTATTTGCTGTCACTTTTTTCACACCCACTGGTTGGTTCTGCAGTTCTTCGAACTGAGCTTGGCTTGGATATTGGTCTGTATCATCTGTATCATCCCATTCAGTAAAAGTTGGATCAAAACCATTACCATCTGCATCTGGTTGTTTACATCCTAAGGTGAAAGTAATTTCTGACAAAGGATCTAAATAACTTTCAGTAAAATAGGAAACAGCATTCAAGCCATATCTAAGGTTTACTAGCTGAGTAATTGGATTTGGATATGCTAATTGGATATCGTTAGTAAAACCATCAACAGCATTAGCTTGTACAAAGAAAGCGCTACTCAAAAAGTTCTCGTTAGAAATTGTATTTACTATCAAATCACCATCGTTAGCATTTAAAGGAATACCGAAATATTTCTCCAATAGGGGAACAGCATCTTTTCTACAATTTTCTTGCACACCTTGTATATTAGCTCCACCGCTGAAAATCATATTTCCACCTGAGGCTAAATAAAGATTGAAAGCATCATATTCTTTAAAGAAATTACTAGCTTGGTTTTTTAAAGGTGCATCGGAATGATATATAATGAGGGCATATTCTTGCAAATCTAATGGCGAGAACACTGCTTTGTCAAAATGCAATGGAGATAAACCAATCACGCTAATATAATCAGCTACATCTTTTCTATCAATATAATCAACTTCTGGTTGATCTGAAAGTATGTATTCATAAGTAGCACTAATGCTATCTTGACTTACAATAGCAGCTGTATCATCATCGATAACCAATATGCCACTTTTTTCTGTTACTGGCTCAGCAATTGTATAAGTAAAAGTGGCAGGGGTAGGATCGTAAACACCTTGCAGGTCAACTACTCTTACTTCTATTGTATGTTCACCTGGGGTTACTTTATCACCCGAAAGCATTGCGCCCTGGCTAATTTCATGACCAATAGGAACACGCAGCCACTGAGTGCCGTCTTCATCAATTTGCAAGTTTTCACCTACTGCTGGTAGTGGTGCATATTCAAAAGGTGCCCCATCTAAGCGCAGATCAAAGTGAGTTATTTCGGCAAAATAGGACATATCGGTTTCCTCATCTAACACAGCACCTACTTTTTTATTAACAGGTTCATCACTCTGATATTCTCCGTGCCACCCCCAGCGCATATTTATTTTCAAGTCCTGACTCCAAATTGCTCCAAATTCAATAGTATCCGGCCTTGCTTCTTCGCCATCAAATCCACCGGGATAATTAATCCAGAAAGGTGTTGCAAAGTGGGTACCACCGATTGTTTGTACCGATGGAATAACTTTTGGAATTGACTGGTCCATGTAAGTTGAATAATGATTTTCACCTAACACCCAAGTGTCGTTTTTACTTGCATTATTTTGGGTTCCAACATATATTAAAGAACCAGGGTGGAAACCTTCTTTAACAACAAAAGCGATAGTATCAGGTTCAGAAATAATTCCTGCTATATCGGTAGCGCGGACTACTAAATATGTTGAATCCCGTGGTTCATCGCCATCGAAACTATTTGGTAGTAAGGCAGGTTCAGTGGTTTGGGAAATAAGATACTGAGAAGGATTTGCTTGCCCACGAGTACTTAACCAAGTAGAAGGATCAGCTAAATCCATATCATAGCCACCTACAGCAGTACCATCGTAAGGAATGACATTTCCATCTAAATCTCTTTTTTCTAAGGCAAACTCATAATATTGGGCTTGCTCAGGGATATATGGCTCATCGCCATAAACAGCAAATTGCAAAATTACCCCAGTACCTATAGTTTTTGTGTCTATTTCACCCTTGGTGGAGGAAGCACGCACTTGAGGCACTGTAGAAAAAGCTCTGAAATATTTAGTAGCAATTTCACTTTCTTCGCCGCGATTATCAATACATTTCACTTGAAAACGGCTGACAACTTGGGCACTGTCACCTTCTGCGTTAGCTGGGAAGTTAATTACTGTATAAACCTCATTGCTCCAAATTGTCCTTTGAGCATCAGGGCTGCTTAGTGGAATTGATTCATCTGCCAGTGGTTCATAATGCCAGACCCAGCCTTGTTCTTCCGGGGGCAAATTATCATCCTCTACAATATACTCATGCCCCGGAGTAGCAATAGGATTACCTTCAGTATCTAATACACGATAGGCATAACCTTCCACTGTGCCATCAGTGTCGTAGGCATTCCAGCGAATAGTTTGCTGAAATAAATCAGCTTCCTCAGCTGCTGCCAAACTATCTTCACCAAAATAATCCGATATTGAAATAATTGGTGCATTATTCTGCTTTAAAGAGCCTTTGCGGTCTTCGCAAGCTGTAAAAAGCAGTAAGGTTACCATTAATATAGATAAAAAAAGCAAGGGCTTGTTAATTTTAAACATTTAATCCTCCTGATTCTATTAAATTTAAAAGTTTACCATTTAGTCTTTATTTAATTTTATCTTGATTTTCGTCAATAAAATTATCCATTTTTTTCTATTTTAAAGCAGCTTTCACTACATTGGAAAGTAACATAGAAGTTGTAACAGAGCCTACTCCGCCGGGAACAGGTGTGATTTTTGCAGCTTTTTCAAAACAATCATTATAATCAACATCGCCTAAATATTTGTAGCCAGTTTCGGCATCTTCTATCTGGTTTACTCCCACATCTATGATAATTGCTTCCTGTTTTATCATCTCTTTTTTTACGAAATTGGCTTTACCAATAGCAGCAACCAAAATATCGGCCTGGGAAGTAATATTTGCTAAGTGTTGAGTTCGGCTATGACAAACTGTAACCGTGGCATTGCCGGGGCTGTCTTTTCTTAACAGCAAATTCGCCAGAGGTTTTCCAACTATAGCACTACGACCTAATATTACTACATTTTTCCCTTCAGTTTTAATATTATAAAAATCTAATATTTTAAGAACAGCTGCAGGGGTAGATGGCAGTAAGCTATCTTGATTTAATACTAGTTTTCCCATATTCAAAGGATGAAATCCATCTACATCCTTATCAGGAGCGATCTTCATTACGATTTCAACTTCATCGATGTGTTTGGGAAGTGGTTTTTGCAACATTATACCATGAATTTCAGAGTTGCTGTTAAATTGATCTATTTTGGAAATTAACGCTTCTTGTGAGATTGATGTATCTAACTTTTCAATTTTAACCTCTATTCCTATTTTAGCACCTTTTTTGCGCAGGTTGTTCATGTAATAAACTGCGGCTGGATCATTTCCCAAAATTATTATTACCAGACATGGCTTGAGTTGCTTTTTTTCAATAGTATGTTGTAAGTTAGCATATACTTGTTTGATTATTGGTTTAGCACGTAATTTTTTTTCCGAGCTCATCGTCATATTCCCTTTTAATTCTCTGAATCTTTTGGGCTTTGCCTGTATTTTCGTCGAAGGTTACAACTACTCCATTAATTTGCATTCCGGAATCTGCAACCTCGTAGCGCTTGGGCATCCCAGAGGTCATCTTTTCCAAAATAATGTTCTTTTTTACACCAATCACCGAATCGTGAGGGCCTGTCATTCCTGCATCTGTAATGTAGGCAGTGCCGTCTAAAACTTCTTCATCAGCTGTTTGAATATGTGTGTGTGTCCCTATTACAGCGGTAACTTTTCCCGCAGTATAATAGGCAAAAGCCCGTTTTTCAGCTGTTGCTTCAGCGTGGATATCAACCAAAATATTGGAAGTTATCGCCTTAATTTTTGGATAAATTGTATCGAATGTAGCGAAAATAGAATTGGCTGGCCCCATAAAAGTTTGTCCACATAAGGTTAAAATGGCCAATTTCACACCGCTTTTTTCTATAACATAAAATTCAGCACCATAGGCTGGAGTAGGGGAATTGAGAGGTTTAGTAATACGTTTTTCAGACTGAAGATATTCCAAAGATTCTCGTCTGTCCCATAGATGATTGCCACTGGTAAAGGCATCGATGCCAGCCTCAAAAAGAACACGGGCTGTTTTTTCGGTTAAACCTCTGCCCTGAGCGATGTTCTCTATGTTAGCTACGCAAAATTGCGCATTAAATTCCTTCAGCAGTTTAGAAAGTTGGTTACGTACCAAGTTTCTACCTGGTTTACCGAAAATATCACCCAAAAAGAGAAAGTTCATAATCTATTTTGCCAGCGCTGATTGTCTGGTTTCTCGTATCACAGTTACTTTTATTTGACCGGGATATTGCATTTCCGATTCAATTTTTCCAGCAATATCGGAAGCGATATAAACAGTTTTATCATCTTTTACAGAAACAGGATCTACAATAATACGTAGTTCACGCCCAGCTTGAATAGCAAAAGATTTGTTTACGCCTTCTATGGAATTAGCTATATCTTCCATTTTTTCCAAGCGTTTCATATAAGTTTCCAACATTTCGCGGCGAGCACCAGGTCTAGCACCGGAAACAGCATCGGCTATCTGGGTTAAAACGGCATAAACGCTTTCTGCTTCAACTTCTTCGTGGTGGGCAGCAATTGCATTTACTATCAGCTTGCTCTCACCATTCTTACGAGCCACATTGGCACCTAAGCTAGCATGAGAACCATCGTATTCGTGGTCTATTGCTTTACCAATGTCATGTAGAAAGCCAGCACGGCGAGCTATTTCCTGATCCAAACCCAATTCAGCGGCTAAAATGCCAGCTATCCAAGCTGCTTCGATAGAGTGCTGTAATACGTTTTGTCCGTAGCTAGTTCTATATTTCAGACGACCGATAAGTTTGACAATGTTAGGTGAGATATTGTGAATATTGGTTTCCATACAGGCTTGTTCACCAATTTTTATCAAATTTTGGTCCATCTCTTTGGCTGTTTTTTCCAGAACCTGTTCGATACGACCCGGATGGATACGGCCATCACTGATTAGTTTTTCCAAAGCTAAGCGGGCAATTTCACGACGTACCGGATCGAAACCAGAAAGAACCACAGCTTCAGGAGTATCATCGATAACCAAATCTATGCCAGAGGCTTTTTCAAAAGTGCGGATATTGCGACCTTCACGACCAATAATACGACCTTTCATCGCATCATCGGGTAGAGAAACAACTGAAACAGTAGATTCAGAAACATAATCTACAGCAATACGTTGAATAGCGGTTGCTAAAATACCAGCGACTGCTTTATGAGCATTTGCTTTAGTATGCTCTATTATTTCTCTTACCTCTTTAGCTGCTTCATTACGCGCTTTGTTCTTTAAATTGTTTTTCAGTATTTCCACCGCTTCTTCTCGCGATAGCTTAGCAATTTCAGATAATTTGCGATTCTGTTCTTCTACCAGGTTATCTAATTCACGATGCTTTTTATCAAGCTCATTTTCCTTGTCTTTAACTTTCTTTTCGTAATTTTGCAGGTTGGCTTCTTTTTTATCTAGAACTTCCAATCTTTTATCTAGTTTCAGAATTCGATTGTTATGCTCATTTTCCAGCTTATGCAGCTCTTTTTTTCGTCTTTCGATCTCATCTTCATAATTTTTCTGAGTTTTGAACCATTTGTCTTTTGCTTCTAGCACTGCTTCTTTTTTCAGGGTTTCACTTTCCTGTTTGGCATCTTCAACTATCTTTTTGGCTATTTCGTTAGCTTTCAATATCTTCTCGTCATTAGCAGATTTTTTGATGGCATTAATAATGATGATAAGCAGCACACCAAGGAGAAAACCTCCCACAGCGACCAATATATATGTTGTCATTTTAACCTCACTTTTATTTTACCCGCGATACCGTGTATTAATTGTTTTCTCGAACTCTAAGTTCAAGTGGGCATCTGCCTTTTCTGCTTTACAGATCCGGATCGTGTCCGGCTTGTGCGCCACAGAGGGCTCGACTCCCGATATTTCATTAGTCCAGAAACAAAATTAATATCACGTGTATCGCAGGCCGATTATCAATTCTATATTTCTATATTTTCAAGCAGAGCTTTCATCTCTTCACTCTGCTTACTTAATTTCTCATTCTCCTCTTTTTCGTCAAAATATTTTTCTGTCAACTGTAGTAAATAAAGTACAAAAAGTTTATGCTGATCTACTGTATTGAATTTCTGGTTCAGTTCTTCCAGATGCTTGTTTATGTGTTCAGCATACTGGCGAATTTTTTCTGGATTATCACTGCGCAGGTGATATTTTTTCCCCAAAATTTCAATATCTATCGGCTTCATAAGGAGTCTATTTGTTCAAAAATATTATCTATTTTGGAAGCAGCTGCTTGCATTTTTTCTTCATAGCCTTGTAATTTCTGGCGTAGTTTGTGGTTTTCATTACGAAGAAAATCAAGTTCAGATTTTGCTTGCCGATATTTCTCTTCCAATTCTGCTAATTTATCGGCATTTCCTGTTTGTGAATTTTTCAGTTGCTCATATTCCTGCTGCCACTTATCTCGTTCGTTGGCTGCTTGCTGATAGTTTGCTTTTAATTTCCCAAACTTATCGATCAGGCGGGCTAATTTATCTTGTAAATCAAAAGAATTTTCCATCGCTACCTCATTTGAATAGAAAATCTATTCTTTAATGTATCTATTATCTTCTGAATCAAATTATTGATATAGTCATCTGTCAAGGTTTTTGTAGATGAACTTAACTGTAAACTAAAGCTTATACTGCGCCAGCCTTTTTCCACATTTTTCCCTTTATATTCATCGAAAATGTTTATATTTTTTATTATCTTGGGATTTATTTGGAATATAGCTTTCTTTACTTTACTCCAATTATATTTAGCAGGAATTAGTAATGAGATATCGCGCTGGACAGTAGGGAATTTTGGGATAGGTTGGAATTGCGGTAATTTTGTTTTTATTTCCCGAAGAATTTTCTCCAAATTAATGTCGATGAGGTAGAGCGGTTTTTCTAAATTGAATGTTGCAGCTATTTTGGCATCCATTTTTCCTACATTACCAATTATAAGTTTTTTGTAGGCTATTTTTGCTGCCTGACCAGGCTGATAAAATGGTTCTTCGCTAGGCAGCCAGCTTACATTGGTGATATGCAAAATTTGCAGGATATCTTCAGCTACACCTTTGGCATCATAAAAATCTACCTGGCGAGTTTTTGTATGCCATATATTAGGCTGAGCTAAACCGCACATCAGGCCACTGAATTGAAGTTCTTCATTAGCCAGTTTCTGTCCTCGGCGAACGCTGAAAACTTTATTAAGCTCGAATAATTTCAAATCTTCTTGGCCATGATGGATGTTATAGAGAGCAGTTTTTAGAAGCTGAGGAATGAGGCTGGAACGCATGATAGAAAAACTAGGGCCTAAGGGATTTTTTATTTTCACAGTTTTCCTACGCGGGTCTTCTGGCGCTAGTTGTAGTTTATCTAAATCGTCTGGGTCACCAAAACTCCAGTTAATAATTTCCGAAAAGCCGTTATTTACAGCGGCATCCTGTACTCTACGACGAGCGTAAAAACGGTGGGTATCAGTAATATTTTGAGGTTTTTGGAAAGTTTGTACATTGTTGTAGCCGTGCAGGCGAATAATTTCTTCTATCAAGTCAATTTCGCGAGTAAGATCTTGGCGGAAACTGGGTATTTGGAAGGCTAGCTCTTCCTCATTGCTATCTACTTGCTTTAGTCCAAGCGCTTCTAAGTACTGTTTTATCTGTTCAGAAGAAATCTCGATAGTGAGTAGTTTATGTACACGGCTGGGGCGAAGTTTCACAATATTTAAAGGTAATGGGTTCGGGTATGAATCCAAAGCTCCTTTTGCTAATTCTCCTCCAGCTATTTCCAAAATGAAGCTAGCAGCTCGCTTGCTTATAAATTCATTGGTAACGCTGGACATACCCCGCTCAAAGCGGTAGGAAGAATCGGTGAAGATTTTGTGATGACTGCTACTGCGTCTTATTCCTATATAATGGAAATTGGCTGCTTCCAATACAATATTGGTAGTTTCTGCGGTAATGTGGGAATTGGTGCCACCAATTATTCCAGCTAAAGCCATCGGTTTTTCGCTATCTGCTATTACTAAATCGGAAGAATTCAAGTTATAGGTTTCCTCGTCTAAAGCTGTGAATTTCTCACCCTGTTTAGCGCGACGTACAATTATCTTTTTGCCAACAATTTTATCATAATCGAAGGCGTGTAGCGGATGACCATATTCCATCATAACAAAGTTGGTGATATCCACCACGTTGTTGATGGGACGTAGTCCAACCGAGCGTAATCTGTTTTGCAGCCATGCAGGCGCAGGGGCAATCTTTACTCCTTTAATTACCCGGGCCAAATAGCGCTGGCAAAGTTTAGGTTCGGTGTTTTCCAATGAAAGTAAGGTTTCTATGGGTGTTTTGTCTTCCGATATTTCGGCTACAGGAAGCTGCAGTTTGCGGTTTAAAAGAGCGCTTAAATCACGAGCGATTCCTATCATCCCCAATAAATCTGGGCGATTGGGTGTGATCTCGGCTTCATAACGGACATCGTTTAAACCTAACTGAGTAGCCAGGTCTTTTCCTACTTCGGAATTATCGGGAAGTACCATTATACCTTCGTGATTATCCGAGATGCCCAGTTCTTTTTCCGAACAGAGCATGCCGTAAGATTCTTCTCCACGCAATTTAACTTTTTTTATTTCTAAATCTCCAATTTTGCTACCTACAGGAGCTAGAACTACTTTTTGGCCACTTTTGCAATTTGGTGCCCCACATACTACTTGAATTTCTTCTTGGCCAGTATTTACCAGGCAAATTGAGAGCTGATCGGCATTGGGGTGCGGTTTTTTTTCAATTATTTCTGCTACTTGGAACTGACGCAGCTCTTTTCCCAGTTCTTCCACAGCTTCGATCTCGATGCCGGCAAAGGTCATCTTGTCGATAAGCTGCTGCGGTGAAAGCTGTAGGTCGATATATTCTTTTAACCAATTATAACTGATATTCATACAAACCTATTTAAACTGTTGCAAAAATCTTATATCATTTTCAAATAATAATCGCATATCGGGAATATTGTATTTCAGCATAGCGATGCGGTCTATTCCTAAACCGAAAGCATAGCCGGTGTATTTTTCGGAATCAATGCCTAATTGATCGAAAACATTGGGATCAACCATTCCAGCTCCACCCATTTCCAGCCAGCCGCTGTTTTTGCAAATATGACAGCCTTTGCCTCGGCAGTTCACGCAAACTATGTCGATCTCGGCGCTAGGTTCAGTGAAGGGAAAGAAATGAGGACGAATACGCGATTCTATATGAGGCCCGAACATCTTTTTCACAAAAATATTCAATATATCACGTAGATCGGCAAAAGTAATACCTTCGTCCACTACCAGAGCTTCTACCTGATGAAAAGCGGGTGAATGGCTGGCATCGTTGTCGTTACGGTAGCAGCGCCCCGGTGAGATGAACCTCATCGGTGGTTTATGGCTTTGCATTACCCGAATTTGCACAGTGGAAGTTTGAGTACGCAGTAAAACATCGTCTTTTATATAGAAAGTATCGGAAAGTTCGCGGGCTGGATGGTCTGGCGGGGTATTCAAAGCATCGAAATTGTGAAATTCATCTTCGATATCATTTCCTTCGGCTACTTCGAAACCCAAACTCATGAAGATATCTTCCAGCTCGCGCCATACTTTGGTGATAGGATGTAAACTACCGAAATTAGTTTTACGACCAGGCATGGTAAGGTCAATCGCTTCTTGAGTTACAGCTTTGCGATAGGCAGCTTCTTTTACTTTTTCGGCTTGCCCTTCCAGCAGTTTTTCCACTCTCTTTTTGGCTTTGTTCACCTTCTGGCCAAATTCAGGTCTTTGTTCTGGTGGCAAAGTGCCTATCTTTTTCATCATACCATTTAAAGTGCTTTTTTTGCCCAAATATTTCGATTTCAGCAGATTCAACTGATGTTCATTTTCAGCTGCGGCAATCTCTTGGGAAGCTTGCTCTACTATCTGTTGCAGATCTGTGTTTTCCACAACTCCACCTGATTTAATTTAATTGTTCTTTGGCTATTTTACAAAGTTCACTAAAAGCGTGGCTATCGTGCATTGCTAAGTGTGCCAGCACTTTTCGGTCGATGGTAACATCTGCTTTTTTCAATCCATTTATTAATTTGCTGTATGTAAGTTCATTAAGACGGGCAGCTGCATTAATACGAGTAATCCAAAGACGGCGGAATTGACGTTTTTTGGCTTTACGATCTCTGTAAGCATATTGCCAGCCTTTTTCCACTGCTTGGCGAGCGGTACGATATAATTTACTGCGTCCACCCACATAACCTTTGGCAGCTTTTAAATATTTCTTTTTACGTTTTTTATGTGCTACATTATTTGTTGAACGTGGCATCTTTATCTCCTTTTTTTAAAATTTACACACCCAGCATTTTTTTAATGCGGGGTACGTCTACTTTGTCCACAGTGTCTGCCTGGCGCAGGTTGCGTTTTCTTTTAGCTGTTTTTTTGGTAAATTTATGTCCAGCGTATGCGTGAAAACGCTTAATTTTGCCTTTTCCCGTGACCTTGAAGCGTTTTGCAGCTGCTCGACGTGTTTTCATTTTAGGCATATTTCCTCCTGTTGCTATTTATCTTCATCTTCTTCTTTTTTCTTCTTTATTATTTGGTCTATGTCTTTTTTCGGTGCTATTACCATCGAGATCTGTCTGCCCTCTGCTTTTGGTTTGCGCTCAATTTCGATTAGGTCTTTCAAATCTTCTTGCAGTTTGTCCAGTAGTTTATATCCCAAATCTTTATGTGCTAGTTGGCGACCTTTAAAACGAACTGTGAGTTCTACTTTGTTGTGTTGTTTTAGGAATTTAATCGCGTGTTCCTTTTTGAAATTATAGTCGTGTTCTTCGGTGTTAGGTCCAAATTTAACCTCTTTGGTTTGAACAATATGCTGGTTTTTGCGTGCTTCCCGCATCTTTCGTTCTTTGTGGTAGTAATACTGGCCAAAGTCCATTATTTTGCAAACCGGCGGCTTGGCATTGGGCGATATTTCTACTAAATCCAGCCCAGCCTCTTCGGCATGGCGTAAAGCTTCTTGAAGCGAGACAATTCCTACTTGCTTGCCATCGCTGCCTATTAAACGTACCCGCTGAGCACGAATTTCTTCGTTTATTCTTTCCTTAGGTACTTCTGGTTTGGTTTTGGCTTTACCTCGTCTAATTCTAATTGAAATAATTACCTCCTTGTATTTCCCTGGCAGCTAGCTGCCTCCTCTATAGTTTTTGTGAACCGATCCGGGGAAATTTTAATTAGCAGGCAGATCGGTTAGCCTTCAGTAGGCCTGTTTTATTAAGATTTAAGACCAAATAAAAAAAGCGGATGGCTTAAGCCACCCGCTTGGAAAATATTATCATACTGGAAATATTAATTTCCATATCTATCATTATTAATCAACCTTAGCAAGTATTCCCGTGGGAAACCGTAAGGTAGAAGCGGGCTGCTTCTTTTTAATTTCGGACACTTTTATTATTAGCGGACTGGTGTCAAGAACTTTCTTGGTTTGCAGTAAGTTAGCTGAAGATAAGGTTGTGCAGATTTCCAAATGGAGATGAGTAGGAGTAACAGTAACTCAATGAAATGCTCTACAGAAAAAAGATATTCTCAAATAAGTAATCTTTCTGCTGTTTCTATTTTTTCCAAATCAAAAACCACTAAAGCCAATTCTGGGCCATCGTAAGCAGCCGAAATAGCCAGGGTATTCCCTAGCTGTTGCCGCCAACTACCAGTTATCCCAGCAGATTCATGTACATGTCCGTGCAGAGTAAGCCGAGGTTGTTTTTCCCAGATAAATTCCTGGATGGCAATGCTGCCTACATGCACATCCAGCGGGGCATAATCCACCATTTGACCATCCAAAGCAGCCCGGTCGAGCTTGGTTTGATAGGGCGGAGCATGAAAAAGTAGGATGGTTTTATCCATGGAATGCATTTTTGTCAGTTTTTGCAAATCCTTTTTTATGGTCCCGTATTTAATTTGTTCAATTTGCTTGGGAACCGAGCGAAATCCCTGTAAAGGGGACACACAACCTACATCCACAAAGCGCGAGACATCGTATTTTTCCCAATCTTTGAATAAAAATGGGGTAGGCGGCACATAGGAATAACCGCAAATTTCATAGCCATCTAAATTAGTCCATTTTTCATTGATATATTCCAGTAGACCTTCTGCTTCGGCTTGCTGCAAGATTATTTCACTGGAGCGGGGGTCGTCGTTGCCCAAAATAACCAGAAAGCGAGGGTAAGCTGTTCCGAGGTTTTCCTTTAATTTTTGTAATTCTGCCAAAAAATATTTTTCCAGAAAATTTGTGGTAGTAATTTCACGTTTTTGAAAAACATAACCCCGTTTGGGCAGCAGGTCACCACCCATGAATACAGCAAATGGCTGTCTTTTTTTTATTTGTTGGAAAAGTTTCTGATAGCGCTCCAATTTTCCGTGCAAGTCGCTAACAAAAAAGCAGAGACTCATTTCTGATAATCTCGTAGTAATCTGGCAGCATCGGTTACAGCACCTATTTTAACGGCAAAACTGGTTTTGTTTGCTATATCTTCATCGGTTACCAGGTGGAAGTCTAACAAGCCAGCGGTTTTGTAGCCGGTTTTTAACTGATTTATCTCTGCTAGGCACTGGCTGTAACCTTGCAGCCAGGCAATAAGCTGCTCTTTTTGCTGAGGAGTGGAGTTTACGTGCAGCAGCAGATCGATATCGCTGGCAGGGCCGGCGGAAGCATTTTTGGTACTGCCAAACAGGTAGATTGCTTTTACTCCGAATTTTGCAGCTGGCAGCTTTTCGCTTAGCCTTTGCGCCATCTTTTTGCGCCAGCGCCAATGGCTTTCCGAGTAAGGGTTCAAGATAACTTCCAGTTCTTCAGGCGATTTAATATCTTTAGAAGGTTTTTGCAGATAGGAAGCTATTTTTTCAATATCGGTGTTCTCTAAAATGCTGAGGATTTTACCATCGTTTTGCTGCAGCAGCTCAATTTTGCTGTGGGCCGATTTCCATTCCTGAAAAATTTCCCGTAGCCGGCGATGGAAAAAATAGTTACCCAGTTTTTCAGCGATGGTGTCCAAAAGTTTTTGTTCTTCCTGCAAAAATGGGTTATCATCTTCGCTCTCTACTTTTTCTACATAGAAAACCTCGATCTTGCCAACTTTTTCGTTATCTACCAGTATTTCAGCTTTCTGGTACCAACGAGTTTCGCGAAATCCTTCCGAAGTAACGCAAGTTCCCCTATAGCAGATGCGGGCTTTGCATACATCCACATATTGCCAACCTGGGTGAATTGCTTCCAAAAGGTTGGCCAGAACGGTATGCAAATCGGAGGTGAAATCCTTCAGGATCTCATCGACTTCGTATAGACAATTAAGTTCCTTAGCACGCTCGGTTAACTGTTTTAACAAATCTTTCATTTCATTAAAAGCATCTTTCTTATTAGAACGTCATCGTCGAGCTGTAAAGCGTAGAAATAGGTTCCGGATGCCACCTTTTTCCCATTTGTATCTTTACCTTGCCAAGTAAAGGAGGTTTGGCCGGCTGCTAAATCGCACTTTTTCACAAGTTGACCGCGAGTGTTGTATATTTTCAATTTAGCTACTGTGGTCTGGCTTGGCAAATTGAAGCTGATGGTGGTTTGCGGATTGAAAGGATTGGGGTAGTTGCTCAGCGCCACGGTAGCTGGTAGGTTATTTTGTTGATTACTAGTTAAATCGTAGACCTCTTCTACCATATCCTGGCCGTTATCGCTAAAAGTTATGTAAAGCTGCTGCCAATTTGTTTCAGGAATAGCAGTGATGAATTCAACCGGTTGAGAATAATCTGGGAAAACCGGTAGGAATTCGTAGTAATTTTCTGGTGATTCTGGCAGGTAGGAATGCGAGATAAGCGGAAAATTTTGCTGCTCATCTGTGTATAGTAGCGATACAAAAGTAGTATTGTTTTCTATGTAGGAAGAGATGTCGTATATCTGTGGCACAGTGTTTTCGGTTGGTTCCACTGTGTATTCTTCAAAATTCAAAATGCCGGGTTTACAAATATCGCTGGTGAGGTAATCTCCATCGATTGAAACAGTGTTGGTTAATGAGGTAAAAAGGAGGGTATTGTAGGAATTTGGCCACTCGCCAAAATCTTCATCATCTACCAGGTCCTGTATATCACAGCTCATAAAAAGATAATCGCCATCTATCTGATATTCTATATTTCCGATTCTTTGAATTGCTTCTAAACTTTGCTCAGTTGGATCGAATTTATAAAGCCCAGGAGTGTAGGTAAGTATTTGTTGGTAACTAAGGGCATATGCTACGCTATCTTCAGCTTCCGGGTTCACCAGCCCAGCAGAATAGAAGTAAAAATCACTGGGGACAATACCGCCGCTATCGGTTGGGAAACCACCACCGTTATTTTTCAAGACAACATAGAATTTATTTTCCGAATAAGCAAAATATTGCTCGGTAAGATCTAAATTAACTGGCACTTCATCTATCGGGTCGCTAGCAACCAGGCTATGCTCGGTCAAAGGCAGGGGCGAAGCATCTTCCAAAACAGATTTTGGCATTAGCGCCACTAGCGTATCGTGTACACTTTTAAAACGGAAACGAGCTGGTTGAGCTGGATCTGCATTTACTTGCACCTGCTGAGTTAATCCCTGCAGTGTTTCCATGGGATAATAGTTCCAACTATCTGTTTCCCAAAAATATACACCGGTTTCTATTCCTGGGAAATCGATAGTTTCACAGCGCAAATACAGCTCGGAATCGGCAGTGTAGGCACTGTTTCTTATATTTTGCCATACAGAGATATCTTGAGCGGATAAAAAGGTAAAAAAAGTAACTAAAAATATTAAAATAAATAATTTTTTCATAGCGAACCTCCTGGCTAAGAAGTTGGTATTTGCAGCTGAAAAAGTCAAGTATAAAGTGTTTTCTTTATAGATGTTTTTAGGCAAAATAGCAGAAATGATGCTTGCAAATATCCTCTGGCTACCACTATTTTCCCAATCTTTTCATAGTAGCGAATAGCAATAATGTTTGTCTCGTATTATACTTTCACGCTGAAAATGCAATTTTTCCAAAAGTTTATAGGAAGCAGTATTTTGACATTTTGTAACTGAAATTTATAGCTGGCAAGGCTTTGCTTGACAAAATGGGCTATATTTGAGCTTTAATTCAAAAAAAGGAGTGTTTATGCAAAAGGATATGAGCCAATATCGTCTGATAATGAAAAATAATGATTGGGGTAAGGCTGAAGAACTTAGCGATCAGCAAAAAGGCTTACCACAGCCTCCTTTGGAAAAGCCAATTCCTGCTGAGGGCAAAGTAATTGATCTGCCAGAGGTAAAATCATTGGAGTTTGACATTAACTTGAACCAAGCAATTTGGAACAGACGTAGTCGGCGAAATTATAATGGGGAACCAATGAGCCTAGCTGAACTTACCTATTTGGTATGGACAGCAGATGGTGTGAAGAAAACAATCAAGCGTTTCGACCGCTCCTATGCCACCTTGCGAACAGCTCCTTCGGCCGGAGCCAGGCATCCTTTCGAAACTTATGTAATTGTGTTTAATGTTACTGACCTGGAACCTGGTGTTTATCGATATTCTGCTTTGGAACATAAATTAATTTTAGAAGCTCAACCCCAAAATTTAGCTGAGAAAACAGTGGAAGCTTTGGTAGGACAAAGCTTTGCTGCTACTGGTAATGCAGTTTTGGTCTGGAGTTGTGTGCCATATCGAGCTGAATGGCGCTACAGCACTGTAGCTCATAAACCCGCTTTACTAGATGTTGGCCATATTTGCCAAAATCTGTATTTGGCTTGTGAAGCTGTACAAACAGGAACTTGCGCTATTGCTGCCTACGATCAACAAAAGATCGATGAACTTTTAGGTTTAGATGGCCAAGATGAATTCGCAGTTTACATCGCCACATTGGGAAAATATGATCGATAACGATAGAGAAAATGTATTCACCGTTTCCGAGGTGAACCGGCACCTGCGCAATGTGATAGAGACCAATATTCCCAATCTGTTGGTGGAGGGAGAGATTGCTAACTACACGCATCATCGCTCGGGGCATATCTATTTTAGCTTGAAAGATGAAAAGAGTAGTCTGCGTTGTGTGTTTTTTAAAAGTTTCAACCGCTATTTGAATTTTAAGCCAAAAGTTGGAGATAAGGTTGTTTGTGCTGGCAGGCTTACTGTTTTCGAGAAAGCAGGCAACTACCAGTTAAATGTGAATCGGATGGAAGCCGCTGGCATGGGCGAGTTGCAGAGAAAATTTGAGCAGTTAAAAGCCAAATTGGAAGAGGAAGGGCTTTTTTCGCAGCAGTATAAAAAACCGATTCCCAAGTTTCCCCAAGTTGTGGGAGTAGTTACCAGTCCTACTGGAGCTGCTATTCAAGATATTCGCAATGTAATCTCGCGTCGTTATCCCTGTAGAGTCTTGCTTTACCCAGCTACTGTGCAGGGTGAAAAAGCTGCTGAACAGATAATTGCCGGAATTGAGTATTTCAATGAACACACAGCAGCCGATGTTCTAATAGTGGGACGTGGTGGTGGTTCTCAGGAAGATTTGTTTTGTTTCAACGACGAGCAGTTAGCCCGAGCAATTTTTGCTTCGCAGATCCCGATAATTTCTGCGGTAGGACACGAGATCGATTTTACTATTTCCGATTTTGTGGCAGACCTGCGAGCGCCTACACCTTCAGCAGCAGCTGAGCTAGCTGTTCCCAACCGGCAAGATCTGCTGAATCAGCTGGACGGCTTTTCCCACAAAATGAAAATGCTGACCAAACAGAGCATAAGTGATAGACAAAACCAATTATACTATTTGGAACGAAAACTGCAGAAATATCATCCACAAACAATGCTTCAGAACTTGCAGCAGCGGCTGGATAGCGCTACTATGAAATTAATGCATCTAATGCAGACACAAATTAATAATTATCGGCACCAAGTGGCAATTTTGCAAGAAAAGCTACACGAACTTTCACCACAGGAAGCTCTGAAGCGTGGTTATGCCATTTTGAGGCAGGAAAAAAAAATAATCAAAACAGTGGAACAGCTGCAAAAAGATAGAAAATTGGAGATAATTCTAAGTGATGGAAAAGCGATTGCCAAGATTTTGGAAACTGATAGTTAGCCTGATATTTTTACTATTTTTTGTTAGCTTACAAGCCCGTGTGAAAGCGATTTGGGTGCCATTTTGGGAACTTACCAGCACTCAGAAGATAGATAAAGTAGTAGAAGATGCCGACGATAACGATATAAATCAACTTATTGTGCAGGTTCGCTATCGAGGTGATGCGCTGTATATTCCCAACAAAAACAATAATATTTTTTTTAATCCAGAAACTAGAAATTATACTATAGAAGATGATTTTGATGCTTTACAATATGTTTTGGATAAAGCGCATGAGGAAAAAATCGATGTTCTGGCTTGGCTTACAACTTATGTTGTTACACCGCACGATTTGGAAAAACTGCCTTCCCAGCATATCTATTATAAGCACCCAGAGTGGATTACCAGAGATTTTGTGGGCAATGAGATGGCTGTGAACAGTTATGAAGGTGCATTTTGGGATCCAGGTTTACCGCAGGTTCAGGAATATCTCTTCAATATTGTAGGCGATATAGTTTCCAACTATAAAGATTTGGATGGAATCCAATTAGACTACCTTCGTTATCCTGATTTGCAGTTTGGCTACAACGAGCTTTCACGACAGATTTATAAAAAAGAGGTAGAAGCCCAGGATGCGGAAAGTTGGTTAGCTTGGAAACAAACGCAAATTTCTAATTTGGTGTCGCGTATCTACAATCAGGTGAAAACTATTAATGAGGATATATTGGTAACGGCTGCGGTTGTTTCCGACCTGCAAAAGGCTAAAATAACATATGCCCAGAATTGGCCTGAATGGCTGCAGGATGGTTATTTGGACTTTGCTTACCCCATGGTGTATTCACCCTCTACCGGAAAAGTGAATTTAGAGCTGAATATGTATAAAAATCTGGGGTTAAATAGAAAAATCGTGGTGGGACTGCGTGCCTGGCACAATAGCCACGATTACAAAGTGGAGCAAATAAACAGAAAATTGAAAATTGCCCGTAAAATGCATTTTGCTGGGGCTGCCTTGTACAGCTATACTGGCATAAAAGGCCATGACTATTTTAACGGTTTGAAGTTTTAGGAGGAGCAATGCGAATAGATAAATTGATGAACAAATTATGCTTGGTGAAAACCCGCACTATAGCCAAAAAAGCGTGCGATAAGAATCTAGTGAAAATTAACGATAAAGTGGCAAAAACCAGTACAAAAGTAAGTGCCGGCGATGTAATAGATTACGAGCTTTATGGTTATAAAAATCGGTTAAAAATTACCAGAGTACCTAAAGGCAATGTTTCCAAAGAGCAAGCACCAGAATATTACGAAGTGCTGGAACGGCAAAAACTGGAAGTGTAATTTCTAAACAAATTTCCGTTAAAAAGGGGAGCGTGAGAACCCACACTCCCTGCATTTTTTAAAATACGACCCAGTTAATATTTTTCTACTTCTTCATCCAATTCTTTGAAAGACTGAGAAGCTTTGAAAGCATTGTAAAGGGCTTCTTCTTTTTTGATCTTATCAACTAGATTTTCGTTCACAGCTTCTTTAGGAATGCTTACGCGCACGAAAGTTTTGTAACGATTATCATCGGTAACGATCGTTTCTTGCTTAGTTACCATGGCATTAGCAAATTTTGAGCTAGAAACAACCTTAACAACACTACTGGTTAGAGCAGTGACGGTAGGATTTTCTACACCAGCTTCTTCTTGATAGTTCTTTACCATACCTTTTACATAACTTTCCACATACTGAGCTGCCTGTAGCATAGCGTTGGCATAAGCAGCATCGTAGGAAGTGTTTTGTGAAACTTTTTCAGCCATTCCGTATGTTTGAATATATTCGGGGCTGTCTTGCAGCTGCCACCAATCGGGATAATAAATTTTCTCAGGACCTTTAGGACCCTTTTGTCCACTACATGCTGCTAATACTAATAATACAACAAGCATCAGAGCAATAATCTTAAAAGATCTCATTCTTCCTCCTTTAATTATTATGTATCTCTCTTTCATCCTCTACAAAGGTAAGTTTGTTTATTGGGATGATTTCGTGAGCTTCGTTGATTTCGAATACATGCCAACAATTTCCACGTTGCCGGGCTGGAATTTCGAAGATAGCCAATAATTTATTATTACCGTAAATTTGAACTAAAGCATTGCTAAGCGATAAACGAGCGCTGTTGCTGCGCTTTCGGTTGGAATAGTCGTGCACAGAATATTTGTAGATCCCTTTCGCTGGTTTGTATATTGTAATAGTTTCAGGGCCGTAACTGTTAGTGTCATCTCTATCTAAAAAGTCACGTCCGCCAATTTTTACGCGATGACGATACCAAATATGGAAATCTTCGCCATTGGGACGAGGACCACTAAGATGAGCATCCAAATCCCTTGGTTTAAGTCCCCAGCTTAGCACGATGCGAAATTCTTCTACTTCTGGCGACATGGAAATAAGCAACTCACGTGGCATTTCATCTGCGTGCATTCTAGCGCTGGCAGTGGTCCTAATAAAGCCATCTTTTTTAAAATAGAGGTCATATTTTCCTATGCTTACCGAAAAGTGAAATAACCCCTCTTTACTAGTTTTGGTTCTTTGTATTTGTTTAGTTTGGTCTACGAGTACCACTTCCACATCTTCCAATCCTTCATCGTTAAGGGCATTTCCCACTCGTCCAATAATTATCTTAGTCCTAGGGTAGAATTTATGAAGTTGCATAATATCGCCGGTTGCAGCATCTAACTCGAACACTTTACAAGCCAAACCAGGGAAAGCTGGTACTAGAACCTCTTGATAGAATTTGCCATCTTTATAAACCTTTACTTTAGGTTTAGCTTTTTTAATTAAATTCATATCAGCATTCATTTCATCATCGGCAAATTTATCTTTTATCCAAAAAGAAAAAAATCCCTGTTGAGAATCGATTATAAAAGATTGTTTAGCCGTTTTAGAATGTCCTTCGCCTAGTGATTTCAATTTTCCCTTGAAGGCTGAAGCAGAAGAAACCCCATCAACATATTCATATTCATTGTTGATAGTACCACTAATAAACCCATTGCATTCACCCATAAATTCATCCCAATCCAAGTCTATTCTATATTCAGCACTCCCTAAGGAAGCAGTTAACAGGCAACAAAAGATAAGTAGAACTTTCTTCATATTTCCTCCAATCACCATATAAGTTTTTTAAGTTTGATAAAGTCAAGAAAAATGTTTTGTTAGGTAGTGGTAATTTTATTACTTATTCTATTTTAAATTGATGGCATAGCTTACGAGCTAACTTCAAATAATATCCTTTTTTAAATCGGACATGGGTAGGAAAATGTATCATTTTGGCTTGTTTGGGTATTTTATATCCATCGAAAATATTATAATGATCTTTAGATAACGGCTGAGCGTTACGTTTTGCTAATAAAATGTGAAAAATAGTTTGGTCACCTTTATCAATATTGGAGTCTGTGTAATTGATACTTATTTTAAGTAATCTTTCAAACTCCATTTTAGTTACATCATTTTGCATGCAAATGAATCCTGAATTCAAGTTTGGTGGTAATTCAGAAATATTGAATTCTTTCATTAAACTTGTCTTTGCATCTCTTAAGGTGTCGTATTTATCTTTATTATATAAAGGGGTTAGATGTTGTGAATTATTTTCTATCCAGCTTATAACTTCATCAGGTCTGTTTATAAAAATAATATCAGTATCAAGGATAATTAATCTTTCACTTTTACAGAAGAAAGGCAAAAATAGTTTTATAAGAAGTAAATTGGAATGGCCTTTAGCTACGAAGTCGTTTTTTACACGATTCAATGAATGTTGCCAAAGTTTATTAGTTTCATCTATAACATCGATATTGGGAATATGTTTCCTAAGCTTAGTTATGTCGTCAGCACTCAAACTGCTATCGCTATGAGCTATTATTTGAACTTTAGGATAAAATCTTAAAAAGGATTTAACAGCTAACAAATACATTTCCAAATCCATATGGCAAACAAGAGAATGGATGCTTACCTTAGCAGATTTTTCACAGGCTATAGGTGGGGTTTTGTGGATGCAGCGAAAGAAAAATTTTCTATTATATTTTACTATTTCCTCCCAAGAGCGAAAACGTTCAGGAATTTCGCCTTTCAGTAGCATTTTAAATGCTTTACCACTTTTAATAGCTTGCCATAGGCTAAGTGGATCTCCTTCTCTGAAACCATATTGCGGTTTTGTCATAATCCGTTTACCTACATTTCTATTTCCTCGTTAAAATTACCGATTACTTTTTCTACTTTTATCAGCTGAATAAAACCAGTACCCTGTTTATTAAGATCGATGTTGTATTGTTTCAACAGATTTGCCAGTTTATCTGCAGTTTTTTTATTTTGCAGATAGCATATAACTAATATTGAATTACTAGATTTATGATGGCTCATAAGGCGTAAGCCTGCAAAAACCGGCATCTCATAGGCAATCTTTTGGGCTAAACTGGCACTATCTACGATAGAAGCATTGCTAATACCAACTTCCACTAATGCAGAATAAACATCACTTTTATTCTCAACTTCGTTTAACATTAGCAGCATCATGTAGTTATCCTCTTCTTTTCCCTCCTCTATTTGCTCGTCGTGCTGAAGTAAAATGTCTATAATATCTTGTTTGTTTCTACTTTCCAGCAGTTTTTGTCGGAATTCATTATTTTTTAGCAGTCGGCTAGATTGAGCTAACAATTGTAGATATTCTTTATTGTGTTTTTCGGGACAACCGAAGAAAAATACTAATTTAACTGGTCCCATCTCCTCATTGCCATAATCTATTCCATCTTTTAACAGAATGATACAAACAAACAGTTTTTCTGCGGTATTCGAGCGAGCATGCGGAAGGGCAATGCCTGGTATAAGTTCAGTGTTAGCCATCTCTTCTCTATCCTGCAGAGCTTGTAAAAATTTCTTTTTGTTCCTAATATAATCGCGATTGTAAACATGGTTTACCATACCCTCGAAAAGATCTTGTTTATCTTTTACATCAGGGTGTATCACAATCAATTCTTCGTCTATTATCTCTTTCCACATAATATGCTCCTTAGAACGATTCTTTTCGGAATTTTGTAAAACTGTATTTTAATAAAATCGGCGTAATAATAGCGCTAATTATTACAGTCATTATAGTTGCCGAAAGTAAATTTGTACTAATAATTCCCTTCTGTAGAGCCATATTGGCGACAATAAGTGATACTTCGCCGCGAGGAACCATACCGCTGCCTATTCGAAAAGAACGAACGGTGTCCAGGTTGGTTATACGAGCACCAATACCGCAGCCTACAACTTTGCTTATAACTGCCAAAGTTACAAATATAATTAGGAATAAGGGTGAGGATTCGATATCAAATAGATTAAATTCTAAACCAATGTTAACAAAAAAAACATCTACAAAGAAGGATTTTCCTATAGTAGAAATTCCATCTTGAATAGAATTTTTATACTGGGTTTGGCCGATTATGAGTCCGGCAAAATAAGCACCTGTTATAGCTGCCAAACCTGTTTGCTCAGCAAACCACGAATAAAGTAGAACTATTGCAATTGCCAAGGAAACCACGACGTCATCCATTAAAATTTTCTTCAAATTCAAAAATAATGGGCGTAGTATGAAAAAGCCTACCAGAAAACTAAGCACAAAAAATAGAATTATTTTCCCAACAGGTATAAGTAAATTACTTTGCTCCGACCCTGCTTTTGCAGTTAAAGCAAAAATAAAAGTTAGTAAAATTATTCCAAAAATATCATCAATAATGGCTGCATTAACAATAGTGCGACCTTCGATGCTTTTCAGTTTACCCATTTCCATCAGTGTCATTACACTTACACTAACACTTGTAGCCGAAAATATGACTCCTGTAATCAAGCTGTGGGCTAGCTGTTGTCCACTTATGTGGGAAATTAAAAATCCAAAGCCAAAGGGAATGATAATGCCGCCTATGGCTGTTGGAAAGGCCTGCTTCGATTCTTTCTTAATCCTTTTTATATCTGTTTCCAAGCCAGCTTCAAAAAGTAGGAATAAAACGCCAACCTTGCCTATCCAGCTTATCACTTCACTGGGTTCAATGATATCTAAAATAGTAGGGCCCAATAAAATACCCAGGAGTAGCATGCCAATTACAGGTGGTTGATTGAATTTTTTGGAAATAGCTCCCAAAATTTTGGAAAGAAAAATGATTATTGCCAGGTTAAGAAGAATATTATTTTCCATTTTTTTTCTTTAAATTTCTTTGTTTTTGTAGATGTTCACTGTAAGTTTTTGAAAATATATGGGTACCTTTGCTTTTATCGGCGAAAAAGTAGAAATAATCACTTTCTTGCGGATGTAAAACTGCCTTTATGGTTGTATAGGAAGGGCTACAGATAGGTGTGGGTGGCAATTCCTTATTCAGGTAAGTGTTGTATGGAGATTCAATTTTAAGATCACGATAATAAATGCGATAGCGGGTTCGTCCCATCTGTTCCAAAATATAAGCAACGGTAGGATCAGCTTGCAGTTTCATTCCATAGCGAATGCGATTTAAATAAACGCTGGCAATTAGAGGTTTTTCCGATTCCACCCGAGCTTCTTTTTCCACAATAGAAGCTACTATTAAAGTTTCGTAGAAATCAAGGCCCAAGGTGGGATTGAAATCCAGCTCAGCCGTCTGGGTAAAAAAGCGATTTACAAGTGTGCGGATTATATAGTCTTCACTTGCAGACTCGGGAAAAAAATAGGTCTCCGGGTACAGAAAGCCTTCTAAATTGGGAATATCAAAACCAGTTAGCTGGCTGGCATAGAGTGAATCATTACATAATTTTTTAAATTTGAGATAATTCCCAAATTTATTTCTGGAAAGTAAGCGACAGGTTTTTCGAATAGTTAATCCTTCAGGGATCGTTAGTTTATTTAACACAACTTTTCCTGAGATAAGTTTTTCTACCACATCGAGAAGAGAATAATTACCGAAGAAGAGGTACTTTCCCCAACTTAGTTGTTTATCTTTACCCGAAAGTTTCACATAAATATAAAACCAATTTTTACTGCGAATTATATTTTTTCTATAGAGTTTTTGTGCTATTTCCTGGGCGGAAGCGCCTTTGTTAATTTCTATTAGGGTTTCATCAATTTTTAAAGGTTCAAAAAATAGGAAAATCTCATAAGCTGCAAAAAAGAGGATTATCAAAACCAAGGCAGCAGAGAGCAATTTCATTTCACTGTCTCCAAGTAACCCTTCAGAATAAGCGCAGCGGCAACTTTATCAATAACCTTGCGGCTATCGCGGATAGAATATCCCATTTTTTCTAATAATTGATTTGCTTCAACACTGGTATAACGTTCATCGCTAAAGGTAAGCGGGATCTGGGTAGTTTTCTTTAATTTCTTAGCAAACTCTCTTACTTCTTTCGTTTTTTCGGTATCTTCGCCAGATAAATTCACAGGCAGTCCCAAAACTATTTGGGAAACATTTTTCTCACTTATAATTTTATTTATTTTTGTAAATATTGTAGAATCATTTGCTAAAACCACATAAGGTCTGGCGATTATTTGCATTGGGTCAGAAAGAGCTATCCCTACTCTTACAGTTCCAAAATCTATACCCATTATCCTACTATATTCCATAGAAAAAATGCGGACAGCAAAATGCTTTCCGCAAGTATATTTCCTTATTTAGTTTCTTTTTCTTTATTTGTTTTTTCTGTGTCAGCAGTTTCTTCAGTTTCTTCTTCGGCTTCTTTTAAATTTTGCAGTAATTCTTTCTTGGCAACTAATTCTCTGTTTATCTCTGCAATCTCGTCAGTATACTGTTTAATTTCTTTTATCTCTTGGAATTTATCTTCATTTTCTACGATATAATTCCCTATCTTAATTTTGACATTCTTAATCTTGTTTTCTAGATTATGAATTTTAATCTGCAAACTAGACCTTTTACTTACTTCTTCTACCTTGTCGAATACTTTTGATAAAGCGGCATTGGCCTCTTTACGTAAATTAGCAATAACTTTTTTGGTTTTCATAATGGCTCCTTTCCAAACTCTTGGTCAATGTAAACAAAGTTTACGTTCTTGGTGTCAAACTAAACACTTTCTTACCTAATATTTTAGATATTATGCAATTCTACTATTATATATTAACTTATTCTTCTGCAAGCAAGTTAAATATCTTTTACTAAAGAAATCTAATATATCAACAGGTTCGTATTTTTGTCAATTAATTTAAATTATAGCGGTTTTATATCGCTTTATGCAAAAAAAGTAAAATAAAAACTAAAAATAACAGTGTTTGGAATCAAAGTTGCACTAACATGAGATACGAAAAAAGGAAAATTAAAGAAAAGGAGTAATAATGAAACGATTAACACTAATGATTTTATTGAGTGTTGCTCTTACTTCCTTATTTGCAGTGCAAGAGATCGATTTGAGTGGTAAACAAACTGCCACAGATCTTATTTCTAGCGACAATTATGGATTAAGAGTGAATTATGAGATCAGTAAATTAAAACACTTGAATGTAAACACGGAAGAAGGAGAGTTTACAGAAATTTCAATACCTGGTTATACTCATTCACACAGAATGGGAGAACCTCAATTACCCGAGATTAGAAAAATCATCTCGGTTCCACTAAAAGCGGATGTGGAAGTAAAGGCTACTAATTTTACTACCAATGAATATTCTTTGGAAGAATTGGGAATCTTGAACAAGATAATGCCGGCTCAGCCCTCAGTATCAAAGAGTGCCAATCCCGAAGATATCGAATTTATCTACAATCCCGTTGCGTATTCAAATGACCAATACAACCGCGCCGAATTGGTTGCTGTAGAAGAACTGGGAATTTTACGTGGGATGAGACTATTTGCACTGATTTATCGCCCTATTCGCTATAATCCTGTGCAAAATACCATTATAGTTTATAATAACCTGGAAGCACAAGTAACCTTCCGGGGTGGCGATTATGCAGCTACACGTGAACTAAGGGAAAGAACTTTCTCTCCCTATTTCGAAGCAACTTATCAACAGGCTGTATTTAACTATAGCTATGCAGACAACAAAGATGATTTGGTTAATTATCCTGTAAAATATGTAGTAATTTCCGATCCTATGTTTGAAGAACAGCTGCAACCATTTGTAGAATGGAAAATGCAGCAAGGTTATAATGTTATAGAAGCCTATACCGACGACCCAGAAGTGGGTTCTACTACCACTTCTATCAAAGCATATATTCAAAGCTTGTGGGATGCAGGCACACCTACCGATCCAGCACCTTCATTCATACTCTTCTGTGGTGATACGGGCGAAATTCCGGCTTGGAGTGGTGACACAGGTAGTCATATAACCGATCTTGACTACGTGGCCCTAGAAGGTGGCGATTATATGCCTGAAATCTATTATGGTCGCTTTTCCGCTAGCAACAATGCCGATATGCAACCTCAAATAGACAAGACCTTAATGTATGAAAAATATGAAATGAGTGATCCTTCCTATTTGGGAGAAGTTACCATGATAGCAGGTGTGGATGCAAGCTGGGCTCCTACACATGCGAATGGTCAAATTAATTATGGAACAGAATATTATTTTAACGAAGCTCATGGAATTACATCTAATACCTATCTTTATCCAGAGTCTGGTAGCAGTGCAGCAAACATTGTACAAGATGTAAGTGATGGAGTTGGCTACATTAATTATACAGCACATGGTAGTTCTACTAGCTGGGCTAATCCTTCTTTTACAATTTCCGATATTAACGGTCTGAGTAATTCTGAAAAATATACTATGGCTGTGGGTAACTGCTGTTTGACCAATAAATTTGAAGTTGGCGAATGTTTTGGTGAAGCTTGGCTACGTGCCGAAGATAAAGGTGCTATAGGTTATATCGGCGGAACTAACAGTACTTACTGGAACGAAGACTTCTGGTGGGGAGTTGGATATACAAGTAATATTACAGCTAATCCTACTTATGAAGATACTGATCCTGGAGCTTATGATGGTATGTTCCATGATCACGGCGAACCATTTAGTCAATGGTATACAACTACTTATGGTGCTATTATGGCCGGTAACCTGGCTGTAGTGGAAAGCGGTAGCAGTAGGATAAATTACTACTGGGAAATTTATTCCATTATGGGAGATCCTTCTCTGCAACCTTATTTTGGTGTACCTGACGCTAATACGGTAGATGCACCTGCAACCATATTCCTGGGACTTTCTGAAGTTCAGATTACCGCCGATCCTTATTCTTATGTTGGACTTAGTATGGATGGAGAAATTTGCGGACAGGGTTTGGTAGGCGAATCCGGTGTTTTGAACATGCAGATCGATCCTTTCACCACCAGTGGTATGGCTAAGTTGGTCATTACTCGTCAAAATCGTGAACCATATATTCAAGATATTGAAGTAATACCCAATGAAGGTCCTTATCTGATAATCGATGATTATACTATAGATGCTGGTGGAGATGAAATAATAGAATTTGGTGAAACAGTTAGTGTTTCTGTAAATATAGAAAATGTTGGTGTTGAAGATGCAACTGACATCGAAATGAACTTAACATTAGATGATGAATTTATCACTTTGACTGATGCATCTGAAACATTAGGCGATATCAGTGCCGAAACTATTGCAGATTATCCAAATGCATTCGAATTCACCGTAGATAACCAAGTGCCAGATGGTTATGAGTTTACTTTAGCAGCCACTATGACGGCTAATGAAGATGTATGGACAGCTAATATGTACTTAACCGCCTATGCGCCAGTATTGGAAGTAGCAACTAATATAACCGTAGATGATGGTGATAATGGTCGTTTAGATCCGGGCGATACAGCCGATCTTTAT
>JASUTE010000003.1 GCA_030445745.1 Candidatus Cloacimonadota bacterium
GATGACAATTTCGTCCTCAAAAACCCCTCTGCTCTGCTACGCTTGCCCTATGGAATGCAGCTATGCTGACGGCTTTGCCGATTCCACTAGGGCAGAGCTCGCAGAGCTTCTCCCCTTAAAGGGGAGCAAAAAATACTGTCGTTCTGAGGCATTCTCCGAACTCGATCGACGAAGAATCTAAATCGAAGCCCTGTGAATATGGCCAAACAATTGATGTTAAATTATTCGCAAGTGGTGAGATAGTTCACAGAACAGCCGCTGCCGTAAGTGCTATTGTAAGTGCCACCAAGCAGCCAAAGTAATCGCTTTATTCCTGAGTTAGAATTAAATTTTTAGCTTTATACTTGACAAATATTTTTAAATAATAGAAAAGAGATTAAAAGCATGAGGCAAGAACCAAACCAAGAGAAAAGGAGAAAAGGAGTACCTATGAAAAAAAATTTAAGATTAGGTTTAGGCTTATTATTTATAGCTACTATACTTCTTTCTGCCTGCGCTCCCCCACCACCACCGATTACAAAAGACCAACTGGAGCAGGCCGAAGCAGAAGCGATTGCAGCAGAAAATAATGTAGGCCAAGGTGAACAAGAACTCAAACAGCTTGAGCAAGAATTAGCAGACAAAAAAGCAGAATTGGAAAGTCTCAAGAACTATAAACAAGAACTGGAACTTCAGGAATAGGGGGGCTGCTATGAGAAAAACACTTTTAATTGCTGTTAGTATTTTAATCCTGTTACCCGTAATGCTCAGTGCCAAAGTGGAATACATGAGCGAAGAAGAATACAAAGACCTTAGTAGAGAAGAAGTTAAAAACTATTGGGCAAATTTGGAACAACAGTTAGCAGATTTTCAAGAGAGAAAAGCCAATGCTTTAGCCCAACAAAATGCATATCAAACTCGAATTGCAGAGCTAAAAGAAGAAAAACAAGCAGTAGATGCTGAATATGACAGAGTTTATAATGAAATTCTCGCTATGCTTGGTGTTGACAAAACCGATTATAGTGGAATCAGGGAAAAAATTGCTTATTTCAACAGTGAAGTTGATAATTGGCAAGGACTTTCCGATAAGGAACTGTGGAATGAAAAGAAACAAGTAAAAGAACTTGTAGCTGAATACAATCAGTATCGTAATACTCCTGAAGCTAAAGTTCCAGATTTCCGTACAGAATTTTCTGACTTAGACAATAGGATCAATAATTTAGAAAGAAGTTTAGCAGCTGCTAAACCCAAGTATTATGAAGATAGCTATACTGTAGTACGCGGGGACTGGCTTTCCAAAATAGCCGGCTATAGCTTCATCTACGATGATTACTCAAAATGGCCTATTATCTACAGAGCTAATCGTGACCAGATCAAAGATCCTAACTTGATCTATCCTGACCAAGTTCTGAAGATACCGCGTGGTCTTCCTAATACATGGAAAGTTTACAAAGGTGAATGTCTGTGGAAAATAGCTGCTTATCCTGAAGTATATGGAAGTGGTGCTAAATGGCCTGTAATTTACAGAGCTAACAAAGACAAGATCAAAGATCCGGATCTTATCTATCCGAATCAGATCTTTGAAATTCCCAGAGACTAATTAAACAGAAATCTTTAAGCCTCTTCGCCTTTTCGGAGAGGCTTAATTTGTTATAACCGTGACCAAAAAGAAAATCTACCTGCTTTTACTAACAGCTTTGGTAATAGCTGCCTTACAATTTTTTACCAATCCTTATCGCTTTTCCATTTTAGATTACGAATTTAAATTAGGACAAATTGCGGATCGAGATATTATTGCTCCCTTTGAATTCAATATCTATAAAAGTCCAGAAACAATAGCAGCAGAACGTGAAGCTGCTGCGGCAAAAGTAAGACCAGTATATCGCGTTTCCGATAACCTCAAATATAACGCTCAAAAAAATTTGGACTATCTATTAATTGTAAATAAAGATTCTACTATTGAAGAAAGATTACAAAAAAGCGGTTATTCTTTATCGGAGGCAGTAGTTAAATATTTAAAAAACGATAAAAACAGAATAGAGATCTACAATTATCTCACCGAGAAACTCAGTCGTATTTTCGATATTGGCATCTATCCCCAAAATTATCCCTATCAAGAGATCAAAATAGCCCGCTACAATCGTGTTATCGATTATCATCTTTCCAGGCTTTATTCATTGGAAGAAGCAAAGGAAAAATTAATAGAAGGAATCGATTCCGAGATAAAAAAACAGACTATAACTGAAATTGCAAATTATATTTTAATAGAAAATATCGTTATCGATAACGATTTAACTCATTTGGAAAAGCAACAAGCTCGGGAGGAAATTCCACTTTCGCTTGGCAAAGTTATGAAAAATGAGAAAATAATCAGCAAAAACCAGAAGATTACAGCTAATGAACTATTAAAAATTAATTCACTTATAAAAGCCCAACAGGAACAACAAATTTCTAAAACAGATAAAGAGATAATTTTTTCCGCTTTGGGTACTTTTATATTAGCAGCATTTTTACTTCTGTTATTCTACTATATCCTCATAACATTTTATCGTCGCAACTTCTCATCTTATTCTCATCTCTACATACTTATTGCCGGTTTTATCCTCTCCATAATTTTCACTATTTTTACTAATGAAGTTTTCAAAGTAAATTCATTAGCAATTCCATTTAGTTTCAGTGTTTTACTCGTTGCTATTGTTTTCAATTTGCAAGTTGGAATATTATACAATTTTATCAGTTTAATTTTTGTAGCTCATTTTCTAAATTGGAGTTTTATAAATCCGTTACTTTTAGCGCTGGCTACTTTAGGTGGTATAGTTGCCTTAAAAGAACAGCGTAACCGCCAGAATTTTTTAAACTTAGCGCTTTACTTAGCTGGCACTTATTTCTTAGTGCAACTTGCTCTTAGCTTAATAAGTTTTAGCAAATTTTCTCTGTTTATCACCAATATGTTGTGGGGCCTGCTCTCCATTATAATTTCGGCAATCGGATTAATGATATTTGTTCCGATAATAGAAAAGAAACTGAATATGGCTACCAAAGGCGTGCTGTTGGAATTACTAGACTTCAATAATCCTCTTTTGAAGAAACTTTCAGTAGTAGTTCCAGGCACTTATCATCATTCTTTGATAGTGGGAAATTTAGCTGAAAGTGCAGCAGAAGCTATTGGCGCTAATTACCTCTTAGCTAGGGTAGGAAGTTACTACCACGATATTGGTAAAATGGAAAACCCACAAATATTTATTGAAAACAATGCTGATTCCAATGAATATCATGATAAAATGCTGGCAAATGAAAGTGCAGTGCTTATTAAAAAACATATCAACGATGGTGTTTCAATGGCAAAAAAATATAACTTACCCAAAAAAGTTATCGATATTATCCGCCAACATCATGGAACTGGAAAGATAAAGTATTTTTTCAATAAAGCACGTGAAATGGAGCTGGATATCGATGAATCACAGTTTGAATATCAAGGACCAAAACCACAAACTAAAGAAGCAGCAATCGTGATGATAGCTGATATTGTGGAATCAACTACAAAATCTTTAAATGATTTTTCCGAAGATAAGATAAAACAGGTTTTAGATGATACAGTCTCTCGTCTTATCCAAGAAGAGCAATTAGATGAAGCACCACTAACAATAAAAGAACTAAAAATTATTAAGAAAAATATGCTTCCTATTTTATTAGGAGTCTATAGGAAACGTCTTGAATATCCGGAAAACTAAACTAAATATTCAAAACAGGACAAATTTCCAAGTATCTGCTGAACTCCTGTGGCCGGTTTGGAAAGTAGTACAGCAACAAGAAAATCTATCGGAGCAAGAGATTAATATTGTGATCTGCAACGACCACCAGATGCAGTATTATAATAGAAAATATCGTGGGAAAAATAGCAGCACTGATGTTCTTTCGTTTCCCATGGATATTGCCGAAATTCCCGTTTTGGGAGATATTGTTATTGACATTGAAGCTGCTGACAGGCAAAAGGGAGAAAATTCCATAAAAATAGAATTGCAAAGGCTTTTTTTGCACGGATTATTGCATCTTTTAGGATACGATCATCTATCAAAACAGCAAGAGAAGATAATGAAAGATAAAGAGATAAGATATTGGGAAATTATAAGAAAAGGAGATAAATAAGTCCTGTGGACGAGAGTTTTTCGTATTATACGTTGATTATTTTCTTAGCTTTATCAGCTTTTTTTTCTGGTTCGGAAACCGCTTTTTTCTCGTTATCTAAAATCCAACTGAAAAAGTTGGAACAAGATAAAACCCGTGCCGCCAAAATTATCTTCAATTTATTGAAAAAACCACGCGAACTGCTTATTTTGATATTGTTGGGTAACACCATTGCCAACATTGCTGCTGCTACCACTGCTGCTCTAATTGCTATTAATATTGGAAGCAGTATTTTCACTGCAAATGCTGCCTTATATTCTATTCTTATCGAAATTGTACTGATGACGATTTTATTAGTAGTTTTAGGCGAGGTTGCACCAAAGTTGTTATCTTTTTCCTCCCCTATAAAAGTAGCCAAACTTGCCAGTTTTATTCTGTTACCTTTGAAATATATACTCTGGCCGCTAACCCATATTTTGCTATTTATCAGTAATTTGGTATCCAAAAAACCTCAACAGGAAAATGAAACCGAATTGACTTCTGAAGATTTTAAAAAACTGGTGGATTCACAAGCAGCCCAAAACTCTTTGGAAGAAAAAGAAAAAAAGATAATAAGAAGCGTTTTCCGCTTTTCTTCTACTATTTCTAAAGAAATTATGATACCAAGAGTAGACATAGTAGCCTGCGATATTACCGAAGGCATTGAAAAGGTAAGAAAACTCATTATAAAATCAGGACACTCTCGAATTCCCGTGTTCAAGAACACCATCGACAATGTTATTGGAATCGCTTATGCGAAAGATATTTTGCTCAATCCCAATTTAAAAAGTCTGAATTCCCTGCTCCGACCAGCCTTTTTTATCACAGAAAATGTTAAAATTCAGCATGTATTGAATCAGTTTAAAACCAAAAAAGTTCAAATTGCTATTGTAGTTGATGAATACGGCGGGACTTCCGGCATGTTGACTTTAGAAGATATTTTGGAAGAACTGGTAGGTGAAATAATGGATGAATATGATAAAGAACCGCCCATGTTCTCTCGTATCTCTCCTAATAAATTCTTAATTAATGGCATGTATTCTATTGCTAAATTGAATAGCCAATTCAACTTAGATATACCAGAATCTAAATATAGCAATGTTTCTATCTTTTTGTTGGATATGTTTAACAGAGTACCCAACAAAAATGAAGTTTATATTTACCAAGACAAGGCTAAATTCACTATTAGAAATATTAAATCTCAGCGTATTAATTATGTAATAATGGAAATTTTAAAACCTTGATATGAAAAAAATAACTATCTTATTTCTCCTATTGGGCACTACTATTCTATTTTGTATAGAAAAAATGCAGCTTTCCATTCGCTATTTAGGTATTCCCGTGGTAGATGTCTCGATGGAAACAAGTTCAGACCGTCTTGTGGTGCAAGCTGAATCTACAGCATTAGCCAGTTTAGCTGCCGATATGAATAATTCATATATAATAAACTATGAAGACAATTTTCTACCAAAATCCTATAAAAAAATTATTAAACAAAAAGATTATCGGGAAAACCGCATAACTTCCTACAACAGAAAAGACCAAACCGCTAATCGGGTTAGTTTTATTGATTCCACTCTAAGTGTGCACTACCCTATACTGCCGGATACCCGAGATTTCTTCTCCGCCCTTTCCTACCTAAGATATGTGCAACAGGAAAGTGGAACTATTACTTTGGATGCCAATAAGTTACTGTGGTCTGCTAAATTCCGGTTATTAAAAAATGAGACCTTAAAAACAAATATAGGTAAAATAAAATGCGATAAATATCTGGTGGAATTTACTAAACTTACAGATGCTAAACGTGAACGCAGTGATATGCTGACAAATAATTTGGTAGATGAAGAAAAACGACTTTATTTGTGGTTAACAAAAGATAACAAAAGAATTCCAGTAAAAGTTAAATTTCAAATGAGCCCGTTTTCTGTTTACTGGCACTTAACTGAATATGAAAATTTATAGATACCTGTTTTATATCTGGTTAGTTACCATTATCACCCTAACTTCTTGGCCAACCTTGGCCTTGCCTTCCCACAAGATATTAGGAATAGATAAACTGGCTCACTTTTCTGTATATCTAGTTTTAGCCTTTCTGATGCTGAAAAAAGATAACAGCGTTGTAAGAAAAAAACACTACTTTTTAGCTGTCATAATTCCCGTTTTAGACGAACTGCACCAAATACCCATTCCCGGCCGTTACTTTGACTTTAGCGATATTGTTGCTGACCTGTTAGGATTTGCTATAATTTTCCTGCTAATTAAGTTTCTCTAATTCGTTTAAGCGAAATTACCACTTCATAGCGATAGGGTGGTTTTTCCCAAATTTGCTTATCTAAATACTCTTGTGGATTATCTAAAAGCTCTTTTTCGCTAACTTCTGTAAAGGTTTTGTCGTCATTCAATACCCAAAAACGTTTTTCTTTTTTACTAGTTTTTTTTGTTGCCATAAGCTCTCCTACAATTTTATATTCAGGATGTTGTTGCACGAATTTATCCAGCATTTCATAGGAAATCGCCTTATAGTACTCCTCACAGCGATTTTTACAGCTAGCAGCGCATACTATAAGATCGGTAAACTGCTTCGTGCGTGGACAAATAATTAGATTTTGATCTTTTCTTTTTTCTCTTCTCAAATTTAAATTAATTTACTTTCTTCTAAAATTTTCCTTAATTTAGCTTGGTTGGCTGGGGAAATAAAATAGAGTGGTAAGCGAATTTCACGTTCTATCATTCCCATCATGTACAGTGCTTCTTTCACTGGAATAGGATTGGTTTCCAAAAACATAGCGTAGTTCAACTGTACCAATTGTTGGTGAATTTTTAGTGCTTTATGATATTTATCTTTTGTTGCTAATTCAATAAGTTCATGCACCAATTTAGGCACAATATTGGCTGTAACAGAAATCGCTCCTTTACCACCACAACTCATTATGGGAAGATTCAAAGCATCTTCTCCAGACATTACAGAAAAATTTTCGGGAGCATCCATCACAATTCTGGAAATTTGTTGCAAATCTCCACTTGCTTCTTTTATTCCCACAATATTGTCGAACTCTTTTGCTAAGCGCAAAGTTGTGTTGGCTGCAATATTTACCCCAGTTCTGCCAGGAACATTATAGATCACAATTGGAATTTCAGTATTTTGTGCCACCTCTTTAAAATAATAATACATACCTTCCTGGGTAGGCTTATTATAATAAGGGGTTATCACTAAAGCGTAATCTGCTTTCCATTCTGCTGCTTTGGTGGTAGAGCTTATGGTGTGAGCAATATTATTGCTTCCAGTACCCACCATTACTGGTACTCGCCCCTTTATTTTTTGAATCCCAAACCTCACAAATCTCTCTTTTTCATCGTTAGCTAAAGCGGGCGATTCTCCTGTAGTTCCGCAAAGTAAAATACCATCTGTGTGGTTCGTTATTTGAAATTCTATCAACTTTTCATAGGCATTGTAGTCGATCTCTTTATCTTTAAACGGGGTTACAAGAGCAACATAAGATCCTTCAAGCATATTACCTCCTAATTTAAATTTGGCCAAGCTAATTGCCTAAGCGCTTCATATAACACGATACTCACGCTATTTGCCAAGTTTATCGACCTAATTTGGTCAGACATTGGAATTTTTATCGTTTTCGTCCAGTTTTTTTCCAATATTTTCATTGGAATTCCACGCGATTCAGGGCCAAAAACAAAAAAATCTTCATCTTTATATTCAAATTGAGTGTAAATATTCTGCGATTTAGTTGTACAGTAATAAATATTATTCTGGGAATGTGCATCTAAAAAATTTTCCCAACTATCATGCAAGATCAGATGCAGATCTTGCCAATAGTCCAAGCCAGCACGACGGAGATATTTGTCGTTAAGCAAAAACCTCATTGGTTTTATAATATGCAGGGTTGCATTTGCGCCCACGCACAATCTGCCGATATTTCCAGTATTAGCTGGTATCTCTGGTTGGAATAACACTATATTCAAGCTCATTGTTCTATAATCTCCTGCCATCTGGAAAGATATATCTTCTGGTTATAATTAATTATCTTCAAGGGAAGTTGCATGGTAACATCTTTTGGGGGAAGTTCAATGTATTTTTCATCTATTTCATAATTTACATCGCTGCGAGCCGGATGCATAAACATTTGGGGAATAGTATTTTGCTGGAATTCTAAAGATAATATTTGTTTAAGAATTTGCTCAGCTTGCTTTTTATAAGCACAATCTTTTGATATTGCAGCAAATTTTATTATTTTATAGCTACCTTCAGCAGGAATGGTCATTCCAAGTTCACGGCGACCTACTAGCTGATTATGGTAAAAAGGTAGTGTATCGTATGCTAAAATCAACTTAGATTCACCACTTAAAAACATATCATAAGCCTGCTCTAAACTGGTGGTAGTAATTTTGATATTATCTGCCACACTGCGCCAAAAGTGACGGTAGCCACCATGATTGAAAAGCGCAATAGACCACCATAATATTCCCCGACCTACTGTTGTTGTTTGAGCATTAGGCATAATAATATTTCTGTACCAATCGGGATTTTGTAATTCTCCGAAACTGGTAGGGAAATGTTGGTTTTCTTTATAAATTACAGCTAAGTAATTGAAACCATACGGTATCAAGCAGCCGCTGGGATCCAACTGTAATCCTTTTTGCAAAGGAAAATCGAACTGGGGGTTGTAAAAAAGACTATCTATTTCTAAATTGCCGCAACTAGTATTATCTAATCCAATTACCAGATCCGGACGAGGGTTTGCTTCCTGGAGTGCTGCAGCCATTAGCAAAGAATTTTCAAACCGATGTAGATTCACTTCTAAATTTTTAAAATAACTATCCCATTTTCCCTGATTCAGGAAATTTTCCGCTATAAAAACTTCTATTGTATAACTTGTTTCTGAATCTTGTTTTTGTGTAGAAGGAGTATTTTTACAACTTCCTATAAACAAACTTAAAAATATTAAAACTACCAAAAGCCTTTTCATATTTTTTAGATATTACCAAAAAGCAAGGCAGCTACAATGAAATCCATACATAAAATGAGGATGGAGCTATACACTACAGTGATAGTTGCCACTTTACCAACACCTTCTGCTCCATGAGAAGCCTTGCTGCCAGCAAAACAGGCTACCGAAGTAATAATAATTCCAAAGAAAAATGCTTTTACTAAACCACCCCAAAGGTCGGAAGGCAAAAAATAATCACGCATATTAATAAAGAAACTATGGGCATTTATACCATATTTAGTTACCGAAAGTACAAAAGCAGAAATAATACCAATAAAATTGGCATAGATAGTAAGTAGTGGCACCATTATCGCTCCTGCAATTATTCTGGGAAGATAGATATAATCGATTGGTTCTATCGCCATTGTCTCTAAGGCATCTATTTGCTCACTTACCTTCATAGTGCCAATTTCTGCAGCAATGGAAGCTCCAACCTTACCCGCCAAAACCAGTCCGGTAAGTACAGGTGCCAGTTCAATCATAGTAGATTTACTCACTAACACGCCGATAAGCCTTTGCGGAATATAGCCGCTGGTCTGGTAGGAAGCTTGTACAGATGTAACTAAACCAGTGAAAGCTGAGGTGATACTTATCAGCAGTATAGAATCAAAGCCAATTCTCTTCATCTGTTTCAGCAGCTCGGGAAAACGTTTACCAATTTTACCAAAATGGGTCAGAAGATCCTGGAAAAAAAGTACAAATTCACCAATAACAGCAAAGAAACTTCTGAGCTTATTCATACTCGGCATAATTATCGAAAGAGGTGGTCTCACCAAAGAATTTCAAATTGATAGTCCCCTGGGGCCCGTGTCGGTTCTTTTGAATAATAATTTCTGCTAATCCCTTGTTTTCCTCTTTATCTCTATTATAAACTTCATCGCGATAGATAAACATCACCACATCAGCATCCTGTTCTATTGCACCCGATTCACGTAAATCAGCTAACTTTGGTCTTTTATCATCTCGATTTTCCACCCCCCGGTTTAACTGGGAAAGGGCAATAATAGGAACTTGCAGCTCTTTAGCCAAAACTTTCAGGGATCTGGAAATTTCGGCTATCTCCTGTTGCCGATTTTCTTTGTTGTTACCACTTGAACTCATTAATTGCAAATAATCGATGATTACCAAATCCAATCCGCCCAATTCCGCTTTCAATCTGCGTGTTTTAGCCTTGATATCAAAAATGGTATTAGCTCCGCTGTCGTCTATATAGATTTCTTTTTCCGAAAGTGCATCTGCTACACCAGAAATGCGCATCACTTTACGCTCATCCATGCCATAACCTTTTAGCATATTGGACATACTAACCCCTGAAGCTGAAGCTAACATTCTCATTAAACATTCTTCTGCTTCCATCTCCATAGTGAAAATTCCAACCTTCTTATCATGCCTTACCGCTGCATTGGAAGCTACATTTAATGCAAAAGAGCTTTTCCCCATTCCAGGACGTGCTGCTACCACTATGAATTGGCCAGAGCGAAAACCGCCTAATTGTCTATCTAAATCGGTAAACCCAGAAGGCACTCCCAATATAGCTTTTTTAGAACGCGCAATTTCATCTATATGCTCAAGAGTATTCTTCGCGATATCTTTTACACTGGTAAAAGTCTTTTCTCCCCTATTTTCGGCTATGCGGAAAATATTTTGCTCTGCTTCATCCAGCAGATCTTCCACTGACCTATTAGCTTCATAGCAAGATTTAATAATCTCACGCGAAGTATCGATAAGATTCCTAAGCACTGCTTTATTGCGCACAATTTTCATATGATAGTCTATATTGGCGCCACTAATCACCACATCGGAAAGCTCATTGATAAAAGCTTTACCACCTACTTTAGCTAGGTTATTATCTTGTTTCAATCTATCGATTAGTGTGATAATATCTATCTCGATACCTTCATCGAATAAACTTCTGATTGTTTCAAATATTATTTGATGCGAAGTCTTGCTAAAATGATCTTTTCTTATCTTTTCTAAACAATGCGCTACAATGCCGCTATCAACTATCATAGCCGATAGTATAGCAGCTTCTGCATTTATATCTTGTGGTTTGATTCTACCGCTTTCTTCAGTCATCTAAACTCTCGTAGTCTTTTTGTAATTTTTGCAAATCAATCCAAGCAGGCTTTTTCCATTGCGGGTTACGTAGCAATGCTGAAGGATGGTAAGTTACATAAGTTTTAATTCCATGATACTCTAAATTGCTTTCACGAAAACTATGTAGAGTTCGATTTTGCTTAAAAAGAGCAACAGCAGCCACTTTTCCCAATAGCAACAGCAATTTCGGTTTTATTATCTCAATCTGCTCTTCTAAATAAGGTAAGCAGCACTCTACTTCCTCAGGTTTAGGGTTTCTGTTGCCCGGAGGACGACATTTTACTACATTGGTGATATATACTTCATTACGTTCCAAATTGATAGCTTGCAACATCTTCGTGAGCAGTTGTCCTGCTCTTCCCACAAAAACTCTCCCAGTTCTGTCCTCGTCGGCACCCGGCCCTTCGCCAATTAACATTAAATTGGCATCGGCATTGCCATTACCATACACAAATTTATTTCTACCAGCTGCTAAATCACATTTTTGGCAGACATGGTATTTTTTGCGTAATTCTTCTAATTGGGAAGCTTTATCAGGGGATTTACTGCCGGGAGAAATAAACTTATCATCTTCAAAAAAAATATCCTGAATTCCTGAGAGCTGTAATAATTCAAGATATTGTTGAAGTGATTTCATGATTCATCTGTTTGTTCATTTTCGGGAACACCGTCAACAACATAATCTGGAATTTCTCCTTTAGCTACATGTTCCAAAGCCATCTCGGTGATTCTTTTATCAAATTTCTTTCTTAAAGTATAAGGAAGATTGGATAATCTTTCTACTTCCAAATTGGCTAAAAGTAAAAACAGATAATCCATATTGTGCTTTTCCAAAAATTCATCAACTATTTTGCTACTCAATTTATACCTCCATAAAATTTTCTATAATCTTTTTTTTCCTGCATATCCTCATCTCCTCTGTTTTAATTATTCTTTCCACATCTTGCACAGCTTGCTCTAAATCGTCGTTTATCACCAAAAAATCAAAATTATCTACTTCTGCAATCTCTCGTCGCGCATTTTGCAGGCGCAAAGCGATAACTTGCTCGCTATCGGTACCACGCGCACGTAATCTTTTTTCCAATTCTGAAATTGTTGGTGGTAAAATGAACACTGTTACGCAATCCACACCACTTTGCATTACCTGCATAGCTCCTTGAACATCGATATCCAATACAATATGCTTACCGGCAGCTAATTTTTTTTCGATAAATTTCCGTGAGGTGCCATAATAGTAGCCATGCACTAAAGCAGATTCCAAAAAACCGTTTTGGGCAGCTATCTCTTCAAATTCCTGCTGGGAAATAAAGAAGTAATCGACGCCATGCTGTTCCTTACCACGAGGTTTTCTGGTTGTATAGGAAATTGAATAAGTGGTGCGGTTAAAATCCTCTAGAATACGTTTGGCGATGGTAGATTTACCACCGCCAGAGGGAGCTATCAAAATTATTAGGAAACTACGAGAACCGTATTTTTCCATTATTCTTCGATAAGTTCCTTATAGGCTTGGGCATCTAATAGGTTTTCCAACTCATCTTTATCCGAAATTGTCATTTTGACCAGCCAACCATCATCATAGGCATCCTGATTTATAATCTCAGGCTTATCTTCCAAAGCTTCGTTGATTTCCAAAACTTCTCCACTAATAGGAGAAACGATGTCTTCAACTGCTTTAACCGCTTCTATGGAGCCCAGTGTTTCACCCGATTCCAGCTCATCCCCTACCTCGGGTAATTCCACAAATACAATGTCACCCAGTTCGTGCTGAGCATAATCGGTAATGCCAATATAGGCATCGTTACCTTCTACTCTGACCCATTCATGAGATTCGGTATAGTAAAGATCTTCTTTAACCATTATTGCCTCCGAAATATTTTTGAAGTTATGCACTCACCTCCTGATTATTTGTCAAGTTTTTCTATTTTTCCAAAAAACCTCATTTTTCTCAAAAACTTCTTGACTACCTTCTAAATTTTCTCACATTTGACATTGTGATTCTCAAAATTACTCATTTTTTCTCATAAACTTGGGGGCGAATATGTCAGGTGAATTTTTAGGAACGTTCACGAACTCGGTGAATAAAAGCAAATGGATCACCATCCCAGCTGCTTTTAAAAAGAAATTTAGTCTCAATGCCAAACAGCAGGTAATCATCACAATAGGCCCCGAAAACAACATAGCTATCTATCCTGTGGACAACTGGAACCATAAAATTTCAAAATTAAAGCAAGGCGGAGAACGGGACACACAACTTTTGCTGAATTTACGCACATTCGCCTCTGCAGAGCAAAAACTAGAAAGTACTGGTAGAATTAAGCTAAGCGATGAACTGATAGAAATCGCAGGTATAGAAAAGCAGGTTATAATCAAAGGAGAGGGTACGTTCATCTCCGTGTGGTCGCCGGAGCGTTATAAACAATATCGCAGGAAGAAATTGGAAGAACATCAAAAAACATTTAATTCATTGGATTATCAAGAATGAGACAGTATCATATTCCCGTCATGTTAAAAGAAAGTGTGCAGGCTTTGCAACTGCAACCTTATGGTGTTTATGTAGATGCCACAGCTGGAGGTGGTGGACACACCAGAGAAATTTTGCGAAGTGAGCCAACTGTTCAGGTTTATGCTTTCGATCGTGATGAGGAAGCTTTAGCAGAAACAAAGAAAAATTGTAATCAATACGCCAATAGACTGCATCTAATTAAAGATAATTTTGCAAATTTGCGTACACGTTTAGCTTTGGAAAAGGTGAAATTAATCGATGGAATACTATTTGATCTGGGTGTTTCTTCTCATCAGATAGACAGCTCTGAAAGGGGTTTCAGTTTTCGTATGGAAGGTAATTTAGACATGCGCATGGATGCTTCCCAAACAAAAACTGCCAGTGATATTGTTAATAAATTTCCCTATGAAGAACTAGTTCGCATTTTCAGAGATTATGGCGAAGAACGCGAGGCAACGAACATAGCCAAAGCTATTGTGAGTTATCGTTTAAATAAAAAAATAAAAACTACAGAAGAACTAGCAGACATTATCGATAAAGCTACTTATAGCAGGCGCAAGATCAAAGCAAAGGCTCGAATTTTCCAAGCAATCCGTATCTTTTTAAACCGCGAGCTTGAATCTTTGGAAACTGCGTTAAAAGAAGCAGTAGATATTCTTAAACCAGGTGGTAGAATCGCTGTTATTTCCTATCATAGCTTGGAAGATAGATTAGTGAAAAAATTTTTTAAATTTGAAGAAAAGAGCTGTATTTGTCCGCCTAATTTTCCGAAATGTGTGTGTGACAAAAAATCTAGATTAAAAATTTTAACCAAAAAGCCCATTATTGCCACCCAGCTGGAAGTAGAGAGCAATAGCAGGGCTAGAAGTGCTAAATTAAGAATAGCAGAAAAAAAGGAGCTATAATGTTAAAAAAAATTTTATTAGTTAGTGTTTTAATATCCGGCTTCATCTTCCTACACTATTATAACAAACACACTATCTTACGTTATGCTCGCATGTGTGAGAAGATCGAAGTTCAACAGATGGCACAGAAAGACATAAACACTTATCTAAAAGGCGAAAATAACACACTCAGTTGTCGTGCTCGCATTCAAAAAATAGCTCATGATCGTCTTAATATGTTCTACCCCTCCACAACCGAAAATATTCACACTATCACTACCGATGCTGAAGAAAATAATTTTTGCCTAATCGATTACATAGTACCTAAAGCCCAAGCACTTACCAAATAATGAAAACCAGGTTCGTATTGTTTGTACTCATTGTATGTGTATTAACAATAATCTGGATATCCTATCTATTTTCAGTACAGTTACTTGATCCTCATAACTTTAAAGATGTGGTAAATTTACGTCTTCATCCTGCTAAAATAATAATTCCAGCATATCGTGGCAAGATTTTCGACTCTCAAAATGAACTCTTGGTAAGTTCAACGAAATATTATCAGTTGGATATCGATAAAGCGACAATTTTACAGAAAACTGAAAATGCTAAGGCAACTTTGCGGCAAGCAGCTACTATTATCGCCCGAAATTCTAACTTAGAAAGAAATATTATAGAAGAAAAACTGTTTACAGCCAGTTCTAATAGTGTTTATATCGATGATGAATTTAGTGAATCGCAGATAAGTGATATTCAAGCTGAATTCCAAAAAGAAAAAATACCGGGTTTGGTAAAATCTTTTAGTAAAATTAAGCGAAGCTATCCTAAAGGCAGATTAGCTGCTCGTCTATTGGGAATGGTAAAAGAGAAAAAAACAGGGGATCGAGATTCGAACAACAACTCAATTTATACCCAGGAGGGAATTTGTGGCTTGGAAGCTACCTACAATAGAGAATTGTCTGGTGAATATGGTTGGAAGGAAGTAATTAGAGATGCTAAAAATAACCGTTTCCCGGCTCTTTTCTTGCATGAAAAACCACCGCAAAATGGATATTCATTGCATCTAACTATAGACAATCGGTTTCAGGAGATTTTGGAAGAGAACTTATTAAAAGGCTTGCAAGAATATAAAGCAAAGCACGCAATCGGGATTATCATGCAACCCCAATCCGGAAAAATAATAGCGATGGCTGGAATTGCAGCTTCCGATACAACTAAAGCTGCTGCGCAGTTACGAGCTATGCCAAATCTACCAGTAGCATTTATGTTTGAACCCGGTTCTAGCTTGAAGCCAATAACGGCCCTATTAGCTTTAGAAAAAAAACTTTATACCCCCACCCAGAAAATCGATTGCCGAAAATATGTAATGGAAAACAGAACTATTACCGACGATCACAACTACGACAAACTTACATTGCGTAATATTATAGCATATTCCAGCAATGTAGGAATTAGTAGAACTGTTGAAAAAATTGGTGCTAAAGCTCTGTATAACAGATTAATAGCAATGGGATTCGGACATAAATCTGGATCTAATCTTTTTGGCGAAGAATCTGGTATCTTCCGAAAATTAAGCGATTGGCAGGGTTTCAGCTTGCACTCTATCTCTTTTGGCCAGGAAATTGCTGTAACAGCGCTGCAGTTAGCTAATGGATATTGTACTTTGGTAAATGGCGGTAAGGTAATGCGTCCTTATATAGTAGAAAAAATTACTGATGAACAACAAAATATTATACAACACAATAGTCCAAAAGTTTTAAGAACTATCTCGGAACCTGCTGCTTTAGATACATTAAAATCATTTTTACAAAGCGTAGTAGATTATGGTACAGCTACAGGGGCCAAACTTCCTCACATAACAATCGGCGGTAAAACTGGTACAGCTGAAAAAATTATTTCAGGCCAAGCGGGCTATAGTGAAGAAAAATACACCTCTGTATTTGCCGGTTTCTTTCCAGTAAAAGAACCACAATATGTGATGGTAATAGTTTTCGATGAAGCTGATTATGATTCTTATGCCTACTATGCCTCGATGTCATCAGTTCCAACTTTTAAGGAAGTACTTCTGGATATCGACCGTTTGAATGACATTAACATAACAGCGAAAGCAAAATTGAATGAAACAGAATACATAAAAATGCCGGATCTAATCGGTCTTTCTAAACAACAGGCCATAGAAAAGCTGCAAAAGAAAAATATACATTACCATTTACGTGAATTAGCAACTGCGGGCCAGGTGATGAACCAATTTCCTAAAAAAGGAGTTTTGTTTGAAGCTAACAAAAAAGTGATAGTTATACTTGACACTAAGAAGCAAAAACATAAGCAGGAATATAGTTATGATTCCCAAATGCCAGACCTGCGGGGTTTGAGCATAAAAAAAGCATTAGCCCGGGCTAACCAAGCAAAAGTGAAGTTGGTGATAAAGGGACGAGGACAAGTTGTCGAGCAGTCTATAGCCCCCGGGAATAAGACCAAATTTGGAGAAAAATGCCAAATAACAGCTCAATAAATAGCAACGAAATAATAAAATTTCTCAAGAAAAGCGGGTTGGAAATTGAGACCCGTAATTTTTGTGAAAAAATGATAAGTAACATAGAAACAGATTCGCGTAAAGTTACCACCAATTCTCTTTTTATCTGTATTCCCGGTTTGGTTACTGATGGCCATAATTTTGCTGAGGATGCTATCGCAAATGGAGCTGCTGTTTTGGTTGTAGAACGTTTTTTACCTTTATCAATTTTTCAGATAAAAGTACAAAATGCACGCATAGCAGCTGCTTGGCTAGCGCAACTTTTTTACCACGACCCTTCTGCTAATTTTAAATTAATTGGAATAACCGGTACAAATGGTAAAACCACTGTTACCGATATTATTTTTCAACTTTTAAGAAATAAGGGGGCAAGGGTTGGTAAAATTGGTACTTTGGGCTATAGCATTAATGAAAAAAACTTCAAAACTAATCATACCACACCCGATATCCTGGAATTAAACCAGATTCTGAAAAAAATGGTGTGTGAGAAGGTTGAATATGTGGTAATGGAAGTATCTTCGCATGCTATCGCTCTACATCGTACTTTCGGTTTGAAATTTGATTTGGCACTTCTGACCAATATCAGTCAAGACCATTTAGATTTCCATGGAAATATGCAAAATTATGCTGAAACTAAGTTTCGTTTTTTAAAGCAAGTTCTTAATCAAAATCAACCTGTTCTGGTAAATATTGATGATGAATTTGGCAATAAATTTGCCCAAAAATATCCCGCCAGAACAATTTCTTTTGGCAAAGCAGATTATTCTATCAACCTACAGCAAATCTCTTCTCAACATAGTAAATTCAAGCTTAACAATATAGATTTTACAACTCAACTGATTGGGAAGCATAATGTTTTTAACTTGGCAGCAGCAATAATAGCTGTAGAAATAATTTCGAATAAAAAAGTTGAAACTGCTGAAGTTTACGTAGTGAAACCTGTTCCTGGCCGTTTACAAAAGGTAAATACAGCAAAAAATGTTTTTGTCGATTACGCCCATACACCTGCAGCTCTGGAAAATGTGCTTTCCACCCTGAAGCAATTGCAAACTGGTAGAATTATCACTGTTTTTGGCGCTGGTGGCAATCGCGATGTCAGCAAACGTCCTTTGATGTATAAAGCTGCAAATAAATTTTCCGATTTCTGCTTGATTACAAACGACAATCCGCGCTGGGAAGATCCTGAGCAAATTATTCAAGATATTATCTCAGAAACCGCACCTGAAGATAATTTTTGGATACTACCAGATCGCAAAAAAGCTATTAAAACAGCCATAGCACTTGCCAAGCCACAAGATATCGTCTTAATTGCTGGCAAAGGACACGAAAACTACCAAGAAATTAAGGGTAAAAAACTATATTTCAGCGATGTGGAAATAGCAGAGCAAAATATCAAATCCCCCTCTACCTCACTTTTAATACCAATTCATACCTTGTTTTTGCAAAAGCTCTTTCATTGTAAACTGCCCAGTCAATATCTCAATGCAATCTCTACCGATTCTCGCAAGATAGAACCTAATTCTCTTTTTATTGCTTTGGAAGGAGAAAATTATGATGGCCACGACTATATCGAAAATGTTCTATCTGTTCCAAATTGTTTAGCAGTAGTAAAAAAAGATTTCCCAAGCAACGATATCAGATTAATCAAAGTAAAATCTCCTTTAGCAGCTATGGGTAAACTGGCGAAAAAATATTTAGCATTGTTCAATCTTACCAAAATAGCACTAACGGGAAGTGTGGGTAAGACTACTTGTAAGGAATTTATCTATAATATTTTATCGGAATCTGCACCCACTCAGAAAACCTGTGCCAATGAAAATAATCAGATAGGTTTGCCTCGAACGATTTTTCGCATGAAACCGGAAACTCAATATGCTATATTAGAACTTGGAACCAATCATTTTGGTGAAATTGAATATTTAACTCAAATCGCTCAACCAGATATTGGCATTATCACCAAAATAGGAGCTACTCATTTGGAATTTTTAAAATCTATTGAGGGAGTTTTTCAGGAAAAAAGTGCGTTATTGCGTTTCCCTTTAAAACTACGCATTTTCCCAGGTGACGACAACCGTTTTAGTGAATTTGAGGGCGTAACTTTTGGCAAAAATGCTGATAACGATTTCCAAATAGGAAAGATAGAAAGTAAAGGAGACAAAACCATATTTTGGCTAAACAAGGAAAAATATCAAATTAATTCTCCTTTCACGGTACATGCCTGTAATGCAGCTATAGCGGTTATTTTAGCCAAAAAGTTAAAGATAGAAGATAAAATAATTAGACGTGGATTAGCTAAACCTTTGCAAGTAAATTATCGCATGCAAATATTGCAGATTAGTGGACAAATTTACCTAGCCGATTGCTACAATGCCAACCCCGATTCTATGCAAGCTGCCATAGAATTTTGGCAAAATTATTTGCCCCATAGACCTCATGTAGCTATTTTAGGCGATATGCTGGAGCTGGGTAAATACAGCGATAAACACCATAAAGAAATTTCTGCCAAAATGAAAAACGAAAAATTTGACAGCTTCATTTCGATAGGAAAATATGCTACTTTATATGAAGCAGATATGCACTTTGATTCTGTAAACGAATTTCTGCAAGCAGATATAAAATTTCCGCCTGAGGCGGTTATCTTGCTGAAAGCTTCACACAGCCTCGGATTAGAAAAAATAGTCGAAAGGAAATAAGATGTTTTATCACATTTTTGCACCTCTAGCTAATACTCCCATTTTGGGATACAATATTTTCAATGTATTCCAATATGTTACTTTTCGTGCCATAGCTTCTTTCATCACCGCTTTGTTATTTTCGATGCTCATTAGCCCTCAAATTATTAAAGTACTTAAAAAGAATAAGTTTGTGGAATCTATAAATGAATATCTCCCTCGTAAACATTTACAAAAAAAAGGAACTCCCACTATGGGTGGCCTTATCGTTTTATGCGGTTTGCTGATCTCTTCTTTACTTTGGAATAATCTGGTAAATACATATGTACTAATAATGTATCTAACAGCCATATGGCTTGGTGGAATTGGGTTTTTGGACGACTATTTAAAAAATATAAAACACACACGTAAAGGTTTGATAGCTAAATACAAACTTATGGCACAAATTTTACTAGGTTTAATAATAGCCTGTATGCTCTATTTTGGAACGAAAGACAAATCGAGTATCACAGCTATTCAATTACCATTCATAAAAAACGCCTTTTTGCAGCTGGGTTGGTTTTTTATACCCTTTGTTGTATTTATGGTAGTAGGAACTTCCAATGCTGTGAATTTAACAGATGGTTTGGATGGCTTAGCTACGGGTGTGGTGGCCTTTTCTGCTTTTGGGTTAGGTGTTATGACCTACATAAAGGGTAATTTTGTGTTAGCCGATTATTTAAACTTAGATTACATTGCAAATGCTGGTGAACTGGCAGTTTTCTCTGCTGCTCTAATAGGAACCTTGCTGGGATTTTTGTGGTTTAATGCCAAACCCGCCCAGATATTTTTGGGTGATACCGGTTCATTAGCTTTGGGCGGCATTTTAGCTGTACTTTCGGTTTTACTACGTGAGGAAATTTTCTTTGCTATAATTGGTGGTATTTTTGTAATTGAAGCACTTTCAACTATTATTCAGCATTATTTTTTCAAATATACTCGCAAAAAATATGGAGTTGGCAGAAGAGTTTTTCGTTGTGCTCCTTTGCATCATCATTTTGAATTAAAAGGAATAGCGGAAGAGAAAATAGTTGTGCGATTTTGGATCGTAGCTGCACTCTTAGTGGCAATTGGTTTAGCAACCTTGAAATTACGTTAACATGAAACTTAAAAATAAGAAAATAGCAGTTTTAGGAAGCGCTCGCAGCGGACTTGCCGCTGCCAGAAAAGCCAAAAAACATGGTGCTAAAGTTTTTATTAGTGAATGCAAAGAAAAAGCTGACCTGGAAAATGCTTCCCAGCTGGAAAAAGAATTTAGCTGTGAATTTGGCGGTCACACAGAAGAAATCTTGAAAAATGAAATTATCGTGGTAAGTCCAGGAGTGCCAACCACTTTACCGGTTTTACAAAAAGCCAAACAAAAGCAGCTGGAAGTAATGTCAGAAATCGAATTTGCCTATCGGCTCAAGCATAAAAATAGCAAGATCATCGCCGTTACTGGTTCCAACGGTAAAAGCACCACGGTTAGCCTTATAGCAGCTATTCTGGAAAATTCTGGTTACAAAACTATTTTAGCTGGCAATATTGGTAATGCTTTCAGCGCTTTTCCTATCGAGGAAGAGGGTATCGATTTCATTGTGTTGGAACTTAGCAGCTTTCAACTGGAATTATTGCAAAAATTTAAAGCTGATGTAGCAGCCGTGCTTAATATCACTCCCGACCACCTAAACCGCTATGAAAACTTCCAAGATTACGCCCTTACTAAATTCAATATTTTTAAAAACCAAGATAAAAAATATATAGCTGTTCTAAATTTCGATGATCATTTCTGCAGAAAACAGGCTGATAATTTGAAAGCAGAACTTAAATTTTTCTCTCTACAAAAGCAAAAAGATATTTTTTTCCAAAACAACAAAATATATTGGGAAAATACAGAATTAGATATTTCTCAAGCTAAATTACAAGGCCCACACAATGTTGCTAACATAATGGCCGCTATTCTGTGTACACAAAAATTTGATATTAAAAACTTGGAAGATACTATTTTGAATTTTTCTCCGTTACAACATCGTTTGGAAAAAGTTGCTGAGATACATGGAATCTCTTTTATTAACGATTCCAAAGCTACTAATACAGAATCGGTGAAATATGCACTGCAATCTTTCCAGCGTCCTATTCGCATTATAATGGGTGGTAGAGGCAAAGGTGAAGATTATTCTGTTTTGAATAAACTACTGAAAAAACATGTATGTAAGGCATATCTCATTGGAGAAGAGGCCGAACAGATAAGAAAGGCAATAGCTGCTTGGGTGGATACAACTAAATATGATAGTTTTTCCCAAGCAATAAAAACCGCATTTTTGGAAAGCAAAAAAGGTGATGTAGTGCTACTCTCTCCTGCCTGCACCAGCTACGATATGTTTCAAAATTTCGAAGAACGCGGCCAAGCTTTTAAGAAAGTGGTGAAAGAACTGGAAGATGAGCAATAAAACCTACATTGTAAAATATGATTATTTTATCCTCCTTTCCTACCTAGCACTGGTATTATTCGGTTTGTATATGCAACTGAATATTAGCTCAGTACGCCCCACTATGAGCTTTTTTTTCAAACAGTTCTTATGGTTTGTTATCTCGATAGGTACTATGTGGTTTGCCTTTAAAGTTATTAATCTCCAGAAAATCCGCAATTTCATATTTATATTTGTGTTACTAACACTGGCTTTATTGGTTTTGGTTCTTATTTTTGGTCAAGGTCCCAATAACACTAAGCGCTGGCTTAGCATAGCTGGCTTTAATATCCAACCCAGTCTTATAGCTCGAATAGTACTAATTTTTTATTTTGCGCACATTTTAGAGAAAAGAAAGCAGAAAATATCGCAAACTACTCCCAGGGGTTTTATAAAATATTTTTTTCCATTAATTTTGATGTCTGCCCTCTTTTTTACTCTTATTCTAATGGAAAAACATCTGAGCATTTTAATTATTTTGGGTCTTACCCTATTTTCACTACTGTTTTTGGCTAATATCCGTTTTCTTACTCTAATTTTAATAGTTGCTATTTTGGCTACCTCAGGATGGCTGGTTTTAAGCAGAGGAGCTGAATATCGCAGCAAGAGAATGGATATTTATGCTAAATACTCACTTTTCCATCGCTTATTAGACAAAAACAAAGAAGGTGAAATCGAGGGTGAATTCCAAATAAAACAAAGCCTCATCTCTTTAGCCTGTGGTAAATTATTTGGAACAGGAGCTGATAGAGGCACGGGAAAACTCTATTTTTTACCAGAAGCTAAAACAGATTATATCTATGCTATCATAGGCGAAGAATTTGGATTTTTGGGAGCTTTACTAGTTCTTTTGCTATATTTTACTCTTTTTATTCGCAGCTTCATCAGTTCAAATAGAAATAAAGACCTTTTCTTGCGCTTTGCCGGTTATGGCTTAGCTTTAAATATTTTCCTGAATGCGCTGGTTAATATTGGAGTTAGCATTTCAGCTTTACCTTCCACAGGAGTAACCCTACCCTTCATAAGTTATGGTGGCACTTCGCTGCTGGTTAATTCATTTTCTATTGGCTTGCTTTTGAACATTAGCTCCAAAAGGGTAGCATTATGAAACAAAAAAAGATAATAATCTCAGCAGGAGGAACTGGTGGTCACATAACACCAGCAATTGCTTTAGCAAAAGAGTTCTTAAAACAGAACTGCCAAATACTCTACATTGGCAATAAAAACAGCTTAGAAGAAAGTATTGTGACTTCCGAAAATATCAAGTTTAAAGCTATTGATGTACAGAAATTATATCGAAAACTTACCTTTAAACATCTACTTTTCCCAAGTAAGTTTATAAGAAGCGTAATTAAAGTTCTACACATTTTTAAAGAATTCAAACCAGACGCTTTTATTGGTATAGGCGGCTTTGTTAGCGGTCCAGCAGCTTTGGCAGCTTCTCTGCGAAAAGTCCCTATCTTTTTACAGGAACAGAATAGTATTCCCGGACTCACCAACCGCCTAATTGGGAAAAAAGCAGAAAATATTTTTTTGGGGATAAATAATAACGAGTTCCCTGCTGAAAAAGTGATTTTTTCTGGTAATCCTGTATTATTACAAGATCACAAAGAAAAAATAGCATATCAAGAATACGGACTTAACCCGCATAATAAAACAATTCTTATATTGGGAGGAAGTCAAGGTTCCTATTTTATCAATAAATCATTCGAACCAATCGTTGATGAACTACTTAGCAACAATCTGAATATTATCTGGCAGTTGGGAAACTACAGTTACCAGGAATTTTCTGAGAAATTGCACGGGAAACAGGGCGTATATGCCTTTGCCTATACGAATGAGATCGAAAAGATCTATAATTCCAGCAATTTGGTAATAGCTCGTGCTGGAGCGCTAACTTTGGCAGAGATAGAAACCAAAAGGATTCCTGCTATCCTTATTCCTCTACCCACTGCAGCGAAAAATCATCAAGTTCATAATGCACTCGCCCTGAAAAAACAAGCTATTATCCTGCCACAAAACCAAGTTACTTCGCAAAGTTTGCTAGAAAATATAAAAAAGATTCTGCAAAAGCCTCCTCAGAATATTCCCTACTGTTCCCGACACTTAAATGCAGCTAACATGATAGTGAAAAATGTTTTAAGAAGGATATAAAAATGTTAGGAAGAACAAAAAAAATTCACTTTGTAGGAATAGGCGGTATTGGCATGAGTGGAATAGCCGAACTGCTATTAAACCAAGGATTTCAAATAACTGGTTCCGATTTAAAAGATTCTGCTATTGTAAAAAAACTAAAGGCTAAAGGAGCCAAGATTACCATTGGCCACGATGCTAGCCTTGTAGGCGATGTAGATGTAATAGTGAAATCTTCGGCTGTACACAACGACAATCCCGAGATTGCAGCTGCTTTACAGAAAAAAATACCAGTTATTCGCCGAGCAGAGATGTTGGCAGAAATTATGAGAATGAGCTATGGAATAGGCATTGCGGGCACTCATGGAAAAACTTCTACCACTTCAATGGTAGGAAGTATTTTAACTGCAGCAAATTTGGCTCCCACAATTATCGTGGGCGGTATTGTGAAAAATTTTGGTTCCAACAACCTACTTGGCTCAGGCAAATACATTGTGGTAGAAGCTGATGAATTCGACCGCTCATTTTTAAGCTTAAGCCCTATAATTGCTGGTATAACCAACATTGAAGCAGACCACCTGGATTGCTATGCAAATCTGGATAATGTAAAAGAAGCGTTTGTGGAATATGCAAATAAAGTTCCCTTCTTCGGTTCGGTTATAGCCTGTCTGGACGACTTAGGTGTTCAATCGATATTACCGCATATAAACAAAGAAATTCTTACCTATGGTTTTTCCAAACAAGCTCTTATTCGTGCCCATCATTTGCAAATGGAAAACTTTCGTGCTTCCTACCAGCTAATTGTAAATGGCGAAAATAAAGGTGCAGTTGAGTTGAATGTTATGGGAGAGCATAATGTACTGAACTCACTTTTGGCTATTGGAGTAGGTTTAGAGTTGGAAATTCCCTTGGAAAAAATTAAATTGGGACTTAAACAATACAATGGAGTGTTTAGGCGGTTTGAATATAAAGGTAGTTGGCAAAACGTGGATATTTACGATGATTATGCTCATCATCCCACAGAAATATCTGCTACTTTGAAAGGAGTGAAAGCTTCCACCGATCGTAGAGTTGTAACAGTTTTTCAGCCACACCTCTACTCTCGTACCCGAGATTTTTATGAAGATTTCGGTCGTTCCTTTTTTCAATCCGATGTACTCATTATCACCCCTATTTACCCAGCCCGAGAAAAACCCATTTCTGGAGTTAGTGGTAAATTGATAGCTGATGTGGCTATACAAAGCGGGCACAAAAATGTTATATTTGTCGAAAAAAACAAAGATATTATCGAAACTATAAAAGAAGCTATTAAACCAGATGATATTGTCATAACCATGGGAGCCGGCAATATCTATAAATATGCAGAAAAACTATTGGAGCAAAAGTGATAGCTATTCCTGTAGAATTGAAAAAATTAAAGGTAGAAGATGAATTTAGCAAATTCTCTCATATCCGCATTGGTTCTACTCTACCCTATTTTTTTGCTCCCCAAAACTATAACCAACTTCGGAATATTATTTTATGGGCAACAAAAAACAATTTAGAAGTTCTACCCATCGGTGGTTGTTCAAATATATTGATGGGAAAAGCACATAATACAGCTGTAATTTCAGACCAAAACCTACCTCGCAAATTAGAGTTCCGTACAGATAGCGCAATCTGCAGTGGAAATTTAAATATCAACTACATTTTAATGCAAGCTGCTAAGCAAAATTTAAGCGGTTTGGAATTTCTAGCTGGAATCCCAGCCAATTTAGGTGGCGTCATAAAGATGAATGCGGGAGCAGACAACCAGAATATTTCTAATATTTTACAGAAAATCACTGTTATGAATTTGGCTGGTAAAATTGTAGAATATGATGTTTCTGAATTGGAATTTGATTATCGAAATTGCAAAATAGAGGGTTTTATTTTAGCTGCTAGCTTGAAGCTATCTGCCCATACCGATTCCTATAAAAAAATTAAAAAGTATTTGCAAAAAAGAAAAGCTTCCCAACCGCTGAAAAGTAATAATTTAGGTTGTTTTTTCAAAAACCCTACCTTTGCTTCAGCTGGGCAACTTATAGATAAAGCTGGATTGAAAGGATTTTCCTACAAAAATATGCAAGTTAGCAAATTACATGCTAATTTTCTAATTAATAACGGTAGTGCCAACTTTCAGCAAGCTACACAACTTATAAAAATAGTAAAACAGAAGGTGAAGGAGAAATTTTCTGTAAACTTAGAATTAGAAGTGAAGGTGATAGAATGAGTAAAAAAAGAAGAGGCTACAGTCGCTATTTCTTCCTATTTTTACTTATTATTATTTTGCTTGTTTCAGCTTATTATGGTGTGCGCAGTTTATTGGTTTCTTGGAATATTTTCCAAATAGAAAAAATAGAAATAAGTGGGTATGAGAATTTGGAAAAGGACTTTTTATTATATTTTGCTCGCGATTTTTTAGGCAAAAACCTATTTTCCATCTCTCAACAAGACGTGCTAAATAAATACGATAATATCGTACGGGTAAAATCGGTAGAGATGAGTCGCCATATTCCTAATGTACTCAAACTGAAATTCCAGGAAAGAAAAGGTATTTTCCAAGTTAAAACAGCTGAGGGTAATCTTTTTCCTATTGATGAAGAAAAGATAGTTTTGGACAACGACAATTTCTATAATTCTGAAGTTTTACCTGTGATAGATACAAATATAAAAACTGCTGAGATAAAGATAGGTGAGGTAGTTGATGATTTTTTTGTGGACAGAATTTTGGAACTATATGAAAAAATCTTAGCTGCAGATAAGAATTTCATTGATAAAATCTCGGAATTTTATCTTGATGATAACCAGATAGTTTTGGTAGAAGCAAGTAAGGGATATAAAATAATTTTGGGAGAAGAAAATATAGCTTCTAAGCTAAAAAGATTTTCTTTTTTGGAACAGCATCGTACTTTCGAAGCAGGCATCGTGGTGGATCTACAGTTTCCCAATTCCCTAATCATAAGAACGGAGGATGAATGAAATCAGGACAAATTTTCACAGCTATAGATATAGGAACCACCAAAATTTGCACTATTATTGCCATGATCAATGAAGAAGATAAACTGGAAGTAAAGGGAATAGGTAAAAGTAGAACTCGCGGTATGGAAAATGGACGTGTTATCGACATGCAACTTGCTACCATCTCTATAAAAGAAGCTATAAATGCAGCCGAGGAAAAAGCTGAAAGAAAAGCAAAAAATATCTATGTGGGCATTGCCGGAGAACATATTCGCAGTTTTAACGCTTTAGGACGTATTTCCATTGCCGATGAAGGTGCCGAAATAACACCTGAACACGTAAGCATGGTGATAAAAGATGCCAAAACTAATATCAAAAGAAAACCTGGTGGTAATAAACTGGAAATTATTCATGCTATTCCCCAGTATTTCGATGTAGACGGCCAAAAAGGTATTATGAATCCTATTAATATGAATGGTTATAACCTCTCGGCTTTTGTCCACGTGGTAATGGCAGATATTCACAGTATGGAAAACATAAAAAAATGTGTAGAAATGAATCATTACAAAGTAAAAGAGATCTTTTTAGAACCCATAGCATCGGCTCATGCTGTATTAAATGAAGTAGAGAAAAAATTGGGTTCTATCTTAATCGATATTGGCGGAGGTACAACAGATATAGCTGTATTTTATAAAGGCAGTATTCGTTTTAGCGCTGTTTTACCCCTAGGTGGAGAAAAAATTACCCAAGACCTTTCCATCGGTCTGAAAACATCTCCACAAATTGCCGAACAAATAAAAATAGAATATGGAAATGCTTTGGTGGCTAATAAAAACAGCAAAGAACAGATCGAAATAGAAGGCATTGGGGGCAGACCCAACCGTAAAAAATCTCTCTACTATATCTCTTCAATAATAGAAGCCAGAATGCGGGAAATTTTCGAGCAGGCCTATAATTTGCTAAACGACAACAACAACCTGAGCTTGATAAGTGCTGGACTTACAATAAGCGGCGGAGCTTCCCAATTAAAAAACTGCGCAATTTTAGCCGAAAAGGTGTTTAATCAGTCTACCAAAATAGGCTACCCCGACCTAAGCAGGTTGGCGGGGCCTACCGAAAGCTTGAACAGTCCTATGTATGCCACTACAGTTGGAATTCTATACCATGCCTACGATCAGAAAAAAAATGCTCGTTCGCAAATAAATCAGTCGCGACAAAATGATTCTTTTTTGAATTTTTTTAAAAGAATTTTTGCTTATTTTAGTTAAAACCGGGAGGAAATATGTTAGATCTTGATTTAACAGCCGATGAAGTGCCCATAGGCACGAATATAAAGGTAATTGGAGTAGGTGGAGCAGGCGGAAATGCTGTAAACACAATGATAGAAAACAATTTAAGTGGTGTAGAATTTATAGCTGCTAATACCGATCTCATCAATTTGAAAAATTCCAAATCGAAAATTAAATTGCAGCTAGGAAAACAGACTACCAAAGGTTTAGGTACTGGTGCTAACCCCGAAATAGGGAAAAAATCAGCTGAAGAATCTAGCGAAGAGATACGCGAATACCTGGAAAATACCGATCTACTTTTTATAGCAGCTGGCATGGGTGGTGGTACTGGTACTGGTGCTTCCCCTGTTATCGCTCAAATAGCCAAAGATATGGAAATTCTCACAGTTGCAATTGTCAACCGCCCCTTTAGCTATGAAGGACGCAATCGACTGCATAATGCTGAAAAGGGAATTAAAGAATTAACTGAGCTGGTAGATTCTATTATGGTAATACCAAACGATAAAATTTATGAAGAATATCCCTCTTTGACTGTAAAAGAAGCGTTTAACAAAGCCAACTTGATATTATTGGATGCTGCCAAAGGAATTACGGAAATCATCAATAGCAGTGGTCATATAAATGTCGATTTTGCTGACGTGAAAACAGTGATGGCCAATCGTGGACTTTCGATGATAGGAATTGGTATTGGTGAAGGCGAAAATAGGGCTGCAGAAGCGGTTGAAAAAGCCATGAACAATCCATTATTAACCGATGTGGAACTAAGTAATGCCAAAGGCATTCTCATCAATATAACAGCTGGCGAAGATTTTCGTATGAGTGAATTTAAAGAAATTTCACAGAAAATTGCTGAGAAAACCGGCGATCAGGGTGAATTCTTTGTGGGTTTGGTAAATTCTGACGATATGGAAGATAAGATAAAGATAACCCTGATAGCAACTGGTTTGAACGGAGAACCAAGCATCGATTTTGAATCGGAAATGCCCGATTTCCCCACTGTTAAAGATGAAGAAGAAGAATTGGGAGAAGTAGCAGAAAAAATTAAATTGGCCGATTCCATGGAATTGGATAAAAAAGATGAGAAAAAAAAGAATGATAAAAATAATTTACAAATGGAGATTCCAGCTTTTCTAAGAAAATTTTCTAATTAGAAAGTGGAAAAAATGGAATATTTAGCTGTTCAGGTAATTTTATTAGCTGTTTCAATTTATCTGGTAGAACGTCTAACCAAACTTTTCTACATCGAAGATTTTTTATATTCACTTCTGGCTGCTTTTGTGCTAGCCTTGGTAAACAGCTTCATTCGTCCTGTACTCTTGTTTATCTCATTTCCCATCAATTTTCTTACTTTGGGACTATTTACATTTTTCGTAAATGGCTTTTGTTTGCAAATTGCTGCTATGCTAATTCCAAAATTCAAAGTAAAAGGATGTTTTTCTGCAGCCTTAGCTGCTCTTTTGATATCTCTGGTGAAGATGCTATTAACAAATTTAAAATTTGGTAGGAAATGTGAGTTGAGTTGATTGGAAAGGAAAAGTTATGGAATATAAATTTTACTCTAATGCAGATTACGAAAAAATGATAGAGTTGTGGGAAGCTGCTCAACTTCCTTATAAACCTAACGGACGTGATAGCAAAGAGAAAATCGCCTCGTCTTTGAAAAATTCCAATTTACGCATATTGCTTGCCTACATTAATTCGCAGCTAGTTGGCTCTATCATTGTTACCCACGATGGACGTAAAGGCTGGATTAATCGCTTGGCTGTGCACCCAAATTATTGGCACAAAGGTCTTGCTAGCAAATTGATACAAAAAGCTGAGCAAATTTTGCAAGATATGAATATCGAGATCTTCGCCTGCCTTATAGAAGATTGGAATAAAGCTTCGCTACAGCTTTTTCAGAAAAATGGATATACCAAACACGAAGATATATTTTATCTAACCAAAAGAAAGCACCCAGATGTATAAAAACAGCATGCAGTTAATTACAAATTTTACAATCAGCAGTTTTATTTTCACACATAACAACTGCAAAATATTTTAATTTAAATAAAGAGCGAAAAAAGGCGCTCGATTCTTATATCATCGAAAATTTCGGGGAAACAGTAAGTAATACAACAGAAAAATTGCAAGAGAGATGCGGTTTGCCACCAGAATATCCACTTGTGCCGAAATCTGTAAGTACAGCAATCAATTGCTTTGATTGACGATATGGACATCGAAAAAGTTACGAGTATACAAAATACTAGATAACGTCCAGAAAGAGTTGTAAAAATAGTTGAGCCAAAATTCGATCCTCATAATTTGGTTAAGCAAAAATCTTTTATGAGGAATTTACATACTTTTTTGGACTTGACTTCTTCACCATCTCTGTTATCATTCTAATATCTGCCATACATTCGTGTAAATACAATATCTCCTCCAGTACAAGCATCATATAGCTGTTGAAGTTCTGTGTTATTCATAGTTGCCGTAGATTAAACTACCATTGAAAATAAGTTAAAACAAAATAGCAATACAAACATAATTGATAAAAAATTCTTCATCGTTTCCTCCTATTTAATTAATGATACTTTTTTAATACATTTTAATTTATCGTTTTGGATTAATTGAATAAAATATACTCCTGAAGTATAACTACTTGCATTCCAAGTTATCGAATGAAATCCACCGATTTTCTGTTCTTGAAGAATAACATCAGCTAATTGCCCTTTTACATTAAATACATTTATTTCAATGTCTGTCGGTTTGGAAATTGTATAAGAAATCGTTATTTCCGGATTAAAAGGATTAGGATAACACCTGAAATCAATTACATCAGGTAATACGACGTTTTCATCTATCGCTGATACTTGCCCCATTGCATCACATTTTACAATTGTTATATAATCGCTCCAATAATCTTTTCCAAGATATATTATATATTGGTCGGTACGCTCTAAGATAGTTCTATCACCTTGAGCATTTAATCCAACCAATCTTGGAACTTGCCAGATAATTTCACGATCATTATTAAACTTAGTAATATTATCTCCACCTTGAATAAGGTAATTACTATCTTGAGTGTGAAACATCGAAGTTATACCACCAACATTATTGACCTTTTCTGTCCAAATTGTATCTCCAATTGCATTCATTTTTATCAAATATCCAAAATATTCTCGTTCAACAGTATTATTGATATGACCACCAATTAGAAGTTCACTTTCTGAATTCTCAATTATACATTTTGCTAAGTCAATCGAATTTGCAGTACCATTATATGTCCAAGTCCATAGAGAATCACCTGTTGCATTAGTTTTTATCACAAGTATGTCGCGGTGATTAATTCCAAAAACATAACCGGTTAATGCATATCCTTCGTCTGAAGTTTGAATAACCGAATATCCTCCTCCATATCCAAAGCCATCCGGTAAATATGTCTCTCGCCAGATAAGATTTCCGTTCAAATCAAATTTCTGTAAACTAATAGAACCATCCATAGAACCACCAGTAGTTACCATATTTCCGTCAATGGTAAGTTCAATGGCTTCTGTTCCGTAATCGTTATCTAATTGTACAACCCATTCAATAACACCGTCAGGATATCGCTTCAGTAAATATCGTCCGCCACCCCAGAAATTATTTCCTATAGTAATAAAACTACCGTCAGCTAAAACTATAAAACCGGAAGGTTCCGGTCCTGTGATAAAATCTACCATATCTATATTTGCCCATTCCAGGTTGCCATCACTATCAGTTTTCATCATAAAACCTTGGTTTGAAGTAAGTTCATCACTCCAAATTGAGCCAATAACAGCATATCCTTCATCCGGACATACTCTAATATCTTCTACGAAATAAGATACATCTTCTCCGAATGGTTGGTAGTTTTTAACCCAAGTGTCTTGCGCAAACAAGCCAAAAGCCAAAAGCAAAAAATAAAAAATAAAAATAATAGATTTTCTTCGGTTCATTTTTCCCTCCCTAATTTATTAAGGTTATCTTCCTATCACGGCTGCAAGCTAAAAAATAGTTAGAACCGTGATTTCCTGAGCTACACATACACTACACTCCTATAACATCCCGCATTTTTTGCAAAATTTACCGATCACAGTCCTCTCATACCGGAAAATAGTTATTGTAAAAGTTGTGTCAAATAATTTCTTAAAAATTAGTTGCAGATAAATAATTGCTAGGTTGTTAATATCATTGATTAAATTTGTAAATGTAATAAAAAAAGCCACCCTGGCTGGCAAGAGTGGCTTTTGGTGCTAGTTTTTCTCTATTTCAGCAACAAGCATTTGCGGGTAGCCTGGGTTTTGCCATCCACCTGCAGGCGATAGAAGTATACTCCCGAGCCAACCGGTTGGCCATTATCATCCCGTCCGTTCCACATAACATTATGGTTACCCTGCGGATAGATTGAATTAGTTAAGGTTTTTACTTTTTGACCTTTGATATTATAGATGTTTAGCTTAATTTCCGCTTCTGCTGGAAGCGAAAAACTGATGTTTGTGGTTGGATTGAAAGGATTGGGGTAGTTAGCTTTTAGCTTGTATTCAAACATTTCTGGTGAATACACGCTTCCATCTGAATCTGTTTTTTCACGCATTAGCTTCCATAACATTGCTTCGCGGTTTTGTGCTTGTTCCAAACTTTCTATACTATTGCTTGGATTAAGAAATCTTAAGCCACTACTTCTACCATCGGATTCTGCTTCCATATAAGTATAAACAATATCTAACTGGGTGAAAACAGAATCGATGAAAGTTATATCATCTTCCAGGTGAAGCTCATATTCTGTAATAGCATTCTGATAGTTTGATGATTTACGATTGCAATAGATACTCAATATTGAGCTCATCTCGCTGAGTTTGCTATTTTCGTTACTTTGTGATAATTCCAGATAAAAATCTCTGAGTTGTGAATAATCTGAATTGGAAGTACTGCAATTCAATAGCCTATTAGCAGCCCACAAAGCTTCGATATCATTGGCATCGGTATCGATACACTCATAATATTTAGCCTTTGCGGTTACCAGATCACCCATTTCTTCAGCTTCTAAACCTTCCCAGAACAAACCAGTATTTGAACGTGGAGTATAGCCTACATTGGGGGCAGAAGCAATAGGACTTATAGTAACAGACCAACTTGATGGATAAAATGAATTACTTATATCTGTAATATCAGTGGTTCCCCACCAGTTTGTCCTACTATTGTAAGCAACGGGATTCGTATCTGCATTATAGATTGAATAACCTGCTCCAAATATAATATCGTTATAGGTTCTGTCGGTTATGGGATAAGAACCATCTGATAGTTTTATTTCAGGATTATCATTGGGGCTGTTCATGGTAGAACTAACAGATGTTTGCTTTACAACAGGATTGGAGTATCTATTGCACATTATACCGGCTGCTTCGTTTGCATACAGAGTATCTGCTGAAACATTGCCAGAAGCGTTGTAGAACCAGATGCCGTAAGTATTATATCTTATAAGATTATTTTTCAAGTAGGATTTATCCGAGATTAGGTGTGAATTTCTTAGTAGTACTCCAAATGATCCGCATCTATCTATTTGGGTGTTTTCAATTTGATAACCCGATGGCGTATCAAGTAAAATACCTGAAGTATTTTCATAGAAAAAGCAACTATCTACACTTACATAACCTTTATTTTGAAGTGGATAGAGACCATTATATATATTACAATGTTTAAAGCTGGCATTACCGCCGTTGGCTATCTCTATTTTTTGCCAATTTGTAGATGAATATTTATCGAAAGAAATCTTGTTTTCAGCTTCACCCAAAGCGGTAAGAGTACCATCTACTGTAAGTTCGAAATCCGACTTAAGCTGAGGATGTGCACCTGGCTTAAAAACAATTTCAGTATCTACAGGAACCGTAATCTCATCACCTAAAACTATATCACCCCTACCAAATTGAGTAGTATCCTGAATGGTTATACCATCAAATGTACCTTGATATATCACCAAATCCGTTGTTAACAAATTTTTACCCGCTAAATCGGCATAACTATAATTCACGTAGAAATAGTCATCATCGTAAGCTAGTGACGCGATATTGTTGTTAATAATACCACGCTCTGGATTTGTTGAATCATTAGAATAATATTGCGTTTTAGATATCAATTTTTCTGGTGAAACTCCATTGCGCAATATTTTAAATCTGGGTTTAGGTATTGGCAGAGGAATTGGGTTGGAAAAACTCATAACTGTTGTTATCTCCAGTTCACCTGTAGATGTCCATTCTGCAATGACCTCTTCTGAATCGTAATCAGAATCATAAACAAGAATATCAGGAAAACGAGTACCTACAAGATCGTGAACTTCAAATGAATTATCGCCATTCAAGATAAGTTTTTCTATACTAGAACAGTCTTCATTGGTTTTTATTAAAAAGAAATCAGCGGCAGTATTGAATTGCATTTCATCCTGATAGAATCTGAAGAAAGTATCACCTGAGTATACAGCAGCATAAGTTTTAAAAGAATCATTGGGATCAAAATCATAATTAACACCGTAGCCATTGGAATAGTTCTCTACATATTCAATTGCACTTGAGTCTGATTCCGAAGGAATTAGTAGGGTGAGGAATTTTTCATTTCCAGGTGTTTCGGTAAACAATCTTAAGTCACGATGCTCTCTACGTGCCTCATAATCTGAAGTTTTTAAAATACCACTAGGTAAATGAGTTCTTCTAGAATAGGATGAAAACATATTTTGACTACCTAAAGACACATGTAGATATATCGGATCATTCCTATATTGATAACGATATATACTTACATCTAAACTATCTAAAGAATCATCAAGAAGACCATTAGAATCAACAGGGATGGAACCAAAATGTAACTGATTGCAAAATTCATTTTGAGAATTAGGATCATAGCTTGTAACATCATCATAGATAATAAAATATAAATCATCAACCATAAAATAGTTACGGTCAATAAGAATATCATCATCACAATTAAGAGGTTGTCCGTTCAGCTCATAATGATCTTGTTCATGGTCATATTCTATATGGGACTTTAAATGCTGTATTTTATTATTTTGTATAAAATAATTTTTATAACAGGGTGTTAATAATTCTGCATCGGTTATTGAACCATGGTCACCTACTGGTTCATACCAATCAGGATGAAAATCTGACCAATCCCAATCTATGTTATCATCACCAGCCCAGATTGAATCTACATTTAAATCCTCCAATATATCATAATAATCTGAATCCAAAGCAGCTTTTTCTCTTAATCTATCAGGATTTACAGTAATCAAATTGTGAGCATATGGTGATTCTAGCCATTTTTTAGCTATTTTATAACGTTTAGCAGGACCATATCCAGGATCGATCAATAATTGCTTACCTTTGTAATACAATTGAAAGCTACTCTGGTCACTATGTTCATGCATTAATGCAAGCGAATTCTCGTGATTAATAATCATTGTTGGATTATTAATATATTCTTGAGTTGTATTTATTTCATCTCTCATAATTGTCATTTCTTCATCCGAATAGCTACCCACTGATAATGATGGAGGAATACTATTATTATAGTTAGCCATATTGATATTAGGATTGAAATTAAAAATAATTTTATAAGGATTATAATAACAAGGATATCCATTGAAGCCTGAAATAGCTTCTTCTTTAGATTTATTTGCATACCATTTCATTTTTTCTATCATTTCGTTATTTATATCATCGCTTTGATATAGATAACGAATAAAAAGTTCATAAGTATAACTGATAGAACAATATTGTTTATAGGTATCATCTTGTGTTATCGCTTTAAAGTCCGGAGAAATATACTTTAAGCTGTTTTCAAATATTGATTTCATATAAGGATGATCATAAAGATTTCCATAATCTGGAATTTCAAGTCTTTTTAATGCTGTAAAAAATAAGGTGACTCCGTCAAAAGCATAGTTTGTATAAGCCGGTCCCTCTCCATAATCTAAAGAATTCGTAAAATTTAACCCAATAAATCCAGTATTTGTTATTGATGTCTGCGAATGCTGATAAGTAAATAATTCATCATAAGCATGATCAATATAGTCTAAAGCTTGAGTATTGTAATCAGTATTAAGCAATACACAACCTGCATAGCCCAAAGCACCGGCAAGACGTATTCTGCCATTATGATAATAAATTATGGGATTTTCCCATTCTCCTGATTGTGGTTCTGTAATCCATACTTCAACATTATTGTTTATTCCATCTTCACCTAAAGCACACATTAAAGAATCTGTATAAGATGCCAAAGAATCCACTTTGGCTGCTAGCTGGTTTTGATAAGCACCATCTTGATAATTCCACAACATATCTACCATAAAAGACGTATTCTCTAAAATACGTACTAAATCAAGGCATTTCTGAAAACCATTAATATCAGAACTATGCAGATACTCATCAACTGCTTCAAGAGATAAATAATTAGGTTGAAAATTTGGAACAAGTAGATGTCTTCTGGCTAACTTAAGTTTCTTATCAGGATCCATAGGTTGTTGAGTTTCAGGATCAAAAGGCATATCATGTCCAATTGCTCCCCAAAAGGCTTCTCTAACATAGGTTCCTGTATTAAAAGTTTCTCCTCTTTCACCACTTTCATCCAAATATCTTAAAGTATCTGGAATATTGAGGTAATCAATCCAATACTGCCGCATTATTTGTGCATAACCTGTATGTCCCGAATTCGGATGACAAGCATCTCTGATTTCATTCAGAGTTTCTAATTCAATTGTTTTTGTGCCGGGTACCCTGTCTTCATATTCAGCAAAAATTGGTATTGCTGAAATCAAGATAAAAATAAGTAATAATATCTTTTTCATTTTTCCTCCTACATATAAATATGGTTCTGTAAACTGAACCTTGTTCATTTAGATTTAAATTATTATTTCCTATACAAATAAATCACAGTGGGAAAATCTCCCCCAAAAAATTAATCAAAATGGCTAAGAATTCATTTGGCAGCGAAGACAAATACCTAAAATCTGTCTTGATCTTGAAAATTCAAATGTTGTTGTTCATTCAAAAACAGAAGAACGATTTAGATGAGAAAATCAAAAAATATGTAGATGAAAATCTAAGTCAGGAATTCAGTATAGTTACATCTATTGCCGGAGTTGGACAAAATACAGCTGAAAAGTTTCTTATTGAGATCGGGGAAGATATAAACATCTATAAATCACACAAGCAATTAAGAGCATTTATGGGTATGGATCCGACAATTAAACAGAGTGGCTCTTCTATTAATGTAAATGGAAAAATCTCTAAAAGAGGAAATGCCCATCTGAGAAGAACTCTTTGGCAAATGGCCTCTGCTGTTAAAAGATACTCACCGACTTTTGAAGAGTATTATCAAAAGAAAAGAAATGAAGATAAGAAATACAAACAAGCTGTGATCGCTGTTGCTAATAAACTCATTAAAACACTTTATGCACTTTTAAAGAACAAATCTCACTACTCTGAAAATTACAGAAATCAATTAAAAGTTATTTATAATTGACTCCAAACAGCTGTGTTTTGAGAGAAAAAAGAACTTGATCTCTTTGCTTGACCTGAACCTCAAATACCAATTATTTGGCATTGAGGAAAGGGGAATTAAAAACTTTCTGGTGAGTTGGGCTTTGTGCAAGTTCTCTTTTCCTCTTTTTTTATTTCAACAAAGTCATCTTCTTAACTTTACTCACAAAATTATTAGTTTTTAATCTATATAGATAAATTCCTGATGACACTTGATTACGAAATTTATCGGTTCCATCCCAGACTATGGGTATTTGATTTTGATAGTTAATGGTTCTAACCCTTTCTCCTTTGATATTAAAGATTTCAATAATCGGATTTTCGATAGTAGCAGGTAAATTGAAAATAATTTTTGTTTCGGGATTGAACGGGTTTGGATAATTTGTAAGGGATATATCATTAATATTTGGAATTTCAAATTCATCAATTGAAACAACCTGACCCTGTGAATCAGTTTTGGCTATTCCAATATTGTCTTCCATTATACCGCCTACTCTTTCAAGACAGCAAATATAGCCAATGTTTTGTAAAATTCTTATAGGTTTATCACCTCTTCCAGACCATCCAGTAAAAACATTATCCCAATTTAAAAAATAATTAACATCATAGTTATAGAGTTTTGCTCCTGATGAGGTTTGACATATCGTGGTGAATGAACCATTAGGAATACTCAGAACAGAATAATGAGAATATCCAACACTACTTTCAACTTCTTGTGTCCAAAGTGTATTGCCATCTTCATCTAAATACCATAAAAAACCTACAATAGAATTTGAGTCATCAAGTTCACCGGCAATCATTAAATTTCCATCTGAATCTTCAGTAATACTTTTACCTTCAGTCTCATATCCATCATAAATTCTTGCCCAAAGCGAATCACCATTTGAGTCAGCTCTAATAACAAAAATATCTGAATGAGAATCATCATCAAAATAACCATAACCTGTTAAGGCATATCCGCCATCATTGGTTTGTATAACGGAATTACTAACAGCATAGTTTTCATTAATTTGAAAAGATTTAGTCCAAATTTCATTACCGTCATTATCGATTTTTCTTAAACCAATGCCATTATATCTACCACCTAATACAATATTGCCGTCTGCAGAATTACACATGGAGTTTACTCCAAAATCATATTCATTTTCCCAAATTTTATTTCCCCAAGAATCCCTCTTTATTATATAGTTAATATTAACATTATTCCAACCAATTGAGATAAAACCTCCGTCACTTGTTTCGACAAAGGCATTAGAGCGAGTTTGACTTAAAAAAGATACCATATCTCTTTTGGCCCATTCAAAATTGCCATCTGTATCTACTTTAATTAAGAAACCCCATTGTTCATCAATTCCAAATTCGGGATCGTAATAACTGTAATAGCCATTCACGGCATAACCGCTGTCGGAGCAGACAACAATGTCTTCGGGATAATAATCAACATCACCAAAGGGTTGATAGGTATTAATCCAGGTATCTTGGGCGGATAACCCAATGAAAAATGTAAAATGTAAAATGAGAAATGTAATAATAAATATTCTTCGGTTCATGGAAACCTCCCTTGTCCCGGCGTAGTTACCGAAGCCGGAATTTAACAAAATTTGATTCTGCTTCTTTTCTAAGAAACAGGATAAAATCCTGCAATTTATTTTATTAAAAGTATTTTTTCAAAATCTAATAGTTCATCTTTATTTACGAGATTGCATAAGTATACACCAGATGCAAATTCATTTGCATTCCAGCTAACTACTGTTTGCAGATTAATAAATGTTACTTCATCGATTTTCTGGCCTCTAATATTATAAATCTCGATTCGAAGATTATCATCTATTTCAGCTTTAACTTCAAAATTTATAATAGGATTAAATGGATTAGGATAAGCCTTTAAATTCGGTTCTTGGATAACAATTACATCATCATTGACATCAGTAGAATTTCCATTTTCATCCATTTTGGTTATTACAAGAGTATCTTGATTTTTAATGCTTATACAAGCAAAGTAGCTATTCTCAACTTTCTGCAACACTTCGGGACCATCGCATAAACTGCCTTGTACTTCTCGATCCCACATTAATGTATTATTTAAATCAAACTGGCATATTTCAGCGTTATTATTTATTATTGCTGCCATAACTATATAGTTATTAAAATCAGACACAATTGATGGTAAATATTGATAAAATGTATATTCTGATTCTATAAAGTAATTATCAATTACTATTCCATTATTTGTAATATTTTCAATAATTATACCGTAATCTTGATTTTCATTATTACAAATACCTGTCGTTAAAAATTGATTACTTGCTGGATCCAATAAAATTGAATTATAATAAAAACATTGATATTGTTCTTCGACAAAATGTTTCCACTCTATTTCACCTTCATAGCTTAAGCCGAGAGTAAATCCTATCCAATTTAATTCTGAATTCCATGTGTGTCCAACAATAAGAGGTTTATCCTTTTCTGTTAAAGCTATATCATAAGCATTTTTATAAATTAAACTATCCTGATAAGTTTTTGTCCACAATGTATCACCCTGAGCAGTTAATTTAACTACTTCCATGATTTTTAAATAGGAGGGGTAGAGATAATCACGGTATCCTGCTGCATAAAAATCTCCATCAGACGTTTGCTTAATTGTATTTAAATAATGGAGAGGGGGGGAGGTTTCATCAGCTAGCTGTGTATGCCACTCATATTCACCATTAGCATCGAGCTTTAGAATAAAAGAACCGGATTCCTCTCCATACCCATCACCAGTTATGGGTATAACAAATCCTCCATCATTGGTAACCGTAAAACCCCTGGCAAAATACCAACCCTGCATCACTATATAAAAATCACTGAGTGTGGGATCATTAGTAAGCATTTTGAACCATTGTATATTTCCCAATGAGTCTGTTTTCAGCAGTGCAGTACAAAAATGTGCTACCATACCTTCGGTAAGTTCTATTTTCATCAATACTGCATATCCGCCATCTGGGGTTGTTTGCAAACAGCGTGGAGTTAGCTCAGAGATATGATCACCCGTTGTAGGATAAATGTATGGATTTAAATCGTATTCTCTTTCAAAAGTTTCGTCAGAAAAAAGGTTAAAGCATAAATTTAGAAATATCATAAAGATTAATAGTTTTGTTTTCATTTTCTACTCCTCAATTTAAATATTAATAGTTTTGTTTTCATTTTCTACTCCTCAATTTATTAAAATTATTCCCCCCTCACGATTGCCAACTAAAAAATAGTTAGAACCGTGATTTCCTGAGCTACACATACACTACACTCCTATAACATCCCGCATTTTCTGCGAAATTTATCATCACAGTCCTCTCATAACGAGAAGTAGTTTTTGTAAAAGTTGTGTCAAATAATTTCTTAAAAAATAGATGCTACTTTGTTAATAACAAAAGTATAATTTGTAAATGTCATATTAAAAAGCCACCCTGGGTGGCAGAGTGGCTTTTGGTGGGAAATATGAATTAAACCATATTTTCAATGGTATCTTTAATTATCTTAATCGCTTTGTCCAGTTCTTCTTCGCTGATTACCAGCGGGGGAGCAAAGCGGATGATATGCTGGTGGGTTGGTTTGGCTAGTAAGCCATTTTCCTTCAGTTTCATGCATACATCCCAGGCTTCTTTGCCTTCTGTAGGTTTTATAACCACAGCGTTCAAAAGTCCTTTCCCTCGTACAAGCTCTATCATAGGTGAATCGATCTTTTCCATTTCGGCACGGAATTTTTCCCCTAGGCGCTGGGCACGTTCTGTTAGGTTTTCGTCGCGAACAACTTCCAAAGCTGCCTTGGCAACTGCGCAAGCTAAAGGGAAACCGCCAAAAGTAGAGCCATGTTCTCCCGGTTTTATGGTCAGCATTATCTCTTTGCTGGCAAGTACAGCAGAAACTGGTAGAACACCTCCCGAAATAGCTTTTCCCAAAATTACTATGTCCGGTTTCACCTCTTCGTGGTCGCAGGCCAAAAGTTTACCAGTTCTGGCGATACCAGTTTGAACTTCATCTGCCACAAACAGCACGTTGTATTTTTTACAGATCTCATAGCATTTTTTCAGATAACCAGCATCGGGCACAAATACACCAGCTTCTCCCTGAATGGGTTCCACTATAAAGGCTGCTGTTTCCGCATGGTTTTCTTTTAGGAAATCTTCCAGAGCTTGTGGATCGTTGTAGGCAATTTTTTCTATATTAGGAAGGAAGGGGCCGAAACCTTTGCGGCAATCGGGGTCGGTAGAAGCTGAAATAATTGAAATAGTTCTACCGTGGAAATTACCTTCAGCAAACACCAGTTTCGCTTTGTTTGCGGGGATGCCTTTTACATCGTAACCCCAGCGACGAGACAGCTTCATAGCTGTTTCCACAGCCTCTGCGCCTGTGTTCATAGGAAGCACCATATCGTAACCAAAGAATTCAGTTACGAATTTTTCGTATTCACCCAGTTTGTTATTGTAAAAAGCACGAGAAGTGAGGGTGAGAGTTTGCGCTTGCTCGGTAAGAGCCGCGATGATTTTAGGGTGGCAATGTCCCTGATTCACCGCTGAATAAGCGGAGAGAAAATCGAAATACTCATTTCCTTCTGGATCCCAAACTTTTGCACCTTTCCCCTTTGCAATTACTACTGGAAGTGGATGGTAATTGTGAGCTCCGTAGGTCTCTTCCAATTCCATGGCTTCTTTGCTGCCAATGTGACCATAAACTAATTTTTCTGCCATAGCTACTCCTAATTATTTTATTAAAATTTTTACCTTCTCTTCAGATACTTTGCTTAAATGTCAATTAAAATCTTTATTAGATAGCTTTTTAGAGCCCAATTCCAACTTTAATTTTCTTTAGTTCTATGCTTATAACTGGGGGGTTATCTCCTTTTATTCCAAACAGTTACCTGGGAAGTTAAATATATAGATTTGCGAGCATTTTGGTGTAATATAAAAGGTAGCTCAACGGGCTGATGCAACAGCTTGAAGTTGGCAGACAGAATCTGTTTCATAGCATCTAAACTAGTAAAGGGTTCGCCATCTAACCTATAACCGCCTAACCAGTTCTCTTTTTCGGTAAATTCATCTTGCCAATCGTAGGTAGAGGCTATTACTAAAACTCCATCTGGCTGTAAGCGCTGGTGGATTATTTGCAACAGATTTTGGGGCTTGTAGGCCCTTTCCAGGGCATTTTCAATAACAATAAGGTTATAGCCAGTGTATTTGCTGAGCAGGTTGGAAATATCACCCTGGAAGAAGTTTACCCTTGCTGCAGTTTCCTTTAAGCCAAAGTCTTTCAGCAATTTTTCGTGGTAGGAAACCAGCTCGCCTTCCTCTGGCAGGGTATAGCGGATAGCTCCGTTATCTCGCATGTTCACGCCAGCTTTAAGTTGTCTAGCCGAAAAATCCAATCCCGTTACTTCGTGAAATACCTTTGCCAGCTCGAAGCTGGTACGTCCTACTTTGCAACCAATGTTCAAAGCTTTTTCTTTGGGAATATCTTGGCTGTTTTCTATAGCTATGGTTGCTAATTTTTGCTCAAAGTTTGGCAACCCCAGTTTATTTTTGCCCCAGTGCAGATGGCAATATGTTGTAACATCGGGTTCTTCTTCATAGGTATTCTCTTCTATTTTTACAGGTTCGCTAGTTTCCACATAACGAAATCCGGCATGTTGGAAGAAATGACGACGGAAGGCATAGCGGGCTGCCAAAGTAGCTTCGTTACCGGTAGAGATCCAGCTGCCGCCTTTCATAAGGTTGTGTTTTTTATCGAAGGTAGGCGTAGAAAAATCGTCGTAGTAGGGATGAACTTGAAATCCGGTAAAGCCGAATATCGGGGTTTCTGTCCATTGCCACACATTACCAATAACGTCGTAAAAGTCGCCAAACTTCAATTCATCTACAGGGCAAGAAGAAGCATAGTATTCCAAGTTTATATTGCCTGGCGCTTTTTCCCAATAAGGCTGATCTGGTACTTTTTGCAAGTTCCTGAAATGTATCCATTCATCTTCGCTAGGAAGGCGGATAGGTTTGCCGGTTTGGGCACTTATCCAATTACAAAACGCTTTGGCTTCCAAATAATTCACTACCACGGGCCAGTTCCAGGGCATATCTATGATGTGCAGCATGGTGCGCAGTTTGAAGTCAGCTTTGGTTTTAAGCCAAAATTTGGGGATAGTAGCTTGGGTGTAGTTGCGCCAGTTCCAGCCTTCTTCTGTCCACCATTTGGGATTAGTATAGCCGTTGTCATCTACAAATTCCTTAAATTCGGCATTGGAAACCAAGTATTGGGAAGCTTTAAACGGCTTGATCTCTGCTTCATGAGTGCCAAATTCGTTATCCCAGCCATATAAGGCATGAGTTTTAGATTTTCCAACCTGCAATTTACCGCCAGCTATGGGCAATAACTTGTTAGTGGGTGCACTACCAGAATTTGGACATAAATTCCAAAAATCTAGTGGCTTAACTTCCTCAATAGGCAGCTGTCTGATGAGTACAGAGGAAGTTTCCAAATGAATTCGTTCGTGTTCAATGCCCATCATAATCGCCCAAAATGGGTCATCCCAGGTAATTGGAATTTTAAGAGGTAGTTTGGAAATAAGCTCGTCCACCAATTGGCGTACTTTATCGCGATATTCTTGAACCTGGGTTAGGGTAGGCCAATCGTAGTGGGTTTCATCCAGATCATCCCAGCTCATTTCGTCCACACCGATAGCGAATATCGATTCATACTGCGGGTTTATGCGTTTATCTATTAATTTGGCAATTATCAACTTATTTATATAAAATGCGGCAGTATGGCCGTAGTAAAAAATTAAGGGATGGCGCAAAGGATCAGGGCGCAGGTAGAAAGTTTTTTCCGATTTCAAAGTTTCGTTCAATTTTTCGTAAAGATCGTAGGTCTGATGAAAATATCTACGGATCTCTTCGCGTTTTTCTTCCGGATTACCACTATTGAGCACGATTGTTTTGGTAACTTTCATGTTATCTCCTTTTTTAAAATGGGAAAATGACTTTTAATCTTTGCAATGCTGTTTGCAGATATTGGCGCGGACAACCAAAGTTAAGACGCATAAAACCTTTACCATTCGAGCCGTATTGAGTGCCACTTACTAAGCCTAATTTAGCTTTTTTGTAAATTATCTCTTCCAAATGGGTTTGTGATAGTCCAAAATGAGAAAAATTCAACCAGGCCAGATAGGTTCCCTGCAGGTTGGTAACTTCGATTCCTAAATTTTCACATTCTTCTTTTACAAATTTATAATTTTCATAAAGATATTCCAGCAATGCTTCCAACCACTCTTCACCATCTTGATAGGCAGCTTGGTAGGCAGCAGTAGTAAGCGGATTTCCTAAATGTAAGGCATTTTTATCTAAGTGATTTTTCAAAAGCGCAAAGGTTATTTTATTGGGAATTACAGCAAAACCACCACCCAAACCGGCAATGTTAAAAGTTTTACCAGGCGAAGTTAAAGTTATAGTTTGCTGAGCAATGTTGCTTCCTAAACTGGCCAGGGGTATGTGTTTATTAGGAGAAAACACCAGATCAAAATGAATTTCATCGGAAACTATCAAAACCTGATATTTAATAGCCAGATTTGCCAGTTTTACCAGTTCGTCCCGCTGCCAAACTCGTCCTACCGGATTGTGGGGACTGCAAAACAGGATCATCTTTATCCCTTGTTTTAGTTTTTCTTCCAGCTCCGCGAAATTAATACGATACTCATTATTTTCCAAATACAAATTACTTACTTCCAAACTGCGCTGGTTAAGCTTTATAGCCTTGAAAAAAGGATCATAAACTGGTGAAAATAACAAAACTTTATCATCGGGATTGGTAAGCGCTTGAATGCAGAAATTTATTGCTGGTACTACCCCGGGTACATCTAAAATCCAGTTAGGTTCGATCTGCCAGTTGTGCCTCTTTTGCAGCCAATGAGTAAAACTGTCGTAGTAAGTTTGCGGACGCAGGCTGTAGCCATAAACCGGATGTTGGTTTCTTCTTGCAATAGCTGCTTGAATAGGTGGAGCAATAGCGAAATCCATATCTGCTACCCATAGTGGCAACAGATCTTCATATCCAAATTTTTTATGCAGCAGCTTCCATTTAATGCTATCACTTTTATCTCGCTCTATTGGTGTATCAAAGTCAAATTTCATAAAGCCTCCTGAAACTAAAATTGAATTTTCCAAGATAATAGCAAGCATTTTTTCCACACAGTTTTGTCTAAATAAGAAATACTGGACAGTAGATTTGCTTGACATAATTGGTGTGTTTTCTTCTTTTTAAAAGGAAATTTTTATGAAAGCAGAGCGAAAAAATACAGCAATAATAGTTCCTATTTATAATTCTTATGAATTTTTGGAAGAATTATTGGTAAGAATAAAGCAGTTCACTGCTTTGGAAAATGTTTTTATTATCGATGACGGTTCGAAAGAGATCGTTTTTGGTTTGGTGCCATCTGAAGTTCATTTTTTACAGCATAAAAAAAATTTAGGAAAGGGCGCTGCTTTGCAAACTGGTTTTAAAGCTGCCTTGGAAGCAGGATATAGTTTTGCCTTAACTATCGATAGCGATTTGCAGCATAAACCAGAAGAAATGAGAAAATTTATAGAATACCAAAATAGGAACGAATGTGATATGGTAATTGGGAAAAGAGATTTTCAAGATGCAAAAATGCCTTGGCAGCGTAAATTAAGTAATAGCTGTACCAGCAAAATGTTATCTTGGGTAACGCGGCAGAAAATTTATGATTCTCAATGCGGTTTTCGGCTTTATAATCTGCAAATTCTACGCACTCAGCAGTTTGTATCGCAAAGGTATCAGTTTGAAACAGAAATATTGCTGAGGTATGCTGCCCAAGATGCAAAGATTGGTTTCGTACCCATAGCAACTATCTATGGTGAGGAACAAAGCCATATCTCGCACCTGCGCGATATTTGGAATTTCTTGAAAATTTTTATAAAAGAGATAAGGAGAAATAATGAATATATTGTTAACAAATGACGATGGGATCAATGCACGAGGGATAAATGTCCTCTATGAATATCTGCAAGAACTCGGACACACACTTTTTGTGGTGGCGCCTGATAAACAGCAAAGCGCTACTTCACATTCCATTACCTTGCACAATCCTTTGCGTATTATTAAACAAAAAAAACATTTTTATGCTGTTAATGGTACTCCCACCGATTGTGTTATTTTAGCTGAACAGGTGATAACCAAAGAAAGGATCGATCTGGTGATCTCGGGAATTAATGCAGGACCAAATATGGGTGAAGATATTCTCTATTCTGGCACAGTAGCTGCTGCACTGGAAGCTATGTTTATCAAAATACCTTCTGTTGCCGTTTCAATGGCAGCTTATACCGACCAAAAATTCAATACTGGCGCTAAGTTCATAGTAGAATTTCTAAAAAAAGGTATGGAAAAAGTTATAAAGCAAGGTGAGATGTTCAATATCAATATTCCTAACTTAGAATATGAAGATGTGAAAGGGATAAACATAACTAAATTAGGACATCGTCATTATGAAGACTTTGTAAAAAAACAGCAAGATCCGCGTGGCAGAAATATATATTGGATTGGTGGTAAAGCGATTTGGGGTCAAGAGGAAGGCACCGATTCTAAGTCTGTTTCCGATGGTTTTGTTTCCATCACTCCAATGGCACCCAAATTTACTCAAGAAGATTCTTTTAAAAAACTACAAAATTGGTTGGAACAAAAATGAAATTTGCCGATCAGAGAAAACTGATGGTAGAACAGCAACTGATAGCAAGGGGAATAACAGACGAAAGAGTATTGGCTGCTTTTGCCAAAGTCCCTCGGGAAAAATTTGTACCCTATGAGCTACAACATTTAGCATATCAGGATGCGCCACTGGCCATAGGAGGTGGGCAAACTATCTCGCAACCATACATAGTAGCTATTATGTTACAAGAATTACATTTGCAAACTCAAGATATCACTTTGGAAATAGGCACCGGTTCGGGTTACCAGACAGCTCTTTTGGCAGAATTAACTAAGCAGGTTTATACAATAGAGCGAGTTTGGAAATTGATAAATAAAGCTAAAAAAACATTACTGGAAATGGGCTATGAAAATATTTATTTTCGTTATGGGGATGGAAGTTTGGGTTGGCAGGAAAAGAATAAAACAGACATGAGATTTAATAAAATAGTGGTAGCAGCTGCAGCTCCTGGTGTACCCCCTTCTCTACAGCAACAGTTAGCCAAAGGTGGGCGCTTAGTAATTCCTATAGGTTCTCGTTTTATGCAACAACTCACTGTGGTTACCAAACAAAATGGCGAAATAGCGGAATATAGCGAAGATGGCTGCACTTTTGTACCCTTAATTGGTAAAGAAGGTTGGTAGTTGATGAAAAAAATAGTGGTAATTTTAACACTGATAGCAATTTTATTGCCATTGATAGCTGCAACAGATTACGAACAAGATTTAAACACAAAGATAGATAAAATGTCAGTTTCCAGCGAAGTTAAGGTATTTTTTATTTCTATGGTACCTATCTTCGAGTTGCGAGGAGCAATTCCAATAGGTATTTTGCGTTATCAACTTCCCGTTTGGAAAACATATCCAATAGCTGTAGTAGGAAATATGATACCGATTTTTTTATTGCTGCTTTTCTACGATCTTATTACCAAACTTTTTTTTCGAGTGCCTTTTTTAAAAAAAATTTTAGAAAAGCTTTTTGAGCGTACTCGTCGTAAAAGCAAGTTAGTAGAAAAATACGAAGAGCTGGGGCTGATGTTGTTTGTGTCCATTCCACTTCCGGTTACTGGCGCTTGGACAGGCTCGCTGGCAGCTTATATTTTCGGACTTAGTTTTTGGAAATCGATTATGTTTATTTTATTTGGTGTGATGTTTGCTGGTGTATTGGTAACTATTCTAACAAAGATGGGATGGTTTGGTGCTGCTTTGGCTTTTATCGCCTTCAGTGCTATATTAATTAACTCATTTATCAAGAAGAGGAGGATCCAAAATGAGAAAATTTAGTTTTATTATTTTTTTAGTTTTTGTACCTTTGTTTTTAGGTGCAATCGAAGTGTCTGGAGAGCAATTTGGTAGCTGGGAAGCTGTTAATAATCCCTATGAAGTAGTAGGAGAAATTACGGTTCCGGCTGGAGAAACATTAATAATAGAACCTGGAGTTCAGGTTGTGGTAAACGGCGATTTTAAAATAACTGCCTTGGGAAATATAATAGCAGATGGAAATGCAGACGAAAATATTGCTTTTGCTGCTGCTGAACGATTTTCCTGGGGAGGTATTAGACTGGAAGATGAGGCAATTGCTAGCAGTTTTAGCTTCTGTAATGTTACCGATGCCAAATATGGTATTAATTCAGTAGATTCGCCAGTAACTATTTCCGACTGCTATTTTAGTAACTGTGAAAAAGCAATTCATATTTTTGGTTTAGGAAATCCTGAGCCACCAGAAGTAATTGTGCAAAACAATGTAATAGAAAATTGTGATCAGAACGGTATTTACATTGTGGAAAATTCTAATGCAATCATCCAGAATAACGAACTTAGCAGTTGTGCCTTAGATGAAAGTCCACGAGGTGCAATTATGCTTAGTAGCCAAGGCGGTCCTTGCAGTCCTGTTATTCAAAACAACTACATTCATCATAATGTATGGCAAGGGATCTCAGCTTTGGATATTACAGGTGGACAAAACATACTTCCCTATATAGCTGAAAATGAAATTTGCTACAATCTTACGGGAATCTATCTTTTTTATGCTAGCGGAGTTGTGGAAAACAATTATATCCATGATAATTTTGTGGAAGGTGATCCCAATTCTGGTGCTGGCATAATGGTAGGTGGTAGCAGTAGTAATCCTATAATTACCAAAAACGAGATAACCGGAAATTTCTGTGCAGTGTTTTTGAATCAGGATGCTACAGCTAACTTGGGCAATTTGAATAACGATAGTGACGAGGATGATGGTGAGAACTATTTCCACGATAATGTCGATGGTAGTGGCTTTAACTGGAGTATTTACAATTTTTCCAGCCAAGATGTAATGGCCGAAAACAACCAATGGGATAGCAACGATAACACAGAAATTGCTGAAACCATTTTCGATGGAGAAGATAATTCTTCCTACGGTATTGTAGATTTCGAACCAATTTTGGTTGTAGATAACGATTCTGAAAATGTAGTTCTACCTATCGATGCAATTCAAAATTATCCAAATCCATTCAATCCTACCACCACTATCGAGTTCAATTTACTACATAATTCGCAAGTAGAGATAGTTATTTATAATTCTAAAGGTCAAAAAATTAAAAATTGGCCTTCGCAATACCGAGAAAAAGGGAAACAGCAAGTGGTGTGGAACGGAGTTAATAATAGCGGACAGCCAGTTGCTAGTGGAGTTTATTTCTTTAAAATTCAAACTCCCACAATTTCCCAAACAGATAAAATGCTATTAATAAAATAATGAATTTATTTGACACAATTGTAGTCCATAAAAATGGTGATAAAAATTAGAAAAGTAAGGAAAATGTATGAGTATTATCGATAAGTGTTATGATTATGAAGATGCCAAAAAAGTTATAGCTTTGGGGCATTATCCCTATTTTCGTGTAATAAATTCTGAACAAGATACCGAAGTGATGGTGAATAATAAACGAATGTTGATGATGGGATCGAACAGTTATCTGGGTCTCACCAATCATCCGCGCGTGATAGAAGCAGCCAAAAAAGCTACCGATAAATATGGAACTGGTTGTGCTGGTTCTAGATTTTTAAATGGGACTTTAGATATTCATTTGGAATTAGAGGAAAAACTTTCGGAATTGGTTGGGAAAGAAGCCTCATTAGCTTTTGCTACTGGATATCAGGCAAATTTAGGAGCTATCTCTGCAATTGTAGGCCGGGGAGAATACGTAATAACAGATAAATATGACCATGCTTCCATTTTGGATGGTTGCCGTCTTTCTGCTGGCACGATGTTGCGCTATAACCACAATAATATGGAACATTTAGAAAAAGTGCTAAAGAAAATTGAAGGAAAAAATTCCCTTATAGTTGTAGATGGTATATTTAGTATGGAGGGTGATATTGCTAATATTCCCGAAATTGTTGGCTTGGCCAAAAAGTATGGAGCTGCTATTATGGTAGATGAAGCTCACTCTTTGGGTGTTTTACATAAATCAGGCGCCGGTGCTACTGCCTACTACAACAAAACCGCCGATGTAGACATCATTATGGGAACTTTTAGCAAATCTTTAGCTTCTGTTGGAGGCTTTATTGCAGGTAACAACGACCTTATTCATTTCCTCAAACATCATGCCCGTCCTCTTATTTTTAGCGCATCTCTACCACCTGCTTCTGCTGCCAGTGTTTTGGAAGCATTGAAAATTATGCAAGAAGAGCCCGAGCGCATCGAAAAACTATGGGAAAATACCCGTTATATGGCTAAATCGTTCAAGGAGATGGGATATGATATTGGTACTTCTTGTACACCAGTTATTCCCTTGCATGTAGGAAATATGAAGAATGCTTTTAAGATGTGGAAACAACTCGATGATGAAGGTATTTTCATTAATCCGGTAGTCCCCCCAGCGGTACCACCTACAAATACACTTATCAGAACCAGTTTTATGGCTACTCATACTAAAGAACAGCTCGATGAAGCTTTACTTAAATTCGAAAAGATAGGAAAACGTGTAGGCGTTATATAAATTGTTTAGTTAGGAAATTCGGGGCGCTTGTTGGTGCCCCCTTTTTTTTGTTATCTACTTTGAAAAAACAAGGAACTAAAACAGATATAGATAAACTGAATATTTATGCTTGACTTTATGCAACTGCTAGATTTTGTAACTTTTTAGAATATGAATTATAAAATATATGGAGGGATGTTAGATGTCTGAAGACAACAAAAAAACTTCGGTAATTTCTGAAAATTTATTGAAAGATTTCCCCCCTCATTCCGATGAGGATTGGCGAAAAGCAGTAGATAAATTACTGAAGGGCAAACCTTACGAAAAAATTATGTTAACCAACACCTACGAAGGAATTCAACTTGAACCTATCTATCGTTTGAGTGTATTGAAAGATTTGCCGCAAATAGATGACTTGCCTGGTTTTAATTCTTATGTAAGAAATACCAAACCGGAAGGTTATACAGCAACTGGTTGGCAAGTAGCACAGGAGATTAGTATCGCCCTACCGATGGAGTTAAATAAAAATTTGCTTGATGCCTTGAATCGAGGTCAAAATGCAGTAAATATTGTGCTGGACAAAGCTAGTTTGAAGGGAAAAGATCCTAAACAATCTCGGGAAAATCAAGTTGGCAAGAATGGAACTTCTATAGCCACTTTAGCCGACTTGGAAACTGCTCTGGATGATGTGGTTTTGGATGCAGTTGATATCCAAATTCAGGCATATCATATGGCTTTGCCGTATGCTACCATGCTGATGCAGCTGGCTAAACAAAAAGATAAAAAAATAAGAGGTTGTGTGGGAATGGATCCGCTTTCCTACTTAGCCGAACATGGAACTTTACCAGCTTCTTTGAAAGAAACTTACGATGATATGTTCCAGCTAACCAATTATGCTAAAAAGAATCATCCCGGACTTCGTACTATAGCAATACACACGCAACCCTATCATGAAGCTGGTGCCAGCGCTGTGGAAGAGCTGAGTTTTGGTTTTGCTACAGCAGTGGAATATGTGAACGAGATGTTGGACAGAGGCCTGAGTATTGATGAAGTTGCACCTCACGTGCAATTTAATTTTGCGCTTGGTTCCAATTTATTTATGGAAATAGCTAAGCTGCGCGCTGCTAGAATGATCTGGAAGAATATTGTGGAAAATTATGGCGGCAATCAAGAATCACAGAAAATTTACATGCATGTTAGAACTTCTAAATTCAACAAAACCAAATATGACCCTTATGTGAACATGCTGCGTACTACCACAGAAGCATTTTCCGGCGTTATTGGTGGCGCAGATAGCTTGCATGTTGGCTGCTTTGATGAAGTTCTGCGCAGTCCAGATGATTTTTCTCGCAGAATTGCCCGTAATCAGCAGCTAATATTAGCAGAAGAAGTACATCTAAGTAAAGTTATCGATCCTGCCGGCGGCAGCTGGTATATAGAAAAGCTTACAGATGAACTGGCGAAAACCGTTTGGAAAAATTTCCAAATAACACAGGAAGCTGGCGGAATGAGCAAATTCCTAAAAGAAAACCAAGCTCAGGAAGCAGTAAAAAAAGTAGCTACAGCCAGAAGAAAAAATATTGCCTGCCGTGAGGATGTTATTGTGGGCACAAATATGTACGCTAATATGGAAGAGAAATTCTTAACTCCCCGTAAGCGAGATTATAAATCGCTTTATGAGATACGCAGCAAAGAGATTAGAAAACCTGATTTAAAAATTGAAATAGATAAAGATGATGTGGTAGAATCTGTGATGCAATTGTGGCAGCAGGGAGCTACCATCAACCAGATTCATACAGCTCTGCATCAAGGTACAACTGAAGTACAGCCTTTGGAAATTCATCGTGCTAGTAAATTCTACGAGCAATTACGCAATAAAACGGAAAAATATTTCCAAAAAACTGGGGAACGTCCTCAAGTTTTCTTAGCAAACTATGGCACAGTTTACGACTACAAAGGACGTGCAGATTTCAGTCGTGGTTTCTTTGAAACAGCTGGCTTTGCAGTAGAAGCTGGCCAGGGTTTTGAAGAACCGGAAAAAGTTATTGAAGAGGCTTTGCAAAATTCAGTTAAAATAGTAGTAATTTGTTCCACAGATAAGAAGTACAAAGAAATAGTAGAAAAGATGTGCCAAGCTAGAGAGGAAATGGCTGCTGATAAAATTTTGATTTTGGCAGGTAATCCGAAGGCAGACGAGGAAAAGTACAAAAAAGCTGGTATCGATAAATTTATTCATCTTAGAGTTAATGCTTATGATATTCTAGCTGATTTACTACAGAAAGTAGGAGTGGAATAATGAAACCTGATTTTAAAAATATAGAATTTAAAATAGAAAAAGAAAAACCCGATTTTAATAAATGGCAGCAGGAATTGGAGAAGATAACTGGTAAACTTCTGGACGATCTGATGTGGATGACTAATGAGCAGATAGGCGTGAAACCACTTTATACCAAAAAAGATTATAAAGATATGCAGCATTTGGAATATACAGCTGGCTTGCCACCTTTCAAACGTGGACCCTATGCTAGTATGTATGTTATGCGACCTTGGACTGTGCGCCAATATGCTGGTTTTTCCACTGCTGAAGAGAGTAATGCTTTCTACCGCAGAAACCTGGCCGCTGGCCAAAAAGGGCTTTCAGTAGCCTTCGATTTGGCTACACACCGAGGCTATGATTCCGATCATCCCAGGGTTGCTGGAGATGTGGGAAAAGCTGGTGTAGCTGTAGATTCTATTTTAGATATGAAAATTCTGTTCGACCAGATTCCACTACGCGATATCTCAGTTTCCATGACTATGAACGGCGCGGTTATTCCCATAATGGCCTTCTACATCGTTACCGCCGAAGAACAAGGGGCAAAATGGGAAGAACTAACTGGCACTATTCAAAATGATATTTTAAAAGAATACATGGTACGCAACACCTACATCTATCCACCTAAACCATCGATGCGGATAATATCCGATATTTTTGAATTCACTTCGCAATATATGCCTAAGTTCAACAGTATCAGTATTTCTGGCTATCATATGCAGGAAGCCGGCGCTACAGCAGATTTGGAAATGGCCTATACTCTGGCCGATGGTTTGGAATATATTCGTGCCGGTATGGCTGCAGGAATTCCTATAGATAAGTTTGCTCCCAGATTATCCTTTTTCTGGGCAGAAGGCATGAACTATTTTATGGAAGTTGCCAAACTGCGTGCTGCTAGAATGCTGTGGGCAGATATTGTAAAACAGTTCAATCCCAAAAATCCCAAATCTATGAGCTTGCGAACTCACTCGCAGACCTCTGGCTGGAGCCTTACCGAGCAAGATCCTTACAACAATGTAGCCAGAACCTGCATCGAAGCTCTGGCAGCAACTATGGGACATACCCAAAGCTTACACACCAATTCATTAGATGAAGCGATAGCGCTTCCTACCGATTTTAGTGCACGCATTGCTCGCAACACCCAGCTTTATTTACAACACGAAACTGGCATTTGCCGTGTGATAGACCCCTGGGGCGGTTCCTACTATGTGGAAGCTTTAACAACTGAACTCATGAAACGAGGCCGCGAGCATATTCAGGAGATAGAAGACCTGGGCGGCATGGCCAAAGCTATTGAAACTGGTATCCCTAAAATGCGCATTGAAGAAGCAGCTGCACGCCGCCAGGCTAAGATAGATTCTAACAGAGAAACCATTGTGGGTATTAATAAATATCGTTTAGATAAACAGGAACCTCTGGAGATATTGGAGGTTGATAACACTGCTGTAAGAAAAGCTCAGTTAAAACGCTTGCAAAAACTAAGAGCAGAGCGCGATGAAAAGAAAGTTAAACAAACTCTGGCTGCTATAACCAAAGCAGCTAAAACCGGTAAAGGCAATTTGCTGGAACTGGCTATTTATGCTGCCCGAGCCAGAGCAACCCTAGGAGAGATTTCGGAAGCTATGGAAAAAGAATTTGGACGCCATAAAGCTGTAATACGTTCTATAAGTGGAGTTTACAGTGGCGAGTATGCACAGAAAGACGAAATAGAAAAAGTTAGACAGATGGCTGATGATTTTGCCGAAAAAGAAGGCAGACGTCCTCGCATTATGATAGCCAAGATGGGCCAGGATGGCCACGACCGAGGAGCCAAGGTAGTGGCAACAGCCTATGCAGATATGGGCTTTGATGTTGATATTGGGCCGCTCTTCCAAACACCAGAGGAAACAGCTCGCGAAGCTGTGGAAAATGATGTGCACGTGGTGGGCATGAGCTCTTTGGCTGCTGGCCACAAAACTTTATTACCAGAGTTGATGCAAGAACTAAAAAAACTGGGGCGTGAAGACATTATGGTTGTTGTTGGTGGAGTTATACCTGCTCAAGATTATGATTACCTTTATGAAAAAGGAGCAGCTTTGATATTTGGACCGGGAACTGTACTTCCTGTGGCTGCCCGTAAAATATTGGAAGAACTTGAACGTAGGCTTGAACTGTAAACTAAAATTAAAATACTATTTAGCAGGCGGAGTAGTATTACTTTGCCTGTTTTTTTATTTATTAGGCACGACACTAAGCTCCAGTTAATTTTATGATTGACATTTATGGCGACAAATTTTTTTCTCTAGAAAATTATTGAGGTACGAAATGAGTGAGAAAAAACGCCCGGAATGGGTTCCTAAAAATGCAGGAAAAGAATACACCACTCGGGTGATGGAGGGTGTGGAAAGCAAACACGATGGCATGCCAGATTCTTATAAAAACAAACAGAAATCCATAAAACGCAAAAAATTGCAATCGCCAGATTATGTTAAAGGCATTTTGAATAAAGACCGTATCATACTAGCCCGTGCGATAACCCTGGTGGAAAGTAATTCCGAAAAACACATAAAATTAGCGCAGCAGGTGCTCAAAGAGTTGCTTCCATACACAGGCAACTCCATAAGGGTAGGAATAACCGGAGTTCCCGGAGCTGGCAAGAGTACGTTTATTGATGCTTTGGGTAGCCAACTAATAAAAGCTGGTCATAAACTGGCAGTTTTGGCGGTTGACCCCAGCAGCAGCATAACCAAAGGTAGTGTTTTAGGTGACAAAACCCGCATGGAAAATTTGGCAAGAGCCGAAAACTGTTTTATTCGGCCCAGCCCTTCAGGAGGAGCTTTGGGTGGTGTGAGTCGTAAAACGCGCGAGACAATTTTGCTATGTGAAGCAGCTGGCTATGATGTTATTTTTATCGAGACTGTGGGAGTGGGGCAAAACGAGATAACTGTGCGTTCCATGGTAGATTTTTTCCTATTACTTAAAATAGCTGGTGCTGGCGATGAACTGCAGGGAATAAAAAAAGGTGTTATCGAACTGGCTGATGCTATTTTGATAAATAAAGCTGATGGCGATAACAAAAAACGGGCAGAAGTGGCCAGACAAGATTTCGCTAGAGCTTTACACTACTTAAAATCACCTACTCCAGGTTGGCATCCGGAAGTTAAGACGTGTTCAGCAATTCAGCAAATAGGGTTAAAAGAAATCTGGCAGATGATACAACATTTTAAGGAAAAAACTGAAGCGAATAATTACTTCCAATATAGAAGACAGCAACAGATGCTAAATTGGATGCACGATTTGATAAAGGAATATCTACAGAACGTTTTTTATCGGGACGAGAAGATTAAAACAGAGTTACCAATAGTGGAAAGCAAGGTTACGAATGATAAATTACCACCAACAGCAGCAGCACAACAATTATTAGAGATTTTTGAAAATAGATATAAAAATTAAATAGATAATAATTCGCTTATTTAAACCGTGTTAAGATTGATTATGCTTTCAGCAGGCATAAAGCGATGGCAGGTGCAATTATTCATATTATAGAATTTGCCTTGAACATTTCCGCGATGGTCTTGTTAATCGTGTTTGCAGTTATGAAAGAAAATCCAAAGCAGATTGTCAGCTCTGCGCTTTATGGAGCATTTCACATTTTCTTTACTATTTTCTCCCTGTTGTATACCACAGTTTTACTCTATAATTCCAAAAACATAATTAACCTTTTTGAAATTGGTAGTAAGTATCTGGTTTTTGCTGGAATAGCTATTCCAATAAATTTAGTAGTGGGAGGCAGTTTAGGTTGGATTTTTTTGGGAATATTTATCTTATTAAAATCTTTTGGGAATAATAATAAATATGATTTGCATAGGGTAAACAAGAACACTTATGCTTTTTTTATAAACTTAGCATTGTTAATAGCATTTGCAGTGATGTTGAGCCTGAGTTGGTCACAATTCAATATAGGATTATTGATGTGGTTGGGATTAGCTTTCTTGGCTGCTCCTATTGGTTTAGTTTTTCATCGGTTAACGTTCCATTACCTTTCACCAGGGAATAAGTAACCTTTTGTATGTGGTTGCAAATGTTTGTATATTCTTTGGATTCTTTTTTCATCAATCTATTCAACTAGAAGAAGGGGCAAGATGATCTTTAGGTTTCTCTATACTTTCATAGTTGGTGTTATTTGTTTAGTTGCCATCAGCCTTTTTGGCCAACTGGGATTAGTTGCTTTGGTTCCAATAGCTTTTCTGCCAATTTTCAAGTACAACACCACCTTACATGAAAATATGTATAAATTGCTTCACAAGGTCAATAGCTATATGTTGGGCTTAATTATTTTTGGTTATTTTAAGAACAGCTAGCTAATTTAAGCAGCAAAGCAGAATTCTTCCAAAATAATTGGATAGGGCTTGCTATAGCTTTTTTAGTATTTCAAGGTTTGATAGGGTATATTATTTTAAGAAACATTAGGTGATATTCTTTTGGGCCTGAGCAATATTCAAAGCATTATCGCCAATATGCTCAAAATTCTTTAACAGATCTATATATAGCAATTCTGAACGGACGTTTGCACCTTCTTGCAGGCGATAACGAGCAGCTTTTTTAAGTTTATTGCGCGATTCATTTATCTTCTGTTCCAATTTAAATGCAAGTTCCAGATCGCGTTCTTCTAAACGTGTATCTAAGTGCAATTTATAGAATTCAATAAATTCTTTTATCAGGTTGGAATAATCGCGTATTTCCTGATCTGCTTTCGGGTGGAGTTTTATTTTCTTATCATATTTTTTCTGAGTAAGCAGTGCCAGCTTAAAACAGCTATCGGCAACACTTTCCAGCTCGTGCACGATACGCAACATGTAGTTAATATTGTTTCGACTGGACTCGTTCAGAGCATCGTAGGAACATTGTACCAGATATTTTGATATCTCTTCCTGCATTTGATCGGTATATTCTTCTAACTGCTTTATTTTATCTATCTTATCACCCATTTTTTTATTGGGATTATAAAAAATTTCCAGGAAAATTTCGAACATTTCCTGGGTGATATCTGCCATTTTTATAATTTCTTTCTGAGCGTTGTACAGATTCAGCTCTCCAGTATCTTGCACGCTGGTGGAAACATATTTCAAAGAATATTTTTGCGTTAGTTTATCCGATCTGGAAGGCTTCACTAATTTTGTTACCACACTAGCTAATTGATTGATAAAACCAATAAATATAAGTGTGTTAGTGATATTGAATAAGGTGTGAAAAAGTGAAAGATTTAAGGGCAGATTAGCTTGAACATTTGGGTCCCAAGGAGCGATTTTCAGAACAAAATTAGTAAAATATTTAAATACTATAGCCATCCAAATGACACCGAAGATATTGAATAAAAGATGAGCACGAGCTGCTCTTCTGGCGTTAACACTTGTTCCCATAGAGGCTAAATAAGCGGTAATAGTTGTACCGATATTTTCTCCTAAAACAATTGCTGCGGCTGTGGGATAATCTATCCAACCTTTAAAGGCCATAGTAACAGTAATAGCCAGAGCAGCGCTGGAAGATTGTATAACTACAGTAAGCACTGTTCCAACAATAAGAAAAATTAAGAAAGATAAAAAACCCAAGTTGGTATAATTTTTTAAAAATTCCAGTATCTCTGGATTATGTTGGATGTCTGGTACTGCTTCTTTTAGGAACATAAGACCCAAAAATAGCAAGCCAAAGCCAATCAGGATTTCGCCAAAATCTCGCTTACGCCTGGTTTTGGCAAACATGAAAGGAAGACCGAGTCCTATTACTGGCAGGGCAATGGCGGTAATTTTAAATTTGAAGCCAAAATAGGAAACGATCCAGGTGGTTACAGTTGTGCCAATATTGGCTCCCATAATGACACCGATAGCTTGGGTTAAGTTCAAGAGGGCAGCATTAACAAAACTTACCACCATCACTGTAGTAGCCGAAGAAGATTGAATGAGTGCGGTTATCAAAAAACCTGTTAGTACTGCCACGAACCTGTTGCTAGTCATCCAGTTCAATATCTGTTGTAGTTTTTCACCAGCAGCTTTTTGCAGGCCATCGCTCATTACGCGCATTCCATATAAGAAAATACCAAGAGAACCCAAAATATTCAATATTCCAACCAACATAATCCAGTCCCTTTAGATTTTTTTGCAGAATTTTAGTTTGCTATCAGACTGTCAAATACAAAAACAGGATATGCAATTTTCACAAAATGACCAGATTAAGTAAGAAAAATAGTCTTTACCCCATTTTGAATGATATTCTTATATTTTATAGAAAGCATTTAAATTCACACAGTGATATTTATAAAAAGGCCTACGGCGCTGAACTGTTAGCAGGTATCAAAGCTGGTTATTTCAAAAAAGTGAAGTTAACCAAAACCTACGATTACAGCTATGAATTAGATAAAAAAGATAATTGGAAAATGATAAAAATTGGCGATTTTACTATAAAAAGAAAGATCAAATATTAAGCGTTCACCAAAATATAAAAAGCCCGTCAGTTTTAACTACTAATTGCCTCGTTAGAATAGAAATGGCACGCCCGAGAGGAGTCGAACCCCTAACCTTCTGATCCGTAGTCAGACGCTCTATCCAATTGAGCTACGGGCGCGCATTTAAAAGTTAAAAACGTTCATCCTACTTTTTATGTCAAGTAGAAAAATTATATCTACTTTTTCAGTAATTGCAACCTTATAATATTGCTCAATTTTCTGAATATTCTGAGCTTGACACTAAATTGGTGCACTATTTTTTAAGCAGAGAGGTAAAGTTATGAAGAAAAAAATATTACTGATAACCACAGGCGGTACGATCGCCATGAAATATAACAGTCCAGTAGGTATAGTACCAGATGACGAATTCGTAGATCATTTGCGTTCCTACCCGCAATTGGAAAATCTTGCTTTTATCCATGTAGCAGAATTTTCCAATATTCCCAGCCCCTACATGAACAGCGAGCTGATGATGCGCTTGGTGAGATTTGTGGAAGACAAAATCGAAGATTACGATGGTGTAGTGATAACTCATGGTACCGATACTTTGGAAGAGAGTGCTTACTTCTTGGACTTAGTTTTAGAGACACAAAAACCTGTTGTTTTCACAGCTGCCATGCGCAGCGGCTCTGAACTTGGTTTGGATGGACCCCGTAATATTGTAGGTGCTGTGCGTGTAGCTAGCTGCCCTGAAGCTACTGGCAAAGGTGTACTTGTGGTTATGAACGATGAAATTAATGCTGCCCGCGACGTGGTGAAAACTGATTCTGGTAAAACAAACTCCTTTATTACCCCTTCTTATGGGCTTTTGGGAACTATCGATCCTGACAGAGTAATATTTTACCGGCAATCGACTAAAATGGAAAAAATCAAAACCAAAGAAATTGAGTCTAACATCGACCTTATTCGTTGTGTTAGTGGTATAGATGGCCGTTACATCGAATGCTCCTTGCAACATCATGCTAAGGCAATCGTAATAGAAGCTTTTGGTCGCGGCAATGTTCCGCCTACCATGGTAGAACCGATAAAAAAAGCAATTGCGCAAAATGTACTAGTGGTAGTTGTCTCGCGCACCTACACTGGAAGAGTTTTACCAGAATATGGCTATAAAGGTGGCGGTAGCATGCTGCAAAGGATGGGAGTAATTTTGGGAGAAGACTTAAAAGGCCACAAAATGAGGATAAAATTAATGGTGTTATTTGGCAAATACAAATCTGTTGAAAAAGTAAAAAAATATTTATTAGAAAAACCTATCTAAAAAAAGCCTGGCATAAAACCAGGCTTTTTACTTTTACTGTGTCAATTTATTCCAGCAAAGCTTTCACAGGCTGCAAACCAAAAGGAGAATTAGCTTCTATTGCCTTAAGAATAGTTCCTCCACCTGTGAAAAAATAGTATTTATCATCTTGCAGAGCTTTTTCATAAACTTCCGGTAAAAGATTTTTGAATTCTTGCAAGGTATCGCCTCCACCAAAATATTTATGCGCATGTTCATTCCTATTAAGCGCTGTATCCAGAGCTATTGTCCCTTCGGCAAAGTTAGGAGTATAGCCCATCACAGCGTTTACAAAAATAGTTTCAGCTTTTTCAATAACATCTATAATCTGTGGTTCAGAAAAACTTTTAGCAGCTGCATCGAGTATGTAGTTAAGTTTCTGTCCAGCTTGCAATTGGGAAACCTTTATAGTGCAGATTTTGTCTTCATCACGCTCTTCCAACTTATCCGATTCTACTATATATGGCAATTCTATCATCTTTTGCGGATATTTTTCTGTTAGCTTTACAAATTTTTGAGCGGCTTCAATATCTTTTTCGGAAATTCCTTCGATATGCACCTGATATTTAGCACACAGATAGGCATTATAAAGCACTCCTCCTAAAATTACATTATCTGCTTTTTCTAGAAGTGCCGCAAGCGGTCCTATCTTGGTATCGAATTTGGAACCAGCTACCACTGCCAACATCGGTTTTTGTGGTTTTAGCACATTTTGCAGATTATCTATCTCCTTTTGCATAAGAAATCCAGCATAGCTTGGTAATTCTTTGGTTATTTGGAAAGTAGAAACATGAGGTTGCCAAGAGCCAAAAGCGTCATTTACAAATAAATCGGCTAGTGCAGCCAGTTCTTTTGCCAATTGCTGCGATTTTTCACCTTCTGTTTCTTCACCAGCAAACCAGCGTGTATTGGGAAGATAAATACCGTCTAATTTGCCAGATTCCAACTGTTTTTGTAGTTTACTCATATCGGGCAGATTTTCTAACCCATACTTACTTTTATTTGTAACTTCCGGAGTCGCAAAATTTAAACCCTGCTTCTGTAAGTAATCAACGATTGGCTGTACAGCAGTTTTAGAGTCTATGCTAATCTCGCCTGTTTTTTTATCTCGTGGCCGTCCTACATGACTCATTAAAAATATTTTTGCCCCTTTACCCAAAATATACTTGATGGTTTCCAAGGAGGCATCAATACGATAAGGATCTTTTATTACACCCTTCTTCACTACATTATGGTCAACCCGCATCAAAACTTTTTTTCCTTTTAAATTCACATCCTGTAATTTGCGTAGTTTCATTCCTTTTCTCCTTTATTTTAGTGATTTAGCTGTTAAATATCCATGTACAGTGGCATAAATTATCGACCGAGTATAGCCGGAACAATCACCGATGAAAAAAAGATTTTCAAACATTTCGTTGTTCAGTTTGTTAGAATAAAATTTCACCTCTGGCGCATACACCAAGTTATCTTCATTTGCCACACCTGGCACTATTTTATCCAAGTTTTCCACAAAATCTATTATACTTTCGGTTATGCGCCTGGGAAAGGCCAAATTTATATCGCCCAAAATAAAATTATCTTCACCTAAAGTTGGTTTAACCCTGTACAGATGCTTGGTTCGCTTAGAATTCTTAAAATTATCGTAAGTTTGCAAAATCACTTTGCGGTCTCCCGCTAGAATATTGGTTAATTTAGCAATGTAGGAACCATATCCCACCGGATCATCAAAAGGAACGGTCAAGCTAACCGTGGTTAGAATGGCAAAATTTGTCGTCTCGCTTTTTTCCTTGTATTTGGAATGGCCGTTTACAGTGACAAAATCGTCATATTTTTCAGTTACCACATAGCCCGAAGGGTTATTGCAAAAAGTTCGCACCGTGTAGCCGGTTTTACTACGATAGCGTACCTTGAATTCATACATCTCTTGATTCAGTTTTTCCACAATATGGTTCGGAAGCTCGAAGCGCACGCCTAAATCTACTTTGGTATTATCTGAAACTATCTCGGGAAATTTTTTGATTATATTTCTCACCAGTTTATGTCCGCTGCGACCAACTGCCACTATAACCTTGTCAAAATCGTTTTCGTGGTCTAAAATAACCTTATTAGCCAAAATCTCGATTTCTTGCACTTTGTGGTTGAAATGGAAATGTATATTTTTGTAAGAACTAAAATCTTTGTAGATATTGAACAAAACTTCTTTTAACTGGTCAGTTCCCAAGTGATAAAAATCGGAAATTATTGGTTGAAACCCTTTTCTATAGAACTGACGATAAAATTCTTCGTTGCCAAAAGAAGTACCAGTTTCATAGCGTTTTTCTTTGGTTTTATTTATATAAAAATCTACCATTTTTTTCTGCAATTCAGGATCTATTTCTAGCTCACCACCCATTTGTTCGGAAACAAATAGCTTACCGTCGGCTCTAATACCCGAAATGCTGGAAGAATATACATCTTTACTCTGTTCAAAAACATGGATTTGATGCTTTGTCCCTTTCATATTTTCCAAAAAACCAATGGCGGCTGCACCGAATCCCACAACTGCTATCTTCACTTTTCTTGCCCCTCTTCCCCTTTTTGTTCTTCTCGGTTGGTTTGTAGATAGGAAATTACTTCCCCTTCACTTAGTTCCAATTCCTGGGCTATTTCAGCTAATTTCCAACCTTTTAACTTCAGTTTTTCTATCACTTCCCGTTTAAAATCATCATCACCGAAACCTGCTTCAGAGCGATAATTTACCTCTTTAATCTTGGGAATATGATTTAACTTCTTTTTCTTACCAATATTCTCTTGTATAAGTTTTATTACTATCTTCAAGATAAAGAAAGCTAAAAGTAGCTGCACTATCACCACAATAATTTTGGTGAAAAGAGAAGCCCCCTTGTTTGTCTTTGATTGTTGTCTTTGGCTTTCCTGAGCTATCTTCTCCTTTTCTGCCTCTAATCTCTGAACGAAAATAGATTCCGGTGAAAGCGTTTCTGCCAATACTACTTCTTGTTTACTCTCTACAGAATCTGCTAGCAGAGAGTCGTTTAAAGTTTGCTGATTGTTTGATGGCTGTTGTTGGCCACTAATTGCTGGATTTTGTATATTGGGTATTTGCTGCTGGTTTGCCTCAGTTTCTTCTTGTGCAGTTTCTTCTTTTTTTACTGTATGTTTGTTCTGCTCGTTATTTTCTTTAGCAGACTTTTTTTTCAGTTCTTCAGCTTTTTCGCGATACTTTTGTGCTAAAACTTGGTTTTTCTTTATGATTTGGTTATAAGATGCGTAACTCATTAATTCTTCGTAAGTTTGAGGATCCAACGTGTTAAAAATGTCGATTACCAGTTTGTAATGCTGCTTTTCCTTGTAATAGAGTGTTTTTTGAGTGACATATTTTTTGTCTGTATAAATAATAAATTGCAAATCTTCCCCATCAATTTGAAAATCCCACGCTTCCAAAACCTGATTATCGTTAAAGATTTCATCAACCACATTTGTTCCTTTTACAGTCTCACGCAGCGTTATCTTCAATTTTTTTGGTCTAGAAGTAATACTATAATCGATATCGGAGCTAAGCACCAAAACTACACGGTCTATTTCACCATAATTGGCATGGTAGATATTGTTCAAAGTAGCTGCCCAACCTACTGTCCCTAGCAGGACAGCCAAGATCAAAGTTATCTTTTTCATCTTCACCTCGGCTAGTATATTAGAACGAACTGATAAGATGTCAAGAGGTCATTTTCTCAGTTTCCTTTTCACAAACTCGAAATTTTTGTGGAATTTCTTATTTTGGGGTGAAAGTGAAACTGCTTTTTCCAAATACTCATAAGCTTTCTCATATTGTTTCAGCAAAATATAAACTGAACCAATATTGAAAATTATGGTAGGGCTCTCAGGATAATATTCCTCTGCTTCCAAAAGCTTATTCAAGGCAATTTTATCGTTTTTCTTTTCCAAATCTACTACTGCGCTGTTCAATAGCTGTTTCGATTTTACATATTTTTCTCGTGCAACTACATCTTCTGAAATTTTTAAATATTTCTGAAAAGTTTTGTTTTGAGGTTGCTGTTGCAAAAGTTCCTTGTACAGCAGCGGAGCTTGCTGCCACTTACCCAACATCAAATAACACTCTGCCAAAGAAAGTATATTTAGCATATTTTCTGGGTATTCCTGATAGACCTTTTCCAAAAATTTAGCAGCTTCCTCATATTTTTGGGAAGACATAAGCGCTAAGCCCAAATTAAACTTATCTTCCACAGCACCACTACGTATAAGCGCTTTACGAAAGCACTTTTCTGCGCGTAAGGGATGACCTTTGGTCAATAATTTCTGACCTTGTTTCTGGTAATACTTACTTAATAAATAATTAATCATATTTTGCATGTAGTTAAAATTCTCTATTTATAGAAATTACGCAAGCTTTTTCCCAAAAAATATATCAATTACAGCCTTTTTTGCTTATTCTTTATCTTCTGCAGCTTTTTGTTTTGCTGCTTCTACTTTTTTCTTAGCAGCCTCTGCCTTAGCTTTAGCCTCAGCTTTCTTTTTAGCTCGTACTTCTTTTAAAGGATCAAATATAGCTGCAGTGGGGCAAACATCGGCGCATTGACCACAATTTATACATTTTTCATAATTTATCACAGCTAAATTATTGTTAAGCGTTATAGCATCTACTGGACATTTTTTTACACATAGTCCGCAGCCTATACAAGCGGTTTTATTGCCACAGGCAGGACGAGCCACTGCGCCTTTATCTTGTGATGAACACAATACATGCACACGTTTTTTCACAGGTACTAGTTCAATGAGATCACGTGGACAAGCCTTCACACAAGCTCCACAGCTGGTACATTTTTCCTTATCAATAATCCTCATGCCATTTTCATCTAAATGGATAGCATCGAAATTACAAGCTTCTAAGCAATCATTCTGAAAAACACATCCATAATTACAAAGATTGGGACCATTAGAAAGCTGTACAGCCGCTTTACAGGTTGGAATACCTTCATATTTATATCGGAAAAAGGTATTATTGGAGCCACCACTTTGGCAGTGAATAAGAGCTACTTTTCGTTCTGTTGCGGTTGCTTCCACTCCCATAATCTTGCTAATTTGCCCTAAAACTGCAGAACCGCCAGGAGCACATTTGTTAATATCTACTCCATTGTTCACTATAGCTTCGGCATAAGCAGAGCAGCCCGGGTAACCACAAGCACCACAATTAGCCTGGGGAAGAATTTCTGTTATTTTCTCTATTTTAGGATCAACTTCTACATGGAATTTGCGGGAGGCGTAAGCTAATCCCAAACCGTAGATCAAGCCTAAAATTCCTAAGGTGGCTACAGAATATACAATTATCATAACTAAATTCCTCCTAAATATTTAAACCTGAAAAGCCCAGGAATGCTAGTGCCATACTGCCAGCGACTATCATTGCAATTGGCATGCCCTTCATGCTAGCTGGTACTTCAGCTTTATCTAACCGTTCCCTGATTCCAGCCATAAGGACTAATACCAAGGTAAATCCCAATCCAGCAAAGAGACCATTCAAAATTGCTCCGATAAAATTCAATTCTTCGTTAATATTCAAAATAGCCACACCTAACACAGCACAGTTGGTGGTAATAAGTGGTAAATACACTCCCAAAGCCTTATAAAGTGCAGGCGCTGTTTTCTGTATTACCATCTCTACTAGTTGTACCAGAGAGGCAATGGTCAAAATAAAAGCTATAGTTTGTAAAAATTCCAATCCTAACGGGACCAGTACAAAAGTTTGGATGAGCCAGGTAAAAGTAGAAGCCAAAGTCATCACAAAGATAACTGCCATTCCCATTCCCAGGGCTGAATCCAACTTTTTAGAAACACCAATGTATGGACACAATCCTAAGAACCTGGCTAAAACAAAGTTATGAACAAATATTGTCGCAATTGCTAAAGCAAAAATTCTTCCTATAAGTTCCATCTATTCTCCTATTTCCTCTTTGTCAAATTCATCAAACCCATCAAAAGCCCCATCACCAAAAAGGCGCCTGGTGCTAAAATTGCTATTAAAATAGGTTTATAACCAGCTGACATCACATTCATACCAAAAAATTGGCCAGCTCCTAATAATTCCCGAATTCCACCAATCACAATCAATGCTAATGTGAATCCTAAGCCCATTCCCAAACCATCAAAAATGGAGCTGATAGTGTTATTTTTACTGGCAAAAGCTTCTGCTCTTCCCAATATAATACAGTTAACCACAATAAGCGGGATAAATAATCCTAAGCTTTTGTGAATTTCCGGTAAAAAAGCGTTCATGGTGAGATCAACTATAGTTACAAAAGAAGCTATTATAACAATGTAGGAAGGAATTCTTATCTTTTCTGGAATAAAATTTTTAACAAGTGATACGAAAATATTGGAAAACACCAGTACAAAAGTAGCTGCCATACCCATTCCAATAGCATTTTGCACTGAAGTGGTAACAGCTAGGGTAGGGCAAAGTCCTAATGCCATCACGAATACCGGGTTTTCCTTTATCAAACCTTTGGAAAACTCTTTCGTCAGTTTCATTCAGCTACCTCCTTCTTATTCTGGTTGTTAAGTGCAGTTTCAATGTTATTTAGACCCTCTTTTATGGAATTTGTAATCGCCCGACTAGAGATTGTTGCTCCAGTTAAACTTTGAATTTGGCCTCCATCTTTATCTACCTGCAATTCTGCTTTTGTTAGTTGAGAAAACTGCGAGGTGAAAGATTCTTCTTCGCAATTAGCTCCCAAACCGGGAGTTTCGGCCTGGTTTATTATTTTTATCTTGTTAACAGAAAGATCAGGATTTACACCCACCATGGTTTCAATTGTACTGCTATATCCATATTTTTTAGCTACAAAAGTGTATCCAACAATCTCCTGTTGGTTGTTTTTTCCTATATAAAACACAAATTCGTTGCTTCCAGACGTTTCTTTTTGTATTTTTAAGGGATCAGGCTTACTCTCTGCTCTTTCCATAGCTATCGATTTTTTTTCAAATATTTCTGCCTGAGGCAATACCAAACTGCGGGCTTCTTCCTCTGTCTTTAACTTATTATTTTCTATAATTGGCTCCGTGTAACTGTTTATTAGCGCTAATACACCACTGGCTATAGCGCCTATAAGCAATAAAATAAACCCTAATTTCAAATAATATTTCATTTTTTTACCTCCCCAAAAGGTTTGGGAACTGTGTATCTATCGATAAGTGGAACAAACATATTCATAAATAATATGGAATAGGAAACACCTTCTGGATAACCACCTACTAAACGGATTACCACTGTCAACACTCCGCAACCAATTCCAAAGATTACTCTACCTCGTTTGGTAACAGGTGACGTGACCATATCAGTTGCCATAAAGAATGCTCCTAATATTAAACCGCCAGCAAATATATGGAACACAGGTAACAACAAAGAGGCCGAGAAAAGACCATTAATTCCACCAAAAATATAGGTTAACACAAAAACTGTGGCAATATAGCTAACTGGAATTCGCCATTCGATGATATGTTTGTAAGCCAAGAAGGCAGCACCAATAAGTAATGCAGCTGCTGATATTTCACCTAAACATCCACCAATATTGCCCCAAAACAAATTCTGTATAGTATCCATACTGGCCAGTTGGTTCATAATATTATCTTGCATATTAGCTGCCACCTGAGTAGTATCACGCAAGGCTTTTGCTGCTCCCAAAGGAGTTGCCGAAGTAATTACTTCAGGTATTTTAGAAGGCAAACTCCCCAAATTCAAACCGTTTATTGAACCTAATCTGGTCGGCACCCAGCCAGAGGTCATGATACTTGGCCAAGACGCCATCAAAAATGCTCTACCCAATAAAGCTGGGTTGAAAATATTGAAGCCAAGTCCACCAAATATCTGTTTCCCAATAGCGATAGCAAAAACGGCCCCTACCACGGGAATCCACCATGGTGCTGCGGCATTTATATTAAAAGCTACTAAAATACCTGTAACCACGGCACTACCATCTTTAATAGTAACAGGAACTCCTCTGAATTTTTGAATTATTGCTTCGGTAATAACTGCAGCTGCTGCGCCGTAGAGGGTTAGCAAAAAAGCTTTGGTGCCATAGAAATAGATGCTAACCAGCAAAGCTGGCAGTAATGCCAGCACTACCTGCCACATTATCGAAGATACAGAGACTTTTTCTTTAATATGGGGTGCTGCCGAAACAGTATAAACATCACTCATATATCCTCCAAAATTTATGATCTATTCTTTTCACTTATTTTCATTTTGCCAATATCTATCCACTGAATCAATTTTATGTTGGAAGGACACACATAGGCACAACTACCACACTTAATACAGTCCATCACACCATATTTTTCTGTCATTTCCCAATCTTCGTAACGTACATTTTTGGCTATAAGGCTAGGTACCAAATTCATAGGACATACATCTACACAGCTCCCACAGCGAATACATGTATTTTCCTTTTGTCTGTGTGCTTGCTTTTTGTTGAACAAAAGTAATCCTGAACTTCCTTTAGCTACAGGTGCTTCCAAGTTAGGAATTGCAAATCCCATCATAGGACCACCAGAAATCACTTTGCCGATATCTTCAGTGGTTCCGTTGCAAAATTCCAAAAGCTCTTCAAATTTTGTTCCTATTCTGGTTTTCAAATTTTTGGGCACTTTCACAATGCTACCGCTAACAGTCACAATCCTCTCAACCAGGGGTTTTTTATAACGAACAGCTTCATAAACTGCGAAAGCTGTACCCACATTTTGTACTACTACATTCACATCCATGGGTAAACCACCCTTATTAGGAACTTTGCGCTTGGTTGCAGCATAAATAAGTTGTTTCTCGGCGCCTTGAGGGTATTTCAATTTGAGTCCAACTACCCGAATATTTTGCTCGGTTGCAGTTAATTCTTTCATTTTTTTAATAACATCTGGTTTGTTAGCTTCGATGCCGATAATACCATTTTGTGCATCTACAGTTTTCATAAGCAATTTTAGACCCCAGATTATCTCATCGGCTTTTTCCAGCATTAATCTGTAGTCAGCAGTTAGGAAAGGCTCGCATTCCACGCCATTCAAAATAACTGTATCTATCGGTTTTTCGGTAGGTGGAGAAATTTTTACAAGGGTAGGAAAGCCTGCCCCACCCATTCCACAAATTCCAGCTTCAGAGATGCGATTTTTTATTTCATCAGCTGTTAATTCTAAAAAGTTATCTTCTTCGTATAATTCTATCCAATCATCTTTACCATCTCCAGTTATTTCAATAGCCAGTGAAGTAATACCGGTAGGATGAGGAAAATCTGCTATTTTAGTGATCTTTCCAGAAATAGAAGCATGCATTGGAATAGAAACGAAGCCTCCCGGTTCAGCTATTTTCTGCCCAGTTTTAACTTCATCTCCAACCTTAACCAAAGGTTTGGCAGGTGCACCAATATGTTGCGAAAGAGGGATGACTACCTTCTTAGGAATAGGTAAATCTTCTATTGCTGCATCTTTCGAAAACTCTTTACTATCATGAGGATGAACTCCTCCAGGAAAAGTCTTCAATCCCATATAATCTCCCTTGTTTTCTGTTTGCTGGGAACTTCTTTCCCAAAAATTTTAAACCACAATTATAATTAATTATATTATATCAAGGATTTTTTTTGAGAACATTTTTTCAATTACAACCTTAGAAAATATTATGGACAAATACTGCTCCTGGAATTATGTGGTAAAAAAATGTGAAGAAGCATAGATTCTTACTTTAATTATTGAAATAAATATTTTTGGAGGGAGCTTGAAATATTGGGTCATTTTATTGTTGGTTTTGTTTTCTTTGTGCTTACAGGCAGATATAACTGTGGAATACAAAAGCGGCATGTCAGCTGAAATCATTAGAACTACGAAAATAGATAATCATGAATATTTTAATATTTATGAATTAAATAAAGCTTTCCACTCTCGTATTCAGGAAAATATTTTGGATAGTAGATTGAATCTTAATATCTATAACCAGCAGATAATTTTCCTCTTGGAATCTTCCTATTTGAAGCATCTTTCCCAAACCTATAATCTAGGAACTCCGATAATTATACAAAACAGAAAATATCTTATTCCAACCAGTTTTCTCACCCATATCTTGCCAATAATTTTCCCAGAGAAAATTGAAACTACAAAAAATAAGATTATCGCAACTGCCCCCGAAGATAATTCAATAAAGCGCATAGTTATCGATCCCGGGCATGGTGGTAAAGACCCCGGTGCAATCGGTTATTCTAGTGTGTTCGAAAAAGATATAGTTCTGCAGATCACTAAAAAATTAGCTAACATTTTAGAGGATAACCTTGATGTGGAAGTTTTAATGACCCGCGATTGCGATAAATTTGTCTCTTTGCAGGATAGAACTAAATATGCAAATGATCAACAAGCCAATCTTTTCATTTCTATTCATTGTAATGCTCATCGCTATTCCAAGGTAAATGGGGTTGAAGTTTTTTATCTTTCTACTGCTAAAACCGATGACGCTAGAGCTGTTGAAGCTTTAGAAAATGCAGTTGTTTACAAATATGAAGGTGGAAAAGAAGCAGTGAAACACTATGATGATCTTTCATTTATCTTAGCGGATATGGCGCAAAATGAACATTTGGAAGAAAGCTATAATTTAGCCATGAAATTACAGGCAAATTTGGTAGAAACCTCTCACTCCAAAAATCGGGGGGTGAAACAGGCTAATTTCTATGTTCTACGTGGTGCTTTTATGCCTTCGGTGCTTTTGGAACTTGGGTTCATGACCAATAAGCAGGAAGAGAAAATGCTAAAAAACCAAAATTATCAGGAAAAATTAGCTTGGGCTATCTTCGAAGGTATCAAAGATTTCAAATATAAATATGACCAGATGCGATAAAGATTTTCATAGCTTCTTTGGAATCGGTTAGCTTATAAGAATTGGTCTTATAGTTTTCGGTATTATTGTCAAAAAATAGTTCCTCGCTAAATTTTAAAAGTTGTAACCCCGCTTGTTATCGAAATCACTTTACCTTGTTCAGTAATATCATCAAATATTTTAATCAAGTGCAACAACGAACAGGTGCTAATCCCTCTCTAGTAAATCAGTTCCTGGGAGCAATTTTTATCTTCTCAATCTTCTCTATCGCAGTGCTAAGGCATTATTAGGAACTTTCATCAGCCTGGCGCAGTAGTTCTTTGCGCACTATTCGGAAGCTGTGAGTAGCCTGCCTTTCGATCCCAAAAATACCCTGTAACACGTTAAAAATAGAAGCTCCGCTTACCTTCTTTAAAATAGTTAACTTTTCGCCGTCATATTGCAATTCGTTAACTAAATCCTTCAGCTCTTTATGTTGAATCCTCCCTTTTCTCTCTCTTTGAAAAGGCCAAGAATCCGCCTGGTTAAATTGGTCAGTTTTTTGCTGCCAGTTTAGTTTGGAAAGATGAGAAATCTGCACCCGCTCTAACTGGTAGTAGTCCATAGAGCGCTCTTTTTTTGTTTGTAACTGTTTTATTCCTATAAATTTAAGCTGAGATGGAAATATTATCTGGTCACGCACCTCTTGCAAAGCCAACCGCTGCTGCAAAGAAAAATCGAAATATTCCTTCTCCGATTCTACTCCAATCGGCAAGGGTGGACCTAAACTGAGGCGAGGATGCGGATTATAACCCTGTGAATAGGAAAGTGGCAAGCCAGAAGTTTTTAATATTTTTTGGAACATACGCAACATATCCAGATGAGCTACAAAACGTAATTTACCAAGTTTACTATAAAAAATGCGATAGTAATAGTTATCGTTTTGCAGCTGCGGTTGGCTTTGCTTAATTTCTGCAGGCGTAAAACCGGTTTGATAAACCGGTTTTACCTGTGCTGAGCAAATTCCGCAATTGCTGCAAGCAGCATTGCGGCAATCTGCCGTGGTTTTTCCCTGTTGAGCTTTTTGCCATTCAGAAAGCAGGAACTTTCTACTTATGCCCAGGTCTACTACTTCCCACGGCAGCTTGGCAGCAGTATTGAGCTGCTGCTGATATTTGCTCAGCACCAGCCCGCTGTTGCGGGCAGCCTGCAGCCATTTATGGTTATCAAAACATTCGTGCCAACCATCAAATTTAGCACCCAATTTATAAGCTGCTGTAATTAACTTTCCCACTTCCTGTCCACCGCGTCCCAGCACACATTCCAACACAGAAGAATCTACTTCGTGATAGTTTAGTTTAACAAATTTATACCTTTTTACACTGCTTTTTAAAAACAGGGCTTTTTCCAAAAGTTTCTCTTTAGCTTCCATCTTTGCCCATTGGAAGGGAGTAAACGGTTTTGGTACAAAAGGCGAAATGGTAATATTTATCTTCAAACTTTTCTGCGATACCTGAATAAGTTTTTTCACTAGATCGATTATGGCTTCCACATCCTTCCAAGTTTCTCCTGGCAATCCTATCATAAAGTATAATTTCACCAGACGCCAACCATTTTTACGGGCAGTATTTACACCATCTATTATCTCTGCTTCACTTATGTTCTTGTTAATAATGTTCCTAAGCCTCTGACTGCCAGCTTCCGGGGCAATTGTTAGCCCCGTTTGCCGCAGCTCATTCATCAATTTGGTAATATCATCGTCCAAGCTATCTACGCGCAGTGATGGTAAAGAAAGTCGTGTTTTACGGTTTTCCAAACGGCCAAAAAGCTCTTGCAGCAAAGGTTTTATGCTGGTGTAGTCGCTAGAAGACAAGGAAGTAAGTGCGGCTTCTTCCCAACCATATCTATTAACCTCGTCCAGCAGTTCATCTACTATCTGTTTGGGATCTCGTTCACGTACAGGACGATAAAACATGCCAGCATGACAAAATCGGCATCCGCGACTGCAACCACGCATTATTTCGGCTACAAATCTATCGTGTACAGGTTGCATCCAAGGAAGTAACTGCGGTTTATGTAAACTAGGTGAACTGCTAAACTCCATGTATTTACGTGCGTTTACCGATTGCTGGGAAAATTCAGGTACATAGCAGCCAGGTATTTGCGCTAATTTTCTCAATTTTTGCTTTCGTGTAGCCTGTTTGTTATTCTTCACAACCTCTTTTATTTCCAAAATAGCCACTTCTCCTTCACCTATCAGAAAAAGGTCGATAAAATCAGATAGAGGTTGTGGATTAGAAGCACAAGGTCCGCCAGCAATAATTAGAGGGTCTTGTTCATTACGCTCTTTTCTAAGTAAAGGAATTTGCGCCAAATCGAGCATATAGAGTACATTGGTATAGGTTAATTCGCTTTGCAGCGTAAAACCCAGCACATCAAAATCACGTAAGGCCAGATTACTTTCCCAACCAAACAAGGGAAGTTTCTCCTGTTTCAGCAACTCGCCAAAATCGGGCCAGGGCGCATAACTACGGTCACAAACACAATCAGCTTCTTTGTTTAGAATCGAATAAAGAATTTTGATACCTAGATGCGAAAATCCCACTTCATAGGTATCGGGAAATGCTAAACAAAAATTTGTTGTTTCTGCTGTTGGTTCAGCACGAACTGCGTTTATTTCCGAATTAATATATCTGGCTGGTTTCTCTACTGCAGCTAACAGATGGTCAAATTTAACTTTTTTCACTAATCTTTATAATTTAGGGGGCTATCTTCACCTTTGAATTCCAGATCATTCAAATAATCGATTGTATCTTGCAGTGTTTCTTCATTTTGTGCTGAAGCTTCATTTTGTGAATTAATTTTCGGCTGAATTTTCTTTTCCGTAGCTGGCTCAGTTGTTCTAAAGGGAGAACCCAATTTGCCATCTTTATACAAACGAACAGTTACCACAGCTAAAACTATAATGAGGATTATAAGAATGAGAAAAGAAAAAAAATTCATAGGGATCAGCATCTTTTTGGACTTAACCGGCTTATATTTGGTGAAACGCGGAGTATTTTTTACTGGTTTATCAAATTCCTTTTGATATAATTGAATAATTTCATTAGGATCTTGTTTTAAAGCTCTGGCATAAGTAGAGAGTAAAGCTTTCGTATAACCTACCCCGCCCATAATGTCCCAATCGTTTTGCTCAATAGCAACTAGAAATTTCTTCTTCACACAAGTTTTCTCAGAAATTTCTTCCAAACTCATTCCCTGAGCTTCTCTTATAGCTTTAAGGTGATCTCCCACCTTTTTTTCTGCTTTAATTTCTTGTTTATCTTCATTCATCTTTTCTCCAGAAAATCTACATTATTTATAAAAACAAAAGTAAGACATATACCGGCAGCATCGTACACTAAGTCGGGCCAACTCCAGCTTTCTTTTTTTATATAGCGATCGTTGTATTCCTTGATTAACCCAATATTAATACTAAAAGCAGCAGCTGTTAAAGAACTTTGTTGTGAATTCTGTTCCAAAATATTTTTGCTGATGCCATAACTCCAATATGTTAAAACACTGCTGGCACCCAAATGCATTATTTTATCTCTTCCAAACCAGTTTGCGCTTACCGAGTTACAATAAATAATAAGCAGTAAAAAAAGTAAACCTTTTTTCATTTCAACAACTCACCTTTGAATACAAAATCCACTTTGCCAGCCAAGTAAATGCCGTCTTTTTGGTAGGAAACTTGAAGCTCTCCCCCTGGAACTTTCACCTTTACCCTATTTTGCAAAAATCCCTGGCTAATTCCTGAAAACACAGTTGCACAAGCGCCGGTACCGCATGCCAAAGTAGCACCACTGCCCCTTTCCCATATTTCTAACTCTATTTCAGTTGGTGAAATTAGGCGAGCGAATTCTACATTGATACCTTCGGGATAATAGTCGTTGTATTCCATCTTTGCACCCAATTTTTTGGGTATATCTTTACTTAATTTTTCTACAAATACAGGAAAATGCAAATTACCCACATCCACTGGAAAGGCTGAAAAACCTTCTATAAGCAGTTTTTCCGCGCTGGCCAGTTTGGGTAACCCCAAGTTTATCTGCGTAATCAACACCGGCTCGGTTTGCGTAACTTCTGCTACTATCGCTTGTTTATTGGTGTTTATAGTAAACTTTTTTTTACCAGTTTTCCTATATAATATTGCAGCAATACTTCTTAAGGCAGAGCCACAAACTGCACTCTCGCCGCCATCTGCATTGAACATGCGCATACGAGCATCATGGTTGGTATCGGGTAGTAGTAAAACAATACCATCTGCACCTACACCAAAATGTTGACGGCAAATATCACGTGCCAATTCGGTAAAATCTATTTTCGGCAGCGGTTCCTGCAAAAAATCAAAGTAGATATAATCATTACCCTGGGCATGCATTTTTATAAATTTCATAAGCTATCCTAAAAGCTGTAAAAATACTTCAGTAAAATCGTAACAGCCTTGTTTGTCTTTAATCCAATGAGCTGCTTTCAAAGCGCCCAGTGCAAATCCCTGGCGGTTGCGGGCAGTGTGTTTCAGCTCGATGCTATCTGCCACAGAATCGTAGATTATGCTGTGTGTACCAGGAATATCGCCACCACGCAGGCTGGCAAAATGCAACTCATCTGCTTCTATCTTTCTCTGCACCCTGTCCAGCTGCAATTTCTTCTTTCTGGCTATATTTTCCAGCAAAATATTTCCCAGTTTTATGGCCGTGCCAGAGGGACTATCCTGCTTGCGATTATGATGCATCTCATAACCCAAAACATCGTAGTTCTCTACTTCGTTCATCAGCTGGGCTGCTGCTTGGTTTATTTGGAAGAACAAGTTCATGCCAACCGAAAAATTGGAACCAAACACCAGACCAGTCCCAGCTTTTGTAACTATATTTTCAACTTCGGTAAGTTGCTCTTGCCAGCCAGTAGTTCCCACTACTATATTTTTACCCAGCTTGATAAGCTTTTCTATATTGGAAAATACTGCTGTAGGTGTAGAGAACTCAATACAGACCTCGGCATCTTTCAAATTTTCTGCGTTTATTTCATTGCCTAAATCTGGATCTATCTTTGCTACTACTTGGCAATTATTTTGCGAAGCCAGCTGTTCCAACAACTTCCCCATGCGGCCATATCCTATTAAAGCTATCTTTAGCATTTTTTAATCCTTAGCATATTCTTTTATAATTTCTTTCACCCACTCTTTCCCTTTTTTCAAGTCTTCTAAAAGAATGAACTCCTCTGTAGTGTGCACACTTCTCATACCGGTTCCGGCGATAACAGCTTTTATGCCATGCTCGTTGAAATTATTGGCATCGCTGCCACCACCACCAACAGAGGGTTTTATATCTATTCCCAGCTTTTTGTTCACGCGCAGTGCTAATTTTACCATTTCTTCCTCTTCGGAAATGCGGAAAGAACGGTAACGCTGGCCTAACTCGACATCTACCGTAGGTTCAAAATTTTCTGTTTTATGCTTTTTTACTGTATCTTTGAAACTATCGATAATTTTCTGAGTTGTATTAGCTAACTTATCATCATCGTGGCTTCTCACCTCGGCTTTTATCTCTACTTTGTTGGGAACTATGTTGGTAGCAACACCGCCGGAAATAATTCCGATATTACAAGTTGTTTGCTCGTCTATTCTACCCTGAGGTGCAGCTAAAATAGCTTCAGCAGCTAAACGAATAGCGCTGATTCCCTTTTCGGGTGCCATGCCCGCATGAGCTTCTTTGCCGTGTACTGTTAATTTTATACTTTTTTCAGAAGGTGCGCCTATGGTAAGGTCGCCAATATAATGCGCATCTAAGGCATATCCAAATTTTGCATGCAATTTAGCATAATCGGCATAACGTGAGCCCAGCAAACCAATTTCTTCGGAAATAGTGAACAACAGCTCGATCGGTGGTAATTTCTCGCCACTTTGCTGCAACTCTTTTATGGCACTTATCACCTGGGCTATGCCAGATTTATCATCTGCACCCAAAACTGTTGTACCATCACTGGTAATGCGATCTTCCTTTAGCTGGGGTTTTACTCCTGTACCAGGCACAACTGTGTCTAGATGCGAACAAAACAAAATAGGACTTTGGCAAGTATCACCATCAAAATAAGCATATAGATTGCCAATTTCTCCACCAGTTTTACTATGAGCATCATCAAATTCTACTCTAGCCCCCATCTCTTCCAAATCTGTTTGCAGTTTCAAAGCTATCTGCTTTTCTTGTTTCGATTCACTATCAATCTTCACCAATTCCATAAAATAATCTACGATTGATTCTTGCATAATACCTCTTGCTTCTAATTTTTTTGGAAATTTGAATTTCTTGCTGGTTTCTGTCAATATTAAAAACAATAAATGGCATACCTCGAAATTTTTTTTAATCTGCTTTTATCGGAGTAGGCATATTAACCAAGATAAGGGAGAAAATATATGGACAAATTCTATTCCACTTTATAAAAAGTGAATAAGCTAAACAAGTTGTGTAAAACAAAAATTGGTTGTTTTAGCAGCAAAAATACCTTAAATTGTTTGCTGATTAGGTTGTAACTTTTTTAATTGAATAAATTAACAAAACAGGAGGCAGAGTGGCAAATTTAATAATCGTTTCGAACAGGTTACCGGTAAAATTACAAAAAAAAGATAATACAATTAAATATGAAATGAGCACTGGAGGTTTAGCCACTGGCTTGAAATCATTTTATAAAAGTTACAATGGTTTTTGGATTGGTTGGCCTGGGATAGCTAGCAAAGAAATTTCAGATAAGAAAGATGAAATTAAAAATACTCTGAATGAAGAATACAACTGTGAGCCAGTTTTTTTGAATCAGCAAGAGATAGATCACTACTATTTGGGTTATAGCAACAGGGCGATGTGGCCTCTGTGCCATTATTTTACCCAATTTGTTACCCACGACCTTGAAAATTGGCAAATCTATAAAAAAGTAAATCAGAAATTTGCCGAAAAGGTAGCTGCAATAGCTAAAGAAGATGATATTGTCTGGGTGCACGACTATCATCTGATGTTACTACCTAAAATGTTGCGACAGAAGCTAAAAAATATTCGTATTGGTTATTTTCATCACATTCCATTTCCCTCCTACGAGATTTTTAGATTATTACCCTCCCGAAAGCAGATTTTGGAAGGTTTACTGGGAGCAGATCTTATAGGATTTCATACCTACGATTATCTGCGACATTTTCTGAGTAGTGTCCAACGATTACTTGGTTATAACAGTAATTTGGGGAAAATTGAATTGAATGAACGACTGGTGAAGGTAGATTCTTTTCCTATGGGTATAGATTTTGTCAAATTTTCGCAAGCTGCAGAAAACTCTGAAGTACAAAACAAAATTAAAACTCTGAAAAATAAATTGGAAGGACACCAAGTAGTGCTTTCTATCGATAGAATGGATTATACCAAAGGAATTTTACAGCGCTTGCAAGCCTATAGCAATTTTCTTAGGAAATATCCGCAATATACCGGCAAGCTCAAATTTATTGTGGTAACTGTTCCCTCGCGTGAAGAAGTAGAACAGTACCATCAGCTAAAAAACAGTATAGAACGTTTAGTAAGCGAAATAAACGGAGAGTTTGGTATTTTAGGTTGGATGCCGATTTGGTATTTACACAAGGCATTTGATTTTAAAGATCTGGTCGCTCTCTACAATGTTTCCGATATTTATGTAGTAACACCGCTGCGTGATGGTATGAATTTGATGGCTAAAGAGTATTTAGCTGCCCGCAACGATAAAAAAGGACTTCTAATTCTAAGTGAAATGGCTGGAGCTGCTAATGAATTGGGAGAAACCATAATTGTTAATCCTAACAATATTGAAGAGCTGGTAGAAGCAATAAGAGAAGCTGTTAGTGCACCAGACGAAGAAAAAATACGACGTAATGAAATTATGCGAGAGAGATTAGCCAGATACGATGTGCAAAGATGGGCAGAGGATTTTGTCCAGAAATTACTAAAAATGAAAGAACTACAGAAGATGCGACATGCCAATATTTTGAATAAAGCACGAATAGAAAAAATAAGGGAATCCTTCCACAATGCTCAGCAGCGGCTGCTATTAATCGATTGGGACGGTACTTTGTTACCAATCTCAGAAAATAAGAATAAAATGCAGCCTACTGCAAAAATTAAACATATTTTGCGGAAGTTGAACCAAAATAGTAAAAATAAATTAGTAATTTTTAGTCAGGCAGAAAAAGAGATTATGCAGACCTGGTTTAGCGATTTAGAAATCGATATGGTAGCGGCAAACGGGGAGTTTGTAAATCTGGCAGGCAGATGGCAACAATTTGATATCTTTGAAAACGACTGGAAGGATGACTTGCGTACAATTTTTCAAGTTTTCGTCGATAGAACTCCCGGCTCGTTTTTTAAAGAAAACAAGTACTCCCTTATTTGGAACTACAGCAAAGCTGCTTTCGATTTGGGTGAAATGAGAGCACGCGAGTTAGTGAATGAGCTGATTAGCGTAACGGCAAATATGGAATTGCAAATCTTGGAGCATGAAAAAGAAATAGAGTTGCGTGCCGGCGGGTTAAGTAAAGAACATGCCTCTCTTCGCTGGCTTACTTCCAATCAATGGGATTTTGTGCTGGTGATTTCTGATGGTTTGACTGGAGAAAGGATGTTTGAGCATCTTCCCCAAAATTCCTATACAATTAGTGTAGGAAAACCGCAAAATAAAACCGATTTTTTTGTAAAAAAACAAGAAGTTATCCTCGAATTTTTGGAATATTTAAGTGAGGAGCAAAATGAGAATTAAAACAATTAAAGATTTCTACAATTTTATCTTTGAAACCCGAGATTTTAAAAGAAAACTTCTGAGAAAAAAATTAAATGCTGAAAAAATAAAAAAATCTGAGATAAAAAAATTGGAAAAATATGTGGTGAAATTGCTGAAAATTCCTCTTGGAGCAGGTAATCATGTTTTGGAATATGCAGAGGGCAAGAAAACTAATTTGGATCTGTTCTATGAGATAGATGAATTGACCAAAGATGTGATTTTTTTATCTGAAACCGAGAAAAATTTCATGGATTATCTGAATAAAATGAATGAAGACTTTGAAAATGACGTAGAAACTGGTTTGGAATTTATATCAAAATCAGACATTACAACTTTTATTTCCGATCGTGATGGAACGATTAATAACTATTGTGGTCGCTACAACTCTTCTATTCAATCGATCTACAATGCTAGTTATCTTATCGATATTGCCAAAATTTTGGAAAAACCAGTAATTCTTACTTCCGCACCACTGCAAAATACTGGGTTCTTAGATATGAACATAATGCCACCTAATTTTTTTGTAATTGCTGGTTCTAAAGGCAGAGAATTTACTTGGAAAAATCAATTTTACAAGATGCATTTGGATGAACAACAACAACAAAAATTAAATATTCTGAACCAGAAATTACAAGACTTAATAAATAAGCCCTACTACGAAGTTTTCGCACTTATCGGTTCGGGGTTACAGTTTAAATTTGGTGAAACAACAATAGCGCGTCAAGATGTTTACAACTCGATTCCACAACAGGATTCCCAAAACTTTTTGCAAAAAGTAGAAGAAATTGTTCGCAATATCGATCCTAAACAAGAATATTTTTCCATAATCGATACGGGCAAAGATATTGAAATAATTTTACATAAAAAAGATGCTGGAGTTTCTTCAGAATTCAGCAAGGGTGATGGAATCGAGTTTATTTCTAAAAAAATTGGCTTAAACTTAACAGAAGCAGATAATCTGATATGTGGCGATACTGCTTCCGACCTGGCTATGCTGGAGTATGCTGAAAAGGTTACTCCAAATAATTATTCTATCTTTGTAACTCAAGATGAAAAATTGAAAGAGAAAGTTGGGAAATTTGCAAGCAAAAATCTATTTGTAAGTTCACCCGATGCATTAGTAACTATTTTACATAAATACGCTTTGGAAAGGAGTACTAACTGATGAATTTCAAAGGAGCTATTTTCGATTTAGATGGTGTGATTACCAAAACAGCTAAACAGCATTTTAAAGCTTGGAAAAAGACATTTGATGAATTTTTGGAAAAACTGGGAAAAAATGGGGAATTTACTTACGAAGATGATTATCTACCTTATGTGGATGGTAAACCGCGCTATCAGGGGGTGAAATCTTTCTTAGAATCCCGTGATATCGATTTGCCTTTCGGTTCACCAAAAGATAAAGCTGGTAGCAAAACCATTTGTGCTGTTGGCAATAGGAAAAATGACCTATTTCGCCAAATAATAGCAGAAGAGGGAGTTGATATCTATCAGAGTACTGTGGATTTCATAACAAAATTAAAAGAAAATGGTGTAAAAGTAGGAGTAGCTTCTTCCAGCAAAAATTGTAGTTTTGTATTGGAAAAAGCAGGTATTTTACATTTATTCAACACAGTTGTAAATGGGTTAGTTTCCAAAGAATTGGGTTTGCAGGGAAAACCAAACCCCGATATTTTTACTGTAGCAGCAGAAAATATCGGAGTAAAGCCATACGATAGTTTTATGGTAGAAGATGCTATTTCTGGTGTACAGGCAGGTAAAAATGGCAATTTTGGTTTGGTGATAGGTGTAGCTCGCCAATCAGATGCTCAGGAATTGCAGGCAGAAGGAGCTGATATTGTGGTAAGCGATATTGGTGAACTTAGCTTAGAAATGATTGAAAACTGGTTTGATAAAGGGTTACAGGACGATAGTTGGAATCTTACCTATCGTAAATTTGAACCAGACCAGGAAAAGCTGCGGGAATCGCTTACAACTGTAGGAAATGGATATTTTGGAACCCGCGGTTGTTTTGTTAGCAGTCAAGCTGATGAAGTTCTGCATTACCCAGGAACTTACATAGCTGGAGTTTACAACAAACTTACTAGCAAAGTTTATAAGAAAAATGTGGTTAACAACGATTTTGTTAATTGCCCTAATTGGCAGCTTATTAAAATAAAAATTGGTGATGATTTTATTGAGCCTCTGCAACAGAATATATTGAATTATGAGCATAACTTGAATATGAAGGATGGATTAGTTACTCGAAAAGTTGTTTTTGAAGATAAAAAACAGCGTCGTACTAAAATTGAGACAACCAGATTTGCCGCTTTGAAAGACTACCATTATGGCGGGCTGGAATTTAAAATTACACCGTTAAACTATTCTGAAACAATTAAATTATACTCCACCTTAGATGGCGATATTATAAATTTTGGTGTCCCCAGATATCGCGATCTTAATTCACGCCATCTTTCCCCTATTACCGTGGGAAAAGAGAAAGAGAAGATCTATTTAAAAGTGAAAACTGTTACTTCGGAAGTTAAGATCTTTATGGAAGCACAACATCAGTTGTATTGGAATGACAAAAGTTTTGCTGCTGAAAGTGAATTGGAAACCGGCTCTGGTATTGTTTCCGATATTTATACAATAGAAGCTGTAGAAGGAAGCTGCTACCAGATGGATAAATTAGTTGGTATTTATACTTCCAAGGATAAAGATATTGATGATTTGAATGATACTTTCAAGAAAAAATTAGCAAAAACCAGAAGCTTCAATAAAATTAAAAAAACTCATATAAAAAAGTGGCATCAACTGTGGCAATATTCCGACTATAAAATAACTGGAGATCGTTTTACCCAGAAAGCTGTTAGGTTACATATCTACCACCTCTATTCAACAGCTAATATCAACAACCAAAACATTGATGCGGGAATGCCCGCTCGCGGATTACACGGTGAGGCATATCGCGGACATATTTTTTGGGATGAGCTGTTTATCTATCCTTTCTATAATATTCATTGCCCTCAGATTACTCGTGCCCTGCTGATGTATCGTTATAAACATTTAGATGCTGCTAGACAATATGCCAAGGAAAATGGCTACAAAGGTGCTATGTTTCCATGGCAAACAGCCGATGATGGCAAGGAAGAGACTCAAGAAGTACACTACAATCCAATGTCGGGAAGCTGGGATCCAGATTACAGCCGTCTGCAACGTCATGTTTCCATAGCAGTAGCTTACAATGTTTGGGAATATTTCTATCTTACCCATGATTTGGAATTTCTTATCTACTATGGTTTGGAAATAATGTTGGAAGTTGCCAGGTTTTGGGCTAGTATTGCCAAATTCGACCAAAAAGATGGTAGATATCATATAAATGGTGTGATGGGCCCCGATGAATTTCACGAAAAATATCCTGGTGCCAAGCAGGGAGGCTTACAAGACAATGCCTACACCAACATCATGGTCAGCTGGCTTTTGCATAAAACTATAGAAACTTATCAGCATCGCGACGAGGAAGTAAGAAAAGCTATCGCTGCCAAAATAGACCTAAAAGAGAGTGAAATTGAAAAGTGGCAGGATATTGTGAAGAAAATTAACATAGAGTTTTCTGACAACATAATCTCACAATTCAAAGGATATATGAATTTAAATGAATTAGATTGGCAGCATTACAAGAATAAATACAAAGATATTCATCGTTTGGACAGAATTCTGAAATCGGAAGGAGATTCTCCAGATAAATACAAAGTAGCAAAACAGGCAGACGTAATGATGACTTTTTATATGCTATCCCCGTCTCAGGTGAAAAATATTCTGGAGATGATGGGTTACAAAGTAGGTAAAGCGCAAAAATTATTAAAGGATAATTATGAATATTACCAAAAGCGCACTTCCCATGGTTCCACACTAAGTCTTGTAGTACATTCAGCTATTCTAACCTACGTGAAAGAGCATAAAAAACAGATGTGGGAATGGTTCCATAGAGCAATGCAGAGTGATATTTATGACATTCAAGGTGGTACAACTCAGGAGGGAATTCACACTGGGGTTATGGCCGGCTCTTTAGATATTATCTTCAAGAGTTTTGCCGGTATCAATATCTTCCGAGACCATCTACATATTCAGCCTTTTTTACCAAAACATTGGCAGAAACTGGAATTTATGATGTATTACAAACAGAATTGGCTTAATCTGAAAATTACTCAGCAGGAAATAGAGATTTCAATTAATAAATTTGGAGAAAAAATCTATTTCGAAGTAGAAAACCAAACATATGAATTCAAAAATAAGAAAAAAATTCAGATCAAATACAAGGCGACCTAATTTCACTCCGCTCTTTTTGATTTTTTAGTTTTGACAAAAAATTACGCAGTAACTAGTTTAGTAATTAGTGTATTGAAGAAGAAGTTTAATAAACAGGGAGGTTTTATGAAGAAGTTACATCTTTCCCAAAAAAATCGCGTTATTGCAGGCGTGTGCGGAGGTTTAGCAGAATCTTTAGGTATAGATGCTAATATCGTTAGAGCAATTTTTGGTTTATCTGTATTTTTTGGTGGTGCTGGGTTATTCCTCTATTTAGTACTTATGATAATTTTACCTAAAGATACAAATTACGAGGAAAAGGAGATCATTGATGTAGAGGTTAAGAATAAGTCGGGTAAAATCTATCGCAGTTGGGACAACAAGATGATAGCTGGTGTTTGTGCTGGGTTAGCCCGCTATCTAAGCTGGGATGTTAGTTTAGTGCGAATAATTTTTGTTCTGTTATTCTTAAGCGGTGGTATAGGCGCTATACTCTATTTAATTTTCTGGTTACTATTCCCTTTAGAAGGAGTAGAGGGTGAAGAGGAGTAAAGTATATTTTGTCTCATCGCGTATTTTGAACAAAAAGGGGTTGCTGCAGAAATTTTCTGATTTGTTGAAATATTTGCAATTGGATTTTATTAAGCAAGACGATAATGTATTGGTAAAAACACATTTTGGAGAAGAGGGTAATCATACCTATATCTCACCAATTTTTTTAAGAAAATTAACTGATTACATCAAATCGAAACAGGCACATCCCTTTTTGGGAGACACAAACACATTGTACAAAGGAGATCGCAAGCAGGGAGTTACGCATTTGGAATTAGCCTTACGTCACGGGTTTTCCTATGCTACTTTAAATGCACCATTGGTTATTTTAGATGGAATTGGCAGTCGCCATTTTAAAGAAATTAAGATAAACGGTAAACACTTTGAAAAAGTGCAGTTAGCTGGTAACTATTTTAGTGCAGATGCAGCTGTGGTAGTTTCCCATGTAAAAGGGCATGTCTTAACCGCTATGGGAGCTGCCATTAAAAATATTTCTATGGGTTTAGGAACTAGAACTCAGAAACAACGTATGCACGGTGATATCAAACCTCAAATTAACCATAAAAAGTGTATTCTATGCCAAAATTGTGTTCGAGTATGTCCCGAAAATGCCATTTCTATTAAAAATAAGAAAATAGAGATCAACCTGGAGAAATGTGTTGGCTGTGCGGAATGTATCACAATGTGTCCAACTGGAGCTTTAAAAATTCTGTGGAACGAAAAACCACAGAATACTGCTGAGAAAATGGCTGAAACGGCACTGGCAGCAGTGAAACAAAAAGCCGGAAAAATTTTTTTCTTTAACTTCCTTATCAATATAACTCCAGATTGCGACTGTTTAGGCTGGTCAGATAACGCTTTGGTAAATGATATTGGAATTTTAGCATCGCACGATCCGCTGGCTATAGACAAGGCTAGTGTAGATCTCGTGAATAAGCAACACGCTCTGCCAAATTCGCGAGCTGAAAATACAAAAGGTGATATTCTGGGAAAACAAGATCTGGATCTGGAAGATATGTTTGAATATTGCCAGAAAATTGGCTTAGGTAACAAAGAATACGAACTGATAGACTTGGGATGGTAAATGACAATTTTAGCAACTTTGTGCTACTTGCAAAAAAATGGACGTACCCTGATGCTTTTTCGAAATAAAAAAGAGAATGATATACATCAAGGCAAATACAACGGGCTGGGAGGAAAATTCGAATCTGGCGAATCCCCAGAAGAATGTGCTCGACGTGAAATAAAAGAAGAGAGCGGGTTAACTGCTCAAGTGCTAAATTTAAAAGGAGTTATCTGCTTTCCTAATTTCGATGGTAGCAACGATTGGTATGTATTTGTATTTTGTGTTCCAAAGTTCAAAGGTAAATTGATAGAATCGCCAGAGGGTAAACTGGAATGGATCGATAACAGTAAATTAAATAAAATTCCTTTATGGAAAGGTGACTATATTTTTATACCCTGGTTGGGAAAAAATAATTTTTTTTCTGCTAAATTTTGCTACGAAAAAGGGGAATTGAAGTCGCATACAGTTGAATTCTATTAATGAAAAAACTCTTTATAATATCTTTTACAACTCTGTGTGTATATTTAGCAGCATACAATTTCTATTCTCCGGTATGGCGCTGGCAAAATATCAATACAGCTGAATCACCAATAAAATTTTCGCAGCAGAGAATAATAGATAACTCTATACATGTTTGGCAAGATAGTACCCTTATTAGTTCTGAATTTTATGAAGTCGATACTGAAGCTGGGGAAATATCTTTTCAACAGGATATTGGTTTCGTGCGATTAGAGTATGCTATTTATCCACAGGAATTGTTGCAGGAATATGCGGTTTACAAATCACAACCTATCACAAATAATAAAAAAATCCAAATCAAAAAGCCTTTTTTAGAAGAAATATACGATGATACTCAGCTCAATATTACCGGTAACAAGACTTTTAAGATCTCAGTTGCCAACAACCAAGATTTTACTCTCGATCAATCCCTTTTCCTTAAAATAGATGGTAAACTAGGAGAAAATCTATTTATAACGGCACAGCTCACCGACAGTCAATCGCCTATAACACCAGAGGGTGACACTCGCGAAATTAGTAATTTGGATAAAGTTTATCTACGTTTGTATGGCCAAAAATATGGAATTTCTTTTGGCGATTTGGAAGCCAGTTTTCATAATACTCATTTTATTAATTTCCAAACAAGATTTGAAGGCTTAAAAGCGGAATGGCTAGGGAAAAATAAAGCTATGGCAGCTTTAGCTGTTTCCAAAGGCAAGCAGACAACCAATACTTTTAATGGAATTGAAGGGAAACAGGGACCTTACTACCTTTCTGCTAAAAATATGAATGGCGTGCAAGTGGTATCTGGCTCTGAAAATGTATTTTTAAATGGAAAGCAAATGCAACGGGGTTCCGATTATACTATCGATTATGCTGAAGGTAGTATCACTTTTACCAATCAGCATTTTATTAATTCCAACTCTTTCATCCAAGTAGATTTCCAATATTCCGATGAAGAATACAGACAGAATATGTATCTGGCAGCTACAGAACTGGACACCTCTACTTTGGGTATTTCGGAGAGATTAAAACTTAATTCTCATATCATTATTCAGAATGATGACAAAGATAATCCACTGCAGCAGAGTTTTACCGAAAGTGATAAAGAAGCTTTGCAAGCAGCAGGCGATGACGAAGTTTGGGTTAGCGGAGTAACACAGGTAGAACCGGGTACAGGTTTGTATATTCAGGTTCAGCAGGAAGACGAAGTTTATTACCAATATGTAGGTAGCGAAGGCGAAGGAGATTTCAATATCCATTTCAGTTATGTGGGAAGTGGCGGCGATTATGAGCCAGCAGATGAAGGCTATGTTTATGTAGGAGAGAATCAGGGAACATACCTGCCTATCAAACAACTTGTGCCGCCCCAGTTTCAAGCTAACTACGATTTTGCTTTGTCATATCAGCACAATTGGTGGCAACTAAATATGGAATCGCTGCTTTCCAATTTTGATAAGAATACTTTTTCTGAAGTAGACGATGGAGATAATTTTGGGTTAGCCACCTATACAGACTTGCAAATTTTGCCAAATTGGGATAAACTAAATCCCCATTTAACTCTCGCTTTCAGAAGAACAGAAGATAACTTAGAGACTTTTGCTCCTCTTACTTCTGCCATACAAAATTATCAATTAAATTCACTGCCAGATTCTCTGACTGTGAATGAATATGAGCTGGATCTACAAGCAGATATACTGAATCAATTGCAGCCTGCCATAAATTTACAATACAAAGATGCGCAAAAAGTAACACAAAAGTATGTGAACTCAAAGCTAAGTAGCAGGCAAAGATTCTATTTACCAAAATTGGAGTATGATTTTTTAACCTGGCAACAACATTACAAAGATAACAACCTGAATATTAGCGGAGCGAACCAGATAGAACTTTTACAGCACAATATAAAAACTACTTACGACTGGGAAAAGATAGTTTGGAACGCAGGTTATTTTTACAAGAAAAAAACAAATGATAGCGCTAGCCTTGAATACAACGGAGAAAAACAGAACAATTGGAATAGCAGAATTTCTTATACTGATGATAATAAATTTTCAGTCAGTGTCCATTGGACTAAAGAAACCACCGATTCTTTGAATACAGTTTGGAAAAATAAGTTACAAGCTAATACTTATGGTTTTCAAACATTTTGGAATACGCAATCTCATCAAATAAATATTGATTTAGCGCGTAGAGACACTCACAAGGACACTTATGACATGGCCGAAATCCGCCTTTCCAATTCACTTTGGAATGATGCGCTAGCTTCCAATATGGACTACTCACTGCAAAATGTAGAGTTTTATCCCAAACAGCGAGAATTGGTATATGTTGGTGAAGAATATGGACTTTACGACAGCACTGGCACTTATGCTGAGGATGGTGAATATATTTGGGAAATTACTGAAGTAGATTACGATAATCCACAACTTTCCATAGAAGTTAATGCCAATTTCAACTTATATTTGAAACCGGCTAAAGTAACCAATAGTTTTTGGCGTCGCTTTGAAGCTGAGACAAATCTTTTGGTATCAGAAAATTCCAAAAGTACTCATAAAACTTCTGTTTATTTGTTGCAACCTGAATATTTAATGCAACCCAATTCAACCCTGTATGGTAAAACTAATTTCTACCAAACTGTATGGCTCGATATTTGGCACCGCAAATTAACTGGCAAAATAGCTTATCAGCATCAAAAAAGTTTAGATAACCGTTATCAGAACCGGGAAGAATCTTTGCTTTCGGAGTGGGAAACTAGTTTGCGCTCACGCTTCATAAGCGGACATGATATCGAGCTTTCCTATTTTAAAAGCAAGGAAGAAGATTCCTATTACAATTCCGATATCTCGGCACATTCATTAAACTTGGATATTCGCAGCAAACTACGCACTCAATTTATTTTGAATACAGCGATTAACTACGATAGAGAAGCAGGAGAAAATAGATTAGAGGATGAGGACTATACTCTGAAAAGTTGGGATGTAAGTGAAAATATAACATATTTCGGTAACCAAAAGTACCGTTTTGTAGCCCGCCTCTCGTATAGGAGGAATTGGCGAGATGGTTCTAGTTTTCTTGGTTATTTACCCGAAAAGCGGGAAGGAGACATTTGGAAATGGAAGGCAAGCTGGAACTATCAGATAAACAGCTACACTTCTACAAATTTGGAATATACTGGTGAAAGTTTCCCTAACCAAAAAGATAAACATGAACTGCAGGTAGAACTGAAAGCTGAATTTTAAAAAATTACTTGCCTTTAGAATTTAAAATGTAATCTTAGTACAATTATTGGAATGGGAGAAATTATGCTGGAAAATATCGAAAATTCATTGAACAACGCTTATAAATGTGTAAAACAATTTATCAATGAAGAAAGCAACCTGATAAAAATTGAGCAGATCAGTACCAAAATTGCTGCTGCTTTCCAAAATAAGAATAAAGTTCTTATCTGTGGAAATGGCGGTAGTGCTGCCGATGCTATCCATTTTGCCGAAGAATTTACTGGCCGCTTTCAACAAGATAGGAAAGCATTGCCCGTTATTCCGCTTACAGATGCAGCCCACATTACCTGTGTTGGCAACGACTACGGTTTCGACGAGATCTTTGCCCGCGGAGTGCAAGCTTATGGCATCCCTGGAGATGTTTTTATCGGAATTTCTACCAGCGGAAATTCACAAAATGTATCCAAAGCATTGCAAACTGCTAAAGAAGATGGGCTTTTAACCATAACTTTTTTAGGAAAAACCGGTGGCCAGATGAAAGGAAAAGCAGATCTGGAAATCGTTTTTCCTGGTGCAGATACAGCTCGCATCCAGGAATTGCAGATGCTAGCATTGCATATTATTATCGAGAGTGTGGAACATCTTCTTTTCCCACAAAATTACCAAAAGCAAACATGAAAATAGTACTACAACGAGTAAAAGAAGCTACTGTAAAAGTAGATGGTGAGCTGATTTCAGAAATCGGGCCAGGATTGCTGTTATTTTTGGGTGTGGGAAAAGAAGATGGTTTCACACAGCTAGAATGGTTGGCCAAAAAAGTGATTGGCCTGCGTATTTTTGAAGATCAGCATGGCAAAATGAACCTTTCTGTGCAGGATATTGGTGGACAGATCTTGCTGGTTTCACAATTTACTTTGTATGCTGATTGCCGCAAGGGTCACCGCCCTGGCTTCGCTAATGCTGCTGCGCCACCACTGGCAGAAGAACTTTACCATGAATTTGCCGCCAAATTGGAGGAGTTGGGAAATAAACCTAAACTGGGTAAGTTTGCTGCTGATATGAAAATAGAACTGACAAATGATGGCCCGGTAACCATAATTTTGGAAAGATAACTTATGCAGATAGAAAATATTATCTTTGATTTGGGGAATGTGCTTATTGATGTTGATTTTGAGGTTTTTTATCAGAAATTGGGCTATGTTCCCAGTCAAATTGACCTAAAAAAAGCTAAAAAGGTGATAAAACATTTTGAAGCGGGCAAAATTTCGGTAGAAGATTTTATTTATGAATTGAATAAAAAATGGAATCTGCAAGTTTCTGTAAGTAATTTCAAAAAAATCTGGACAAATCTATTTAGTGCCAATCAGCAGATGATAGCCTTAGCAGAAGAGCTAAGCCAAAAATATCCGGTTTATATTCTGTCCAATACAGACGAGATTCATTTTCCATATATTTGGAATAATTTTCCTGAACTTCATTTTTTCCAGGATAGATTATTGCTTTCCTACAAGCTGGGAATAGTAAAACCAAATCCGCAGATCTACCAAATTGCTTGCCAAAAGTTTAACCTAATTCCCGAATCGACAATTTTTATTGATGATAAAGCTGAAAATATAGAAGCTGCCCGCAAATTTGGTTTTAATGGTATAGTTCACAAAAACTACAAGCAAACTAAACAAGAATTGGATAAATTATTAAAGAAGAGAGAGGATTTACAATGAAAAGAATTGCAATAGCTTTGTTTTTGCTAATTCTGCTGGCTGCCTGCACAAACCAGGAAGCAGGACAGCAAAATGGCTGGGGCGAGGAATTTTGGCAAGATAGCACTTTTGTGCAAACCCGCGTGGATGCCAGCAACTTAGATAAAGGCTTAATCCGAGCCAATATTTCTGGTAAATGGCAGTTGTATGAAATTACCAATCTACCAGAGGAATTTTTAGAATGGAGTTTAGGTAAGCGCCAGCAAACTTTGGAAAATATTAGGAAGGGCAAGCTGCCTTCCTTGGCTGGGCCACACAATGGTATTGTGGCTACCTATGGCTATCAGCGGGCAGATTCCCAATTCAAGCTGAATAATGCTGTAAAAGGAATGGGATATCTTCCTAAACCAGAAAAAATGGCAGAAGTGATAGAACTTTTAGAAACCACTATTGATGATGAGATGCCAGCTAAATTGGATATTTTAAAAGAGCTCTACCAGCAAGGTGACGAAACTTGGGATACTACCAAACAAGTTTCTTTGGAGCTGTATTCTACTCCTACCCGAGGAACCCAAACTTTCCTGAACCAGATGGCAAATCCTGTATCTGTTATTGTATTTATGGATATTCCTACTTTTAAATTGAAAACAATAAGCTACTTACTGCACCCGGAAAATAGTAATCTAACCGAATATGAAAATAATGTGGTTAAATTTGTGAATTTGATGCATAGTTATTTCCATGGCAAGTTCGACAAAATATTCCCAGCAGTTGTTTATAACGTGGTGGAAGTTTACAATAGTTCGCCTGGCACTAAAGAGGGAAGAGGTACAAAAATAGAATAATCTTCTAGGAAATAAAAAAGCCCTCCGAAGTTTCGGAAGGCATTTTTTATGCTTGTAAGCTATTATTCTTGTTCTTCTATTGCTGCCTGAGCAGCTGCTAAACGGGCAATTGGCACACGATAGGGTGAACAGCTTACATAATTCATCCCTACTCTGTGACAGAATTTTACCGAGCTAGGTTCGCCACCGTGTTCACCACAGATACCAACTTTAAGTTCTGGGTTAGTACTGCGGCCCTTTGCTGTACCCATTTCAACCAGTTGTCCTACACCAGTTTGGTCAAGAACCTGGAATGGATCAACTTTTAGGAGGCCTTTTTCCAGATAGATAGGCAAGAATTTGCCTACATCATCGCGGCTGTAGCCAAAGGTCATCTGGGTAAGGTCGTTGGTTCCGAAACTGAAGAAATCGGCAACTTCGCCTATTTTATCGGCAGTTAAAGCTGCACGAGGAATTTCTATCATGGTTCCTACCAGATAATCGACTTTTTCGCCAGTTTCATCGAATACTTTCTGTGCTGTTTCGTTAATAATTTCAGCCTGCATCTTGAATTCTTCTACTGTGCCAATAAGTGGTACCATGATTTCGGGCCGAGCATCGTGGCCAGCTTTTTTGGCATTTATCGCTGCTTCGATTATAGCGCGTACCTGCATTTCGGTGATTTCGGGATAGGTGTTTCCTAAACGGCAGCCACGATGGCCTAACATTGGGTTAACTTCATGCAGAGAATCAACTTTTGCTTTGATTTTTTCTACATCTACACCAAGTTCTTTAGCCATTTCCTGCTGATTTTTTTCTTCATTGGGAACAAATTCGTGCAAGGGTGGGTCAAGTAAACGAATAGTAACGCCGTATCCACTCATAGCTTCGAATATACCTTCAAAGTCTTCTCTTTGGAAGGGCAGAAGTTTTTCTAAAGCTTTTCTGCGGCCTGCTTCATCATCTGCCAATATCATTTCGCGCATAGCTTTAATTCTACTACCTTCAAAGAACATATGTTCTGTACGAGTGAGGCCGATTCCTTTGGCACCAAATTTACGAGCAACTTGGGAATCGTGGGGAGTATCGGCATTGGTGCGTACATACATCTTGGTATATTTTTCGCATAACTCCATAAGTTGACCAAAGTAACCAGATAATTCCGGATCTTTAGTTTCAACTTCTCCTTTATAAACTTCGCCTGTAGTACCATTCAAAGAGATCCAGTCTCCTTCGTGTAATTCTTTTCCATCAACAGTCATAACGCGTGTGCGATAATTTATTTTAATATGACCAGCACCTGAAACACAGCATTTACCCATACCACGGGCAACCACAGCAGCGTGCGAAGTCATGCCACCACGAGCTGTTAGAATACCATTGGCCAGATTCATCCCTTCCAAATCTTCGGGGGAAGTTTCTATACGGACCAAGATAGAGTTATCGAATTTACCAGCTTCATCGGCAAAGAATACTACTTGGCCAGTTGCTGCCCCGGGAGAGGCTGGTAAACCTTTGGTAATTACTTCAGCACTTTTCAGAGCTTTATCTTCAAAAATAGGGTGTAGAAGTTCATCCAATTTATTTGGTTCTACTCTTTTCACAGCCGTTTTTTCATCGATCATGCCCTCTTCAAGCATTTCCATAGCCATGCGTACCATGGCAGCACCAGTACGTTTACCAGTTCTGGTTTGCAGCAACCACAGTTTACCTTCCTGAATGGTGAATTCCAAATCTTGCATATCTTTGTAATGTTCTTCCAATTTTTGTTGGATGTCATCCAATTCTTTGTATATTTCGGGCATTGCTTCTTCCAATGAAGGATATTTTTCTTTTCTTTCTTCTTCGGAAATACCTTGAAGTTTTGCCCAGCGTTTCGAACCCTCTTTGGTGATCTGTTGTGGAGTTCTAATTCCAGCAACAACATCTTCACCCTGAGCATTGATAAGGTATTCACCATTGAAGATATTTTCTCCAGTTGCAGCATCGCGAGTGAAAGCTACACCGGTAGCAGATTTATCACCCATATTTCCATAAACCATTGCCTGTACATTTACAGCTGTGCCCCAATCGTGGGGAATTTTGTTGATTTTGCGATAGTATTGAGCGCGCGGATTGTTCCAGCTTCCAAACACAGCAAAAATTGCTTTCCAAAGTTGTTCCCATGGATCTTCTGGGAATTCTTGATTGGTATTGTCTTTGATAGCTTTTTTAAAGCGAATTACCAGTTCTTGCAAATCTTTTGTATCCAACTCGATATCGTTTTCTACACCTTTTTTTTCTTTTATATCTTCAATAATTTTTTCAAAAGGATCGATATCTTCTTTGGAGCTGGGTTTAAGTCCTAAAACCACATCCCCGTACATTTGCACAAAGCGGCGGTAGGAATCCCAGGCAAAACGTTCATTATTAGATTTTTTTGCCAGTCCTTCTACAGCTTGGTCATTCAAACCTAAGTTCAATACTGTATCCATCATACCTGGCATAGATACACGCGCACCGGAACGGACAGAAACCAAACAGGGGTTTTCACGATCGCCAAATTTAGCGCCCATCAGCTTTTCGATGTTGCGAATACCTGCCTCAACTTCATCTTTAAGCAATGCTCTGATTTTTTCTTCACCTAATTCATTGTATTCAATGCAGGCATCTGTAGTGATGGTGAAACCAGGAGGAACAGGTACACCAACCAAGTTCATCTCCGCTAGGTTAGCTCCCTTACCACCTAAAAGGTTTTTCATCTCTGTTTTACCTTCAGCTTTGCCATCGCCGAATAAATATACACGTTTTTTACTCATCTTCTCTCCTTAATTCTTTTAATTATAACTAGTTACAACTATTCTCATTGAAATCCTACTTCTTGAATTAATCTTATACATCTGCTATTCTGTCAATCAAAAATCTAAATGACTTTCCTTTTTTAACAAATTATTTTTATTTTCTTCGTTAATGGGAATTAGAAAAAAATGGACAAATAAACAATATTTTAAGATCTTACTCTCAGTTAGAAAGGAATTTTTATGAGTATTTTAATTAAAAATGCAAAATTGAATGAGATTGAGCAAGATATTTTTATTCAAGGAAAATATATAAAAAAGATAGCACCTAACATAGATTGGGAGGCAGATACTATAATAGACGGGACTGGCATGGCTGCTTTGCCTTCTTTGATGAATGGACATTCCCATGCTGCTATGAATTTGTTGCGAGGTTATGCCGATGATATGGCCCTGATGGATTGGTTGCAGAATAAAATTTGGCCTTTGGAAGCCAAGCTGACTGAAAATGATGTTTATTGGGGTAGTAAACTAGCTTTTTTGGAAATGATAAAAAGTGGAACAACATTTTTCAATGATATGTACTGGCACTTTCATGGTACAGCCAGAGCTGCAGAAGAGATGGGACTGCGCGGAGTGGTAGCGGCAGCTCTGATAGACAATTTTCAAAAGAAAGATATGCAAGCTGCCAAAATATTAGTGCAAAAATTACTGGAAGAAAGCGGAAAATATAGCAGCAGAATTCAATATGCGGTTGCTCCTCATGCTATTTACACAGTTTCCAAAGATACATTAATTTGGCTGCGCGATTTTGCCAAAGAACATAATTTACTTATTCATACCCACCTATCCGAGACCCAAAACGAAGTAGAGCAAAGTCTGCAAAAATTTGGTAAAAGACCAGTGGAATATTTACACGACTTAGGTCTTTTAGGCCCTAATTTAGTTGTAGCACATGCTATTTGGTTAGATGAACGAGAATTGGAGTTATTAGCAGAAAATAATGTTAAGATAGTCCATACCCCAGCTTCTAATATGAAACTTTGCTCTGGCATTATGCCACTTCCTAAGATATTGGAAATGAATATTTTAACCTGTTTGGGCACTGATGGCACTAGTTCCAATAATAATTTGGATATTATCGAAGAGATGAAAATAGCTTCTTTACTGCACAAGGTAAATAGCCGTGACCCACAGCAGGCCAATGCTCAGCAGGTTTTTCAGTTGGCTACCTTGAATGCAGCTAAAATTTTTGCTATACCAGCTGGTGAAATCGCTGTAGGCAAGTTAGCTGACCTTATTCTGGTCAATTTGGATGCTGTAAGCCTGGTTCCAGGTTTTAATTTGATCTCGGATATAGTTTATTCAGCAAATGGCAGTTGTGTGGATACGACTATATGCGATGGCAAAGTTTTAATGCAAAATCGGCATGTGGAAGGAGAAGAAGAGATAATAGCCAATGCCAGAAAAGTTGCAAACGATCTGGTAAAACGATAAATATTCTCCAGAAAATTAGACTCATTCACTAAAAATTTCCAGTATATGCTTGTTGCTGGTGTTTCGCTTTTGATCTCTACCCTTTATCAATAATATCTAAAATTTGTTTGCCAGCACTATTCATGTTAGCTGCCATAGAAATAAAACCATGCTGTTTGATAAGCAAAATATCATAGTTAGCACAGATCTTTAGTACTTCTTTAATTTGGGCATAGGAACCATAGGGCTGTTTTTTTGCAGTTATAGGAATATTGTATTGGGAAATTAGTTTGGAATTCAGCAGGTTATGTCCATGGAAAATAGCATTTACCTTTGGCCGTTTGGTGTAAAGCGCATAGTGCAAAATAGCTTCGGAAGAGGGCTGCTGCTTGCCTTCCACAAATACAGTGTTTCCTTTGATTTTTTTTACTAAAACCAGTTGGGAAGCAGAGATATTTTGCAGATTGGCACCTGTGGCTGTGATTATGAAGCCATTTGAGCAGCGGAAACTAAGGTTACCACCAAAACCGCCACCGGGTAGAGCTGGTGAAAGCCCCTTTTGGGCAAAGATACTACACCATTTTTTTAATTCCGAGATTTGCGAATGCTGCACTGGTTGCTGGCTAAGAAAATTAGTAGTAAATTTGGTGCCAATGTATTTTTCGCTCATTTTTGCAAATGCCTTATCTGCTCTGGTCTAAAGATGCCCTTATCGGTGATAATGCCAGTTATGTAGCGGGCGGGTGTTATATCGAAAGCTGGATTTTGAATTGGCGAATTGGGGTTGGCAATAAGTTTATCTTCAATATAACTTATTTCTTCATCAGCTCGCTGTTCAATGGGAATTTTAGCACCGCTAGCACAGCTAAAGTCGATGGTAGAAAGCGGAGCAGCAATGTAGAAGGGAATATTGTTTGCTTTGGCAACAACTGCTTTTTCGTAGGTGCCTATTTTGTTGGCCACATCGCCGTTAAGGGCAACTCTGTCGGCGCCGGTTATTACCATATCTACCTGACCGGTTTGCATAAAATAGCCAGCAGCATTATCGGCAATAATGGCATGAGGAATACCTTCCTGTTCTAACTCGAAAGCTGTAAGCCGGCTGCCCTGCAAGCGCGGGCGGGTTTCATCGACGTAAACGAAGATGTTTCTGTGTTTGCTGAAACGAATAGGCGCCAGCGCTGTGCCAAAGTCCACTGTGGCCAAAGCACCAGCATTGCAGTGGGTTAAAATTTGAAAGTTGGGCTGTATGAGCTCTGCGCCCAGCTTGCCTATCTGGCGGCAAGCTTGCACATTACTATCGGCAAAAGCCTGGGCTGCCTGCAATGCTGTGGCAGCAGAGTCAGCTGGGCTCTGCGCAATAGCTGCTTCCACCTGGTTTAGCGCATAACTAAGATCGAAAGCGGTGGGACGTGTGGCTAACAGGGTTTCTTTACTTTTTTTTATAAATTCAGCAAAATTTTTAGCTGGAGCTAGCCTGGCTGCCAGAGCTAAACCAAAACCACCGGTAGCACCAATTGCCGGCGCTCCGCGTACTTGCATTTGCAGTATAGCCTGGGCCACCTGCTCTACGGTGGTTAACTGCAGAACTTTGAAATTAAAGGGTAAACTGGTTTGGTCGATTATATTTATGGCACCATCTTGCCACCACACTGTGCGATATTGTAGGTCTGCTATTTGCATTTTTCCTCCAAATTTATTTTTTAAATTATTTATTAAACTTATGAATGTCAATGTAAATTTTATAAGTAAATTCAATTTTTCAAAATAAATATTAAACTTTTACCAATGTAATATCACCCCATCACGCCCGAAATACATTTTTCATTTGACAGATAAACTCTAATTTAGCTATTTTTGTTTTATGAAATTTAAATTCGATTATTCCCAGCCTTTGGTAGCAGCCAGCATTCACAGTGGGCACAAGCTTACCAAAAAGCTGCAGCGCAAAATAAACGTAAGTGATCAGCAACGTTTTGCTGAAGAAGATCCATTTACGGAGCTTCTTACCGCAAGTTTTGGGAATAGCATACAGGTAGTAACCAGCCGCTTTGTGGCAGATGTGAACCGCCGTCCGCACCGCTTTATTTACCAAAAGCCGGAAGATGCTTGGGGTTTAGCGGTGCTGCAGCAGCCGCTGAATAGCTCCGAGCTGGTTCAAGCTGCTGGTTTCTACCACAGATTCTACCATAAGGTGGAACATTACATTAACCGGCTGCTGCTAAAATTCCCTGTGCTGTTTGTCTACGATTTCCATAGTTTTAATGCCAGAACTGAAAATGGTTACCCCGACATAATGGTTGGGCGCAGCAACTTGCAGCCCCGATTCTACCCTATTGCTACCAAGCTGCAACAGCACTATCAAGCTGGCTATAACAATAGTAAACAGGTAATTTTGGACGGCTTCTACCCCGGGGGCTATTTTCCCCGCTGGTTGCATCACACTTTTCCCAATCGAGTTATCTGCATCGCTATGGAATTTAACAAAAATCTGTTCATGACCTCGCCGACCGGAACCTTGAAACAAGCCGAATTTAATAAACTAAAACAACTGGTAGAGACTTCTAAACCAATTATTTTAGATTATCTAAATGAAATATCTTAGCAGTTTTACCTCACCGCTAGGTCACCTCTCGCTAGTAGCTAAAGATGATATTTTGGTTGAACTGAGATTTGCGTCCGCTTCCCAATCACTGAAAAATCCACTATTAAAAGAAGCAGAAAAACAGCTGCAAGCCTATTTTAAAGGTAAAATTCGCAAATTTGACCTTCCTTATAAAATTAATGGCAGTGATTTCCAAAAACAGGTGCTGACAGCTGCTTCCCAAATAGAATATGGCCACACCATTAGCTATGGCGAATTGGCTAAAAAAATAGGAAAACCCAACAGCGCCCAAGCAGTGGGCCAGGCTTTGGCTAGCAACTCGTTACCAATTATTATTCCCTGCCACAGAATTATAGCAAAAAATGGATTGGGCGGATATAATGGTAGCTTGTGGCGCAAAAGCTTCCTACTAAATTTTGAAAAAATTAACAGCTAGCAAAGGATCTCTGTCATTATGCATATGCAGGCATAATGTGGTGAAAAAGACCTGAATTTGTTTTTTTGCTGAATAATCCCATATTCTACGATCTTAGCGATAAAGAAGCTGAATATGTAAATGAAAAGAGCAGCCAGCAAACTCTAGCCAGTAAGAGTTTCTGGTAACCAAAGAATCACTTTCAACTGCATCTACTTACGTGGTATTAGCGTGAAGATAGAAGGCGATTTAGATCTGGAAATCCTGATGGGCAAAAGCAAATACTATCGCGCTGGTTTCCAAGGAATAAAAGTGATAACCACTATTGAAGCCGATATGAGCAAGGAAGAAAAGGAAAAATTCGTAAATGAAATAGACGAACGTTGCCCTATTGCCGATAATATCGCTGGCATCACCCCCATCGAATTTGTAGTAAAATAAACTAAATTATTCAAACCAGCTTTGCCAGTCAGAACAGGTTTTACTTTTGCATTATCTTCACATTCTCTTCTCCGTCTGTGCTCTCAAAAGCAACTTTTATAACTTCCGATTGCGAAGTAGGAACTTCTCTGCCCACAAAATCTGCTTTCACTGGCATCTCGTGGTGTCCACGGTCTATTAGCACACCCAATTGAATCTTTTGTGGTCTGCCAAAAGAAAGTAACCCGTCTATAGCAGCACGTACCGTTCTACCAGTATAAAGTACATCATCTATCAGCACTATGATAGAATTTTTGATATCAAAATTAATGATCGTATCTTTGTGAACAGGACTTTCAGCGATCTGGGAAAGATCATCGCGGTACAGAGTAATATCCAAAATTCCTACTTCCACCTCTTCCCCTTCAATTTGCTTCAGGTATTGGGCTATTTTTTGGGCCATTGGCACTCCGCGGCTGCGAATTCCCACTAAATAAACATTATCCAGTCCGGAATTTTTCTCCAAGATCTCTAGTGCCATGCGCTGCAAACTGCGCTCCATATCTGGTTTGTTCATTATTACAGATTTTGTTTTCATTTTAAATTCTCCTTTATTAATTTGGCTGTTTTCTCACCAATTCCTTTTGTCTTCATCAATTCTTTTACATCAGCTTTTTTTATATTTTCTATAGACCCAAATTCTTTCAATAAAATGAATTTAGTATGTTCACCTACACCCTTAATTTGGTCTAACTGGCTGGTGAGTGTGCGCGTTTTGCGTCTTTTCCTATGAAAAGTAATAGCAAAGCGATGCGCTTCATCGCGAATATGAACCAAAAGCCGCAATGCCGCTGAATTCCGTGGTAATATTATGGAATCTTTCTGGCCTGGTACAAATACTTCTTCGATACGTTTTGCCAGCGAAATAAGCTCAACCTGCCAATTTTGAGCTTTCACCACTTTATAGGCAGAACTAAGCTGGCCTTTACCACCATCAATAACGATGAGATCTGGCCTATCAGCTTCTTCCAACTTATTAAAATAGCGCTGTAGGGTTTCTATCATGGAAGCAAAATCGTCTTGTCCCTGCACTGTTTTCATAATAAAATGTCGATAATTTTTCTTTTTGGGTTTGCCATTTTGAAAGTACACAACGGAGGACACCGTATCGCTACCCTGAATAGTGGAAATATCCACACAGATCATTTTGCGGGGCAATTTAGAAAGCTGCAGTTTGTCTTTCAGCTCTTTCACTGGGAAAATAGTACGATTGCTTTTACGCAAATGTTTCAACTTCTGTTCTTCCACATAGTTAAAAGCGTTTTCGCGCGCTATTTTCAATATCAAACGGTTTTCGCCCCGTTGGGGCACATGCAATTTTTTACGCAAGATCTCATTCAGATCGGCAAAATTATGTGGTTCAACCTGCACAATGATTTGATACGGCAAATTATCCAGTTTTTCAGCATAATACTGGGTTAAAAATGCTTCCATTATTTCCGGCAAACCACTATCTTTTATATTATCTAGCGGATAGATCTGTTTATTCAGAAGCTTTCCACCCAAAATTTTCAAAATAGCCACAGCAGCTTTGTTTTCTTCTTTGTAAAGACCTATTACATCGCGGTCTTTCAGGTCGGAAAAGAAAAGACTGGAGGAACGATTTAATTTTTGAATATTGGAAATTTTATCACGCACTTCAGCTGCTTTTTCATATTGGTAGGAAGCAGCAAGCTCTTGCATTTGCTGCTTAAGATCTTCTATAACTTCCTGATTTTTCCCTTTGAGGAATCTAATAGCATTATTCACCACCTGACGGTATTCTTTTTTGCTTATTTTGCCTATGCAGGGCGCTGGGCATAACCCCATCTGATAGTTCATACAAGCTCTTTTGTAAAGCTTACCACCAGCTACGATCTCTCTTTTGCAGGTACGCAAGGCAAAGATCCATTCCATAGTACGCAGAGTTCTATTCAAAGCTCTACCGTCTGTGTATGGTCCAAAATAACGGCTACCATCTTTCACCAATCGCCTGGTTTTTATTATTCGCGGGAAATCCTCATTTGTAGTTACTTTGATGAACGGATATTGTTTATCGTCACGTAGATAGATATTGTAGCGTGGTTTGTATTTTTTTATCAGGTTGTTTTCCAAAACCAAAGCACTCTGTTCAGAACTGGTGATAATGTAGTCCAGATCGGTTATATTTTTCACCAACTTGCTAGTTTTTCTATCCAAATTACCAGTGGTAAAGTAACTTCTTACCCTATTTTTTAGCACTTTTGCCTTACCCACATAAATTACTTTATCTTGGGAATTCTTCATCAGATAAACACCCGGTTTAGCGGGCAATAATGCCAGTTTTTGTTTTATTTTCTCAGAATTTTCTGCCATATTCGTTTTATTATAATATCTCCATGTTCAATTTTTAAAATATTTATACCTGCTACCAGAATTAGCAGGCTCATTATTCCCAAAATGGCAATTTTAAGCAGTGCCTGCCAGAAACTGGCTGCCAGGTAGTAGTAATTTGCCAAACTAAGGAATACAAATATAAATAGTGATATTAGCAAAATCTTTGCAATAGATTTTTTCATAGATGGAATACGTATTTGTGGTATTTTTTTTCTTAAAAACATGAGCAGTACACCAAATTGAATAAGAGCAGAAACCGAAGTAGCCAGAGCCAGGCCAGCGTGTTGCAAAAATTTCATAAAAATTATGTTCAAACTGATGTTTATAACCACTATAAAAGCTGAAATTTTTACAGGAGTTTTGGTATCTTTGTTGGCATAGTAGATAGGAATAATAAGCCGATTAAGCCCGTAAAAAACCAGACCAAGTGAATAAAAAACCAGAGCTGCATTAGTCATGTCTAAAGAATGTTGTCCAAAAGCACCTCGCATAAAAATAACTCGGATAATATCTTTCCCTAAACCAGCCAAAATTGCTGTTACAGGTAACATTATCAAACTAAGCGAAATTATCGAAAATCGTAGCTCATCGGCTAGGGTTTCCCATTTTTTTTGAGCAAAATAGCGGGAAAAGGCTGGCAGGGCCACCACACCAGCGGTAATTCCAAATATCCCCAGCGGTAACTGCATAAGCCTATTACCATAGTTCAACGCAGCTATACTTCCTGTAGCCAAAGTAGAAGCTAAAATTAAATCCACTGCCAAATTCACCTGGCGAATTGCCAAACCCCAAACTCCTGGTAAAAAACGCTGCCAAACAGCTTTTAAGCCACCTGCTGCTAAGCTGAAATTCAATCTGAAACGATATCCCAACCTTTTCAACAGTGGAAAATTAACAATTGTTTGTAACACTCCACCAATTACCACACCATAAGACCACACAGTAACTTGCTGCTCAACAGTCTGTGCATCTTTCAGAAGAATATATAGCGCCAGGCTGCCCACCATTCCTATATTTAAAAAGGCAGAAGTTAACCCAGGCAAAAAGAAGTAATCATGCGAATTCAAAATAGCAATAAGGGTAGAAGATAAACCGATGAGAAAGAGATAGGGAAACATAATGCGAGTGAGCTTTAAAGTAAGTAAATAAGTTTGTTCCCCGAAACCGGGAGCTAAAACTCGAACTATTAGGGGTGCCAGCAAAATTCCCAAGCCAGATAAAATTAGCAAAGCTAAAGAGAGCAGTGAAAGCACGTTTATGGCAAAGTTAACTTGATATTTGCGGCCTTTTTTTATGCCTACTTCGTTGTAGATAGGTACAAAAGCTGCCGAAAGCGCACCTTCGCCAAAAAGTTTACGTAATAAATTGGGAATTTGATATGCTACCTGGAAAGCATCTGCTACATAGGAAGTACCGAAAAAGCTGGTCATAACTATGTCGCGCACTAAACCCAATATACGGCTTATGAACACAGCTAAAGACATCGATCCAGCATTTTTGGCTAATTTTCTTTTACTCATAAAGTCTATCTATTCACTTTTCGGATTTGCAAACTACAGATTACGTGACTAAAAAACTTTTTTATTAAATTCGTTTCTCTCTGTCTAACCTTGCACTAGTTTCCCAAATTTGAGTATTAAGCCATCATAGAGATTTTCACATATTTATAGTGAACCAGAGAGCTCAAGCAGATTCTCTAACAATCCGTTATTTTTTCTAAAAGCTTTTTCAAGGTGTTATCTTGCATAACATTTTCAGCTGATTTGTAAAACTTACCCATATCTTTTCCAGTGAGTTTACTGTACATCTTTGCCTGAAAAGCCATTTCCAGTTTATCAAGCTGCTTCACAAAGCAGCCTTCGGCTGTTCTGCCTTCCTCGAAATCCAGCCATAGATTCAACCAATATTCGGAATTTTCCAATTGGGAGAAGATTTTTTCCACTGCTTTTGTTTCCAAATGGTTTTTTTCTTTTTCAGAAATTCCATCGTGCGGTGTTATATCTCCGGTAATAACTTCTCCGGTTTCGTGCAAAATAGCCATTTCCAAAACACGTTGTTTGTTTAGATGAGCGGGGCATAAAAACAAGGCCAAAACAGCTGTGCCAAAGCTGTGATCGGCTACACTTTCGCAAATATTCGCGTCTATTCCACTTTTTAACCACCCCTGGCGCAACAGAGATTTTAATTCCACCAAATCCCAATAGATTTGCAAACTTCCTTCAAGATGGTGGTCATAGCGTTTTTTCATTCCTAATGACCAAATCTGATATTCATATTATTGTTGTTAGGTGTTTTGGGCTTGGTTAAGGAAATTGTATCGCCTAAACTAACTCCTTCAATAACTTCTACCTGCTGAAAATCGTTGATACCAGTTTTAACAAATTTAGGGCCAGCAATGGTGTCGTTTTTTACTTGGTAAACTATATCTTCGCCATCTTGATCGCTAAAAATTGCACGAATCGGTACAACTAGAATATCTTGCTTTTCTTCGCCAATTATGCTGATGTTAGCGGTCATACCGGGTTTAAGTTTTTCATCCACGTCCAATATCTCAATTTCCACAGGAAATACTTTAACGTTGTTGTATTCCACTGCCATTGCGGCTATTTTAGTAATTTTCCCATTATATTGGGAATAGGGATAAGCATCTACTCTTATCTCAACCTTTTGAGCATCTTCTATCTTGGAAATATCGACTTCATTGATGCGAGTGGTTACTATCATTCTCTCTAAATCGGCTAAAGTCATTATTACAGTACCAGCATTGTAAGAACCAGTGCTTGATACGACCATTTCACCCTCTTCAACCTGCTTCTGGATAACAGTTCCTGAGGCTGGTGAAACTAGTTTAGAAACATTATCTATAGTTTCTATCTCTTGGATTAATTCAGATTGACGCAAAGCATTTTGATAATCTAATTTAGCTTCTATTAAATTATCTTGGGCATTATCTAATTCATCTTTGGAAACATAATTCTTTTTATACAGTTTTTCTACTTTCTGCAATTCTTCTCTAGCATTCTCCAATCTAATTTCCGAAAGTTTCAGATTAGTATTGATTCGGGCAATCTCTTCTGCCTGGTTGTAATCTGGTTCCACATCGGCTATTATGTCTCCTTTTTGAACATAATCACCTTCTTCTACATAAAATTTGAGGATCTTACCAGATATTTTAGATTTAATTTCAACTTGTTTAATAGGTTCTATCTCGCCTGTTTCTTCCAGTTTAATAGTTATATCACCTTTGCCAACTTTGTATGTCTGAATTTTCATTTTTACAGTAGATTCAGCGGTATTGTCTTTTGAAAATATAGCAATTAAAACTATAATTACTATGATAACTGCTATAATAATTGCAAATTTTTTCATCTTCTCTCCTACTTATACTCCACAGCTTCTATTATTATTTCTTTATTTATTCCATCTCTTATTATCTGCAAAACTATACTTTCGCCTACCGTAATATCGGCAACAGCTAACTGCGCCGATTCTACATCAGTAACCTTGTATTCGTTTATTGCTACTATTATATCGCCTTTTTGCAAGCCTGCTTTAGCTGCAGGAGTATTTTTGTCAATGGAAGTAACAATAATTCCCTCATCAGTGGAAAGACCATAATACTCCGCCAGGGCTGGATTTAGATCTTGAACTCCGAAATCTAGCCATATTTGCCTGATTTCACCATATTTAATCAACTCGCGGGAGCGTTTTTTTACCCTATTTATTGGAATTGCGAAACCTAAACCGATATTTCCACCCGATTCAGATAGAATAAAGGCGTTCAAACCAATAACTTCGCCATAAATATTTACTAGTGGACCTCCGCTATTCCCCGGATTAATAGCTGCATCAGTTTGAATCATTTTCCGATAGATCTTGCCGTTTCTATCCTGGGCAAAATCACGGTTCACAGCCGAAATTACTCCCACCGAAACACTTGGTTTGCTATCTTTTATCAGAAATCCGTAAGGGTTACCCACAGCTATCACCCATTCACCAATAATTAGGTCATCTGAATTCCCCAGTTTGGCTACTGGTAAGTCCTTTCCTTCAATCTTCAAAACAGCAATATCGTAAATACTGTCTGTTCCAATAAGCTCGGCTTCAAACTGGCGATTATCTTCCAAAATAACCTTGATTTTAGTAGCTCCTTCTACCACGTGCGCATTGGTAAGAATATAACCTTCTTTGCTAAAAATAACGCCTGAACCAATACTTTTAATATTCTGCGGTATTTCATCATAAAAACCAAAGAAAAAACTCAATCGCCGGCGTACATAGCGGGTTTTAATTACATTCACACTTACCACAGTTGGCTCTACTTTTTCTACAGCTCTGGTGATAGCTGTTCGGCGTGTTACTTCCAATACCTGTAAATCTTCCTGTTTGTAACTTGGCTGAACTGCGCTTTCTGACTTTGCTACAGCCTCTTCTTCCATCTCCTGCTGTAATTCTTGGGGTAATTCCCGCGGTTCTGGTTCTTTATAATGCTGATATAAGATTATAGCAACTAAAACCAAAAATATTATTAAAATTACATTGTTGCGTCGCATTTAAGCTCCTACCATCTACCTAATATTTTTTGTGAAAGTAGCAAATTCCGTTCTTCTTGTTTGCGGAATAGTTGATAATAATTTTTGTTATAATTTAGCTGGGCATTTAAGTAATCCAGTCTGCTTTTATCTAAGTCCAACAAGTTAATCAAGCCCAACTTGAATTGCTCTTCAGCTTTTTCCAAATTTTTGCGTGCCAAAGTTATTTTTTTCTCGTAAAGTTTTACAGATTTTTCCAAAGTAGCTATATCGCTGTTTAAATTCTCCAATTCTGTTTGATATTTCTTCTGGGTGCGATCTAAAGCTATCTGCTGTATTTTTAAATTACGTTTTTGCTGTCCATGATTTTCGTATTTATGGAAAAGGTCGAATAAAGAATAGCTAAAAGAAAGAGATAGCGTAGTAGAATCTTCATAATCATCCCAATCGTTATAATCTGCAATAGTGGGTTTATCGTAATTGTAGCTGTAGCCCAGAGAAAAGGAGGGTAGGAAGTTAAGTTTTTGTTCAAATAGGCTTAATTTAGTGCTTTTAATATTGTTTTGCTGTCTGGTAATCTCCAAATTGGTTTTGAAATCCTCTACCAACTTGTATTCGGGCATATCTGGTTCTTTAAGTTCCCAACCATCATCTTCAATGTTCAAATAATTAAACAGTTCTTTTCTACTTGTTTTCAAGCTATTCTTCGCTTCTAACACAGCAATTTCGTAATCAATTAAATCTATTTCACTTTGTTGCAACTCTAATTCAGATTTTTTACCTACTTCGTACATGATTTCTATCTGGTTTTTTATTTTTTTTTGCAGCTCAATATTTTTTTGTTGTATTTGCAAAGCTTTCTTGCTTTCCAAAATAGTTAGGTAGTAAGAAACTATGTTATAAGCAATCTGTTTGCGAGTATCTTGCCAGGTATATTCCGCATTTTCTTTGTTCAATAGACCTCTACGAATATTAAAATAGGTAGGTTCATTTAAATAAATACTCTTAGAAATACTAAAACCAGCACTTTTAGTCCAGGCGTTGTTATCGTATCTATTATTGGAAGCATTCAAATTAGCTGATGGCAAAATTTCCCAGTAATTATTACGTAAACTGGATTTAGCATTCTGCAATTCCTGTTGCTGAGAAAGAATTTGGTGGGAATTTTGCATTCCTATCTCTATCATATCTGGCAAATTGTACTCTTTCGCAAAAAGCAAAACTGGCATAATTACCATCATCAGTAAAATTTTCTTCATTCAGGTCTCCTTATTTTGGTATTATTAAGAAAAATATCATATTTGCAATTCCGATTAAGAAATAGAAGGAAAGCACTACTATAAGCATATATTTGTAAACATATTTATTAAAATATTCCTCTAAAATCTCTAAACTTATTTTTTCGTCTAAGAGGGCAATATAGTGTTTTACGTTCAATTTTTGTAGTAAGAAGGGCACAAAACTACGCAGAAAACCACGCGTAATTTCAAAAACCAGCAATGCAACGCTGTGACGCAATTTTGTTTTAATAAAGGAAGGCAGAAATTTTATTTCTTCCAAAGAAGCTAATTGCTGCCATGCTTTTTCGTAGATCTGATCTTCCCAATCGCTTATCATATTGTTTTGAGAATAGTTTTGGCAGGCAGTTAAGTAATCGTGCAGAGATACTTCTATCTTTTCCATTAGTATATTTCTGTATTTAGGTACCAGACCTGGAGTTAGAGGAATTTGTTTTTTAAACCAGAACTTTGGTTGGCGAGGACGAAATAAAATAAATTTAATAATACAAACAAGGCAATAAGCCAAGACTACATTAAAAACTATAAATAATAAAGATTTTAGAAAAGTCATATTTTGCCTCTATTATAAAGTTCTACGAAATAGCTTATAGAGCGATCGTATGTTTTTTCGGCTTCTGGTGGGAAATAACAGGCCGGCAATTCTCTTCGCTGCCAGTGCGAACGAATACATTCACAGCACACTCCCTGGCGTGAACAAGGATAGGAGCAATTACACTCCTGTAAATTCAATTCTTTATTATTGCAATTCATAAAATCTCCTTTTTATTCGGTGTAAAAAAACTTCTGCAGCCATTGCAAGGTATACTGCATGTCATCTGGCAATTTTGTTTCCAAATGCAAGTTTTTTTTGGTAATAGGATGCCTGAATTGTAGTTTAAATGCATGTAAAGCCTGTCTTTGCAAATGGTTGGCTAAAAGATATTTTGCCTTCTTTTTTAAATTCTCGGGCAGATAGGTTAGCGTTCTTTTCAGGCTAGAGTAAACAGGATCGCCCAAAATGGGGCAGTTTATGTGCGAAAAATGGACACGTATCTGGTGAGTTCGTCCTGTTTCCAATTCTATTTCCAAGTAGGAAAAAAAATCATACTTTTTCAGAACTTTATAGTGTGTTATTGCCTGACGACCAGTGTTGCTAACCGTCATTTTAGTACGATTGGTTTTGCTTCTATTTAATTTAGTGCTAATCGTACCAGCATCGCTAGTGGGAATACCCACCGAAATAGCGCGGTATGTCTTTTTTATTTTCTTTTCTTGGAATAGTTGGGAAAGGAGCGCCTGGGTTTTATCATCTTTGGCTACTATTAGCAAGCCAGTTGTGTCCTTATCCAATCGATGTACTATTCCGGGACGTAGATCTTCATAACCGCTAGCTAGCTCATCTTTAAAGTGATACACAAGACCATTCACAATGGTACCAGCGGGATTGCCTGCCCCGGGATGCACAACAATACCAGCAGGCTTGTTGATTACCGCCAGATATTCATCTTCATAAACAAATTCCAGTGGGATTCGTTGCGGTTGCACTTTATTTGGATTCTGAGCTGGAATCTCTATCTCTATCTCATCTTCTGGATTCAATTTATAGCTCTTTTTCACTTTTTGTCCATTCACACAAATCTTACCTGTGGCAATTAGTTTATCTATAAAACTACGAGAATAGAGCTCTTTTATCTGGGCTTCTGCCAAATATTTATCAATTCTACTCTGAACTTTTTTCCGATACTTTATCTTCATCCTTCTGCTTTTTCTGTTTTTTCTCTATTTGAATATTTCTAACACTTATCACAGCACCAGTTGCTTTTCCTTCATCATCTCTTACAATTGCACTGTCTAAGGTAACATGTCTTTTCAAATCTGCTATGAAAAACTGCACCGGATCTTGTTTAGATTTTTTATCTAAAACTGTAATTACATATTTTTTTAAATTTTTTTCCAAAACTGGGGGAAGATTAGAATCTACCAAATTGGATTTTTCGACAATACTGGGAAATACTTGAGCACATAGTTCGTTCATATAAACGATATTTCCTTTTAAATCAAGAATCATAATACCTTCCTGGGCTAGTTTCAAAAGAGCATTGATGCGGTTATGATGCTCTACAATTTTGGCTTTTTTCAATTTATCGAACCTATACACAGCCTGCAACATTTTCTGGATAGAGAGAAATATGCTATAAATTTCTTTATCTGTGTGTTTTTTGAAATATTCCATATCTATTTCTAAGTTGTAGCGTCCTTTAGCTATCTCGTTTAGCACATTATGTATTTCGGAAAAGGATTTACGCATAAAAACTGGGATATAGAAAAACAGGACAACTAAAAGCAAAAATTGCAAAAAAATAGCGATGAGAACGATATTTTGAACATTCTTCACTAGGTCATCATTCTGTATTCCTCCCACCAAATTCAAAACTACTAAGCCCTGGATGAGTGTAATGAGAAATACCAAGAGTATTATTAGCCTAATTTTACCGGTAAAAGTTTGTTTCATGCTATGCCTTCCCTTCTGTTTCTTTAATTAGTTTGTTAATCCTATTTTTAGGACCGATAAGGACTAATATATCACCTTCATTTACTCTGTCGTTAGCACCAGGCATATCATTTATCTTGTTTTCTACTTCGTTTTCACCCTCTTCGGTCACTGTTTCTGCTTTATATTTTATAGCCACCACATTCACACCTTTTTTAGTAGGAAGAGCTAATTCTTGCAAGGTTTTGCCTACCCATTCTTCAGGGACCACCATATCGATGATGACATGACCGCTGGAAAGATCGATATATTCCAATATATTGCTAGAAATAAGCGAATTAGCCAGTTGTGTACCTATCTGTTCTTCAGGAAAAATAATATTCTGGATGCCCAATAACCGTAAAATGCGAGCATGGACTTTGCTGTCTACTTTGGCGTAAATATTGCTTATACCAAGTTTTTTCAAGATAACACTGGTAAGAACACTAACTTCGATATTATTACCAATTGCCAAAACAACAGCATCCATATCTTGGATGCCGTGCTGTCGTAGTGCTGTTTCATCTGTACTATTAAGGTGAATAGGTGAACTAACCAGCCCAGTTACTTCTTCTATCAGCTTTTCGTCATTATCAATAGCAATTACCTCTGCACCATTTTCATAAAGCGTGGTTGCTACGGTTTTTCCAAACTTTCCTAATCCTATGACTGCAAAACGTGCCATAAAATCTCCTTTTTTATCCAATCCCGATTTTTTCTTCTATATAATGGGAATCAACTTTAGCTTTAGTTTCCGAAATAGCGAATATTAAAGTTAAGTAAAGAATTGCTGCTAGAGTAAGTAATAAAAAAATAGCATTCTCTATTTTTTCAAATATTTGTTTCATTTTTTAATTTCTTCTATAACATTTTTGTGTATAACTTCTAACGGTCTATCAGCATCCAAATCCACAAAGCGGCATTTTTCTTTTAAAATTGGTATCACTTTTTTGGTAGTTTTATGAAACTCTTCTATCCTTTTTTCTATAGCTTCTTTCTTATCATCATCTCGTTGTACTAATTCCCCTCCACATAAATCACAAATTCCATCTTGTTTGGGCGGATTGAAAAGCAGATTATAATCTTTATGACAACTACTACAATGCCGGCGTGCTTGAATTCTGGTAATAGCAACACTTTTGGGTAATTTCAGGTTAAAGCAAATATCAATTGTAAATTTATCCAGTAAAAAATAAGCTTGTTTTTCAGTTCTTGGAAAACCATCTAAAATGAAACCCCGAGTAGCATTTTGCAAGGCAGGTTCAATCATCTTAAAAACAAATTCATCAGGAACCAACTTCCCTTTGTTGATAAAATCCTCTGCTTGCTTTCCTAATTTTGTCTGTTTCGCTATATGCTCACGAAATTTTTCGCCCACGTTGATATGAGGCCAACCAAACTTTTCGCTAAGCAGCTTCGCTTGGGTGCCTTTGCCACTTCCCTGAACTCCTAAAAAGATTACATTCATGTCAAACATCCCTATTTGCATATTTTATGTAAAATCTATTCTAGTCACTTTTATCGTCAAGTTTTACCTTCTTTTTAACAAATGTTTTGTAAAATAATCTGCCAACTTTTAGTTATTAAATTATTTTAGGTTGGAAGTTTGTATTTTATTTCTTGACTTTACCAAGCTAATTCACAAATTTTCTCAAAACGATAATTTGGGAGATAGACGATGAACTTAAAACCGCAACCTTTTGTAAACAAAAGAGATAATTCCATAATAGCATTTTTAATCTTTGTGGGAACACTGGTGGTGTATTGGCTCACTCTGGCGCGCTCTCTTTCTTTTTGGGATGCTGGAGAATATATCACTTGTAGCAGTATTTTAGGTATACCGCACCCGCCTGGAAACCCTTTTTACATTCTACTAGGTCGCTTTTCCACCATCTTGGGATTAGGAGTACCGCATGCTCAGGCAGTCAATTTCCTTTCCGCTGTGCTGGCTTCTTTAGCAGTTATGTTTACCTACCTGTTTACTGTAAAGCTCATCTCGATGTGGCTGCAAAACCCCAAACAAGCGTATAAGGCATATTTAGGTGGTTTTCTGGCAGCCTTTTACACAGCTTTTTCCTATACATTTTGGACAAATGCAATAGAAGCAGAAGTTTACTCTGGACTAGCATTTATTATTAATCTTATAGTCTGGTTAACCCTGGTGTGGGTGGAAAAATCTCGCGATTTTTCTCATCAAAATATCCTTCTGCTCATTATCTACGTATTCTTTTTAGGGTTTGGAATTCACCAAACTTCCTTACAAATTGCTCCAGCTATCCTTTTCATAGTTGTATACCCTCTGCTACGAGATAACATCGGATCCAAAGAGTTTTGGAGTCGTTTAATCATCTACCTTATCTCCCTAATTGGCATCTACCTTATTTTTAATGCTGTTGGCAAACAACTCCAAATTCCAGCTCTTTCCAAGTATATGTTTGCTTTAGGCTCGGTTGCGCTTATGTACTATCATCTAAAGGAAAAATTTCAAAAGAAAATCTGGCTTTTAGGTATTTTATTTATTCTGGTTGGACTAAGCAGCCACATTTATCTGTTAGTTCGCTCTGAACTGCAACCATTTATAAATGAAGGCAATCCTCATAATATTCCTATGTTTATAGAATATGTGCTTAGAAAACAATATGGCTCTACCAGCATGTTTGTACGCCGTGCCTCTTTTATCTATCAGCTAAAAGACCAATTTTTAAAATATTTTAGCTGGCAATTTTTCAATACTGAGGTTATAGCCTATTTCTTGCAAATTCCGCAACGATTTGTACAGTTTTTAGCTAATCTGATAGTTACTCTGCTAGGAATTGGCGGAGCTTATTATCACTATAAAAAAAACAAACATTCCTTTGCCTATATGTTAGCTCTATTTCTTATGGCTTCCATTGCAATGGTATTTGTTCTCAACCTTTCCGATGCCGAGGTAAGAGAACGTGATTATTTCTTTGTCACAGCTTACAACTTCTGGGCAGTTTGGTTAGCTATTGGTTCTTTGGCAATAGTGAATTTCTTCCGCAAAAATAAAAAGATCTTCGGCTATTTAGCTATTATTTTAGTTATCATGCTTCCTACCATAAATCTGTTTTCCCAATATAAAATCCACGATCGTTCTGAAGAATATATAGCTTTAGATTATGGCCAAAATATTCTAAACAGTGTGGAAAAGAACGCGATAATTTTTACAAATGGCGATAACGACACCTTCCCAGCCTGGTATGCACAAGCTGTATTCGATCCCAAAGCTACTGAATATATTCCGGAAACAGACAATGAATATCACCCAGATAAGCAGGCACAAGAAGCTATCTCTACTGCTATGGCTTATAAAAATGAACAATGTAAGGGAATTAGAAAAGATGTAACTATAGCTAATTTGAGCCTTCTTAATACCGGCTGGTATATAAAGCAACTACGCGATTTGGAAGGTGTGATGTTCGTATTAAGAAACCGCTCTGGTAAACCACTTCCTATTGAAAAACAAAATGAATATATCGAAGGTTGCGAAACTATGCGCAGCTCTCCGCTCTCTCCTAAAATAGTGCCCCAAGATATCAGTCTACCTGTTTCTACCGATTTCCCTGATAAATCTTTTGTTGTTAACTTCCCTAAAGATAAAATATTATACACAAAAGACTTGGCAGTGTTACAGATAATTAAAGATAATTATGGCAAACGACCCATTTATTTTGCCGTAACAGTAGGAGATGTGGTTGGTTTCGATAAATATCTGAAAAATGAAGGTATGGTGGATAGATTGGTAACCGAAAAAGCTGAATATAACTACGATATAGATAGAATCACCACCAACATCGATTCTGTTTATTCCTACCGCGGTATTTTTGATGAGACAGTTTACAAGGATAGAAATATGTCCCGTCTGTTGAATAACTACGGTGCTTCTTTTATGCGTGCTTCTCAATACTACCATCAACACGACGATTATGAAAATGCCATAAAATATATGAGACGTGGCATGGATTTTATTCAGCAACAACAAAGATTTAATTCCAGTTTAGCTAGGCTTTATTTGGAATACAGCTACCAGCTAATAGAAAAAGACAGTACCAAAGCTGCTTTCGATAAATTGGAAACAGCGGTAGAGTTAGATCCAAGTAATCAATATCTGCCAGGAATAATTTCCGAATATGCTCGGATAACAAATGATTTTGAACGTGCTAAGCAAATATTGGAGAAAACCAATCTGGATTCTAGCTTAAAGAAAAACTTTTTTGAAAGATTAAAACCATAATGAAAGAAGAAATTTATATAAAGGGAGCGCAGGCTCATAATCTGAAAAATTTAGAATTACGCCTGCCACGGAATAAATTAATTGTTTTTACAGGTGTTTCTGGCTCCGGAAAATCCTCTTTAGCTTTCGATACTCTATACGCCGAAGGTCAGCGCCGATACGTGGAATCGCTTTCAGCTTACGCGCGCCAATTCTTGGGACAAATGGAAAAACCCAAATTAGACTACATCGAAGGACTCTCGCCAGCTATTTCCATAGAGCAAAAAGCAGCTAGTAAAAATCCACGTTCTACCGTGGGAACTGTTACCGAGATATACGACTATTTACGAATTTTATTTGCCAGAGTAGGAACACAATACTGCTATAATTGCGGAGATAAAGTGGGCTCGCAAACTGTTGACGAATTGGTCGATCATATTATGCAGAATCCCCAAGGTACTAGAATACAAATTTTAGCACCTATCGTTCAAAATAGAAAAGGAGAACACAAAGAAGAACTTGAAGAAGCCCGCCGTGAAGGATTTGTACGTGTAAAGATAAATGGAAAAATGCGTGATCTTTCCGAAGATATTCAGTTAGATAAAAAAAGTAAACACAATATCGACATCATTGTGGACAGGTTGGTGGTAAAAGAAAATATCCGCTCTCGTATGATAGATTCTGTAGAAACTGCACTCAAGCTTACCGATGGCTTTCTACGAGTTGATTATGTAGATGAAGATAGGCAGGAAATCCTATCTGAATCCAATTCCTGTGCTCGCTGCGGTATAGGCTACCCAGAGCTTACGCCACAACATTTTTCCTTTAATAGCCCTATAGGAATGTGCCCCGAATGTAATGGATTGGGCACCAAAATGGAGTTTGATCCCGACCTTATTGTTCCCGATAAATCCAAATCTATCTTAGAAGGTGCTGTAGCCAACTGGGGAGATTTGAATAAGAAAAAACGCAGCTGGACTCTGCAAACTCTGCGTGCTTTGAGTAAAAACTTCAAATTTTCTTTAGAAACGCCTTGGGAAGACCTTCCAACTAAAATTCAGGAGATGCTACTTTATGGTTCGCGCAATAAGCGTTTTAATTTAAAATGGCGCACTGGCAGTGGCTATGGAAGCTATTCTACCCGCTGGGCAGGAATTATTCCTACCTTAAAACGCAGAATGGCGCAAACCAGGTCGAAATATATGCGCCAATACTATATGAAATTTATTAGTGATAAGCCTTGCCCCTATTGTGAAGGCAAAAAACTGCGCCAGGAAAGTCTGGCTGTACGCATAGCTGGAAAAAATATTCATGATATTACTACTCTATCAATATCAAATGCAAAACAATTTTTCGAAAATTTAAATTTGGAAGGTAATCAGAAACTAATAGCTCAAGAAGTTCTAAAAGAGATCATCAATCGTTTAAACTTCTTAATAAATGTAGGGTTACATTATTTAACCTTAAACCGCAAAGCGCCAACTCTCTCCAGTGGTGAATCGCAACGTATTCGCTTGGCCTCGCAAATAGGAAGTAGCTTGGTGGGTGTGATGTATATTTTAGATGAGCCCAGTATTGGCCTGCATCAACGTGACAACAGAAGGTTAATAAACATGCTGCAGCATTTGCGTGATTTGGGTAACACGATTTTGGTTGTGGAACACGATGAAGAGATGATACGTACTGCCGATCAAATATTGGATTTTGGCCCCAGGGCAGGTGTTCATGGAGGTGAAATAGTTTTTCAGGGTAATGTGAAACAAATTGTTAATGCCGAAAGATCGCTTACTGGTAAATATCTCGCTTCCAAATTAAAAATAAATCTGCCAGATAAAAGACGAAACCCCGATTTTAGAAAAATTATTGTAAAGAAAGCCGCACAAAACAATCTAAAAAATATCGATGTAACTATTCCTGTTGGTGTTTTCACCTGTGTAACTGGCGTATCTGGTTCTGGAAAGAGTTCCTTGATCAATCAGATCTTGTATCCGGCTTTAGCTAACATTGTGAATAAAGCTTCAAAACCAGAGGGTAAATATGCTGGTATAACTGGACAAAAGTACATTAACAAGGTTATCGATATCGACCAACAGCCAATTGGGCGCACTCCACGCTCTAATCCAGCCACTTATATAAAGCTTTTCGATCCTATTAGGAAACTATTTGCCGAGCTTCCTGCTTCCAAAATAAGAGGTTACCAGCCAGGTAGATTTTCTTTCAATGTTAAGGGAGGTCGGTGTGAAGCCTGTCAAGGTGCCGGGGTTAAACAGATTGAGATGCATTTTTTACCCGATATTTTTGTGACCTGCGAAGTTTGCAAAGGTAAACGCTACAATCACGAAACTTTAGCTGTAAAATACAAAAATAAAGATATTTCCGAGATCTTGGATATGGATGTACAAGAAGCGATGGAACTTTTTCAAAACGTTCCCAAGATTGCCAAAAAATTACAGACCCTGATTGATGTTGGGCTGGAATACATTAAGTTAGGCCAGCCTTCCACCACCCTTTCTGGTGGTGAGGCTCAGCGGGTGAAATTGGCACGAGAACTAAGTAAAACTAGTACCGGTTCTACGCTTTATATTTTAGATGAACCCACTACTGGCCTACATTTTCATGATATAAAAAAACTTCTGCAAGTATTGCAAAGGCTGGTTTCAATGGGAAATTCAGTGATTGTTATCGAACACAATTTGGATGTTATTAAATGTGCCGATTATATTATCGACCTAGGGCCGGAAGGCGGTGATGAAGGCGGTAGAATAGTTGCTACTGGAACCCCAGAAGAAATTGCAGCTAATAAGGCTTCCTATACTGGCAAATATTTAAAGCCTTATCTTAAATAAGGAGTAGTGATGGATTTGAAAACTAAAATATTGGAATTTTGGCAAAAAGAAGATTTTAGCACTACTGACAGAGAGCTATTTGATGAATTTTTAGCATCTTTGGAAAATGGAACTATTCGAGCAGCGGAAAAAATAGATGGCAGTTGGCAAGTGAACAGTTGGGTGAAAAAAGGAATCTTAACTGGTTTTAAAATTGGGAAAAATATCGAAATTGGTAAATATTTTCGCGATAAAGACACCTATCCCATTCAAAATTTGCAATTTCGTGATGATGTTCGCTTAGTACCAGGTGGTTCAGCTGTTCGCCGCGGTAGTTTCATAGGAAAAAATGTGATCTTGATGCCACCTGTTTATGTGAATACAGGCGCTTATGTGGATTCTGGTTCCATGCTCGATTCCCATGCGTTGGTTGGTAGTTGCGCCCAGGTTGGAAAAAATGTTCACCTCTCCGCTGCCGCTCAGTTGGGAGGAGTGTTGGAACCCATTTCCGCTAAACCTGTTATAATAGAAGATAACGTATTCATCGGTGGGAATTGTGGTATCTACGAAGGAGTAGAAGTACACGAATATGCTGTGCTTGCAGCCGGGGTTATTATTACTGCTTCTACTAAAATTTATGATTCTACTAAAAAAGAATTTCTACCTCAGAATGGCTATGTACCGGCAAAAGCTGTTGTAGTACCCGGAAGTCGGCCTCTGCATGGTCATAACGGATTTTCTACCTATTGTCCCATAATAATAAAATATCGAGATGAAAAAACAAGCAGTTCTGTTGCTTTAGAAAATTCTTTAAGATGATTGCGGAACGGTTAAGAGGACAAAAAAAGTCGATAATTCGCCAAATTGTTGATTCTGCGCCACAAAATTCCATCAATTTAGGGTTGGGTGAATTAACAATTTCAACATTTTCAAAAAAAAATAGAGAAATTTACAAAAAATTGCAAAATGAAACAGCTATATACACTCCCAATGCGGGATTACCAGAGCTCATCCTTCAGATTAAAAAATATTATAACGCACCTCAGGCTTATGTTTGTGTAACTAATGGTGCTGAAGAAGCAATCTTTGCCACTCTTTTTTCCATATTAAACGCTGAAGATGAGTTGTTGGTCGCCAACCCTGATTATCCGGCTTATGCTAATATTGCTAAGCTTTTAAACGTGAAATGCAAAAGTTTTGATAGAAACCCGCAAAACAATTTTCAGTTAGAGAAAAAATCGCTGCAAGAATCAATTACACCAAACACTAAAGCTATTATCATCAGCAATCCTTCCAACCCTCTTTCTATTACTTATACTTCCGATGAACTTGATTTTATTATTAAGTTAGCGCACGAGCATAATATAGTGCTGATCATTGACGAAATATATAAAGACTTGTTATTTTCTGGTTCTGGTAGTACTGCTTTTGGAAAAAATATGAATATAGTGGTCGTTTCTGGTTTATCGAAATCTTATCAACTAACAGGTTGGCGTTTAGGCTGGGTTATTACTCAGCAAGAAGAATTGGCCCAGGCAATAACGATATCTCATCAGTATATAAGCACTTGCGCTGGTTATTTTGCGCAAAGAATAGCTACTGAAATATTGCAACAACATCAACAAAATTCTTTAAAAACATTAAAAGAAAAATTGCTGGCAAATAGAGATTTAGCCAGTAATTTAATAAAAAATAACACAAATTGGAAGATACTCCTCAGTCAAGCTGCACCCTATCTTTTTGTAAATATCGAATCTAATAGCTTAGAATTTAGCAAACAAAAAGCTGCAGAAGGAGTGATAGTGATTCCTGGAGTAGCTTTTGGTAAAAATGGTGCAGGTTGGATAAGAATAAACTATGCTATAGAAAAATCGCAATTAATAAAAGGAATAGAGCTTTTATCAAATTTTTCTTAATATTTTTGCTTTGGAATGCATATTGCATTATATTTTATATAATTTATGAGAGAGGGGAAAATAGATGAAACGTTTATTAATTTTAATGTTTATTTTTTTGATCTTTACAGCCTGTGAAAATAAGGATGAAGCAGAAGAACCAAACTCTATGGCAGACCTTAGTGTTAGTCCCGATTTTGCATTCAACACAACCAAAATTGTTGAATTAAATTTAACCTCGCGCGATGCTAGCGGTAATCTGCAGCCAAATGTACCTTTTTCTATATTCAAAAAAGATCCTGCCACCGCTAGCGGTAGCAGAGTGCTACGTTCAGCAACCAATGACTTCGGTAATTTTGAAAATACCATAAAGTTACCAGCCTACTACAATAAAATCTATATTCGGCCAGCTGCAAGTGAAGTCCAAGAATTAGCAATAAATCACTTATCTAGCGAAAATGCCAAAATTGATGCTGATTTTATCTATTCGCCTAATAAGTTAAAGTACAATAAGAACTTAGATAGCTTCGAACCAGTTACTGCTTCCGATAATGGCTTTGTTTTTACTTTGCAAAATATTGTAGCTGATTATGAAAATAGCACAGCAACCATAACAATTTCCATAACAAACAACAATAATAAAAAGTTTAAAGATGCTTATTTTACAATACCCTCGAGTGTATTAGCTACGGAAATTGAACCTAACAACACAAATTATGAATCTCCAGCTGGTATGACTTATTGGGTACAATATCCCGTGAATCATTGGATAATGGGTAATAGCATTGCGTATTATGGAAATAATGGTTTCAAAAATGGGGAAACAGATTATTATTACATCACACTTCCTTTAGAAGTTTTTGAATTTTGGAATTCTATGGAAATGTATGCTACAGCTACAGGAAATACTTCTGGCCAGGTAACCCTTGATTTTTCCTATACACCAGAGTTTAGTATGACAGAATACTATCCAGCTGAAAATGAATTTGGTACATTAGCCTATGAAGACTATTGGCCACAGCAGGGTGATTATGATATGAACGATCTGGTAATAGATTACAATATGAGTCTTGAGAAATCTTATGTTGGTGATTTGGAAACGATATTTGCCCAATTCAACATTAGAGCCATAGGAGCAAGTTATACAATAGGTTTTGGCTTTCAGCTTCCCGATTTTATCCAGGTAAATGGTAATGTGACCTCCACTAGCGGCTTAGCTTATGTAGAAGCAGATAATCGTACCATAGTGCTATTCGATGATGCCCGTGATATAGTTACTGAAAATTCCGATCAGTTTATAAATACCGACCCTGCTCTACCCTACATCGAAACCAGCGTTATGACCATATCTATTCCTGTGGTAAGCTCCGATAATAATACCGATGAAGATTGGTTTTTGCCACCCTACAACCCATTTATCTTCGTTAACGAGCGTGCCAAAGAAATTCATTTGGCAAACTTTCCACCAACAAACCAGGCAGATCTTACATTATTCAATACACAAGATGATGCTTCCGATCCTGTTTCCGATTATTACTATAGAACAGCAGCAAATCTACCTTGGGCATTTCATATAGCAGAATCCTCCTTATACCCTATCGAGAAAATCCAAATTATTCAAGCTTTCCCTGAATTTTACCAATGGGCAGAATCGGAAGGTAACCAAGCTACCGACTGGTATACCTTTCCCGATGAAAACTTAATATACCCAGTACCTTAAATGCACTCTATTTTTTCTTTTAAGGGTAATTTGAAAAAATTACCCTTTTTTTATTATAATCGGACATCCCCATTCCCTTATTCCAATTTTTATTAAATCCCTCTGTAGTAGCTTGATAACAAGTTTTGTTGAAATAAATTTAGCTAGTAGATTAATAGCTAAAAACTTCAATTGCCCATTTGCGGTCGGCTCTAACTACCTGTAAAAAATATTATTAGTTGACATTTTAAATAAAAAAAACTTTCTTTTATCAATAGTGGGCATGAAGATAAAAAAATGTTAGTTCTTTTTCCAGATTTTTTCAATCTGACGTATTTTTTGCTTTGGTATAAATAATGCATTTTATTCTTAAGATGTTAGGAATATGTAGGAGGTCATAATGAAAAAAGCTATTGGTTTATTTTTATTTGTATTACTTATAGTTGTTGGCTGCGATAATACAGAGGAAGACAACTATCCTACTAACATGCAAGGGCTGAATGTTAGTCCCGATTTCGATTTTAATACAACCATGCAAGTAAGTGTGAAGTTAACCTCGCAGAATGCAAACGGAGAGGTAATTCCTAATGCACCTTTTTCTTTGTACAAAGAAAATCCAGCTTATTTGGAAGATAAACGCATTATTCGTGCATCCACGAATAACGAAGGTGATTTTGAAGATATAATAGTGCTTCCTAATTATTACAGAAAATTATATATACAGTCGGGAATAGGAGAGATACAAGAACTTTATTTGAATATTATTGGAACAGAAGAAGCAGAAATAAACGCTTTTTTCACCTACGATCCTACTGATATTAAAGGCTTAAGTAAATTTAAAATATCTGACAAATTTGAATCTGTAACTGCTTCCGATAATGGGTTTGATATAACTTTGCATACAATCTTTTCTAGCACTTTTAATGCTACTTTTGTTTTTTCTGTTACCAACAACCATCCTTTTGGATTAGATACTGTTAAATTTGGTCTACCAGCTAATTCCGAAGCTAGCTATCCCACCGATGGCGAAACTTATACTTCACCAACCGAACTTTATACTTACAACATAGAAAACCCAACCGATAATCCTTTCCGGGCCATAGCCTTCGAAACTATTGGAGAAGGATATAAAAATGGAGATTCCGATTTCTTTATCTACACAGTTAATCTGGCTTATTTATCTTCTTGGGATAATGTTCAAGTATTTGCAAAAGCAGGTACTCAAACGGGTCAAGTTACCCTAAATTTCGATTACAATTTCAATTGGTGGTTTAGTTGTCAGATAAGTTATCCCAGTGAAACTGAATATGCTACCCTTGCTTTTGAAGATTACTGGCCACTGGAAGGTGATTATGATATGAACGATTTGGTAATAGATTATAACTTCACCGTAAAATATAAAGATGACACTCTTATTAAAGAAATCATATTAGCCAAGTTTCATTTGCGGGCTATTGGAGCTTCCTATCATTTAGGTTTTGGATTCCAGCTTCCTGAAAATTTAGAAGTGAATGGAGATATTACCTCTACAAATGGTTTAGCTTATGTGGAAGCAGATAACCGAACTATAATTTTATTCGATGATGCCCGCGATGTTATTCCTGATAATCCGGGACAGTTCATAAATACCGACCCTACTTTGCCCTATACTCCCACTTTTGTAATTGGCCTTGCCATTCCAGTGGAAGATAATTGGTGGGAAATAGTGCAGATGGGTCCTTGGAATTGTCCACCTTACAATCCATTTATTTTTGTTGGTCAGCGTTCACACGAAATTCATCTTGCTAATTACCCACCCACTCTTCAAGCTGATTTTGAACTTTTTGGAACAGATAATGATGCTTCTGACCCAGAATCAGATGTCTATTATAGAACTACAGAAAATCTTCCCTGGGCTTTTAATATAGGAGAAAGCACCGTTTACCCCATAGAAAAAACTGCTATTATTCAAGCTTTTAATTATTTTGCTGCCTGGGCAAACAGCGATGGTAACAATTATCAGGATTGGTATAAAGATGAACCAGGCTATCGCAATAATGATTTGATCTATCAAGAACCATAAAATCCCATAATACCTAAATAAAAACGGACAATTTCATATGAAATTGCCCGTTTTCTTTTTACCGATAATATTTTCAACTCATATAATGTAATTTTTTCTGAACTATCTCGCTACATTAGTAGTTAAAAATCTGGGTGCAATAGATACTGATTATAATGAAAATTTCATTTATACTAGTGAAATTAGATAAACTATAAAAATTATTTAAGCCTTATTCCAAATAATAAATTGCTTTAATAGGATCTATCTTTGATGCTTTAATTGAAGGATACAAACCAGAAACTATACCAATGAACAAGGCAAATCCGATACCAATCAAAACTCCCTCTAAGGGAAGTGGAAAACTGGTTTGGAGGGCAGCAGAAACAGCTTGAACCAAAAATACAGAAATCACTATGCCTATAATAGCTCCAATTAGTGAAAGTATAATAGATTCAAAAATGAAATAGAGAAAAATATCTTTATTGGTAGCGCCAATACTTTTACGAATTCCAATTTCGGTCATACGCTCGTTGATGGAAATAAGTAGAGTGCTGAACAGGCCAATTCCTCCTACGATAAGCGAGATGGAAGCAATAGCAACCAATGTAATATTCCATTTCTGCATCATCTCATTCATTTCTTGCGTAATTTGCAGAGCTAAACTAGCCAAATCTCCAAACGAGAAATCATGAGCCATCCTGTGCCGCATCAATAATATTTGTCGGGCTTTTGTCTTAAGCTCATCATAGCTGGCTTCATCCAAGGCTTGTATATAGATCTGGTCGATCTGTTGATTGGCGCGCAGATACCTAGCAGCTGTACTTAAAGGTATGTAAACAGCTTGTAAATCCCAGCGCCTTGACCAATTATTAAAATTTACCCCGCCTTGGTTCAAAGGATCTTCATCTAAAATACCCACAATCTCGTAACGTTGCTCGCCAATGGTTATATATTCTCCTAATAATTTACGGGCACTATATAAATATCTACTTATGAAATTAGGGCCTAAAATACATACTTTTCTAGCAGTTAGTAGTTCATGTTTATCAAAATAACGCCCTTTAGCAATTGGATAGGTTTGAACCTGGAAAAAATCATTTGTTGTCCCCTTAAGCTGCACCCTACCTTTTTCTTTCTTCCAAATAAAATTATTCCAACCTTCCACAGTACCATATATGTATTTGTAATTTAATGAATCTGCTAAAGTATTAAAATCATCCATGTCCAAGGGTCGAGGAGTTCTTTTCATATAAAGAGAATTATCTTCTTTTTCTTGCTGCATATCAGTGCTGATAGTTACTGAATTGTTCCAACCAAGTTGATTCATACGGTCGTTAATTAAATTTTTTATACCATAAACAGAAGCAAACATAGTAACAACAGCTAAAACACCAATAATAATTCCCAATAAAGTTAGGAAGGAACGCATCTTATGCGAAAAAATATTAACTATACTGCTTACGATGCTATCTTTTAGCTGCATTTATTTTTCCCGTTTTCTCTTTTTCTTTTTAGGAGCTTCTTTTATTATTTCAAAACATTCTTGCAAGCTTAATTTGGCCGGGTCTTTATCTTTAGGAATTTTGTAATTCTTCTTTTTGTAGGAAATATAAGGCCCATATCTACCGTTCATCACAACCAAATTGGGTTCATTAGAAAATTCTTGAATTACTTGTTTCTGCTTAGCTTTTAATTTATCGTCTATAAGTGCTTTTGCCTGCTCCAAATCTATTTCAGTAGGGTCTTCATCTTTTATAGAAACAAATAAATTCCCTTTTTTCACGTAAGGACCATATTTTCCTATCCCCACAGTTACTTCTTCGCCCTTGTATTCTCCCAGATGACGTGGGAATTGAAACTGTTTCAAAGCTTCTTTCAGAGTTATGGAATGCAGTGATTGCCCCTTGTTTAAGCTGGCAAAGCGCGGTGGCTTTTCTTCCTCAGCATCACCTAACTGCAGCATCGGTCCGTAGCGGCCAATTTTAGCATAAATATTTCTGCCTGTTTTAGGATCTTGTCCCAAGAGTCGTTCTCCAGTAAACTTTTTAGTAGAATTATCTGTCTTTTGAACCTGCTCAATGAAAGGCTGGTAAAACTCTTTGATCATCTGGTGCCATTCCATTTTACCTTTGGCAATTTCATCGAACTCTTTTTCTATTTCAGCTGTAAAATTATAATCAACATATTTTTCAAAATATTTAGTTAGAAAATCGTTAACCACAATGCCAATATCGGTGGGATATAGTTTCCCTTTCTCTTTGCCATACAGCTCTTTTACTGTATTTTCAGAAATATCATTATCGCGCAGCAGAAAAACTTTCACCAATCTTTGCTTACCTTCGATATTACCTTTTTCTATGTATCCTCGCTTTTGAATGGTGGAAATAGTAGGAGCATAGGTAGAAGGTCGGCCAATCCCCAGTTCTTCCATTTTTTTTACCAAACTGGCTTCCGAATAACGCAAAGGAGCTTTAGTAAATTTTTCCTTCGCTGTCATTTGTTGCAGATCTAAGTTTTCTCCCACCTCTACTTTAGGCAAAATTGTATCTACAGCAGTTCGATCTAAAACTTTTAGAAATCCATCGAATTTAATTACCTCTCCTTTGGCTTTAAGCTGTTCTTCACGATTGGAAATACCAATCTTTACCGTGGTCTTCTCTAACTTTGCTGCTGCCATTTGTGAGGCAATTGTACGTTTCCAAATAAGTTTGTATAAACTATTCTGCGCTGAAGTTCCCTCGATCTCGTTCCTGTTTAGATATGTTGGTCTAATAGCTTCGTGAGCTTCTTGAGCACCTTTAGCTTTGCTCTTAAATTGGCGGGTATGCACATATTTTTTCCCGAACTGCTTCTCGATTTCCTTCTTCGCCATTCCCAATGCTAATTTAGAAAGATTTACTGAATCTGTTCTCATATAGGTTATCAAACCAGATTCATATAACTGCTGCGCAATTATCATAGTTTTGGAAACGGAAAAACCTAGTTTATAGCTGGCTTCTTGCTGCAAAGTGGAAGTTGTATAAGGCGGTGGCGGATTTTTGCGTCCCGGTTTGGTTTCTATATCTACTATCGAAAATTTCGCTTGCTGACAAGCTTGCAAAAATTTATTTGCATCATTGTATTTCGAAATATTTTTACTGAGTTCAGTCTGTAATTTTTCTTTTCCCTCAGTCAAAAAATCTGCAGTTATTTTATAAGAAGCGCGCGGTTTGAAATTTTTTATCTCATTTTCTCGCTCGACTATCAACCGAACTGCCACCGATTGCACACGACCAGCTGAAAGTGCTGGTTTTACTTTTTTCCAAAGCAGCGGCGAAAGTTTAAACCCTACCAAACGGTCTAAAACCCGGCGTGCCTGTTGGGCATCGACCAAATTTTTATCGATCCCGCGGGGATTTTCGATAGCTGCTTTAATAGCTGTTTTAGTGATCTCGTGAAACACGATGCGCTTAGTTTTCTCTTCATCCAACTTTAATGATTTCACCAAATGCCAGGCAATTGCCTCTCCTTCGCGGTCTTCATCAGAAGCAAGCCAAACAGTAGTGGCCTTTTCTGCATCTTTTTTTAGTTTGGAAACCACCTTTTTCTTCTCAGCTGGAATAATATATTTAGGTTGGAAATTTTTCTCTACAACTACTCCCAACTCTTTCTTGGGAAGATCGCGAATATGCCCCATCGAAGCTTCAATTTTGTAATCTTTGCCCAGAAATTTGCTAATAGTTTTTGCTTTCGCTGGCGATTCCACAATTACCAATTCTTTACCCATAATTAATTTACCTCATTTCCAAAATCAAACTCATGATCCGACAATATTAGCAAATCAAGAATATCTTTAACTGAAACACTGCGCTGTCCGGAAAATATAATGAAATTCAATATCTCATCCACCATCTGTCTGGTAACGCGTTGCTTCACAAAATTACCCACCTGCAAAGCTATAATTATTATTCGTTCCATAGTTTCATCATCTATCGACCCCATCTGTAACAGGTCAATAAGATAGCCAAAAGCTTCCGGAGTAAGCACTTCTTTTTCTTCCGAAGACATTACCCGGTTGTACTTTGGTTGCTCAAATTCTATCATAGTCTTCATAAATTCTTTATATTCACTTTCGGAAATTCCCATTTTATCCAAAACCTTTTTATCAGGTTTTTTGTCCAGAATCATTTCCAAAAAAGATTTTTCTTTTATCATAAATACCTCTATCTATTTGTCTGTGGTCTACCGCAGCATTTTTTATATTTTTTCCCACTACCGCAAGGGCAAGGATCATTTCTTCCCACCTTATGTTCCACTGTGCGTGGTTTTCTAACAGGTTTTTGCTGTTTTTCCTGTTGCTTTGGTTGAGAAGCTCCACCGCTAGCCGCTTTGGCAAATGCCGAAACCTCGGAATGATTTAAATTGGCATGGCGCAAATATTCTTGAATATTATCTGGTGTAATAATATAAGCTGTAAATACCTTTTTAGTAACTTCTTTATTTATTTTTGCTACCAATTCCTGGAAAAGGTTGAAAGACTCTTTTTTGTACTCTATTAGCGGGTCTTTTTGACCGTACGCACGCAGTCCTATTCCTTCTTTCATCAAATCCATCTCACGCAGATGTTCACGCCAGTTTTCATCGACCACCGAAAGCAAAGCCCGTCTTTCCAATTCGCGCATCTGCTCGGAACCCATCTCGTTTTCCCGCTGCTGATAGGCAGCTAAAACTTTCTCTTCCACTACATCTTGTAAGGCGGCCAGATCTTTGCGTCCTGTTTCCAGTTCGGAAGGTTCAAGCTGTACGTTTAAATTATTCTTTAGCCAACTGCAAATATGCTCCAAATTCCAATCTTCTTCATAAACCAAATTACCGTAGATATCCTCAATAGTCATCGCCAAGGTATCTTTAACCATATCTAGGATTTCCAGATTCAGGTTATACCCCTTCAGCACATTCCTTCTGTATTGATAGATAACCTCACGCTGTTGGTTCATTACTTCGTCATATTTAATTAGTTGTTTCCTAATTTCAAAGTTATAATTTTCCACTCGCTTTTGAGCTCTGCTAACTGCTTTTGTCATCCAGGGATGGGTAATAGCTTCACCCTGCTGTAAGCCCATTTTCATCATCATTGGAGCAATTCTTTCAGAACCGAACAAACGCATCAGGTCATCTTCCAAAGAAAGATAGAACCGTGAACTTCCCGGATCACCCTGGCGTCCACTACGTCCGCGTAGCTGTCTGTCTATACGTCTACTTTCGTGTCTTTCGGTACCTACTACATGCAATCCATCTAAAGGAAGACCAAAAGGATATTCTTCCGTAGGTTTGGCATCTATATCCCGATATTCCTCTTTAGGCTTAGTTACCACACCTTTACCCAGTTTTATGTCAGTACCGCGACCAGCCATGTTGGTAGCAATGGTAACAGCTCCTGGTTGACCAGCATTTTTCACAATCTCAGCTTCCTGCTCATGATGTTTGGCATTCAAAATATTATGTTTTATCCCGCGCCGGCGTAATAGCCTGCCTAAAGTTTCGGAAACTTCCACAGAAATAGTACCAACTAAAACTGGTTTTTGTAGTTTATGCCAATATTCTATTTCATCTATAATCGCTTTATATTTTTTATTCTTAGAAATGTAGATCATGTCGTTGTGATCCTGACGAGTTATGGGTTCATTGGTAGGAATAACCACCGTTGGCAGCTTATAGATCTCTAAAAACTCGCTTTCTTCGGTAACAGCTGTACCAGTCATACCTGCCAGTTTATCGTACATTCTAAAATAATTTTGCAAAGTAATTGTAGCAAAAGTTTGAGAAGCTTCTTCTATTTTCACACTCTCTTTTGCTTCTAAAGCTTGGTGTAAACCATCACTAAATCTACGGCCAGGCATCATACGACCGGTAAATTTATCCACTATAATCACTTTATTATCGGTAACCACATAATCAACATCTTTCTGAAACAGCATATAACTCTTTAAAAGCTGCTTGATATTGTGCAATTTCTCATTTTTATCTAAGAATTTTTGAGTAATCTCATCTTTCACTTTTTGTTTTTTATCATAAGGCAATCCTTCGTCTTTGTCTATTTTTTCCAAAGCTTCATCAAGGCTCTCCATTACGAATAGATCTGGTTCCTTTTGGGAAACCATGTTATTTCCCTTTTCGGAAAGTTCTACACTATTGTTGCGCTCATCTACGGAAAAAAATAGTTCTTCGTCGATTGTATACATCTTTTTATCGCGCATTATAGTGCCTTCGTAGTCGGTAACTAGTTTTTTTAGTTCACCCTCTTTCATCAATTTAAGAAATTGCTTATTACGTGGAGCAGCCCGTTTCACTAACAGCAACAAACGTCCTAGTTCCTCAAAATCGGCTTCTTCACTATTCACCAAAGTTTTAATTTGGGCTAAATATCGCTTCACTAACTGATTTTGGGCAAAAACCAATTTACTAATAACCGGTTTTAATTCCTTGTAGAAATTCTTGCTCTCTGCTACTGGTCCGCTTATAATTAAAGGTGTTCTAGCTTCATCTATCAGTACACTATCCACCTCATCCACAATTGCATACTGCAGATCTCGCTGGACCAAATCATCTATGGAAGAAGCCATGTTATCGCGCAGGTAATCGAACCCAAATTCACTGTTAGTTCCATAAGTTACATCTAGCTCATAAGCAGCTCTCTTAGCTTTATTATCCATGCCACCGATATTGCAACCTACAGTTAAACCATGGAATTCAAATATGGGGGCCATCCATTCGGAATCTCGCTGAGCCAAATAATCATTAACTGTTATCAGGTGAACGCCTTTTCCTAATAAAGCATTTAGGAAAAGCGGTAGTGTTGCTACCAGAGTTTTTCCCTCACCTGTTGCCATCTCGGCTATTTTCCCTTCGTGTAAAACTATTGCCCCCATCAGTTGAACATCAAAAGGGACCATATTCCAAGTTTCAGGGTTACCACGCACTTCGTATTCATAACCCAAAAGGCGACGACAGGTATCTTTCACAATTGCATACACTTCTGGTAAATAACCATCTAAAATATCTTGTTTCAGCTGTTTTAAATTTTCAGCTTTTTTATCTATTATATTACCAATATTATTTTTCTTGTTTTCATCTGCTTCCTGGCGATATTCTTCGCGCAGTTCTTCCAATTCATCTTCAATGGGTTGCAACTGAGATCTGATATCTTTTTTTATAACTTTTACCCTATCTCGTAGTTCATTATCACTCAAATTTTCCATTTCAGAAAATCTGGAGTTGATATCATCCAAAATAGGCTGCAAGCGCTTCATTTCACGCTGATGCCGATCTCCAAATAAATTATTTAATAGTTTTTGTAACATAAATTCTCCCGCTGAATTTTAGAAGTTTTGCTAAAATTTTGGTCAATCCTTTCTTAACAACTTAGCTTGTCAAACTTTTAGTTTTACACTTGACTTTCTAATTAATAATAAACTTTTTGATAGCAAATGCAAATAGAATATGGAGTTTTTGATGAGTATGAGAAAATTAGAACAAAACGACTTAAATGAAATACATGCTTTAAGTCAAAAAGCACGTGCAGCAATTTTGAAAATGACCACTTTAGCAGCATCTGGTCACCCAGGTGGTTCCATGTCCACCATCGATTATTTACTAACAGTGTTACACATGGCCAATATCGACCCAAGCCAACCACGCAAGGAAGATAGAGATCTGATACTTTTCAGTCATGGACATGTTTCCCCAGCTGCCTATGCTGCTTTGGGAATTATGGGTTATTTCGATTTGGATAAAGCAATTGCGCAATTTCGCATGACTGGATCTATTTTTGAAGGACATGTGGAACCTGGTGTTCCAGGTATCGAATGGGCTAGTGGTAATTTGGGGCAAGGCCTTTCTGCTGCTTGCGGGTTTGCCTTAGCCAGCCGCATTCAGAAAATCGAGCGTAACATTTTTGTTCTTATGGGCGATGGCGAACAGCAAAAAGGCCAACTAAGCGAAGCCCGCCGATTTGCTGTAAAATACAATTTGAACAACATAATAGGTTTCATAGATTACAACAAACTGCAAATTAGTGGCAACATAGAGCGAATAATGCCTCAAAATATCAAAGCCGAATATGAAGCTGATGATTGGTATGTGCTAGAAATAGATGGTCATGATCTGCAACAAATTCATAAAGCCATATTGGAAGCTGACGCAGCTGCAAGGCCTACTGTTATTTTAGCTAGAACCAAAATGGGCAAAGGTGTCTCTTTTATGGAAAACAAAGCTCAATATCATGGTGCAGCCTTAACCGAAGAGCAACTAACCCAAGCTTTGCATGAGCTGGGATTCGAAAATGATTTGAATAAATACAAACAGCTGCGTACCATAGCTGAACTGGAAAAACCGAGCACTTATCCGCAGCCAAAGTTCAATTTTGATACTGGAAAACCCTTCCAATATGATGAAAAAATAGATAACCGCTCTGCCTGGGGCAATGCCATAGCCGATATCGCCAAGCTCAACCCCAATTCCAACCTGGCTGTACTCGATAACGACTTGCAGGGAAGTTTGAAAACAAAAAAATTTGAAGCAGAAATGCCTCAGAACTTTTTTGAATGTGGAATTATGGAACATCACACTGCTACCATGGCCGGAGCTATGAGCAAAGCAGGTATTCAAACATTTTTTCCCGGTTTTGGTGTATTTGCTATCGACGAAACCTACAACATGCACCGCCTGAATGATATTAATCATACAAATTTAAAAATCGTAACTACTCATGTAGGCTTAGATGTAGGTGAAGACGGCAAAACTCACCAATGCATTGATTATTTAGGAGTGATGAAAAATCTTTTCCACTTTCATATTATCATACCAGCTGATGCTAACCAAACCGACCATATCGTGCGCTATGTAGCCAACCAAAAGGGAAATTATCTGATATCCATGGGACGCTCCAAATATCCTCAGATAAAAAATGCTGCAGGTGAAATTTACTACAACCAAGATTATAAATTTGAATATGGCAAAGCTGACCAGCTGCGAGAAGGTCAACAAGCTGCTATTTTAGTTATGGGAACCATGACAACTCGTGCCCTGCAAGTAGCAGATAAACTTAGAGAAGATGGCATAGAACTGCAAGTATGGCACATCTCAGCTCCAATTCATTTGGACGAAGCAGCCCTAAAAACAGCAGCAGCTACCGGCACTATTTTCACTTACGAAGACCATAATGTGAATACTGGCTTGGGAAATTGTGTAGCAGACAAATTGGTACAGATGAACCTGCAGTGTAAATTATTTAAATTTGGCGTAGAAGATTACTCATTTTCAGGAAAATCAGCAGAAGTTTTTCAAAAATGTGGGTTAGACACAGATTCCGTCTACCAAAAAATTAAAGAATTGATGTAACAACAAACAGCAGATAAATAAAAAAGCCACTTTGCAAAAAGTGGCTTTTTTTAATCTTTTTATTTTATCCGCTAATAGCCAATTTTTTCACCAGCGCAGAAGCTGAGCCCACCGAACTGGTATTGAATTGGAAATTATCTGCTATCGCTTCTATGTCACTAAGCATTTGCAGGAAATTCCCAGAAACGGTAAATTGCTTCAGAGAAGTTTTCAGTTTACCGTTTTCATACAAAAAGCCTTCTGCTGACAGGGAAAAATCTCCAGAAACTGGATTAGCACCTGAATGTAAACCTTGTAGTGAAACAATTTTGATAACTTTATCGTGTTTGGCTAACAACTCTTTTTCCTTCATTTTCCCAGCTTCCAAATAGAAATTGGTAGGAGCAACAGTAAGTGAGCTTTTTATACCTCTGGCAGCATTACCAGTAGATTTTACACCATCTTTCTTAGCAGTAATTGTGTTGTGGAAATATGTTTTTAAAATCCCTTTATCTACCAATTTTGTAGTTTGGGCAGGATAACCTTCACTATCGAAAGCTGTTGTGGCAAAACCACCCGGATAAAGCCCATCATCAATTATATTCACATTTTCGGCAGCGATTTTTTTATCCAATTTCCCTTTCAATAAAGAACGACCTTCGTGCACAGCTTTGGCACTAAAAACACCAGAAAATGTTTCCAATAAACTGCACATCATATCGTTGCTAAATAACACAGCATACTCTCCACTTTTAGCCTCTACTCCGCCCAAAAGGTCAGTAGCTTTTTTCACTGCTGTTTGTCCTAATTTTTGAGCATCGAATTGGCTAAAATCACGCCCTATGTGGTAGTCCATTCCCATGCGCTTATCATCATTAGCACTTACCAAAGCTGAAACAAAGCAGTAGGCTTGATTTTGCATATCTTCCTTGTTTAATCCCTTGCTATTGGCAATTTTAACAAAACTTTTGACACTTCCCATAACAGCATTGGGTACATTCATTATACGTTCATCAGCTTTTAGGGCATATTTTTCCATATCTTTAGCAAATTGCACTTTATCTTCCACAGAAACCTGCTCCAGTTTTTCCGAATAAACATCCGGCTTATTTTCCACTTCAGGATAATTTGCCATTTCTACATCTTCCACATCTTCCGATGCTTCAGCATTTTCTACAGCTTCATCAACCATGTTTTTAAGTGCTTGTGCTTCAATTTTTTCGCTGTAGGAATAACCTTGCTTGCCATCTTTTAGCACTCGTACACCAATTCCAGCAGAATTGGCATGATTGAAACCCTCGATTTCTTGCTGATTTATGCTAACTGTAAAAGCATTTCCTCCGGAATATAAAATCTCTATATCGTCTACTTTATCTTTGGCATAATCGAAAATTAATTTGAATTCTTGTTCGTACATCTTACCTCCTATTTCCTACCACCAACTACAATTTCATCGATAAGAATGGCAGCTTGGCCAACATTTGTAGGAACACTACCACTAACAGAACCGCACATACCTTGAGCCATTGCCAGGTTATCGGCTACTTTACTAATTTTTAAAAGTGCCTCAGCTCCATTACCTATTAGAGTAGCACCGCGAACAGGTTCAGCTATCTTTCCATTACGAATAAGATAACCTTCACTAACAGCGAAGTTGAAATTTCCCGTTCCTGGCATTACTGAACCTCCGCCCATTTTGGCAGCATAAATCCCATAATCTACATCAGCAATTAGATCTTTCAGTTTATGTTTTCCAGGTGCTATATAGGTATTTCTCATTCTAGAAGCAGGAGCAAAGCGATAAGATTGCCTTCTGCCACTGCCTGTTCTTTTGTAACCGGTTTTCAAGGAGCCCATCTTGTCCACAATATAAGATTTCAAAATCCCATTTTCTATTAAAACTGTTTTCTGGGTTGGCATACCTTCATCGTCAATGTTTTCGCTACCCCACTGGTTGGGAATAGTACCATCATCAATAGCCGTAACAACTGAATTAGCTATTTTTTCCCCCATCTTACCAGCAAACACAGAAGCATTTTTGGCAACAGAAGTAGTTTCTAAAGCATGACCGCAAGCTTCGTGAAAAATAACGCCACCAAAGCCATTATCGATTACTACTGGGAATTTACCACTAGGTGCGTAATCGGCATTAAGCATAGTTACAGCTATTTTTGCTGTTTTACTGCCAAGTTCTTCTGGATCTATATTTTGAAAGAATTCGTAACCAGCAAAACCTCCAGGCCCTTCAGTTCCAGTTTGAATCTCTTTACCATTGGAAGCTAAAGAGCTGGCATAAACTCTAGAATAATTACGGCTGTCTTCTGCCCATAAACCTTCACTATTAACAATTAGAACATCCTGCATCTTTTCGGTAAGACTAATATGCACCTGTACTATTTGGTCATTGTAATCTCGGGCAGCTTTATTAATTCTTTTGATAAAGTCGATCTTATCGGATTTAGCAACTGTATTATTGGGAATTTTTATTTCATGCTTGTTTTCAAATTCCAGTTTAGTGAAATCTTGTACTTTTACCTTACTTTTGCCTTTAGCTGCTTTGCTAACGGCAGCAGCAACTTTAAGGAGTGTAGCTTCACTAACATCGTTGGTAAAACCATAAATAGCTGTGTGACCATAAAAAACGCGGATTCCAGCGCCAAAATCGTTCCCAGCTAAACACTGTTTTGTTTTATTATCGTTAAAAGATATAAGAGAGTTATAAGTATTTTCAACGAAAATTTCAGCAAACTCAGCTCCGTTGGAAAGCGCTTTATCCAAAACTCTTTCAGCAACTTGTTTAGTTATCATTTATCCTCCTGCAAAATTTTCTTTTATGTTTTTTATTACGAAACTGTTTTTCTGTCAAGCAGATTATAGTAAGGCAAGTCTATTTCACTACCTTATTTCGTTTGACAAAATCAACATTGAATAGAGATTGGCAAAAAATAGGAAATAAGGATATGAGAAAAAATATAATAGCTATAGTCGGCCGTCCCAATGTGGGTAAATCAACAATATTCAATAGGTTATGTCATCGTCGTAGTGCTATAGTAGATTACGAAGAGGGTGTTACGCGCGATAGAAAGTACCAAGAAACAGAATGGCTGGGTCATTCCTTCATTTTGGTCGATACGGGTGGAATTATACCTAAATCTAGTGGTAAGATCAATCAGGCTATTAAGTTTCAAGCCGGAATTGCTATTGAAGAAGCCGATTTCATCTTATTTATTGTGGATACCAAAGTAGGTCTTACCGATATCGACATGCAAATTGGCAAAATATTATCCCAAAAGCGGGAGAAAGTTTTTCTTATAGCCAATAAAACCGATAATGAAAAAGATGAATTGGAAATCTACGATTTCATGAAGCTGGGCTTTGGTGAACCTTTTCCTATGGCAGCTGCTAATGGTCGCAATGTGGCAAACTTCTTAGATGAATTAATAACACATATCGACAGAGTTCCTGCAGAAACCGAAGATGATGACATTAAAGTGGCTATTGTAGGCAAACCCAATGTTGGAAAATCTTCGCTGATAAATCGCATCTTTGGTAAAGAGATGAACATCGTTACCGATATTCCCGGCACAACTCGCGATTCCATCGATTCCAGCCTTCTCTACAAAGAAAAAAAATTTACTTTTATCGATACAGCTGGATTACGAAAAAAAAAGAAGATAAAATATGGTGTAGAGTATTTCAGCAATATGCGCACAATCGAGAGTATAAACCGCAGCGATGTTGTACTCTTAATTATAGATGCCGACCAAGGTATCACCAATCAAGATCAAAAAATAGCTTCCTATGCTCAGCGCAATCACAAAGATATTTTGATTGTCTTTAATAAATGGGATTTAGTAGAAAAAAAAGAACAGAAAATGCGCGATTTTAAGCTGGATATTCGCTATCAACTCCCCTTTATTGAATTCGCTCCTATCCTCTATATCTCAGCTCTTACCGGATTGCGGACAAATAAAATTTTAGACACAATTCTGCAGATTGAAGAGGAGAGTAAAAAACGAATTCCCACTTCTAAATTAAATAAGTTTTTAGAAAAGATAACATCCAGGTTTCCTCCCTCTCACTCTAGTGGCACTCATGTAAAAATATATTACGGCACTCAAATTCAAACCCACCCACCTACATTTGTATTTTTCTGCAACAATGCTACGCTGCTAACCAAGCATTATAAGCGCTACATCCATAATCAGCTGCGAGAGGAATTTAACTTTGCAGGAGCCTCAATTCGTCTATATTTTCGCAGTAGGGAACCACAACAATGGCAATAATATTTTTATTCATTGCAGCTTACCTAATTGGCAGCTTTCCTACCAGTTTTGTTATGGGAAAGTTAATACGTGGGCTAGATATTCGCCAATATGGCAGTGGTAACGTGGGTGCTACCAATGCGCTACGGGTTTTAGGTACAAAGATCGGATTGTTCACATTACTGGTAGATATTGGCAAAGGATTTTTAACCATATTTTTAGTTAGGAAATTACTTCCTGAAGCCAGTAATCTATTTTTTATTGGTATTGGGCTAACTACGATCTTAGGTCATATTTTTTCCATATTTTTAAAATTTAAAGGCGGTAAGGGTGTAGCTACCTCAGCTGGAGTTTTTTTAGCGCTTACTCCCCTGGCACTTGCATTAGCTTTTGCAGTATTTGTTATAGTTGTAGCTATTACCCACTATGTTTCCTTAGGTTCCATTTTAGCTGCTATTACTTTGTTAGTAACAGAGCTGGTAATAAATCTAAAAAATTCGTTTTCCCAATTGGAATTACTGATTTTCGTGTTCATAGTTGCTCTGTTTATAATTACGATGCATCGTAGCAATATAACGCGATTGTTAGCCGGAAATGAAAATAAATTGAGTTTCAAAAAATAGTGCAGGAGAAAAAAAGTGTGTGGAATTATTGGAATATTTGGTAATGAAAACGCTGCTGAATTGGCTACATTAGGTTTATTTGCCGAACAACATCGTGGACAAGAAAGCTGTGGAATGGCTGTTCACGACGGTCACAAATTTGTTTTGAGAAAAAAAATGGGATTGGTGAAAGAGGTATTTCGTCCCCAAAAAATAAAATTACTCCAAGGTAAAATAGCTATTGGTCATGTGCGTTATCCAACTTGCGGTAGTTCTTCTGAATATAATTCACAACCGCATATCGTGGAAACACTCTCAGGACCCTCCTATGCCTTAGCCAGCAATGGTGATATTATTAATTACACTGAAATGCGCCAAAAACTGGAGAACAAGGGAATTTATTTTGCCAGTTACAACGATGGCGAACTATTATTGAAATATATTGTTTATCAAGTGGAAAAAAATGGAAAAAGCATTGTGGATGCTATTAAATTGGCCATGCAGAACATCAAAGGCGCTTTTTCCACTGTTTTAGGCACCCGAGATGGACTCTATGTTTTCCGCGATCCCTATGGTATAAGACCACTATCTTTGGGAAAACTTAAAGACGGTAGTATTGCGGTAGCTTCAGAATCTTGTGCGCTGGATATTTTGCATCCTGATAGCATTCGCGAGGTAGCGCCAGCAGAAATTGTGGAAATCACCAAACAAAAATTGCAATCACATCAGCTGCAAGCCAGCCACTACCGCACTTCCAAACACAATAAGCATTGCATTTTCGAACATGTTTATTTTGCGCGCCCCGATAGCTTTGAATTTAACGAGAATGTATATCAGGTGCGTATGAATATTGGCTCTATTTTGGCTAAAAATGATGAGGCAGATTACGATATAGTGGTACCAGTACCAGACTCTGCCAACTTCATAGCTTTGGGCTTCGCTCGTCAAAAGAACATTCCATATGAGATGGGACTCATTAGGAACCATTACGTAGGAAGGACTTTTATTAAACCTGAACAAACTATTCGAGATGAAAGCGTAAATCAGAAATTCAATCCACTTCCTAATATTTTTAAAGGGAAAAATATAGCATTAGTAGATGATTCTATTGTACGAGGCACAACTTTACGACAAATAGTGAAAATGGTGAGAAAAGCGGGCGCTAACCAGATTCACTTGCGGATAGGCTCGCCTATGGTCAAGTTTTCCTGTTTTTATGGTATTGACACACCCAGCCAAGATGAATTAATTGCTAATAATAAATCTTTGGAAGCAATTAGAGATTATCTGGGAGCCGATAGTGTGAAATATTTGCAAATTGAACAACTGCAACAAGCAGTAAAAAAACCGCAGGATTATTGCTATGCCTGCTTTAATGGGAAATATCCGGTAAAATGATTGTAAAAAATTGGCAACATTTGGCTAACTTAGTAAAAAAAGCACAGCAGCAGAATAAGAAAGTTGTTTTCACCAATGGTTGTTTCGATATTTTGCATGCTGGTCATGTGCAATTTTTGCAGGAAGCGAAAAATTTAGGTGATCTTTTACTGGTAGCAGTAAACTCCGATGCTTCTGTTAAACATTTAAAGGGAGATAAACGCCCTGTAGTTTCGGAAAACGAGCGCTGCCAGGTTTTGGATGCAATGAAAATGGTGGATTGGGTTACTGTATTTCAGCAAGATACTCCCTACCAATTGATAAAAACCATAAAACCAGATATTTTAGTAAAAGGTGGGGATTGGCAACCCAGCGAAATAGTAGGTGCCGATATTGTACAGCAAAATGGCGGCCAGGTAAAAAGCCTTAGCTTCAAGCAGGGAATTTCCACTTCTAAAATAATACAAAGGATTTTAAAAGCTTATGAATGAAGAAAATATAACTGATGTAGCAGTAGTTAAACAGGTAGATGGCGACAAAATAGTTCTGGAAATAGAGCAAACCGATTCCTGCAATTCTTGCGCTATGCACGGTATTTGCCAGGCTGGCGATAAAAGAATTGTTTATAAGATAAAAACCGACCTAAAGCTGCAAACTGGCGATAGAGTAAAAATATTTTTGGAACCGGGATTACGAGTTCTTTCCTCCTTCCTCATCTTCATCTTTCCTATATTAATAATGGTACTTTTTTACTTAGGTAGTAAACTTATTTTCTCAGCTTCCGAAAATATTGCTATTTTATTCTCAATCCTTAGTCTACTTTTTAGCGGTTTTGCAATTTACAAACTGGATAAAAAAATGGCGAATAGATTAAAATTCAAGATAGTGGAGAAATTATGAAAATACATCTGCATGAAATGGTTTTCTATGGTTACCATGGGGTGCGCGACGAAGAACGCAAATTAGGCCAGCGTTTTATAGTAAATTTTTCTTTTGAAACAGATAGCAGCCACGATACAGAAATACAAAAATTGGAAGATACAGTAGATTACACAAAAGTTTATGCTATCATAAAAAATATTTTGGAAAATAAGAAGTTTAAGCTACTAGAAAAGTGTGCGAATACAATTTTAGATCGCATAATGGCTGATTTTCCGGAATTGATTAAAGCAAATATAAGAATAAAAAAACCCTCGGTAGCGATAAATGGAAGTTTAAATTCTGTGGAAGTGGAGATGGAAAGAACTCGTTGATGCTGGTACTTTTAGGGTTGGGGTCAAATTTGGGAAACCGCAGAAGATACCTGCTTACTGCAATCGAAAAGCTGGCAAAACATGCAAAAATAAATGTTTTATCCACAAGCACAATAAGAGAAACTGCAGCTTATGGCAAAACCGATCAACCAGATTTCCTAAATGCCGCAATAAAGATTGAAACCGAATTATCGGCACTAGAACTTCTAGAGCTCACTCAGAAAATTGAAATTCAATTAGGAAGAAAACGCACAGAACATTGGGGACCCCGCACCATCGATATCGACATTCTTTTTTTCGGAAACAAGGTAGTAGCTCTACCTCAACTGCAAATTCCTCATCCGGAAATTCCTAAAAGAAAATTTGTGTTAGAACCACTTAACGAGATATGTCCCAACTTTATCGATCCTATTTCCCAAAAGAAAATTAAAGATTTATATAAGGAGATTTTATGAGAAAATTAGCAACTATCGTTTTAGCAGCTGGTAAGGGCACACGCATGAAATCAGATAAACCGAAAGTAATTTTTGAACTAGCAGGAAAACCTATGATAAACAGAGTTGTAGAAACCGCTCAGCAATTAAAAAGCGACATTATTACAATAGTTGTGGGTTATAAAAAAGAACAAGTAATTCAAACAGTGCCTATAGCAAAAAATATTGAATTTGTAGAACAAAAAGAGCAAACCGGCACTGGACACGCTGTGTTGGTCACTCAAAACACTTTTAAAGATTTTCAAGGTGATGTATTCATCTTATGTGGAGATGTTCCGTTGCTGCGGTTGAAAACTTTGCAAAAGATGTTGGAAAAACATCGCCAAAATAAAGCCGCTTGTACCGTTTTAACAGCAAAAATGACAGATCCAAAGCAATATGGCAGAATTGTAAGAAACCAGGGCGGCAATGTGCAAAAAATTGTTGAATTCAAAGATGCCAGCCCAGCAGAAAAGCAAATAAACGAGATCAACACTGGTATCTACTGTTTCGATGCCACAAATTTGTTCGCAGCTTTAGATGAAATTGGTAATAACAACAAACAAAATGAATATTACCTTACCGATACTCTGGAAATTCTGAACAAAAAAGGCAAAAAAGTTATCTCGTGCATTTTGGAAGATGTGGTTGAAGCATCTGGAGTGAATTCCAAAGAGCAATTAGCTGATTTAGAAAAAAGTTTCTACGAAAGGAGATAAGATGAATAACAAAGTTCTGCATTCACCTTGGCGATTGGATTACATACTTTCCAACAAAGATAAAAAATGTATATTTTGCATTCGCCCTTCCAGCGAAAACGATCGTAAACATCTTATTGTTCACCGTAGCGCTTACTGCTATGTTATTATGAATATGTATCCATATAACAATGGCCACATAATGGCTATCCCCTATCGGCATGTTAACAGCTTGCAACAATTAGATACCCAGGAATTAAATGACCTTTTCCAGACAGTTCAGCTTTGTGAAAAAGTACTGAAAGATGTGTACAGTCCAGATGGCATCAATATCGGCCTTAATTTAGGAAAAGCCGCTGGTGCTTGTATCGACGATCATTTGCACGTACATATTGTACCTCGCTGGACTGGTGATGTTAATTTTATGAATTCAATTGGTGGTGTTAGGGTGGTTCCTGAGAGTTTCGAAAGTGTGTATAACAAGCTTAAAGAACAATTTGACAATGAAGAGAGCGAAAAATAATTTGTCTCAACGTAAAAGAGCAGTCATAGTGCCTTATTTACTTATTTTGTTGGCTTTAGCTGCGTTTTATGTTTACCTTGTAAAAAAACCGATGCCGCAACGAAATGAGCAGAAAATTGAGTTCAAAGGTCGGGTGAAAGTAGCTCTTCTGAATGGCTGCGGCTATCCTGGTATTGCTGCACAGGTAAAAGATTATTTAATAGATAATTATAGTGTTAATATCGATGTGTTGGATTGGCGCAATGTAGATCGAAATATGTTTATTTACGAAAAATCGATATTGGTGGTAAAAAAAGATAATAAGGAAAAGCTGCAATTTTTGCAGCAGCTTACAGGAATAAAGAGATATATTTATGCCTTAAATTCCGATGTAAATGAGGAATTTCAAATTATTCTGGGAAAAGATTTTCATAAATATTTTAGGTAAGGGGTTTTATGGAACATAACGTTTTAGTTAAAAAAATAATAGGTTGGATGGAAGACAAAAAAGCTGAAGAGGTTATTCATATCGATGTAGCCGACAAGTCAGATTATACAGATTCACTGGTAATTTGCAGTGGTATGGGGAGCTTACATCTGAAAGCTATAGCCGAACATGTGATAACCAAATCTCGCGAAAATGGTGTGCAAACCATCTCCAAGGAAGGGCTAAATTCTCCTAAATGGGTTTTGCTGGATCTTGGTGACATAGTTATTCATATTTTCGATCGCGAAACCCGTGATTATTATAAAATTGAAGAATTGTGGAATGTGAAAAGAAAAACACAGATGGTAAATAAAAATGAAGAATAAAATAAGCAAAGATATTACAAATAGTTTGAAAAAACTTAAACTTAAATATAATGATAATTTCAAGGTGGAAATTCCCAACGATCCTGAACACGGTGATTTTTCTAGCAATGCCGCCTTGATAAATGCTAAACTTAATAAGATGAATCCACGCGAGATGGCGCAAAAAATGGCTGAAGCCCTCCAAAAGAAACGTGATTACAAAAAGGTAGAAGTAGCTGGTCCTGGCTTTCTCAATTTCACCATGTCTAACAGTTTCTATCATAAGTTTTTAATAAAAATCCACAATGCTAAAGAGGAATGGGGCAGTTCCAATTATGGGCAAAAGAAAAAAATACTTATTGAATTCGTTAGTGCAAACCCTACCGGCCCTTTGAATGTAGTTAGCGCTCGTGCCGCTGCCTATGGCGATACTATGTACCGAATTATGAATTTTCTGGGTTACGAACCTTTCCGTGAATTTTATGTTAATGATGCAGGAAATCAGGTAGATATTTTAGCAGAATCGGTGGAATTACGATACCGAGAATTGCATGGCGATAAGATTGATGAGTTTCCCTCGGAAGCATATCATGGTGAATATGTAAAAGATCTTGCTGCCAAGTTAAACGCTGCTGAAGGTTCTAAACTGCTGCATTATTCCGAAAAAGATAGATTGGAAAAGATGAAAAACTTCGCACTGGAAGAACTGCACAAAATGCAGTTGGAAAGCTTGCAAAAATTTGGAGTGGATTTTGAAAATTGGATGAGTGAAAAAAAACTGCGCCAAGAAGGAATATTAGAAGAAGCTCTAAGTTATTTGGCAGAAGCTAAATGTACATACGAAAATGATGATGCGGTGTGGTTTTGCTCGAGTAAATTTGGTGATGAAAAAGACAGAGTACTTATAAAATCTGATGGTAATCCCACCTATTTTGTACCCGATATCGCCTATCATCTTACTAAATATCAGCGTGGATTCGATACTATGATCGATGTGCTAGGGCCAGACCACCACGGTTATGTCCCCCGCCTGAAAGCAGCTATTCAAGCACTGGGATTAGATGTGAATAAATTGGAAGTGGTCTACCTGCAACATGTTAACTTATTTAGTGGTGGTAAACAGGTAAAAATGTCTAAAAGAGCAGGGAAAATTGTTACTATGGATGAAGTAATAGACGAAGTAGGAAAAGATGCAGCCCGTTATTTCTTCATAGATCGTCGTCCTAGTTCCCATCTAAACTTTGATTTAGAGCTTGCTAAAAGCGCTTCTAACGAAAATCCAGTTTACTACATTCAATATGCCCATGCCCGCATTAGCAGTATTCGTAAAAAAGCTAAAAAGGCTAAGATAAACCTGAAAAATTTTGATACTAAATTATTAAGAAAATTAACCCTAAATGAAGAAACCGAGCTAATAAAGAAGATGATAGAGTTTCCCAATATCTTGCAAGGTATAGCTAATGCTCGTGAACCACATCGCTTAGCAACCTATACCCACGAGCTGGCCGGAATGTTTCATAAATATTACTCTAAGTATCCTATTATTAACGAAAAAAACCCGGAGCTTAGCAAAGCTCGCTTGTATCTTATCCTTACTCTGCAAACCGTTATTAGAATAGCTTTAAAATTAATGGGAATAAGTGCTCCAGATAAAATGTAATTATGTTAGCCAGAATTATCGTTTTATCGGATACACATAAAAACCAAAAATTACTAAGAAAAGCCATCACCAATGAAACTGAAATCACCCATATCTTTCATTTGGGTGACAACTACGAAGACCTCGATGAAAACTATGACCTCACTGATAATAAAATAATAACTAAAGTTCCAGGGATATTTCATCCCGGATATATCAGTAAAGAGTTACCTACCGTGGTGCTAACTAAAATTGGAAGTTGGGAATTTGTACTATTGCATAATTTAGAAGATTTGAATATTAAATCTTCAGACCTGGTTTTATTTGGTCATACTCATAAACAGATTTTTTTTCGTGAAGGTAATGTTTACTTCCTCAATCCGGGCCATCTAAAAAATAGTTCCAGCAGTAATCAATCGCCTGGTTATGCTGTAATAGAAGTTTTCAGGAATAAATTGAATATAAAGTTAAAAAATATTGAAGGAACAACTGTGCAAAATTATCAAATAGAGCGGAGGTAGGATGAATATTGAAGAAATAAACCGTAGAGTTATGGAAAAAAGTGAGATGGTCGATAAGATAATTTCAGAAGTTAGTAAAGTAGTTGTGGGACAGGAATACATGATAAGACGTCTTTTAGTAGGATTGTTAGCAGACGGTCACATCTTGCTGGAAGGTGTACCAGGTTTGGCAAAAACCCTGGCAGTAAATACAGTTTCTCAAACTGTTAAAGCCACCTTCAAACGAATCCAATTCACACCAGATTTGCTACCAGCCGATCTCATTGGAACACTTATCTACAATCAGAAAACAGCAGAATTCACTCCCAAAAAAGGACCAATTTTTGCCAATTTTATTTTAGCAGACGAGATAAACCGCGCCCCGGCAAAGGTGCAATCGGCACTGCTGGAATCGATGCAGGAAAGACAGGTAACTATTAGCGATACTACTTACAGTTTGCCGAAACCATTTTTAGTGATGGCTACCCAAAATCCACTGGAGCAGGAGGGAACTTATCCCCTACCAGAAGCACAAGTCGATCGTTTTATGCTAAAATTGCTCATCGATTATCCTTCCAAGGATGAAGAAAGATTGATCTTGGAAAGAATGGTGAAAGCAGAGGAAATTCCGGTAGAACCAGTGCTAACACCTGCCGATATTCTCTCGCTGCGCGAGCTAGTAAAAGAAATCCACATGGAGGAAAAAATTAAAGAATACATTTTGGATTTAGTTTTCGCTACCCGCCAGCCGGAAAATTACAAGAATCTCCACGAACTGAAGAATTTAATAGACTACGGAGCTTCTCCACGTGCTACTATCTATCTAGCCCAAGCTGCTAAAGCTAATGCCTTCCTGGAACACCGCGGTTATGTTATTCCAGATGATATAAAATCCATTGGTAAAGATATTCTACGGCATCGCATTATTCTTACCTATGAAGCAGAAGCTGAACAAATTTCGCAGGAAGATATCGTCAATCGCCTTTTCGATGAAATCGAGGTTCCCTAAATGCAAACAGCGGATATTCTGAAGAAGATTCGAAAAATCGAGATCACCACGCGTGATTTGGTGAGCGAACTGTTCTCTGGCGAATATCATAGCCTTTTCAAAGGGCAAGGTTTGGAATTTTCGGAAGTGCGAGCTTACCAAGATGGTGATAGCTTTCGGCAAATAGATTGGAATGTTTCGGCTCGTATGGGACATCCTTATATAAAAAAATTCGAAGAAACAAGAGAGCTAAACGTGATTTTGCTGATAGATGCCAGCGCCTCCACTCTATTCGGTACCCAAGATTATTTGAAATCGGAATACATAACCGAACTGGCTGCAGTACTCTCGTTTTCCGCTCTTTCCAACAACGATAAAGTTGGTTTGCTGCTGTTTAGCGATGAAATAGAAAAATACATTCCACCCCGCAAAGGTAAAAAATCGGCACTAAGAATACTGCGCGATATTTTATATTTCCAACCCCAAAGCAAGAAAACCGACATCAGCCAAGCAGTTGAATACATCTATCGTTTGCAAAAAAAAGGTAGCATCATCTTCGTGATCTCCGATTTTTTAGATAAAGAGTTCTCACATAGTCTGCAACTGCTAAGTAAAAAACACGACGTAGTTGCTTTGCAAGTTTTAGACAAAAACGAGCTACAACTTCCCCCAAGCGGGGTATTACATTTAGAAGATCCCGAAACTGGTGAAAAATTTACTGTGAATAGCCAAAATAGCAAGATAAGAGAAAAATACAGTCAGTTAGTACAAGCTCAGCAACAACAATTAGCTACCGATTTTAAAAAAATGAAGATCGACTTGGTAAAATTGCGCACAGATCTGCCCTATGCACCAGAATTGATGAAATTCTTTAAATTCAGACTAAGAAGAAAAAACCAAGGGTGATGATGAAAAGAGTAATATTTTTTCTTTTAATAATAGTTCACTTCTGCCTAACAGCACAAACTTTAGAATACCAGGTAGAAAAGCCAAACAAAATGTTTGTGGGTACACCTTTCAATGTAAATGTACAAATTACTACTGGTGTAAATGATTCTATCTTTTCCCCACCGATAGATACATTGGATGTTTTTGTTTTGCAAAAACAGCAGCAGCTTGATGAGCTTATCTCTGAAAACAAAAGAAAAACCAGTCTAAAACTTACCTTTCAAGCGTTTGACACCGGAGAATATACATTCCCAGAATTAGAATTTACAGTAGTTTCCCCAGATAAAAAAACGAAGCTAACTACTTCTGCTTTCCAGATAAAAATAAATTCTGTTTTAGCCGATAGTAGCCAGGTTATTAAAGATATCGCTCCTCCCCAAAAACTCAGTTTAACAGCTTGGGATATCATCATTCCGATCTTGCTGCTTGGTTTTCTAATATTTGCCATCATTAACATCTACAAAGCGCTTCATAAAAGCAAGCAACCTGCTCCCCAACCCAAAATAACAGATAATCGTCCAGCTTACATAAAAGCTTTGGAATTATTGAAAAAATTGCAGCAGAAAGAACTTCTGAAAAAAGGAGAATTTCTACTTTTCTACTTTCATCTCTCCTACATTTTGCGTTTTTTCTTAGAAGAGCAATACGGCTTTAATGCAGTTGAAATGACTACTTCCGAGATTAGGCGTAACTTTTCGCCTATCCAGAAGCAAGAAAAAACCCAGGTTTTAAACTTTTTACAAAATGCAGATAAGGTCAAATTTGCCAAATACATTCCTACTCTGCAGCAAGCACATGCAGATATAAACTGGTTAGAAGGCTTCTTAAAATCCTTTGCTGAAAATCAAAACCGGGAGGATAGCGATGCTTGAATATGTTAATCCTAACTGGTTTTGGTTACTTTTACTAATAATCCCATATCTGCTATACGAATTGTTATGGAAAAGCAAAAAACAGCCAACCATCAGTTTTCCACAAATAGAAATTTTGAAAAAAGCAGCTGGGAAAAATAGTTTTTGGAAATATCTGCCAATTATTTTACGAGTACTAATATTTACTTTATTAATTTTCAGTTTAGCCCGTCCCCGCCTTTCTTACAAACAGCAGGAAATTAAGGGAAAAGGCATAGATATAATGCTAACCCTGGATGTTAGTGGTAGTATGCAGGCAATAGATTTTAAGCCTACCAATCGTCTGGAAGCAGCCAAAAAAGTTGCAGCGGAATTTATCGAAAAGCGCCGCAATGATAGAATAGGATTAGTAAAATTTGCTGAAAATGCCTATACCCAATGTCCCTTAACCCTCGATTACAATATATTAATGAGTATTTTGGAAAAAATAGAGATAAACAAGGAGGCAAATGGCACCGCTATTGGTTTGGGTTTAGCTACAGCTGTAGCTCGTTTGAAAGATTCCCAGGCAAAATCGAAAGTTATAATTTTAATTACAGATGGGCGTAACAACACTGGTGAGATATCGCCAGAAACAGCAGCTGAACTGGCTGCTACCTACGATATCAAAGTGTATCCTATCGGTGTCGGCAGCAAAAGCTTGGTCAATTTTCCCTTCCAAGTAGGAAACAGAATTCAGTACAGAAAGGTAAAAATTGAACTCGATATGGATTCCCTGAATATGATAGCAGCCAAAACAGGAACTGGAAAAGCCAGTCTGGCTACCAATACTCAGCAACTGGAATCTATTATAGAGATGATAAACAAGATGGAAAAAAGTGAACTGAAGATAGAAAATTATTACGAATACCAGGAACTGTTCTCTTACTTCTTAGCAGCGGCACTGCTTTTGACTTTCCTAGAATTAGCCTTAAGAACACTGATAAAATTTGCAATACCGTAGAGGATAATTATGCGTTTTGCCAATCCAAATATACTTTTTTTGCTTATCCTAATTCCAGTTTTTATCATCGTAATTGGTTTTAGTAAATTCCAATTACGGAAAAAACTAAATAAATTCGCCACCAGCAAGTTTCATGATTATATTTTGCAAAATTTTTCCAATTTTTATTGGAATTTAAAAAATGTTTTACTTCTCTTGGCTATTTTTTTCTTAATAATAGCCTTAGCTAGACCGCAGTGGGGCAAAGAGGTACAAATCGTGAAAAAAGAGGGAATTGATATAGTAATTTGTTTAGATGTTTCCAAAAGCATGAATGCCAGAGATATTGAACCAAACCGCCTGGAACGAGCAAAAGATCAAATAAATTTATTTTTAGACCAATTACATGGCGATCGTATTGCCCTGATCGCTTTTGCTGGGGAAAGTTTTGTGCAATGCCCCCTAACTGACGATTATGGAGCAGCAAAAATGTTTTTGGAACTGCTAGATACTGAATCGGTGCAAACTTATGGCACCGATATTGGTGGAGCTTTACAAAAGGCGATGCAGTTATTTTCAGAAAAAAATAAGCATAAAGTTATAGTTTTGGTTAGTGATGGAGAAGATTTAGTAGATAATGCGGTTAAAATAGCCAAAGAAGCATCTCAACAGGGTGCTCAGATCTATGCCCTTGGTATAGGCTCTACAGAAGGAGCACCGATTCCAGTAGAAAAGGAAAATGGCGATATTTCCTATGCCAAAGATGATGAAGGCAATATAGTACTAACCAAGTTAGATGTCTCCACACTTTCCCAGATAGCACAAATCGGGAACGGAAAATTTTATCCTATCACCCCACAGCAATCAGAAATATTTGCTATTTTAAAACAAATCAATCAAATTGAGAAACAGAAATTTGATAGCCGCGAATACGTACGCTATAAGGAACGTTATAATTATTTTGTAATTTTAGCCTTGGTGTTTTTATTAATTGATATTATGATAATTCCACGAAAAGAAGCAGAATATAAACGGGTTATTTAGCTATGAAAAAAATTATAATAACATTTTTGATATTCAAGGTTGCAATTCTTTCTGCAGAAATTATTACTTATCCAAAAGTTTTGCAGAATTTAAAAGGTATAGAAAAATATGAAAACAAAGAATATGATCAAGCCGCAAATGAATTTCAAGAAAATGCTTTAAAACACCCTGATGACGGTGTTTTACAGTTCAATTCTGGTAATGCCTATTACAAACTGGGTGATTGGGAAAAAGCTAAAAATTCTTACAAAATGGCCTTAAGAGATGATAATTTTCCTTTGAAATCAGAAGTATACCATAACTTAGGCAATGTAAATTTCCAAGAAAAGAATTTTAAAGAAGCAATAAAGAATTATCGTAATGCTTTGCAGGCAGATCCACAGAATATGGCAGCACGCTACAATTACGAATTAGCTTCTAAAATGCTGCAAAAGCAACAACAGCAAAAACAGCAAAATAAGCAAAACCAGGATCAAAATAAAGATAAAAACAAAGACAAGAATAAGCAAAAACAACAGCAAGAGCAACAAAATAAAGACGAACAAAAACAAAATAAGCAAAAACAGCAGCAGCAGAACGAAAAAGAACAGAAAGAAAAAAAATCAAAACAGGAACAACAAAAAATAAAGCCGGAAGAAAAAAAGAAAAAGCAAGATGCTGAGAAAATTTTACAAGCATTGCTACAAAAAGAAAAAGAAGAACAAAAAAAAGCCAAACAGAAATTAGATACCACAAAGAAAAAAAGTGGTAAATACTGGTAGGTGATTATGATGAAAAAAACATTAATTTTCTGTTTACTATTCTTGCTCTCTTCACTATTGGCAGCTTTGGAAGTTACCGCTTACGTTAATAATAGCAAGATTGGCCTGCAAGATATTTTGAAATATACGATCGAGATAACTGGTGAGGATGCTAATAAAGTAGATGAGCCTGAGCTTCCCAACCTTACTCATTTTAGGAATTTAGGCTCTTCCCGCTCTTCTTCCTCTTCTTACAGCATCATCAACGGCAAAGTGCAAAGCAATTTTACCATGAAATTCACCTACAACCTTAGTCCGCAAAAAACTGGAAACTTGATGCTGCCTGCAGTTAAATTCAGCTTCAAAGGAAAGCAATATTCTACTAGACCCATACGGGTTACGGTAGTGGAAGGTAGCACCGAACCGGCTCCTCCAGTAAGTAGCAATCTACGAAGAAATCCCTCATCCTCACAAAATTTGGAAGATAATTTATTTTTAGAAGCCAGTGTAAATAAACACCAGGTTTACGAATCGGAGCCAGTGATTCTTACCTACAAAATTTATACTCGTTACAATATAGAAAATATGTCCTATGCTGAAGAACCTGAGTTTAATGGGTTTTGGAAAGAAGATATCTTCAATGCACGGAATGTGAATTTCTCAGCTACTACGTTGAACGGAGTGCGTTACAACCAGATGCTGCTAAGAAAAATAGCACTTTTTCCTACAGAAACTGGGGAATTAGAAATTGAACCACTTAAAATGGATATAGATATCTATATTTCTGGACGCAGCTTTTTCGATTTTGGTAGTAGTAAACGCTATCAAATCTCCAGCAAACCTATAAAATTGGAAGTAAAGCCGCTTCCTACCGTAGGCCAACCAGAAGATTTCTCTGGGGCGGTAGGTAATTTTGAGATAAAAAGTTCTGTCAGTAAGCAACAAATACAAGCTGGTAATTCTCTTACCTATACCTTAGAAATTTCGGGAGAGGGCAACCTACGCCAATTTAGTGCTCCCAAGCTTCCCAAAGTAAATAATTTAAATTATTTAGATCCAGAAATAACAACCAATATCAATTCCGATCAAATTTCCGGGAAAAAAATTATAAAATATCTGGTTATAGGACAAGAAAAGGGGAATTATACTATCCCTGCCTTGCAATTCAGTTATTTTGATACTTCAACTAGTAAATATAAAACAATTTCCACAAAACCATACCAGATAGAAGTTACTCCAGGTAAAGCAATGAATATTGTGGGTGGTACAGCCCAGTCTGCAGTTAGAATGGAAGGCAGCGATATTGGATTCATCCGCTCGGAATTCAAATTAAAAACGTTCCAACCTTACTATAGTAAACTTACCTATTGGCTGGTTTGGCTGTTAGCTTTACTCACTATTCCTGCTACTAAGATTTATGCCAAAGAATACTATCAACTGCAAAGTGATCACTATTATGAAAGACAAAAAAAAGCAAAAAAAATCTTAAGAAAATATTTAAAAACAGCGCAACAATATGCTAATAAGGAAGATGCCGCTTTTTATGATGCAGTGCATACAGGTTTTTCCAACTATTTGGCTGATAAACTAAAAATACCACGGGGCAGTTCCACAGCAGATATAATAAAAAAATTGAGGGACAAAAATTTGCCAACAGAACTTATAGAAAAAGTAAAAACAGTTTTTGCTCACTGCAATGAAGCTAGATTCATGCCTGGAGGTTTTACAGCAGAAAATATTCACAAAGATTTCACAGAATTGAAAGAAATTATCCGCCAACTTACAAAAAAACTGAGGTAGTAATGAAAAAAGTAGTAATAATTTTTCTTAGTATACTTATTTTGGGAAATTTACTCGGTTTAGAGAAAAAACAACAAGTTTTACAAGAAGCTGTACAAAAATATGAACAAAATCAATATAAGCAAGCTTTAGAGCTTTTTCTGCAACTAGAAAACCAAAATATCATCAATTCTGAACTTTTTTACAACATTGGTAACTGCTATTATAGATTAAACAGCCTGGGAAAGGCGATATTATACTACAAAAAAGCATTAAAAGTGAAGCCCAATTTTGTTGCTGCTAAACAAAACCTGGAATTAGCACTTACATTAACTCAAGATAAACAGCAAATTGCACAAGACAGTTTTCTTAAGAATATCTGGGAAAAAATATTAAGTGGACTATCTATGAATCTTTTAGCTGTAATCTCGCTAATTTTATTTATAGGTGTGGTTTTTATTATCAATCTCATTATATTAAAATTTTCCCAGCGCGAGAAAACATTGCCCGTGTTTTTTGCAATAATACTAACTTTCTTGCTACTCTTCTCTTTATTTTTAAGCTATATAAAATGGCAGCGCTACACAGATGAAAGCCAGGCAGTATTGTTGGCAGATTCAGCAATTGGTTACAGCGGACCCGGAGTAGATTTTACCCGCGTTTTCACTATTCACGAAGGTATGATATTCCAAATAGAACAACAGCAGGCGGAGTGGAGTTTGATAAAGTTGGAAAATGGCTTGGGTGGATGGATTAAAAATGGTAGTTTTGAAAAAATATTGCTTGCCAAATAAAGTATGTATCTGATAAACAGAGAGTATGAAGAAAAGAATATTTACCATACCAAATCTTTTGGACTTTTTTAGGATCATAGCAGCTCCAATTGTGGGGTGGCTTATTCTAATAGAATGGAAATACACCGTACTTTTGCTCGCTTTTGTTTTAGCTACCGACCTTTTTGACGGTTACATCGCCCGCAATTTTAATCAGAAAAGCGAGCTTGGCGAAGTTTTAGACCCACTCGCCGATAAAGTAATATTCTTTTTCGTGATTCTTCCTATTCTAATTCGAGAAGAATTACATACTTCGCTATTGATCTTTTTGATTATAGCTATTTTATTTTTGGTATTATTTATTTTTTTAAGACCTCAATACAAAAAACGTGGCGTAGTGGTCAATTTATTAGGAAAAGCCAGTGTTTTCATAAATTGTTTTATTTTACTGGCTATGGTGTGGGAATATCATGAGTGGATGATCTATGTGTTCATCTTCTTCTTAGCTCTTCCTCAAATAAACTATTTTTACAAGTTCATAAAAAAATTATAAAAAAAGCCCCGGTAAAAAACCGGACTTCAATTTAAATTATCAGCAATCAATATTGTTTTACTTAAACCAAATCTTACTGTAACCTCGCGCGTAAATTTGTTATGTGCATTGGTTAGAAGCGGTATTGTAATTCCTACTTTGAACAAACCATAATTGGTAAGATAGTGAAGTTCTGGAGCAAAATCCAGCAGGAACATGCTAGACTCTATGGTATGCGAATCAACTTCGCCATCGGCTACTAAGATAGATTGCAATCCCAAATAACCATTGAAGTTAGGTTCAAAATCCAAAAATCCATAACGTCCCTTTAGTATTAACATATTGCCAAATTTTACTTCATCTTCGCCATTGATACGATATTTAATATCTGCCAAAATCTCTCGGTTTTCTGTTGAAAGCAACAAATTACCAGCAGCTGTTATATCCATCGAGCCTGTTCCCATAGGAGTAGAAATATCATTCCCGTTTACATTTATCTCTTTATCATTATCTCCTGTGGGAAGTTTTAAAGATAAATCTGCTGCATAACGGGCGTTCCACATTCCTATTTTATTGGGAAGATAATCCAAATAGGCAACCATAACTGAAGCATCGCCAATACCAATTGCACTTTTCGCTCCATCTCCACTGGTGGCAGTAATTCGCTGCAAAGGCAAATTTGCGCCTACCACTAAATTATCTAAAGGATAAGCAAATGGAATGTTTACCGCCTGCCTGCCCGCTGAAAATTGCACTTCTGGAGCTAATTCAGGTTTTGTTAATTGAATGATTGCAATAGGACGATTAATATCATAGCTAACTGCAGGATCTGTTATAAGCTCTCCTTCAGGACTTTCCCATTCCTGCTGTGCCCAAACTAATGAAACAACACCTATGAAAGCAAAAATAAGTATTAATTTTTTCATCACTTCTCTGATCCTTTTTTTTATTCACCAATTATTTTAACCAAGACCCTTTTACGCCTTTTCCCATCGAATTCGCCATAAAATATCTGCTCCCAAGGGCCAAAATCTAGTTTTCCCTCTGTAATTGCTACCACTACTTCGCGTCCCATCACAGTTCTTTTCAGGTGGGCATCGGCATTGTCTTCAAAGCCATTATGCTGATATTGGGAATAGGGCTTTTCTGGGGCTAACTTTTCCAACCATTTTTCATAATCGTTGTGTAATCCTGGTTCATCATCATTTATAAATACACTAGCAGTAATATGCATAGCATTCACCAAACACAATCCCTCTTCTACACTGCTTTCTTGTACACATTCTTCTACTTGCGAAGTTATGTTTATCAGCTCCCGGCGTTTGGAAGTATGGAACCATAGTTCCTTACGATAAGATTTCACTAAAACCTCCGTTATTTCAATATCATTCTGTCAAAGTAGCTGTTCAACTTATCTCGCAGCTCTCTTTTAATTTTGTTCTCTATGGTCATCACAGCTCTAGCTTCTGCTTCAGTTTCGGAAACATGGCCTTCCCTGCCTTTATCGTTGATAGTAACAAGAGTTTGAAAATTATTGTCAATAATCTCTAACTGCAATTCATAACGTACAAATATCAAATTCTGTCTTTTTAAATCGGTAGGAACAATTTCCAAACTACCACTGGCTTTTAGGAGCGGTGGGGTGCCTACTACAAAACCCATATCGGTAAGAATCTCCTTCACCAATGAAGTGATCTTATTTTCTCGATCATTTATTATCTCTATCTGAAATTTTATCTTCTGCGCAGTTTGTGTGAATTGTGTTTTAATTTCTTGGGGATTATAATTCAATTCTAAAACATCTTTAGAAACTGGAGAAATAATGGCTAGCTGTTGTATTAATGTTTGGTTCCTCGCTATTATAACATTGGCTGCACTATAAAAGGCATACTTTTGCAAAATATCGGAACTAGCTTGTGCCTGTTTTACAAAATATTTTATTCTAGTGGAATTATCGGCGATCTTTTCTTCGTATATGCCCGCTGTTTTCAAACGATCGATATAAGCCAGCACATGCACTTGTCCTAAATTATCGGTATAACTTTCAGCAAATTGGACATTGAAGAGTGTTTGCTGAGACCTTACATTAACGTTTTTCCTGATATTGGTCTGCTGTTCATATTCCGATTTCTCAGCGGACATCAATTCGTAATACCGTTCCGAAACTGTTTGGTCAGCAGTTATGTTAGCTTCAAAAATCTTGGCCAAATTACCAGCAGCCATATCTTCTGCGGCAGAGCGCGTATCGCCGCTTCCAACAGCTGTTAAATATCGATTTTCGGGATAAACCAACTTGGGATTTTGCAACCATTGTGGTTTCCCACCTTTGGCTGTTTTGGCCTGTACGGAACAGGCGAAAACCACAATTAAAGCCAAAATAATAACGATTGATTTTCTCATAAGTACTCCTGCCTAATTTAAATAGTAACTTTCTATTAAATTCAAATTATCTTTGGTTAATATCACATCGTCACGTTTATCTTCATATAATACAACTCCATTTTCCCCCAAATATTTCAATTTCACATCATAAACTCCAGCTGTAAGTTGCAGTTCTCCTGCCAAAGCTTTTTTAGGGAAAAACCGTGAAATACGTAAATCGGCGTTTTCGGTAGCATCCACGGCCATATCGGTTGCCAGTCGTGCAGCAAATCCCAACAGCGGATTATCAATACTCTTTTCCATCTCTTGTTTGCCCTCCGCGGAAAGCAGACCTTTAGTCACAGTGCGCACAATGGTTTTCAGATATATGAGTGGTTTTTTAATTTGGAAAGTTTCGATCGCTATATTTTCTATAGATTCTACCGGCTTTAAAACCTGCCTACGTTCATCATTAACCCATACCTCTACTCTTTCAACAGCACTTTTACGTTTTTCCAAATAGGGTAACTGAAATTTGAAGTGATATCCTTTTTCCACACCTGGCCACTCAATAGCATCCAGCGCTTCCAAATTCTGGTTACCTCTAGGATTTTCTGCGCTAGCAGCAATGATGATAAGATCTTTTTCTGTGTGAATATAGAGTGTGTTAGCCTTTTTATCTGGGGCAAGACCAGTGAAAACAATACAATCTAATTTAGCGGCATCGGTTTGATTAAGAAACGTATCTAATTCTGGTTTGGGAAAATTGTAAAGCTGTGCTTGCAGACGCCAAGCTTCTTGTAGTTTTTCTTTATCGATTCTAGCATCATCCAACTTACCCTCGGTACGATACAGTAACATACTAAGGTAACGAGCTAGTGCAGAATTGTGAAACTTCGTATCTCCCGGCTCAAATTTAACATTAACATCTTTGCTGGCGTTGTATTGGGAAGCTAGATCACCATATTTATCCTGTAAAAGATTCAGTTTATTGTTCACTCTTCTTATCTCCACAAAGGCGTCATCGAATTGATTTAACTCCAAATAGTTTAAAGCTTTAAAAATATTCAAATAAATATCTTCATAATCTTCACCACTATATTCCAAAACATTATCGTTTAGCAACATTGAAGCTGCTGCTCGCGATATGTTTTTGGTAAAAAGCTCTTCGATGGCATATTCAGCTTTAGTGAGCAGTTCATTACTCTTTTTGTACTGTTTGTTATAATGATAAAGCATACCCAAGTCTAAAAAATATACAACTTTTTCTTTTTCAGTATAATATTTACCTTTTGCTGCTTCCAGCGTGGCAATAGCGCCAGCGTAATCATTGGCTTTTATCATGTTGTCTATGCTAGCAAATTGCTCTTTGTAAGTTTTGGTAGACGCACAACTGGTAAAAATTCCTAAAATAATAATAATAGAGATAAAAAGAGAAAACTTCCTCATAAAATCCTCCCATAAAAAAAGGAACACAAACAACTGTTTGTGTTCCTAAGCAATATTTACCATTTAGCCTTTTTTTGCTCTACCAATTTTTTTATTTTCTGGGTATCCATCCAAACTTTTTCATTTGTTTCCAGGTTTATCAACTCCAAATCAACCTGATAAAATTTAGCTTGTTTGCCATCTGCTGCATCTATTTGGGTTTTTATGCTACCAGTAAGCATAAAATCGGCACCAGTTTCGGCAGCTAATCGTTTGGCTGTTTCCATAGAGGAATAACTCTGCTGTTGCATTCTTTCGCTACGAATCTGTTGGCGTTCTTCGCTGCTAGCAACAAATTTCAGCCTACCGCTGTTCACAAACTCCCTTTCGATATCACTGATAAAAGTATCTGTTTGGATATGTTCAGAGCTTAAATTGCGGATATTACCAACAATTACCACTGGTTTGCGGCCATGATTTTGCACGAAATTATCTATCCAGGGTCTTTGAATCATACCATTGATCATCTTTTGGGCTACCAAACGAGAATCAGTATCATTCCAACGTCCAGAAAGATCAGTAACTTCTTCCACACCGACCCGGGATACTGTTCTGCTAGGTCCACCACAGGCGGATATCATTACCATTAAAGCAACTAAGAGAAAAATCGTTGTTTTCTTCATCACTGTCCTCCCAAAAATTTGGTTTAAAATGGCTCGATTTTGTATTTACTGTCAATAAATTAAATGAGAACAAACATCATCCCCCCATTCTGGGGGGATGATGTTCTATATTAGTTTTGTTCGCCAATCTCTATGCCTTTTTGTATAGCTTTCAAGTTAGCTTGCAATAAATCTGGGTTTTTCTGTTTTAAAAAATCCTTCAGATCTTCTTCCAAGGTATCATATTTCACTAACCTCTTCTTGCCTATCACAATACCAATAGCAACCATGTTCAATACTTTTGCATCTCCTATTTCTTGTGCTATCTGATTCATGGGTGCATAGATTATTTCAATATCTTCTCGGTTCAAACCTTTGGGACACATATCTTTATTGGCAATCAACAACCCGCCTTTTTTAATTTTTGGTCCGAATTTATCGATAGAAGGTTGATTTAAAGCCACTAAAATATCGGGGAATGATACGATTGGAGCAGCAATTGGCTTCTCGGAAATAACCGTAGATACATTTGCAGTTCCACCTCGCATCTCAGGTCCGTAGGAAGGCAACCAAGAAACATGCTTGCCCTCTTTCATAGCAGCTTTTGCCAGGAATTTTCCAATTGTTAATGCGCCTTGTCCACCAAATCCAGAGCAAATTAATTCAGTTTTCATTATTCACCCCCTGCATTGGCTTTATCGCGGAAATTTCCCACTTTAAAGAAAGGAAGCATATTTTCCTTTGCCCAATCGCGGGCTTTTAGTGGATCAACACCCCAGTTGGTAGGACATGTAGAGATAAATTCAATAAAGGTAAATCCGCGATCTTCTTTGTTGTATTGCATCGCTTTTTTAACTGCTCTTTTGGCTTTATTAATATCTTGTGGTGAAAGCAAAGATACTCTTTCGATAAAATAAGGTGATACCAAGGTATCAATAAGTTCACACATTCTTATGGGATAACCGATATCATTTTCATCTCTGCCGTAAGGCGAAGTAGTAGTTTTCATACCTGGCAAAGTAGTGGGTGCCATTTGTCCACCTGTCATACCATAAATTGCATTATTTATAAAAAATACGCTTATATTTTCTCCACGGTTGGCAGCATGGATGATCTCGGCAGTACCGATAGCAGCCAAATCACCATCGCCTTGGTAGGTAAATACGTGCATATCTGGTCGCGCTCTTTTCATTCCAGTAGCTACTGCGGGGGCTCTACCATGCGCTGCTTCTGCCATATCACAATCGAAAAATTCATATGCAAATACTGAACAGCCAACTGGTGCCACACCCATCATATTGTTTCGCATATCTAATTCGTCCATTGCTTCAGCAATAAGTCTGTGAGCCACACCATGCAAGCAGCCGGGACAGTAGGTAAACGGAACATTGGTTAATGATTTTGGTCTCGTTGCAATTACTTCCATTTTTTCCTCCTATAAATTCTCTTTGATCTTTTCTTGAACTTCTTCGGGAGTAAACACTATTCCGCCTACTTTTCCAAAGAATTCAACCGGAAGCTTGCCATTAACAGCTATTTTAACATCTTCCACCATCTGGCCTAAATTAAGTTCGAATACCATAACTTTTTTCACTTTATCGTTCAGAGCTTTCTGAATAGCTTCGCTTGGATAAGGCCAAACTGTGATAGGACGAATAAGCCCCACACTTATACCGGCTTCCTGAAGCGTATCTATAGCACTTTTCACTACGCGAGAAGCAGTTCCAAACGATACACAAACCATCTGGTTCTCTTCATTTATGTTATATTCTTCCCAACGTTTTTCGTTTTTTTCAATCTCATTGTATTTTTCACCTAATTTTTCTACATGTTTTTCCAAAACTTTTGGGTCTATTTCCAAGGAATTGATCTCGTGATGATGATGATTGGGTTCATCCTGGTTCGAATGCATACACCACGCAAAATGCTGTTTGTCCAATTCCTCAAAATCTTTTTCTGTTTTAGCATCTTTAAATTCAACCGGCTCCATCATTTGCCCTAAAAGGCCATCGGAAAGTATGTAAACCGGATTACGGTATTTATCTGCCAAATCGAAAGCTAAAGAAGCCATGTCGGCAAATTCCTGCACGCTACTGGGAGCTAAAGTAATAACCCGGTAATCTCCATGTCCACCACCTTTGGTAGCCTGAAAATAATCTCCCTGCGCTGGCTGAATATCACCCAAACCAGGGCCACCGCGCTGAACGTTTACTATTACAGCTGGCAGATTTGCACCAGCTATATAGGAAATTCCTTCCTGCTTCAGTGAAATACCTGGTGAAGAAGAAGAGGTCATAACTCTTTTCCCGCATCCTGCAGCACCATAAACCATATTTATAGCGGCCAATTCACTTTCAGCTTGCACGAAGGTTCCATCTACTTTTGGCATCATTTTCGCCATATATTCTATCAACTCGCTCTGAGGCGTGATAGGATAGGCAAAATACAATCGACAGCCCGCCCGAATTGCTGCTTCGGCGACTGCTTCATTTCCCTTCATTAAAACTTTTTCGCCCATAATTCCTCCATTTATTTTTCTACAGTAATTGCTACATCTGGACAGGTTATATAACAAAGTTTACAACCTATACAACTTTTTTGATCAGAACATTCCGCATAGTGATAACCTTTTGCGTTAATGTCTTCGGAAAACCGAATAATTTTCTTCGGACATGCCTCGATACAAAGACCACAACCTTTACAATAATTGGGATCAACCGTTATTCTTGGCATAATCTACTCCTTTTATCTTTTTTATTATTTTTTAAATCAATTTCAATTGGGTTATTTGTCAACCTCTTATTTTATAATTATATCTTGCAGCTTTCTTTTGGGTACATGGTGTACTTCTTTATCATCTCGCCAGTAGCGAATGTCACCATCAGGGCCAACTTCTTCCACCACAACCTTTTCCTTGGGTTTACCCAATGCTACCACTAGCTGGATCTCCATGTTTTCCGGTATCTGGAGATATTCGTGCATTTTTTCCTTTTTTATGGAAGCCAATATACAACCTCCCCAGCCCTTTTCAACTGCACCCAATAACATCGACTGGCAGGCAATACCTGTATCCCAACTCACATTACGGCTGCCTTTTATATCCCTTAGAATTACAATATAGGCAGCCGGTCTTTCGCCTGGTTTCGGCCCCAGCCAATCGTTAAGATAACCTGCCCATCCTAAACATTTATAAACTTTTTCGCATTCCTGTTTGGAAGTAACCAATCGAAATTTCAAAGGTTGTAAATTGGCTGCTGAAGCTGAAAGACGAGCTAAATTGACCACTTCTTTCAAATCGCTTTCTGGCATACGTTCTTCTTCATAAAATCGGCGATAACTGCGATTTTTTTTAATCAAATCTAATAACATCTAAACCTCCCAATTCTCGAAAGTCTGAAATTCTAATTTCCTACCCTCCGGGTCTATAGCAAAAAAATTGTAGATATGAAATTTCTCATTTAGTTTTAGTACCGTTTCAGCACTATCCTGCCTAATTTCGTAAAATTTATCTATCTCTGTGCGTTCAATAAAAAAGAAAGTTAGAAATGTATTTTTGTCTATCTCGGTTGGCAAATGTTGGCGAAATCCAAACAAGAAATTACCCGCCTGATAGATACGGCAAATTGCTTGATCTAACCACAAGAAGCAACCCACCTGTTGGCGATAGAACCTAGCTACCAAATCCTGGGTTTTCATAAAATCTATTCCGTTAATTTCTACGCCTCCTGCATTCCTACCATTATCTCTTTTGCCACTTTAACTAAGAAATTACGATTACGTTTATTTAAATGTTCACTAGGAGTAATATAATTAAGTAACATAGAATACATAAAATGTTGAGAATGAAGTTTCAGGTACTCCCTTGAGATTGCTTCATTTTTCTTTATATTTTCTTCTTCTTTGGTTATATTCTGCAGAGTTTCATTCACTTTCTTCATCAATTTCACCGAAATTCTATCCAAATAATCACTGTTCTCTCTATCTTGCTGAGCAGGAATATACTTATTTTCGTAAATCACATCAGGTTTTAGGCTTTTTATAACGTCTTTTACAACCTCTGAGCGTTGCTCGGGCTGCATATTTACAGAATTAAAGATATTATCACGAATTAAGAAACATTCATTGGAAACATCTTCTAAAAAGCTTTTGTAGTATTCCACTTTGTCATATTCTTTTTCTTGCATCTTTTTCATTCCTGTTTTAAATGCATCCAAAAGCTCTACCGTATTCAATACATTTTTATCTAAAGCACTTAAATATACCTTGTTTTCCAAATCCTCTTTTTCGGAAATAGATTGGGAAACTAACGCACTAGCAAAAAATATCATCAACAAGCCTAAGATTACTATTTTTCTCACTCTGAATCCTCCATTTCTATACAAAAAGCTGAGTGCAATGCCTTTACAGCTCTATTTTTATCTTTCTTTGCTATCAAGCAAGAAATTGTAGTGTGGGAATCTGTTGCCTGATAGATTTTTATTCCATTTTTTTGTAAAATTTCAATTATTTTAGCCATTACTCCAGGAATACCAGTCATACCAGCACCTATAACGGAGACTTTACTTAGTCTTTCTTCAATTGTGTTAGGAAGATTTTGCAGAAGTTCAATAGCTACTTTTTTATTCTCTCTATCGATTACAAACGTTATTTGTTCGGGAATAATATCTATAAAATCAGCGCTAATGCCCTTTTTAGCTAGTAAGGAAAATATTTGTAGGTTTTGCTGTCCATTATTTTCTAATTTAATAAAAACTATATCATCACGACTGGTAACTGCACTGATGATTTTGTCTGGCTTGAAATTTGTTACTAATGTGCCAGCTGCATTATCGAAGTTAGAGCGAATCTTGAGGGGAATTTTTACAGCAGCAGCTACTTCTATTGCTCTGGGATGTACCACACGAGCTCCTTCATTAGCCATTTCCAGAATCTCGGAGTAGTCTGCTTTTTCCAATAATTGTGCTGTTTTCACTACTTGCGGATCAGCTGTCATCACTCCCTTCACATCGGTAAAAATCTCTATTAACTCTGCATTTAAAGCAGCGGCAATAATGCTGGCAGAAGTATCGCTACCACCTCTTCCAAAGGTAGTAATCTCGCCATTTTCGCTGCTGCCCTGGAAGCCGGCTATCACAGGTACTTTTTTCTTTTTCAAAATTTCATTTATCTTATTGGGAATAATTTTCAGAATATTGCTTCTGCAGTAGTTTTCATCGGTAATTATTCCAGCCTGGGCCCCTGTTAAAGAAGCCGCTTCAATTTGCAACGATTTTAGGGTTTGCACCATAGCAACAGCGGAAATAACTTCACCGCAGGAACACAGCATATCGCTTTCCCGCCCACAAATATCTACTGAATCCTTCCTAGCCAGATTCAAAAGGGTGTCAGTTGCATAGGGCATTCCTTTACGACCCATAGCAGAAACTATCACCACAGGCATATTACCGTTTTCTATGGTCTGCTTTATTTTTTCAGCAGCCAGCAACCGATGTTCAGCCGTATCTAAAGATGTCCCACCAAATTTTTGTACTATCAAGCTCATAAATATTTTTCCCGGTACAACTCTGCTATTTGTACAGCATTCAAGGCTGCTCCTTTGCGTAAGTTGTTACCCACAATCCACATATTAAAACTATTTTCATTGAATAAATCTGGTCTTATCCTGCCCACTAAGATATCATCTGTTTTTTCGCTATCTAAGGCTGTGGGAAATTGATTTTTACTAAGGTCATCCACCACTTGAACTCCTGGAAATTTAGCTAAAGCAGTTTTGAACTGGGCCAGTGTAATCTTTTCTTTTGTTTCAACATACACAGATTCGCTATGACCGTAAAATACTGGAACACGCACAGCTGTAGCCGTAACCTTTATCTTATGGTCTCCTAAAATTTTATGAGTTTCCCATACTAATTTCATCTCTTCCCGGCTAAAGCCATTTGCTAAAAATTTATCTACTTTTGGAATAACATTAAATGCAATCTGCTTTTCATAGACTTTTGGCGCTATCTCTTTTCCTTGCTGCCATTTTTCTATCTGGTCTTTCAACTCTTGCATAGCTTTAAAACCAGAACCAGAAACTGCCTGATATGTGCTTACAACAAGCTGTTTGATTCCCACTAAATCATGAATAGGCTTCATTGCTAGCAACAGCTGAATTGTAGAGCAATTTGGATTTGCAATAATGCCAGGTTTTATTTCTGAAGGATTTATTTCTGGTATCACCAACGGAATATCGTTTTGATAACGAAAAGCACTGCTGTTATCGATAGCTGTACCACCGGCTTTTATTATTTGCGGACAAATCTGCTTGCTAACTTCTGCGCCAGCACTAAGCAAAACCAGGTTTAAGCCTTGCCAGCAACCGGGCTGGATAGCTTCCACTTCCAATTGTTTATCTTTGAATTTTATATTTTCCCCAATTGATTTTTGGGAAGCAAAAACCTTAACCTTTTTTGTGGGAAATTTACGCTCTTCTAATATGGCTAACATTTGCTGTCCCACAGCACCTGTAGCTCCCACTACAGCTAAATTAATCATATCTTTCCTTAAAAAAATGGGAGAAGCCCACTCGGACTTCTCCACACATTATTTGGAATAATTACTTACCCATCTCTTCTTTAATAACAGCTGCCAAGCGTTTCACACCTTCTACATTCTGTTCTTTGGTAGCGTAAGAGAAATTTATCCGCATGGTATTCTTGCCACTGCCATCACAATGGAAAACTTGCCCAATTACAAAAGCAACTTTCTTTTCGATCGCTTTCAAAAATAGCTTCTCTGAATCCATGCCTTCTGGAAGAGTTAAAAATAGGAATAAACCTCCTTCGGGTCTGGTCCAACTAACTCCTTCCGGCATGTATTTTTCAAAAGCTTCCATCATAACTTCTTTTTTCTGGCGGTAGTTTTCTATTGTTTTCTGCAAGTTTTTAGCGTAGTAGCCCTTTTCGATATACTTTATTGCAATTTTCTGAACAAATGGACTGGTACACAGATCGGTAGATTGCTTAGCTTTAACCATTTGATCGATAACATCGGGGTGTGCTACTGCCCATCCTAAACGGAACCCTGGCACAAATATCTTGGAAAAAGTTCCCAAGGTGATAACCTGTCCTGTGTTATCTAAGGCATACAATGTTTTTTGAGGTTTACCTTCGAAACGAAGTTCTTTGTAAGGGCTGTCCTCTAAAATCAGAATATCGTGTTTGTGAGCAATATCGATTATCTCTTTTCTTCTGAATTCTGGCATAGTTACACCAGCTGGATTTTGGAAATCTGGAATTACATAGATAAACTTAGGTTTTTGACCTTTTTTCTCCAATTCCTGTAACGTTTCTTCCAGTTTATCAGCGCGCATGCCGTTTTCATCGAACTTAATACCAACCGGTTTAGCGCCATAGGCGTTGAAGGCACCTAAACCACCTAAATAGGAAGGTAATCCGCAAATTAGAGTATCACCACGATCGATAAATATTTTACTGACAAGATCTAACCCTTGCTGAGAAGCAGTTGTTATCATTACATTATCTACAGTAATATCAAAACCTTGTTTACGATAGTCTTCCACTATTAACTCGCGCAAGCGTGTATCACCTTCGGTTGCACCGTATTGCAAAGCACTCTTAGCTTCATTTTGTAATACATCTTGCACACATTCTTGTAACTCTTTCACGGGAAAAGTTTCCGGGGCAGGTAAACCGCCGGCAAAAGAGATGATTTCCGGATCATTAGTAAGCTTTAACAGCTCACGTATGGCCGATCTCTTCATACCCTTAATACTTGTGGATAGCACACTTTGTAAATTGCTAATCATTTTTTCCTCCATTTTTTTTATTTATGTATTCTTACAGTGATTTATTAAACTAATTTCCTAATCTTTTGATTTCTTCTTTTATTTCTTTTATTACTTCAGGGTTTTTAAAGTCAAGTCCAAAAAAATTTGTAAATTCCTCATAAAGGATTTAAGCACTTTTCATTTCTAGTTTTTATTAAATAGGATATATTTCTATAAATCTTGTTTCTCAAAACTATTAAATCCTCGCTTTCATTATCAATGACTATTTTTTTGTAAAAATTATTTTCAATTCTTTCTTGAAATACTAATGCACTTAAGGAGTAATTATTTAGTATAAAAACTTTGGCTTCATAATGAGAATAGTTTTTTTGTAATAGCTTTCTGAAAAGATTATCAAAAGTAAATCGGTCATTAATCCATTTCATATTAATTAGTGAATTTAAAACTCAAGTTCATTCTGTTTTTCTTTAAAGTCAAATCCATACTAAAGATATTGTTGACTTCCACACCCAATGGGGTTAAAATAATTTTATCATATTCAGTTGTCGACTTAATTCTATCAATAAGTCCTAATTCTTCACAATAATTGCTGCACCAGTTCAAAAACTCTTTCATAGTTCGATGATTATATGAAACTTTGAAAAGTCCACGTGCTATTTCTAACTTGTCATTGTCAAAAGGAATTGATTTAGGTAACCAATTTCCATCGGTTACTTCAACGAATCTCATAAACCAATAAATATTTGTTTTATGTATTTTATCTTCCCAATTCCCATTTGTAAGTATTTTCAATAGAAGTCGCTTTTGTTCATTCGTTAAATCAATTGTTGCAACATTGTCAGCGTGATTTATGTATGGATTAAAATTATTTATGTATTCGATACCATTGTTCGTCAAAAAGAATTTATTTTCTTTTTCTTCAAACATTTCGAAATCCAACGCAAGTCTTTTGTAACAGTTAAAATTAGTTCTGCCTGTAAATGACGAATTAATATCTTCAAAACTTAACGTATTTTTTCCAAAGTCTTTAAATGGCTTAAGAATTTTATTCAACCAACGTAGATAACAAATTGTATAATTTTTAGGATTTGGTAAAGCTAAGCCAACATTAAGACTTAATCGATGAACGGTTTGTGAATAAATCTGTTTTATCGAATTGAGGGAATATTGTCGAATTATAATTTCATGTTCTCTTCCGAAATTTTCAATTTGAATTCTATTTGAGTATGGTGTTTCATCTGCATAAAGAATACAATAGCTTGTATCATCTGTAAATCGAACATTTTTATAATTCAGAATCTGATTAAAACAGTAATTTAATTTATTTGAAGTGTTTAACACAGTTTCCAATTCAACAATTAATTGCTGCTGGTTGGTATTTTCCAATATAAAATCTATTCGCCCAAAATCTGTTGATATTTCTTGACCAACTTTTCTCGAAAATGGAAATTGTAAACGTTTTTCAAGATAATTTTCATTATTTAATAGTGTCCATTGAACTAATGATTCTTTCATAATTTTAAGCAGCAAGAGTTGTGGTTCCACTACCAAGAAAAGGATCAACTATAGTTTCACCAACAAATGTAAACATTTTAATAAGCCTCTTAGGTAATTCTTCCGGAAACATCGCCACATGTTTATCTTGTCTAACACCTCCAAATTTCCAATGCCCTGAAAAATATTCCTTCCATTCTTCTTTTGTTAGTTTTGAATCAAGTTTATCTTGCTTATTGAATTTAACAGGTTTCCCTAGTTTCTTAAATAACAAAATAAACTCGTAATCAATAGAAATTATTCCATTACGTGGATAAGGATAACTCCCCATAATGGAAGCGCCACCTGTTGTATTGGTAGTAGTTTTCTTTTGCCAAATAATGGCTCCCATATAATCAAAACCAATTGTTTCGCAAAATTTTATTATTTCAGTTCTTATGGGTATTACTTTATATCTGCCATAATAAATCGATCTGGCAAACTGATCTCCAATGTTGATGCAAAGTCTACACCCATTTTGTAAAATTCTATAACTTTCTTTCCAAACTAAATTCAAATTATTTATATAATCTTCGTATGAATCGTTAAACCCCAATTGATTATCGTTTCCGTAGTCCTTCAATTGCCAATAAGGTGGGGAAGTTACAACAAGATGGACACTATTATCTTCTATCTCGTCCATCTTCCTAGAATCTCCAAAAATAATTTTGTGCTTTGTTTCTCTAATTTCCATTTTTTCTCTCTTAACGCAAAACTCATTCCTCTTTATTTATGTATTTCATCAACCTAAAATTCTCTATCTGATTTTTTATATTGGGGAATAATTGTCGAGAAATTTTTACTTTCATCTTCATACTATTAGCTTCAGAATCATATTTTTCCGAAATCACTTCAGCGTGCTCGTGTAAAAAATTTATCAAACTCTGCATTTGGATAGGAATATCTAATTCTCGGAAAAGTTTATGTTTTTCTAAAAAATAATCTATCTTCTGCTGTAGCTGTTCTAAACCTTGCCCACTACGAGCTGAAATAAACACCGAATCTGGATATTTGGTTTTTAACTCCTTTTTTTGGAATTTAAAGTGCTTTCCTCCGACTAAATCGCATTTATTAAACACCATTAGAATATTTTTATCCCCTATCTGCAATTCTTGTAGCACCTTCTCTACTGCCTCTATCATCTCTGCTAGATATGGATGCGAAACATCGACCACATGCAGAAGTAAATCTGCATCCAAAACATCGAGTAAAGTAGCATGGAAAGAGGAAACCAGTCGATGTGGTAAATTGCGAATGAAGCCTATGGTATCGGTTAATAACACTTTTTCCGAGCTGGTAGAAATAGCCCTGGTTTTGGAATCGAGTGTAGCGAAAAGTTTATCAGCTACATAGCGTTTCTGTTGTGTAAGTTTCTTAAACAAAGTAGATTTACCAGCATTGGTGTATCCAACTAACGAAATAGAGGTTAATTTCTGGCGCTGTTTACGTTTATTGGCAGTGATATTTTCTATATTTTCCAGTTTTTTCTTCAACAGAGTAGTTTTTTTTTGTATTTCGCGTCTATCTACCTCTATCTGAGTTTCACCAGGTCCGCGAAAACCAATTCCGCCCTGGATACGAGAGAGATGTTTCCAACGATTTTTAAGTTTAGTATAACTATATTCCAATTGTGCCAACTCTACCTGCAATTTAGCTTGCTTGGTGCGAGCATGTTTGGCAAATATATCTAAAATAAGCTCGGTTCTATCTACTACATTACAACCACTGACATCGGAAATATTACGCTGTTGGGAAGGAGAAAGATTGTTGTTGAAAATAAGGGTGTTCACCTTTTTTGGGCGAGCTTTGTTCTTTATCTGTTGTAGTTTACCGCTGCCAACATATGTAGCAGTTTTGGGCTTATCCAATCTTTGTACTATAGTATCCATCACCTTAACTCCAGCTGTGTTTGCCAGCTGATGTAGTTCCTGCATATATTCCTGAAAATGGGAATCAGTCTCCTGCGCGATTTGAACTCCCACTAAAAAAGCCCGCTCTTGCTTGAATTTTTCTATTATGATTGAACGCTTCATTTACGATTCATAGACCAGGACTTTTTTGTTCCTTTTGCGCCATTCCAAATACTCTTCCTTCAACTCCATTTTCCACAATGTTTCGCGATTCTCATCTGCAAAAGTTATCACATCCAAATAATGCATTCTACCATCTTTACCTTTGAAATTTTTTTGAGGCATTTCTACTTCCAATTTACCATTTCTGTTCAAAATAGTTATCTCATTTATAAAAATTCCTGGTTGAATTTCCACAACCACTCTTGCTTCGACTATTCCCGAACTTACATCTCTGAATTTTGCGTTCATCCTACTCTCCACTTTTATTTTCCATAAGGATACATCTCTACTTCACCTTGACCGATCTCTTTCAGCATCTGCCGAAACCATTCTTGGGTAGTATCGAAAGGACGTCCACCTTTGATGCGTTCGAATTCTATACAACGCATCTCTCCATCGTAGTCTTCATCCTGTCCTACTACTCCGCTTTCACCATTCAAGCCAAATTGCACTGCTTGATCACAAGTTTTAAAAATTAGTTCTAAATCTTTTTTATTGGGAGCTGCGGAGCGAGCAAAATAACCACTTTTCAGCACCAAAGTTTTTTTGGCATCCAAAACTTTAGCAAACCTTTTCCCATACCATTCACCCACATTTATATCATCCAGGCGTACATGCCCAAAGGCATCGCGTTTTACCTCTTCACCATCAGCTTCCATTTGTGCCACAATACGCTCTACTCCAGCACCTTCGCTAATAAAAATATTTACACAATCATTCTTATCCATCAGTTTTAGTAATCTTGCCACTTCTTCATCGAAATCGTAATGTAACTCCGGCAGGTAAACTGCATCCACATCCCATTTTTCTCTTGTAAGTAAAAATTCAGGTAGGAACTTACGCTTGGCCAATCTTTTGCGGTATTCATAAGCAGAGGTAGCTGTCAGCCAACCGCAATTGCGTCCCATAACTTCGTGGATAAGCAGTTGACGTGGACTGGTAGTGTTTTCGTTCACCATATTTTCGAAAAATATCGCTGTTTGTTCGGCAGCTGTCCAGGCACCCAGGGTTTGTTTAATAGGAATTATATCGTTATCAATAGTTTTGGGAAGTCCTATTACTGTAAGTTCGTAGCCATTTTCTTCCAAATAAGCAGAAAGATTAGCTGCAGTGGTGTTGGTGTCGTCGCCCCCGATGGTGTGTAAGATAGTAATTCCATCTTTACGCAAGCGCTCAGCGGCTACATGTAGGGGATTTTGTCCTGGTTTCACCAAGCCTTTTTTCACACAATCTTTTACATTAGAAAGTTTTACACGACTATTGCCCAATACACTACCGCCATATTCATATAAAATTTCTATCTTTTCACGAATTAAATTGCTTATTTCGATGCTTTTCCCTACCAAAAGTCCCTGATAACCGTTTAAATAACCCACAATTTCCGCTTCGGGTACATGTTCTGAATATTTTTTGATAAGCCTTCCTACACATGCAGATAAACAGGGGGCTAAACCACCCGCTGTTAGTATGCCTATCCTATGTTTCATAAATTATTCCTCCAAAAATTTATTCTGCAAATTGTATTCCTACTCCGCGTGCAGTTTCCATAAGGGGTGAATTTAATTGCACCAAATTTGGTTCGGCGATAGCCTGTTTTATGGGAACAGCAATAAGATCGGGATGGCGATATGCCACCATTTGCCCGTACTGTTTGTTTAAGACCATCTCGAAAGCTTTCACACCCATCTGAGTAGCTAAAATTCTATCGAAAGCACTGGGAATGCCCCCTCTTTGTAGGTGACCTAAAATAGTAGTACGAATATCAGCATGAATTCCTTCCTCTTGCAACTGATTTTCCAGGGCTATGCCTGCCCCGCCTAATTTTATCTTTTCATGCCCAAATTCATTGCTCCGCTTATAAGTCATTTTTCCACCTTTAGGACGAGCACCTTCGGCAATAACTATATTGGCAAAACCACTATCACCTGTGGTGCGTTCATTTACGGTTTTTACTATCTTTTTTATATCATAGGGAATTTCTGGAATTAAACAAATCTCGGCGCCGCCTGCTATAGCAGCATGCAAAGCTATCCAGCCCGCTTCGCGTCCCATAACTTCCAATATCATCACTCGGTGGTGACTGAAAGCTGTAGTAACCAATTTATCTACGGCATCTGTGGCAATCTCTACTGCTGTTTGGAAACCAAAGGTGTAGTCGGTGGCTGAAAGATCATTATCAATTGTTTTGGGAACTCCGATTATGTTACAGCCTTTTTCGAAAAGTTTTTGCGAAATTTTCTGAGAGCCATCTCCGCCAATATTTATCACTGCCTCTATTCCTAATTCGTTCATGCGGTTTATCAGCTCATCCGAACGATCTTTAGCTATCATTTTGCCATTTTTTTGCTTTACTGGCCAGGCAAAAGGACCACCCTTGTTAGTTGTACCCAAAATTGTTCCACCACGCACATGGATGCCCGCTATTTTATCGTTTGTTAACTCCATTAGTTCGATGGGATCTGTTAAAATTCCATTAAAAGCATTTATACTGCCCACAATTTCCCATTCAGGTGTTTGCTGGGCACGTTTTACAATTGCTCTTATTACTGCATTCAAACCGGGGCAATCTCCACCGCCGGTAACTATCATACATCGTTTTCTCATAAAACTCCATACACTCTATTTTTTATTAAAAATATCTAGGAAGGTTTGGCTGTCAAAGAAAATTTTCTCTGCAGCTCTCATTTTCAAAGAAAGAAGCAAAGTTGGGCTGAATATGTAGATTTTAACTTGTGCATATTCAATATAATTGAAATTCATCGTAGGAACAACTTTATACGTCCTCTGGCGCATTTATACGTCCTCTGGTGCAGATCTCATTGTAAGAATAGAAGTTTCAAATCTTACATTGGTGCTTTTTTAGATTTCTCCATGCGCTACGCTTAGTCGAAATGACAAAAAAACCGTCATTGCGAACCCCGATTTATCGGGTGAAGCAATCTGCTTACAGCGCATAAATCTGTAACTTAAGACTTAGTGATCTTAATAGATTCTTCGTCGCCTGCCTCTGCAAGTTTGCCTCAGAATGACCGCTTTTTGCTCCCCTTTTAAGGGGAGAAGCTCTGCCCTAGTGGAATCGGCAAAGCCGTCAGCATAGCTGCATTCCATAAGGCAAGCGTAGCAGAGCAGAGGGGTTTCTTGTCTACTTTTGTCATCTCGAGCGGAACGAAATGGAGTCGAGAGATCTCAGGTTTACCATAAGTTTGTATGAGATTTCTCCATGCGCTACGCTTAGTCGAAATGACAAAAAAACCGTCATTGCGAACCCTTTATGGGTGAAGCAATCTGCTTACAGCGCATAAATCTTTGGTGTGATACATAATGTTGAAGTGAAACCTCGAGCTATAAATTTTAGATTACTTCCATGTGAAATGAGGGAAATTTCACTTGGCAGGCGCGAAAGATAATTCAAGAAGATTTACTCGTAAT
>JASUTE010000028.1 GCA_030445745.1 Candidatus Cloacimonadota bacterium
TTTCACATGGAAGTAATCTAAAATTTATAGCTCGAGGTTTCACTTCAATATTATGTCCCACACCAAAGATTTATGCGCTGTAAGCAGATTGCTTCACCCCTAAAGGGTTCGCAATGACCGTTTTTTTGTCATTTCGACTAAGCATAGCGCATGGAGAAATCTCATATAAACTTATGGTAAACCTGAGATCTCTCGACTCCACTTCGTTCCGCTCGAGATGACAATTCAGTTCTCATGAAACCCCTCTGCTCTGCTACGCTTGCCCTATGGAATGCAGCTATGCTGCCGGCTTTGCCGATTCCACTAGGGCAGAGCTTCTCCCCTTAAAAGGGGAGTAAAAAGTGCTGTCATCCTGAGTAAATCTTTTCTTACAATATCATGGAAAGATGCTTATTTATTTGACATAATAACCAGAAATTTATTCCTAACTTATATGAAAAAGATAACAGGTTTTTTAAATTCATCTCATAAATATCCACCAACTTTGTGGGAGATCCCCTTTGATAACAGCAGGAATTATTATCGCTTACCTCAAAGTTTTATTAAAAAATACAGTTTGGTTAGTGGAGCACGGTTAAGCTGCCAAATAGAGGGCAAAACAGTAAAAAAAATTAATTCAGTATGCGGTGTTAGCCCCACTGATTTCAAAAACAGAGTAAATTTCAATTCATTACAGGCAATTAATCCGAACCAGAAATTTAATTTAGGCGATTCAGAGTATACTGCCTTGCGAATAATGGATCTATTTACTCCCATTGGCAAAGGCACGCGTGGACTTATTGTATCGCCACCTCGAGCAGGCAAAACTACACTTTTGGAACAACTCTCAGCCCACTTCCAATCAACAAATCCCAAACAAAGCGTAGTAGCCTTGCTTATCGATGAACGCCCTGAAGAAGTAACATCTTTTCAGATGAACACCCAAGCAACTGTTTTTCATAGTAGCTTAGATAAAGACTCTCACCTACATGTGTTGCTCTCCAATTTTATTCTTAACCATATTAAAGTGGAATTAGAATGTGGTAATGATATTATTTTGTTAATAGATAGCCTCACACGTATGGGTCGAGCTTACAACCGCAGTGAGCATAATTCCAACAGCCGTACTATGAGTGGTGGACTCGGCTCAGGTGCATTGGAAATACCTCGGAAATTATTTGGCATGGCGCGTGCTACCAGTCAGGGTGGTTCCTGCACAATTTTGGCAACAATTCTTAAAGATACCGGTTCTCGTATGGATGAGATGATTTTTCAAGAATTCAAAGGTACAGGCAATTGCGAATTGATTTTAGATAGAAATTTAGCCGAACAGCGTATTTTCCCAGCTATAAACCTGCGCGAAAGCGGTACCCGTAAAGATGAACTACTGCTGCCAGCTACAGATTTGGAAAAGATAAACATCTTGCGCCGCAGTTTGTTGAAGTTGGATGCTGCTTCCCAAATAGAAACCCTGCAAAACAAGATGCAGAAATATCCTAGCAATAGGCAATTATTAAACGCCTTGAGGTGATACTATTTTTTTCTGTTTAGCATGGGTTATTAAAGGACGCTGACCCGGTTTTGTGAAATTTTCGATAATCTTTTCTGCCTTGCCAAAAGGGACATTAATAAATGAAAAATTGCTAAGTACATGCACACCATCTATCTGAGAATTTTTTATTGAAACTTTATCTTGCACCATTTTAACTAATTTTTGGGCATTATAGTTTTGTTTCTTTCCTAAAGCCACAAATAACCTGGTAGTCCCATCTTTATCAAGGTTAGCAGATTTTCTATACTCACGCACTTTTTCATATGTATTTGGATTTAGCTCATCGTCAAAAGAATATTTTAAAAGAGCAGCTAAGATCTGAGTAGCATTTCCCGCTTCCAATAAAGCCTTTGCCCAATTATAGTAAGAGCTGTCTACTTCCTCGGCAAAGATAGCGCCTATTTCGTCATCTATTTTATCTCTTTTTGCTTTAATAATATCTTTGATTCTGGGTAGTTTCGATTTGCGGATATCGGTTTTGGTTTTTCTTTGAATAAATAGCAGTTTTTTGTATTCGCTAGGTGTTATAAAGGTTACAGCTGTACCTTTCTTGCCAGCTCTACCAGTTCTGCCTATTCTATGAACATACAATTCCGGATCTTGTGGCAAGGCATAATTTATAACGTGGGAAAGCTCATCAACATCTATTCCGCGTGCAGCCACATCGGTGGCTACCAGAATATTGATCTTTTTTTGTTTGAACTTATTTAGAATATGCTCCCTTTTCGCTTGTGAAATATCGCCGTGAATAGCCTCGGCATCATAACTTCGATCTTGCAATTTGGCGGTAAGCTTATCTACATCTCGCTTCGTTCTACAAAAAATTAGACCATAAAAATTTACTTCAAAATCAATTATCCTACATAAAGCTTCCAACCTGTCCGCAGCTTTTACTTCAAAGTAGATCTGATCGGTCAAATTGGGCGTTATATCGGCATTTTTTACGGTTAAGAAAATATAACCATCCAAATATTTATGTGCCAAATCTTTGATTTTTGGGGGCATAGTGGCCGAAAATAAAAAAGTTCGTTTGTCTTTATTGGTATGTTTCATTATCTCTTCCATATCATCTATAAAACCCATATTAAGCATCTCATCTGCTTCATCTAGCACCAGATGACTGATTTTGTCTAATTGCAAGGTTTTCCTATGAAGATGGTCAATAATCCGGCCAGGGGTACCTACCACAATATCTACCCCCTTTTGCAAGCGCCGAAATTGCTGGTCTATAGATTGACCACCATAGATTGGGGTGATAACAAAATTTTTGTTTCCTTTAAGTGAATTGATCTCTTGGGCAACCTGAATAGCAAGCTCACGGGTTGGAACTACCACAATTGCCTGAACTTTTTTACAGTTAGGTTGTAGTAGCTGTAGCAGCGGCAAGCCAAAAGCAGCTGTTTTGCCTGTGCCAGTTTGCGCTTGTCCAATTATATTTTTCTGATTTTCCAGCATAACTGGAATAGTTTTAACCTGAATCGCAGTTGGTTCTTCGAAACCTTTTTTATATACTGCTTGCAAAGATTCTGACGATAGCCCTAATTTTTCAAAGTTTCTCTCTTCTTTCATACATTTTCCTTCTTACTTTTGAATATATTTGTAAAACTGGAAGTTCTGTTCGGAATGTATTAAAAAGAAAAGTTGATCGGCAATTTTTCCTAAGTGTTGGTTGAACTTACATATTAACACACTCACACCAGTAACATCATCACCGATGTATTTTCACTATTTTACAATGAGGACAGCAATATTCTGCCGCTTTTTATGTCAAGAATATTGTAAAAACAAAACTTTTTAAACTACATCTACCTTTTTTATTGTTTGACTTTTTAACCCTGATTTTCAGTGATATTGTTGAAAAAGGTACTAAAATTGGAGTAAATTATCTTCCTTTAGTCGGTGCGAAGCTTAGAAATAGCTAAAAAAGAGAGGTAAAATAATTTGACAATTAAACCGGCGCAAATTTCTTATAAAAGTAGGAGAAAATTATGAATATTTTACCAGATTATCAAAACAGAAGTATTGTGAATTTGATGGCATCTATTTGCAAAAGTATGAACTATACAACCCCCTATTCCTGTTATAGTGGTTTAGATCCCCAAGAGATTAATAAATTCGAAAACATAATTCTGCTTATTATCGATGGCATGGGTTATGAATATGTGCAAAAAGAGGGTAAAAATACTTTTTTCCAGAAATATCTTCAAGATAGGCTCACCTCTATCTTTCCCTCCACTACAGCTGCAGCTATTACAGCTTATTCTACCGGACTCTCCACCCAGCAACATGCACTTACTGGCTGGTTTATATATTTTAAGGAAATTGCCATAGCTGCCATTGGCTTACCTTTTGTAGCACGCGCTGCCAATACACCCTTGCAACTACCGGCAAAACACCTGTTAAACTTTCCCAATCTTTACGATAATATCGAGCGAACTTCCTACTATATTGTACCACAAAATTTAAAAAATACAGCAGCCACTGATGTTTTAGCTGGCAAATCTAATCGCTTGGGATATAAAAATTTACGTGGCTTTAGCCAGCATATTATACAAACTGTAAACAAAAACAATTCAGCTAAATATATCTACGCATATTGGTCAAATTTTGATAAACTTTGTCACTTATATGGAGCAGGTGGTAACAATACCAAACAACATTTTTTTGAATTAAACGAATTTGTAACCTATTTATCCAATAAGTTGGCAAACTCTAACTCGTTATTAATAGTTTCTTCCGACCATGGAATGCTTGATATTAAACCGCAGAATACTATCTATATGGCAGACCATCCCAAGTTGGCAGAAACTTTGGTGATGCCACTTTCTGGCGAACCTCGTATTCCCTACTGTTATGTAAAAGCCAGTAGAAGAGATGACTTTTTAGAATATATGACAAAAAATTTAGCACACGCTTTCCAAGTGAAAAAAAGCTGTGATTTGATAGAAGAAAACTATTTTGGTTTAGGATGGGAAAATACTAACCTGCGCGATAGGATTGGTGACTATGCCCTACTTCCTAAAGCAGATTATGTTTTTAAAGATGGGGTAATGGGAGAAAAAATCCACGACTTTATTGGTTATCACGCCGGACTTAGCTCCCAAGAGATGTACATTCCACTTATAATAAAATCCTTACGGTAAACTATTGCTGTTGAAAAAGTACTAATTACGAAAATCTTCAATATCAATTTTATATTTGTTTATCTTATCATAGAGGTTCTGTCGTTTAATACCAGACTTTTCTGCAGCTTTGGTAATGTTACCTTCACATTTTTCCAATAAAAAGGCGAGATAAGTTTTCTCGAAATTAGATTTTGCTTCGGGAAAACTGGAATCAAAAATCTTCATAATAGAACTGTTTTGTTTGAAATTTTCTTGGAAAATATGATCGGGTAGATCGGAAACAAGTATTTTGTTATGAGAAGCCATTGCCACAGCATGTTCCATAGCATTTTTTAGCTCCCGCACATTACCTTTCCAAGGATATGTTTTCAGAATTTCCAAAGTTGTTTTGGCTAATTTCAGATATGGTTTTTCATATTTTTTGGAAAAAAAGTTTATAAAATAATTAGCTAAAGCAGCTATATCTTCTGGCCGTTGGCGCAAAGGTGGAATGTGAATATCGATTACGTTTAACCGATAGAAGAGATCTTCCCTAAAATTCCCCTTTTTTACCTCTGTTTTCACATCCTTATTGGAAGCTGCAATAATGCGGACATCAATTTTAATATCCTCATCACCTCCTACTCGTCGAATTGTTGATTCTTCAAGAGCACGTAATAATTTTATCTGGAAACTGGCAGAGGTTTCGGTAATTTCATCTAAAAACAAGGTACTGCCATTTGCCTCTTCGAAATAGCCAACTTTATCGCGGATAGCATCGGTAAAAGCTCCTTTTTGATGTCCGAACAACATACTCTCTAAAAGTTGTTCCGGTAAACTACCACAGTTGACAGTAACCAACTCTTTGTTTTTACGTTTACTGTTTTTATGAATAAGTTTGGCGAACATCTCCTTGCCAACCCCAGTTTCACCGGTTATCAGTACAGTGGTATCTAAGGAGGCAATTTTCTTTACCTTACTCAGTAATTTTTGCAATATCAAGCTATTGCCAACGATGTCACCTCTATCGAACTCAGTGCTCAAGATATTTTGCAGACGTTCTATCTCTTCTGTCTGCCATTTCAGTTTTAAATTTTTACGAATTGTTAATTTCAATAATTCTAAGTCTTCTACTGGTTTTTCAATAAAATCTTCTGCCCCAATTTTTATAGCATCCACCGCCATTTCAATGGTAGCATTTCCACTAATTACCAGCACGGGAATATGCGGATATTGACGTTTTATTATTTTAAGTAGTTCTATTCCATTCATATTAGGCATAACCAAATCTGTTAAAACCAGATGAAACGGTTCATTTGCCAGTTTATCCAAAGCTTCTTGAGCAGAAATAGCTGTGGTAACGGCAAAATCATCTTCCAACTGTCTTTTAAAAATCTCCAGTGTATTTTTTTCATCATCAACAAGCAGAATTTTATGCCTCTGCTGTAAAAATTCTTCCAGTCTATAATCCACACTCACTCCTTATTAGCCAGAAATTTTAAAATAAATGTGCTACCCTTTGTCTTTTCCGATTGTATCTCTATTTCACCATTATAACGTTCAATAATATTTTTGGTTATTGCTAAGCCTAAACCAAAACCAGAGCCTGTTTTACTCATCTTGGTTGTATAATTGGGTTGAAATATCAATTCCTGATTTTCGGGGTCTATACCTTCGCCGCTATCACTTATGCGGATACATACATAATTATCTTGCTGGTAAGTAGTTACAGAAATATCCTTTTCAGCGCTATTTTCCAAAGCTTCTATAGCATTATTCAAAATATTAGCAACAGCTTGGCTAACATCGCTGTATACTGCTGTAATTTTGGGAAGTTGAGGCGCTAAATTTACTTTCAAGTTTATGTGATGCTTAAAATAGATATTGTGTTGCAAAAAGGAAAGCTCTTGCTGGAGAAGTTTATTTACATCTATCAAGCGTTGCAGGCCAATATCGTCTTCTCTCACTTTACGCAAAAGTTCCTTTACTTGATGTGAGATATTTTTCCCAGCTTGAATTATTTTTTCTAAATCTTCACTACTCCCCTGTTCTTTTTTTATTAATTGAGCATAACCAAGAATCGAATTTAAAGGAGAATTTATATTATGTACTATACCCTCTACCTTTTTACCGATATCAGCTAACCGATTACTTTTAATAAGTTCCAGCTCTAATCTTTCCATAGCTTGGGCATTTTTCACCTCTTTGGTAATATCAGCTAAAATCCCCACTATTCTCATCGCATCATTTTCGTGAAGAGCATTTGTATTTAAAATAACATGTTTCTTCTTTCCTGATATTTCTATCTCTAAGTTAGGAAGCAACATCGTTTCACTTTTTATAGTTTCCACTTCTTTATCTGATAAATTAATGAAATCTGTAAGTTTTTTTCCTAAAATCTCGGAAAGAGGAGTTTCTAAAATAGTTGCCATTGCCTTATTACAAAGCTTAAAGCACAGCTCTTTATCAAGCCAGAATACACCTGAATCCAGATTTTCTGTAATAATTTTATAATCTTCCAAATTAAGTCTATATTGGGTAAGTGAGCGTTCCATTTCATTGAATGTTCTAACCATATCGGCAAGCTCACCCTGATACACATTTTCGATCTGTTCCAATTTTTGGGGATTTTTTATTATCTGCTGCATCCGACGGCTAATAAATTGAATTGGTACAAATATCTGTCGACTAAACCAATTTCCAAAAAAGACAATTACCAATAGAAGAAAACCCGCAATAAGTAGCAAAGAAACCAGCAAACTTTTTTGCGCAAAATCGTTGAAATTGCGCTGGTAATGATAACAAATAGCCAATTGCGGCTGCTGTTTTATATCGTACAGGATTTTCACACCATATGCTTTTTGACTGCTAGGACGAATATAAAGCAACTCTTTTGTCTTTTTCTCTACTTCGGGAGTTAACTTATTCTTAAAATTAGCAAAATTACTATAAGCAAATTCTTCCGCAACCAAAGGAAAAGAGAGAGTGAAAAAATTGGCATTGGGTGTGATTTCTTGAAAATTATCTGTCGTAATGATAATTCCATAAAAATTTTCTGTAGCTCTATCGAAAAGTGAATAGTAGTCCACCCAAAAGCTTTGCTTGCCAAAAGAGATCACAAAATTTCCACTCAAATTTAAGCCAGCTTGACGGAATACCTCTTGTTTGTATTTATCTATTAAGTCCCATTTTTGTCCATATACCAGGTCTTGCTGGTCATCGTAGATAACCACATACCTATTTTCCAGTTTATTTTGCACAAAATTATAAACTTGCTGGTAGTCTGGTTGTTCACTACCAAGCAGATTTTCCGTTATCTTAAGAAAGTTAGTTTGGGTTCTCTCTTGATATTCGGAAACTATGGTATCTATTTTTTGCATAGCAGAATCGATATTCTGCTTTTCATATTGGAAAATTATGTGTCTAACCAGTATCAATTCGAAGATGGTTAGAAGTAAAATTATAGTTACAGTAAAGCCAATGAAAAGAAAAAATCCTCTTTTCTGCAATCCTGTTTTCACAATTTATCTCTACTCTATTTCAAATAGTCTTCAGCTGCTTGTAAGTTATCGAAAACTTTGAAAATTTTATCTGCTCTGGTAATTTTGAATAACATTTTGGGTTTACTTTGCAGATTGGCAATAAGGATAACTCCACCAACTTCTTTTATTAGTTTATAAACACTTACTATCGCTCCAAAACCGGTGCTATCCATAAAATCCATCTGGCTTAAATCAAAGATAAAATTTATATTTTCTTCCGCATAGGTTTGAAATTGTTGTTTGAATTCTTTAGTATGCGCAGCATCAAGTCCACCTATTATTTTCAATATTGCGTAATTTCCTTTCTGCTTCAATTCTAATTTCATACATGCTCCTATCGTTTTAAATAATTATGAATCGGATTAATATCAGTCAATATTTTTTTCTTTTTATTCGCTTGCTACTTAAAATTTCTTGTCACCTTTTCTAGGCAAGTAATTTATTAGTTTTTTTTGCTTTATAATCAACTTGACAAACTGTTATAGGAAATAATTTTGCCCAAAAATGAGCTGTAACAGGTAAAGCTTTATGAATAAGAAAGATAATTTTATTTCAAAGTGGGAGGCAGCATTTTTCACCAGAGGCTTAATCCTCTGTTTAAGATATAATTATATCGTAGTGTAACAGTTTCCAAATAAAAAAATATTAGGAGATATTGGGATATGTATAAAAATTTTGATCCTAAAGAAAAGAGCTTTGTATTAGAAAAAAGAATAAGAAATTATTGGGAAGCTAACAACACAGCTGCCCAAAGTATAGATTTCAGAGAAGGAGCACCTCGCTTTATATTTTTCGAAGGTCCACCTACTGCAAATGGAAAACCCGGTATTCACCATGTAATGGCACGAACTATTAAAGATACTATTTGCCGCTACAAAACTATGCAGGGCTATCAAGTTAAACGCAAAGCTGGCTGGGATACACACGGCTTGCCAGTAGAAATTGAAGTAGAAAAAGAACTAGGCTTGAACGATAAAAGTGAAATAGTAGCTTACGGTTTGGAAAAATTTAACCAAAAATGCCGGGAATCGGTGTTTTCCTATGAAAAAGAATGGCGAGAAATGACCGAAACCATGGGCTATTGGATCGATCTGGATAATCCATACATTACACTCGATAATAAATACATTGAAACTGTGTGGTGGATTTTGAACCAGTTTTACAGAAAAAAATTGATCTATAAAGGACACAAGATAGTACCTTATTGCCCAAGCTGCGGCACACCGCTTTCCAGCCATGAAGTAGCCCAAGGTTATCAGGAAACTGAAGATCCTTCGGTATTTGTTAAATTCAAAGTAAAGAATGAGGAAAATACTTACTTTCTGGCTTGGACAACCACACCTTGGACACTAATCTCAAATGTAGCGCTGGTAGTTCACCCGCAAGAAAAGTATGTGAAGCTTAAATTGGAAAATGAGACTCTTATTTTAGCTGAGAAACGCCTGGAAGTGCTGGAAACAACAGAATACGAGATTTTGGAGAAAATAGATGGCAAAAAGTTGGAGTATATGGAATATGAACAACTTTTTCCATTTGTGAAACCAGATAAAAAAGCATTCTTCATTGGTTTAGCCGATTATGTTACCATGGAAGATGGCACTGGAGTTGTTCATACTGCTCCCGCTTTTGGCCAAGATGACTATGAGCTAGGTAAAAAATATGACCTGCCCAGATTACAGCCAGTAGATGAATCTGGAAAATTTACTAAAGAAATTACCAATTGGGCTGGTGAATTTGTTAAAGATGCTGATAAAGGAATAATTCGCAACCTAAAGGAACGAGGTATGCTTTTCAAAAGAAAGCAAATAGTTCATAGCTATCCTTTCTGCTGGCGCTGTAAAAGTCCCTTAATTTATTTTGCCCGTTCCAGTTGGTATATTAAAACCAGTGAATTCAAGCAACAGATGTTGAAAAACAATAAAAATATTAACTGGTATCCACCTTTTGTAGGCGAGAAACGTTTTGGCAGCTGGTTGGAAAATAATGTCGACTGGGCCATCTCGCGTGATAGATTTTGGGGAACTCCTCTGAATATATGGATATGTGATGATTGTGGAGAGAGTGACAGCGCTGGCTCTATTGAAGAGCTAAAGCAAAAAGGTAAGTTAAAAGATGGCTCATCTGTTCCAAATGATATAGAGCTGCACCGTCCTTATGTGGACGATATTGAATTTACTTGTCCTAAATGTGGTGGGAATATGCACAGAACGCCTGAAGTAATCGATTGCTGGTTCGATAGCGGCTCGATGCCCTTTGCCCAATGGCATTATCCCTTTGAAAATAAAGATAGATTCGAAGAGGAACTATTCCCTGCCGATTTTATTGCTGAAGGGATCGATCAGACCAGAGGATGGTTTTATTCTCTGCTAGCTATTTCTACTATGCTTACCGGAAAATCTTCCTATAAAAATGTTCTGGTTAACGACCTCATTTTAGATAAAAAGGGACAAAAAATGAGTAAGAGTCGTGGTAATACGGTAGCACCAATGCAACTGATGCACGACTTTGGTGCCGATGCTAACCGTTGGTATCTGATGGCAGTTAGCCCTCCTTGGACTCCTACTAAATTTGACGAAAAGGGTGTACAAGAGATCCAAAATAAATTCTTTGGCACCCTGAAAAATGTATATTCTTTCTATGTGACTTATGCTAACATTGATAAATTCGATGCTTCTCAGTATGAAATTTCTAATAACAAAAAAACTGAAATCGATCGTTGGATTATCTCACGTTTGCACAGCGTGATAAAAACAGTGACACAGAATATGGATAATTATGACCTAACCCGCAGCGTACGTGCTTTGCAAAACTTTGTTATCGATGATTTGAGCAATTGGTATGTACGCCGCAGCCGCAGACGTTATTGGGCTATGGAGCTTACAGAAGATAAAAAAGAGGCTTACTTAACTTTGTATCAGGTTTTGGTGGCTGTAAGCAAGTTGATGGCACCATTTGCACCATTTCTTTCAGAAGAGATCTACACCAATCTTTGCAACACGGAAAGCGTACATTTACAGAACTTTCCCAAAGTAGATGAAGCAGTGATTGATCTTGATTTGGAAAAAGAGATGCAAACCACTATCGACATCGTTTCTCTGGGTCGAGCAGCACGTAATAAATGCCAGATCAAGGTGCGTCAAACCTTGCAAGCTTTGTATGTCCCTATTAAATTTAAAAAAGTTATAGATAAAATGTCTGTACTAATAAAAGAAGAAATTAATGTGAAAGAAATTAAACTAGTGGAAAACGATGCTGAGTTTGTAAGCTATAATGTTAAGCCAAATTTCAAGGTTATGGGTCCTAAATATGGCAAACATATGAAGGATATTGCCAAAGCTTTGCAAGAGATTGACGGCAGCCATATAGTGAATACCTTAAATTCTGGTAAAGAATACTATTTGGAAATTGAAGGTAGCACCTTTAAGATAACTGAAGAAGATATTTTAATCTCTGTTGAAGATAGAGACGGGCTGGTATTTTCCACTGAGAAGGATAAATACATTGCCTTGGATACCAATTTAACGCCACAGTTGATAAAGGAAGGGTTAGCTCGAGAGCTGGTAAATAAGATACAATTCACCAGAAAAGAAAAAGATTTTGAAATTATGGATAGAATCGAGATAAAATACTGGGCAAATGAGCAAATTCAGCAGGTATTCCGAGATTTTTCTGATTATATAAAATCGGAAACTTTAACTGACAAAATAGAGATATGCGAGAAAACAGACGATATGGAAAAATGGGATATTAATAAAATTGATGTTTATTTTAAAATAAAAAAGAAATAGGAGCAAAAAAATGGCTAAAATCAAACCTTTTAGAGGGTTACGTCCTGCTGCCGATAAAATAAGGGAAGTGGCTTCTCCTCCCTACGATGTTCTCGATTCCCAAGAAGCTCGTGAACAAGTTAAAGGTAAGCCTTACAGTTTCTTACACGTGGTGAAACCAGAGATCGATTTACCAGAAAATATCGATCTTTACGACGAAAGGGTTTACCAAAAAGGAAAGGAAAATCTGCAAAAACTCATCTCGGATAAGGTGATGATTCAAGATGAAAAACCCTGTTATTATCTTTATAAACTGATAATGGGAAATGTGGAAGAAGTAGGCTTGGTTGCCGGTGCTTCCATAGAAGATTATGAAAACGACGTAATAAAAAAACATGAATATACTCGTGCAAATAAGGAAGCGGATCGTATGAGGCACATTGATGCCCTGAACGCTAATACCGGGCCAGTCTTCCTTACCTATAAAGCCAGAAAAGATATGAACCAGATCGCTGAAAAAGTGATGCAACAAACACCAGTTTACGATTTTACTGCCAACGACAACGTACAACATACCTTATGGAAAATATGTGATGATAACAACATTGAAAAGATTACTGCAATTTTTCAAGATATCGATTATCTGTACGTGGCAGATGGACACCATCGTTCAGCTGCCGCTACTAAAGTTGGTCAACAAAGAAGAGCCGAAAATCCGAATCATACAGGTGAAGAGGAATACAACTACTTTCTCTCTGTTATTTTTCCCCACGACCAACTCTACATTATGGATTATAATCGGGTAGTGAAAGACCTAAATGGACTGTCTAAAGAGGACTATTTACAAAAAGTAAGCGAAAAATTCTATGTTTCCGAAATTGGTAAAAAACCTTACAAGCCTAGCTCCAAACACAATTTTGGTATGTATTTAGACGGCACCTGGTACAAACTTACAATTAAAACAGACACATATGAAGAAACAGACCCAGTAGCCTCTTTGGATGTTGCTATTTTACAAAACAATTTACTCTCCCCTATTTTGAATATCGGTGATCCGCGAACAGATGAGCGGATAGATTTTGTAGGTGGTATTCGTGGTTTGGAATATCTCGCTAAACGTGTTGATAAAGGTGATGCAGTTGCTTTTGCTATGTATCCTACCTCAATTGAAGAATTAATGAACGTAGCAGATCACGGTAAAGTGATGCCACCCAAATCCACTTGGTTTGAACCTAAGTTGCGATCTGGAGTGATCGTTCATCTTTTAGATTAATTTAAAGGAAAGGGCGATCGAATGATCGCCCATATTTTTTATGAAGAAATATACAATTATCAGTTTAGGATGTCCCAAAAATTTGGTTGATAGTGAAATATTTGCAGCAAATGCTGAGGCAGCTGGCTTGCAATATACAGAAGATATATCTCAGGCTAATTTTATTATCATCAATACCTGCGGTTTCATTGAAGATGCCAAACAGGAATCGATTAATACTATTTTGGCAGCTTCCCAATACAAAAATTCTGCTGAGCATCCCAAACTAATCGTCACAGGTTGCTTAGTAAAAAGATATCTACCCGATCTACAAAAGGCATTGCCAGAAGTTGATCATTTTGTTCAGTTAAAAGATTTTAGTTATTTTTCGCAGTTGCTAAATAGTAAAAATACAAATAAACGTAAATTGCTTACTTCAAATCACTATGCCTACTTGCGCATAAGCGATGGTTGCAACAATTTCTGTAGCTATTGCGCTATTCCCTATATTCGCGGAAGATTGCAGAGCAAACCTATTCCTGAGCTAGTGGAAGAAGCTAAAATTTTAGCTAAACAAGGTGTAAAGGAGCTTATAATAACCGCTCAAGATACTACTTTATATGGAACAGACCTTTATGGCGAGCCTAAATTGGTAGCACTTTTGGAGAAATTGGAAAAAATAGACGGAATAGAGTGGATAAGATTATTCTATCTGCATCCTGCCCATATTACCAGTGCTATTATAGATAAAATTGCTTCTTCCCCAAAAATTCTGAATTATTTTGAAATTCCATTGCAACATATCAATGATGAAATTTTATTGAGCATGAATCGAAAAGTTACCAGAAATCGAATTGAAGAAATAATTACAGAAATAAGAACAAAAATTCCAGAAGCAGTGATACGCACTACTTTCATCGTAGGCTATCCCGGTGAAGATGAAGCTAAATATAATGAACTTAAGGAATTTATTCTAACAAATGAATTCGAACGTATTGGAGTTTTTACCTATTCTCCCGAAGAAGGCACCCCAGCCTACAGCAAAAAAACCCAGATAGATTCGGAAATAGCTGAAACCCGCAAAGATGAAATTATGAGCTTACAACAGCCTATATCAGAACGAATTTTATCCCATTTTGTTGGGAAAAAAATGAAAGTTTTGATTGATGGCCCTGCCACTGAAAGTAATTTTATTTTGGAAGGAAGAAGTTATTTGGATGGCCCCGAAATAGATGGCAAAGTTCTCCTAACTGAAGGTAAAGCAGAAGCGGGAGAAATTGTAGATGTAGAAATTATAGATAATTGGGAATATGACCTGATTGGAAAGATAGTGAAATAAGATGGAGGATTTATGAATAAAAAAATATCGTGTACTGGAATAAAACCAACAGGTTTACCTCATTTAGGAAACTATTTAGGTGCAATTAAACCAGCTTTGGAATTAGCTGATAAATTTGAAGCAAGATATTTTATAGCTGACTACCACGCTTTGAATTCAGTAAAAGACCCAGAAAACTTGAAACAATATACCTACGAAGTAGCGGCTGCCTGGTTAGCTTGCGGTTTAGACCCCAATCGTTCGCTTATTTACCGACAATCGCAAGTTCCAGAAACTTTCGATTTGGCCACAATATTAATGGCATTTACTCCAAAAGGCTTAATGAACAGAGCACATGCCTACAAAGCGAAAGTAGCTGAAAACAAAGAACTAAATCGTGATCCAGATGATGGAGTAAACATGGGGTTGTTTACATATCCGGTTCTAATGGCAGCTGATATCCTGCTTTTCGATACAGATGTGGTGCCAATTGGCCAAGACCAGCAGCAACATTTGGAAATGACTATTGATATAGCTCAGAATTTAAATAATAATTATGGCAAAGAACTGCTAAAAATTCCTAAACCGGTGATAAATAAAGATACCGAAACTATTATTGGCTTAGATGGTAGAAAAATGAGCAAGAGTTACAACAATACAATTCCTATTTTTCTACCAGAAAAAAAACTGCGTAAAACAATTATGAAGATAGTGACAAATTCTCAAAGCGTGGACGAACCCAAGGATCCCGATAATTGCAATATTTTTGCTCTGTATAAACTTTTTGCAACTCCGCAACAACAGGAAGTACTAAAAAAACGTTATAGAGCTGGCGGTATGGGCTGGGGAGATGCAAAACAAGAACTTTTCGAGGTTATTAATCAAGTCCTGGCGCCTATCCGCGAACGATACAATAAACTGCTAGCTGATAAAGCTTTAATAGATGAAATCTTGGATGATGGCTCAGCAAAGGCACGTAAATATGCTTCTGAAAAAATGAAAAATATCAAAAAAGCAATTGGAGTAGGTTATTAAACTAGTTTTACTGGCAAAAATCATTGACACGAAATAGCCTGCTTAATAAAAGTGTTTCAGCTTAAAGATACAGGAGATAAAATGTATACTTTTTTAATGATCATACATATTATATTAGCTATAGCTTTGATTGTTGTTATTTTAGCACAGTCCAGTAAAGGTGGAGGCTTAGATGGCATGCTTGGTGGCGCTGCTTCCAATATGCTGGGTGGCGAAAATGCCTCTAAATTCTTGAAAAATACTACTAAGGTACTGGCTGTTATTTTTATGTTTTCTTGCTTAATACTAACTATGCAAACCAAAAATAGAAATCAGATAGAAGCTTCCGGTAAAGGTGTGGAAATTTATAAGAAACAGCAGCAAAAAGAAGCTGCTAATCAGCAAACATTACCTGCTGAACCTACGCAACCCCAAGAAACTCAAGAATAGTTTTTTAGCAGAAGTGGTGGAATTGGCAGACACGCAAGACTAAGGATCTTGTGGCCTCTTTTGGCTGTGCGGGTTCAAATCCCGCCTTCTGCACCATCTATTCTAATTTTGAATTTTGAATGATTAATTTTGAATTAAAAGTTTTTTTTAAAGTTCGATAGATTTATCCTAAAAAATAGAAGAAAATATCATTCCAAAAAATTCTCCGAACCCGAGCAATGACCTGACTCATCAGCTGGTCTAGCTGGCTTGTCTCGCCGAAGTGTAACTAGGTCGGAAGCCCTGGTCGCCTTTGGCGCTGCTGTAGGCAGGTAAACCTTTGGCGGAGGTCTAAAAGAAACTATTAAAGGCATTAAGTCTTAAGTTACAGATTGCTTCACCCATAAAGGGTTCGCAATGACAGTTTTTGTCATTGTATGTTGACACTCAAGTTTGAAAGAAGATTTTTTAAGTAGGAAAATGGAAGGGATAAAGCTCGGTCCGTCATTGGTTTACAAACCGC
>JASUTE010000029.1 GCA_030445745.1 Candidatus Cloacimonadota bacterium
AATCTATAAATTGTTAATAAAAGTCTTATATTAACTTTATGTTTTTAATTACAGATTGCTTCACCCATAAAGGGTTCGCAATGACGGTTTTTTGTCATTACGACTGGAAGCCGTAGACTGGAATGGAGAAATCTCTCTTTCTCTTAAAACTCTTATGAGATCTGCGCCAGAGGACGCATAAATCTCGACTCCACTTCGTTCCGCTCGAGATGACCACATTTTTTCCCTTCTTATTTTCTTCCTTGAACTTCTCAAGTTTTCTCTTGCGTAAGTAAGAGAAAACTACAAATGAGTTGTAGCAAGAAAAACTACAACACGTTTCGCCGAAATGGAACGATGGTGGAATGGGTTCACCTTGTGCGAATACTGGAAGAGCCAGAACGGCAAACAATGCTATTTTCCCAATAAACTGTTAAAAATTTTAAAAAATTGACATTTTTTTCTAAACAACCATAATTATTCACAGCTGGAAAATATGAGAAAATAATATTTCTAGTTTGTAATGCTTTTTATAAATTTTACGGCAGACGTAAATCTACTAGACAGCTTATTAGCTGAGCTTCCTAATAAAAGATGGTATTAAGAAAGTTTCGCTGTTTTTGCAAATTAGTGAAGAATATCTTGAAGTAGAGATTTCTGCAACTGATTTCGAGCAGTTTAGTGAAATGAGGGTGAGTGATAACGGAAAAGGAAATTGCGCTGGAAGCTCGTAAGCATATTTTCGCCGAGAATTATTCATTTGGTAAAAATGGTAATACTAGATTGTGTTTATACTTTGTTAAAAGCACAATTTTGAAATGGGGTGGTGCTATCTATGTAGAAGATAATCTTCCTAAAGGAACTACTTTTGTAATAAATTCAAAGAAAGCTTAATTATTTTGTAAGGAAATCACTTGCTTTTTTAATGAATTCAGTATTGGAAACCACAAAAACTGTATCGTTTTCCGAGATAACATTATTACCACGTGGAATAAGAAAATGATCTTCTTTTTCGCGATATAGGCCAATGAACACGCATTCCTGGGGAAAGTGTTTATTCTGAGCGATATCCTTGATTTTTTTATTACTCACTTTAGCCTTTTTTGGAATATTGATAGCGTAGATACTGGCCTTTCCACCTCCGATACGCATAATTCTGCGTACTTTGGGTTTTTCTACTTCCATTATAACTTGGTCTATTATTAAATCGGTAAGGTTGATAAGTGCATCTACATCAGCTATTTTGTATGCTTCTAAATATTGTTTTTTACGCACGAATGCTACCACTCTTTTGCAACCCAAACTTTTTGCTAGCAGGGTACAGGAGATATTATCGGCATCCTCGCGCATCAAGCACAGTAAAGTATCTGCTTTTCCCACACCGGCTTCTTCCAATACACTTAAATCGGTAGCATTTCCATTTACTGTCATAGCACCTGTTTCTGCATATATGCGCTCACATACATCTTTGTCGTAGTCTATCACCACTACATCGTGTTTGTTATTCACCAAAGATTTGGTAATTTGTGAACCGATAAGGCCAGCTCCGGCAATTATTATAAACATTTTTTTCCTCCTAACTTTTCCAAGCTCTGGGACTAAACAGCAACAGCACCGGCAAGATTTCCAATCTGCCAGCTAACATTCCAAATATATAAGTTAATTTTGTAAATGGATTTAACTCAATTATTTCTTGTACACTTAGATAGCAAGGGCCCACATTGCCCAGAGCACTGAACATTCCAGAGATAGATTTCAAAGTGTTATGGTTAGATAAAAGTGCAGTCACCGCTCCGCCGACTACTAACAAGATGACCCAAATAAAGAACAACCCGCTCACTCGATAGATTTCATCTGCTTCTAAGGCTTTATTTTCCAATATTACAGATTTAATAGCTTTTTTAGGAGCAAAGAGCTTGTATAACTCTCTTTTTACCAATTTCCATAAAATTGAGATACGTAATAATTTGAATCCACCAGCTGTTGAACTTACACAGCCGCCGGTAAACATCATAGCCAAAAATAGAAGCCTGGCTAAACTGCCAAAATAGGGAGACGCTATATTTTGGGTAGAATAACCAGTTGTGGTGAAGATTGCGATTACCTGAAACAAAGTAGTGCGAAAATGAGTTTCAAAATTATTCCAAAACTCCATAGTTGGTGCTGCCAGATATTTTTCCAATAAAATCAGTAGCGGATACAGAAAAATAAGCGAAAGCCAGAGTTTCATTTCTGGTGAAGTGAAGAAAGGTTTAAATTTTCCCCGTAAAAGTTGGAAATGGATCAAAAAATTGGTTCCACCTAAAAACATTCCTAAAATAATGATATATTCTATCAGTTTAAAATGGGGATGGCCAATTGCCTGAAAATGGCCTATGCTATCGTCATACGTTGAATAACCGCCTGTGGAAATAGTAGTTAGTGCATGGGAAATGCTATCGAACCAATCAACTCCACTTAATAAAAGCGCTATAGCTACAGCAGCTGTTATTCCCAGGTAAATTGACCATAAAATTTTAAGCATGTGGCTTAAGCCGGGCACTAAACGTTCTGTAGAAATTTTATGGCTTTCAGCACTATAGAGACGATGTGCTGCTCCGGTTGCGGAAAACACTACTAAGAAAAAAGTAAGAATTCCCAAACCACCGATCCATTGGATAAGCGCACGCCAGAATAATAAACTTTGTGGCAAGGTTTGCAGATTGGTTAGCATAGTAATGCCGGTGGTAGTGAAACCACTCATGGTTTCAAAATATGAATTCAAATAACCTGCTGGAGTGAGAAAATAAAATGGTAATGCGCCTACAAAAGACAGGGTTATCCAACCTAAGCTGCATACAAATACAGCCTGCAGTTTATTTAGAGTGCTGCTTGCGAAAATTGTTCTTAGCAAAAAACCTAAAAAAAACGAGACAGCAGCAGTAAAAATGAAAACTTTAATCGTGTAAAAGGAATGTTGATATTCGGAAGTAACGAGAGCAATTATTATTGGCAGCAGCAACAAGCCAGCCAGCAGCATCAGCAAAAAACCTAAATAATTAAAAATATGATTCAGGTTTTGCCAGAACTGCTTCATTTACTATCCCACAACTCCCGAATCGATAAGATCGTGCATGTGTAGCATACCCACAGGATGCTTGTTATCATCTACCACAGGTAACATGGTTATTTTATGGTCCTCCATCAAGTTTAAAGCATCTACAGCCAGCTGCTGTGGTTTTACCGAAAGTGGATCCGCAGTCATAGCAGTTGTCACATTCGCCTGCATATCTATTCTACCTTTTGCCAGGAAGCGGCGCAGATCACCATCGGTAACTATTCCAATGAGTTTTTGCTTGCTATCTACCACGCTAGTGCAGCCTAATCCTTTAGAAGTCATTTCCAAGATAACTTTATCCATTTGGCAATTTGCAGTAACAATTGGATTTTTATCGCCAGAGTGCATTAAATCTTCCACTTTTAAGATTAATTTTTTACCAATAGTTCCCCCCGGATGAAAACGGGCGAAATCTTGTGCTTTAAAATCTCTTTTTCGTAATAAAGCTACTGCTAGAGCATCTCCCATAGCCAATGCTACTGTAGTGCTGGCAGTAGGAACAAGGCCAAAAGGTTCGTAATCTTTGGGCACGTGACAATCTATCACAACATCGGCATTTCTGGCTAATTGCGATTTAATATTTCCAGTAAGAGCGATCAGAGGTGTTTTCATAAATTTGAAGAAAGGAATAAGGGCGGTAAGTTCGGGCGAATTGCCACTGTTGGAAACAGCTAGTACCACATCATTTTTATTCAAAATTCCCAGATCGCCATGGATGCCTTCAGCAGCATGAAGAAAAATAGCTGTTGTACCGGTGCTGGCAAGAGTTGCTGCAATTTTACGTGCCACGATACCAGTTTTGCCCATTCCCGTTACTACCACTTTTCCCCGGCAGTTGTATAGTAGCTCAATTGCCTTTTTTATGTTGGAATCTATACGATTAGCTGCTTGTTGAATTGCCTTGGCTTCTAAATTAAGTTCATTTTTTATGAAGTTTACCAGATCCATATTTATCTCCACCTAAATTACTATTTTATAGGAAAGCGCAATGAGCTGTCCCTACGATAATTTATTTTTTGCTTTTTATTTCCTTTTGTAATTCAGAGATAAAATCTGTAAGTGAACTGGTTCCTTGGTCACCAACTGTGTGCTTTCTAACAGAAACTGTATTGGAATTTTCTTCCTTTTCACCCACAATAAGCATATATGGAATTTTCTTTATTTCAGCTTCACGGATTTTATAACCAACTTTTTCGTTTTTATGGTCAATTTCTGACCGGATATCATGTTGTTTTAGCTCTTTTTCCACCTGACGGGCATATTTTTCGAAATTTTCTGATATTGGAATTACCTTAACCTGCACAGGACAGAGCCACAGCGGGAAATTACCAGCATGGTATTCAATGAGTGTACCGAAAAAGCGTTCCATGGAACCCAGCAAAGCCCGGTGTATCATATAGGGTTGGTGAGAGTTGTTATCGGCGCCAATATATTCCATATTAAATCTTTCTGGTAAGTTAAAATCGAATTGAATAGTAGAGCATTGCCAGGAGCGATTCAGGGCATCTTTAATTTTTATATCGATCTTGGGGCCATAGAAAGCGCCACCGCCTTCATCCATAGCATATTCTATTCCCAATTTATCTAATGCTTTTTTTAGCGATAGCTGTGCTTTTTCCCATTTTTCTGGTATCCCTACAGCCTTTTCCGGTCGAGTAGAGAGAAATATCTCGAAATCTTCAAATCCGAAAGCACGTAACATTTCTAGAGAAAATTCAATGGTATTTTCAACCTCTTCATCCAGTTGTTCAGGTGTACAAATTATATGGGCATCATCTTGGGTGAATCCGCGAACACGCATCAGTCCATGCAAAGCGCCCGAAGGCTCGTAACGGTAAACTGTGCCCATCTCAGCATATTTTATTGGAAGTTCGCGATAGCTACGTTTTTCATTTTGGTAGATAGCAATGTGGAAGGGGCAGTTCATGGGTTTAATATAATATTCTTGCTCATCTATTTCCATAGGTGCGTACATGCTATCGTGGTAAAAACTAAGATGTCCACTGGTTTCCCATAATCCTGCTTTGCCTATATGCGGAGTATTCACCAGTTGGTAGTTTTCCTGAAAGTGACGCTTTTTCCAAAAATCTTCAATTATAGAGCGCATCATAGCACCATTGGGATGCCATAGAACCAATCCAGGCCCAATTTCATCTTGAATAGAATATATATCAAGTTCTTTGCCTATTTTGCGGTGATCTCGCTTTTTTGCTTCTTCCAAATTATGTAGATATTTTCTCAGTTCCTTTTTACTGGGAAAGCTTACTCCATAAATTCTTTGCAACATTTTGTTGTTGGAATCGCCGCGCCAATAAGCTCCGGAAGTTTTTAAAAGTTTGATTGCTTTTATTTTGCCAGTGTGCAATATATGGGGGCCTCGGCACAGATCTATAAAATTACCTTGTTTGTAAACCGAGATAGTTTCACTATCAGGAATCTCATCTAAAATCTCCAGTTTATAATCCTCACCCATTTTGCGGAATATTTGCTCAGCTTCTTTTTTGGGTAGTTCCTGACGATGATATTCCAAGTTTTCTTTACTCAGCTCTATCATCTTGTTTTCTATTTTTTCCAAATCAGCATCGGTGAAGGGAACTTCTTTATCGAAATCGTAATAAAAACCAGTTTCGATAGCAGGTCCGATGGTAACTTTAACATCGGGGAAAAGTTCTTTTACAGCTTGAGCCATTAAATGGGCGGTGCTATGCCAATAAACTTCGCGGCCTTCTGCGCTGTTGAACTTATATAAAACTATTTTTGCATCCTGGTTGAGAGGATGATTTAAATCTACCAATTTTCCATTTACTCTAGCGGTAATTATCTGCTTTGCTAATCCTTGACTTATATCTTCTGCTATTTTTTGGGGGGTAATTCCACTTTCATATTTTTTTTTGGAATTATCTGGGAAAGTAATTTCTATTTTACTCATTTATCCTCTTAACTCTATTTTATCTTCTTCTTTCTCTTTTTCTCTTTTTTTAATCATTTTTTCTATTTTTTCGGCTGCATTATCCAAAGCTTCTTTTGGTTCTAAGATACCCCGGATAACTTTTTCTAGAACTTGTTCTTCCATGTATTTACGCGTTTCGAACCATTCACTAATTTGTGGTTCATAGGTAGCATAATTTAGCTGGTCGTACACAGATGCTATCTCTGGTTTGTCTTTTAACCTAGCGGCCAAAGCTGGTTCTTTTATCGCTGATTTTCGGACTGGCATATAATATGTCATCTCGCTCCACCAAGCAGTTTGAGCTGTATCTGTGAACCATTTCACAAATTCCCAAGCAGCCCATTCCTTCTTCTCGTCTTTGGTTTTAAATATTACCACATTAGTGCCGCTAATAATGTTTCGTTTTGTTCTGTAAACTGGAATAGCGGCAATTCCCATATTAAAATCCACTCCAGTACGCTGCATATAGGCTAAAGAGACACTAGAATCTTCGTACATGGCAACTTTGCTAGCTGTAAATTCTTTTTGACCTTCATATCCGGGAGTTAAGTATCCAGTTTTATCTTTATTTAAAATAGTGGTGATAAAATTTAAGGCTTCTATACCATATTTACTGTTGAACAAGGCTTTAGTATTATCCTCATTCATTATTTCTCCACCAGCTTGCAGCAACAGGTTTTCAAATTGCCAGGCACTAATTTTGAAGGTAGTGCCATATTGGTCTTTTTGTCCATCTCCGTCTCTATCTTTGGTTAGTATGCGAGCATATTTGCGGAAATCTTGCCAAGTTACAGGTGGCTGATTGGGTTCTAACTGATTTCTGAAAAACAAATCTTTATTATAATATAGCACCCTTACACTTTTGTTGAATGGGAATGAGATTAATTTGCCATCTATAGTATTACTGCTAATAAAAACAGGATAGAAATCATCCAAGTCTTCTTGACCAAAATTTGGATCTTTTTTTATGAAATCTTCCATAGGCTTTAGAACATCACCTTTGGCCATATTAGATGTCCAGGCTTCAAAAGCTTGAGCAATATCAGGTTGATTGCCGGTTTGAATGGAAGCCATCAGCTTTTGGGAGAGTGCTGTGTAATTTCCCATGTTTATGGATTTCACGTTAATATTGGGGTGAGTTTCATTGAATTTTTGTATCAAATTACCTAGAGCATCGCCCAAGGGACCGCCCATGGCTTGCCAAAAAACTATTTCGGTAACATCTTCACCTTTTTGTTTATTTTTGCTTCCACAGCCACTTAATAACAGCGGCAGCAAGACAACGATCAATAATAGCTTTTTCATATTATACCATCTTCCTTTAAAATTTTTGGCAATTTACATATCAGTCTTTGGTAGTCAATAGATTTTTTCCTTCCTATTCAAGCATAGTTGGCTTCTTAATATTAAAAAATTGACATCCAAGCTCCTTTAATTAAGTTAAAAAAAAACAAAAAAATGGCAGGAAAATGAAAAACTATAAAAATTTTTGGAAAATTTCAATGCTACTAATTTTTTAAGTTGGGGAATAGCAGGCACATTAATAACAGGCCCAGTTGCCGACCTGTTGCTGAAAAATGGCTATTCTGCCTTGCAAGCTTATCGTGGATCTTTTTTAGTAGCTTCTGGCTTGACTTTAATAAGTTTGGTTTTAATAGTTGTATTTAATATAAGAGAAAACAGAAATAGGAAAGGCAAGAGATGCACAGAGTAGATTTTAATAAAGCAGTAAAACACGTAAAACATCCAGCCAAGATAGCTTTGGCAATTATGCAAACTCCTACAGGGAAGTATAATATGATTACTTTGGAATGGTTTATGCGAACTTCTATCCAACCAGCGATGTTTGCTATTTCTATTGGGCATAGTCGCTATTCTTACGAGTGTTTGCAGCAAACGGATAGCTTCAACCTGTGTTTTCCTACAAGTAGCATGGTAGAAACAGCTAAACTAGCCGGGTCTACATCGGGACGTGAGATAGATAAATTTAAGGTTAGTGGAGAAGAATGGTTTAGTGGTCGCTTTCGAGGGCTTCCAATATTAAAAAATGCTGCTGCCAATTTTGAATGCGAAATAGTAACTCAGGTAAAAAGCGGTGATCATACTATCTACGTGGGAGAAGTGAAGCAGAGTTGGATTGATGAAGATAAGGAAGACGTATTAACGTATAAAGATTTTTAGGAGGCTATAATGATAAGCTACTATATGCCCGTAAAATTTTATTTTGGTAAGAATGCACTGGTGGAACATGGATATGAACTGAAACAGTTTGGTAAAAAAGCAATGGTTGTAACAGGTAGAAGTTCTGCCAAACTTTCTGGTGCTTTAGACGAACTTACTACAGTTTTCCAAGAAAATAACCAGGAATACATAATTTTCGATAAAATAAAGGAAAACCCATACCTTGCAACTGTACACGAAGGCACTAAGCGTTTTACCGAATTTAAGGCTGAATTTATCATTGGCATAGGCGGTGGGAGTCCTATAGATGCTGCCAAAGCTATAGCTGCAATTGCCAAAAACCAAATTGAGGGCGATCATATTTATCAAGCTCAAAAATATATCAAGGATTCCTTTCCCATTATAGCAATTCCTACTACTGCCGGAACGGGAACCGAAGTAACTCCATATAGCGTTATTACCGATCAGGAAAAGGACAAGAAAGCCGGTTTTGGTTCACCTCATCTTTTTCCTAAAATTTCTTTTATAGATCCTAAATATACCCTGAGCCTACCCTATAAAGTTACGAAAGACACTGCAATAGACGCCTTAAGTCATCTCTTAGAAGGTATTTATTCACAAAATAGGAATGTGGTGAATTGTCCCATAATAAAGCGTGGAATAGAACTTATAATAGATAATTTACCCCTATGTTTGAATGACTCACAAAACTACACTGCTCGCGAAAATTTGATGTTGGCGGCTACTTATGGTGGTATGGTAATTGCACAATCGGGCACCACAGTGCAACATTCTATAGGTTACCCACTTACTTCCACTTATGGAATTAGTCACGGTTTGGCAAATGGACTGGTGATGAAAGAGATAATGGAAAAATTTTATCCAGTACTGAAATCAGAGCTGGATGATATTTTCCAATATTTAGAAATGAGTAAAGAAGATTTCTATGAATGGCTGGAGTCTTTGAATTTGAATGCGGGTGTTAATATAGGTGATTGGTTTGTAGAAGAAAAGCCTGCTGAAGTGCTTAAAAGCAGAAATATGGCGTTGAATCCTATTAAAATTGATGCAGAAGCTATAAAAGCTATTTACAGAAAACTTCAATGAATCCTTTACCGGAAGTAGCTAGCTCTAAGTCTATTCTGAACAGGGTGCTGCTGTTGTGCAGCTATCTGCAGGAACCTATTGTATTATATAACTATATTCCCAATGCGGATTCAGCTACTTTTTTGGAAAATTTAAAACTATTAGGATTCGATTTTAAAGAAAGAGAGCAACAACTCACTGTTTTTCCACCCCAAAAAATAAATAAAGCTGCTTCACTTTTCATTAAAGATGCGGGAACTGCCTACAGGTTTCTATTAGCTAGGCTTTGCTTCATACCAGGCGGCCGCTACAAATTAAAGATTAGCAGACAGTTGCAAAAACGGCCTATAGAAGAATTAATAACAGCTTTGCAAAACTTGGGAGCACAAATAGAGCAGCTTAGCGATAGCATTTTTTATATACAGGGAACAACTATCAAAAAAAATAAGGTAGAAGTAGATGGAAACCGATCCAGTCAATTTGTATCCGCACTTTACCTACTGGCACCTCTAGCCCAAAAGAGATTTGAAGTATCCGTGCGAACTAAGCTTGTTTCCTCTTCTTATGTGAATTTAACAAAACAGATTTTGGCAGATTTTGGGATTCAATTTTCAAAAGGTATTTGTAAAAATAATGTGGTAGTTAATCCGAAAATTTATAATTTAGAACCCGATTACTCTGCTATGAGTTATTTTTGGTTGTTAGCAAGTATGAACGATTTTCCCATTTATACATTTTATCAAAACTCTTGGCAACCCGATAGTAAATTTTGGCAAATACTCCGAAAAATGGGTGCAAAAACAGAAGTTCTACCTTCAAAATTAAAAATGCAATACAGAACTTTGCAAAGCATTCAGGTTGATATGCAAAATATGCCCGATCAGGTTCCTACATTGGCTGTTGCTGCTTTATTTGCCAAAGGGAAAACCATAATTTCCCAAATTCAGCATTTACGCTATAAGGAATCGGATAGAATTGGCAATTTAATAACAGAATTAAAGAAGCTGGGAGCAGAAATTAACTATAAAAACAACAAACTTATAATAACGCCATTGTCCGCCCCCCCCCCGACTACTGTTTTAAATGCCCACAACGATCATCGCTTATTTATGAGTTTTTATATAATTTCAAAACTTTGGCCACAGATAGAAGTACAAAATGCAAATTGTGTAAAAAAATCTTTTCCTAATTTCCTCAAAGAAGTAGAAAAAATAACTAACTATCTGGCGTTTACCCAAATAAAAAAAGATCTCTTCCATTGATATGTAGTGGGAAAAGATGAAACATTTTTCTGTTAATCATATATTTCCTTGACATCCTAATTCAAATTTTCGTACAAAAGCTTTTATGAGAAAGAATAATAAAATCGTCATTTTAGCAGGTGGAAATTCTACTGAGCGGGAAGTTTCTTTGGAATCTTCAGCGCAAATAGCCAAAAATTTATCACACTATGAAACATTTATGTTAGATCCTGGTGTCTTTGTAGATTATTGCCATTTGATAAAAGAGATTAAACGCATCGACCCACTAATAGTTTTCAACGGATTACATGGAGCAGAAGGAGAAGATGGGCGGCTGCAAGCACTTTTTGAATTAGAAAACATTCCTTTTACTGGGTCCGGTTTCCGAGCTAGTTGCATAGCAATGGATAAAATAGTAAGTCATAAACTGGCAGCACAAATAGGTTTAAAAATTCCTAACTATGTAATTTTGGGAAAAAACGATAAGCAGGATTTGGGGAAAATTAGTTTACCCATGGTGGTAAAACCAAATAATTCTGGTTCTTCCGTAGGTATAACTATCGTGCAAAGTGAAATTGAATTGGAAAAAGCTATTCAAAACGCTTTCCAATATTCTGAGAAAATTATATGTGAAAAATATATAGCTGGACGAGAATTAACTGTAACTGTTTTAGACGATACAGCTTTACCAGTTGTGGAAATAAAACCCAAAAATGGTTGGTACGATTTTAATAACAAATATACACACGGAAACACCATATACCAAGTGCCAGCTAAGTTAAATACTGCTGAATCCGCAAGAATACAAGAACAAGCATTGGCTATCTATGAATTGATGGAATGTAGAAGCTATGCTAGGGTGGATTTCAGATACGACGGTAAAGAGTTTTATTTTTTGGAAGTTAACACCTTGCCTGGAATGACAGAACTTAGCCTTACTCCTATGGCTGCTGCTGAAGCGGGCTACAATTTCGAAGAACTTTTAGAAAAGATTATCGCCACTTCCCTAAAATAAAAAAGGGGGTTATATGAAAAAAAGTATATTTGTTTTATTTATTTTTATTTGTGGTAGTTTGTTCTCAGATTTTTATCCTTATAAGTTGGATTTTGCAATGCAACCACCTTTTTCTAATAATGCAACTTTCAATATTTTCCAACCCTCTTTTTTTGAAGACTATGATCCGCAATCTGCAAGCACACAACCGATCTTGTTTACTGTTTCCATACAAAATGTCGCTACCGAATTTCAGGATTACGAAATTTTATTCAATATGCGCTGGCGCGATTTATATGCCGATGCTATTTTAACTCCCACTACCCAAGAACCTGTTCCCGGACAAATTATCCGTCTTACCAATCGCGATATTTTAACTGATAGTAATTCTGCAAGTTATGAGATAGATAAAAACTTTGATGATGTATTAAAGGAAATGGAGGATATTATACAGGAAACTGGTCATATGCCTGATGGCAGCTATTTTTTTAGCATACAAGCTTTTGAACCAGGACATTTAGGTGAGGAAGAAAGAGCTCTTTCCAATATCGAAACACTTACGATTAATGTGAATTCTCCCACACCAATTTCGCTAATTACTCCGGGAAACTCACTGGATATGGGACCTGCCAAAATCCAAGATACACAGCCCAGTTTTGTTTGGGTTTCCAACCTTTCCCAATATCGCCTTAAAATTTATGAAACCGAGTTAACAGCGACGAACGAAGCTGAAATTGTGGCTACAGAGCCTTATTTTGAAGAGAGTAATATTACCGGAACTAGCTATTTGTATCCAGATTCAGCACCAAAATTGCAACCGGGCTATACTTATGCTTGGCAGGTAGAGGCACCTTTAAGTACACTTGGTAGCAATGCAGAAACTTTGAAAAGTGAACTTTATGTTTTCACTATCGCAAGTAATTATGATTTAACTCCCCAAGCTATGCAGCTTTACAATTTTATTGAGCAACTGGATATAGCTAACAAAGACCAGGTTTTACAACTTCTGCAGCGGGGCTATAAACCTGGTAAAATTTCCCTAAACGGGAAGGAAATAGCAATTTCGGAATTGAGGCAGATCTTACAAAAAACACAAACTGGACAGATCGAGATCAAGAATGTAACAGTAGAATAAGGGGGAGAGGTATGTTAAAAAAAGCTTTCATTTTTCTATTTTTTATCTTCAATCTATTAACAGCACAAGACTACATTGCTTTAGCAACAAAATCGGAAGGCGATGTGGTTTGGGAACGTGGAGAAGAGAAAACCGATTTGAAAACGGGTTCCAAATTAATTAATGGAGACATTCTGGTAAGTAAAAAAGATTCCTATGCTGCTATAAAATTCATAGATGGAAGTTCTGTTGTGAAACTTTTTGCCAATAGTAATTTGCGGTTAAACACAAATGGAGAAGATGAACATTTGAATAAATACTGTTTTCTGGAAATGGGTAATTTGTGGACAGCAGTGAAACAAAAAACTGGAATCTTTGAAATAGAAACACCGACTACAGTAGTTTCGGTGCAAGGTACGGAATTTGTAGTAAATGTAATAGAGGAAGGAGTAACTTTGGTTCATGCGCTAAAGGGGCAAGTAGCCGTGAAAAGCAAGTTTAATGACGAAGAAATAATTTTGCCAGCTGACAAAACTGCTAAAGTCGCTGCTAATGAAGAACTGCAGGTAAGAAAAACCCGAGAAGATGACATTTCCGATGATATAAAGCAGGAAACTGCTGTAAAAAATATCAAAATTGAACTGGAAAATGAAGCTGGTGAGAAAAAAACTATTAAAATCGAATATGAAGACTAAGTTTATTGTTTTCCCGATTTCGATGAATATGCAAAAAGCAGCAGCAAGCAGTAACATGAAATTCCAAGTTGGAATAACTAACAAAAGGAATCCCAAAACTACTACCTGTGCGGACAGTTCAGAAAGTTGTATTGAACAGACTTCCTATAATTATGTATTATAGGAATTATTGGAAGACGATATGAGAGAAATAGGAACATTTTTTTCGGTTACGGTTAATTTTATAAGATTGTATAAAACAGCAGAGAATATACAGTAATACAAATTTTAGGAGATGATATGAAATTTTTAAGATTTATTTTTTTGGCAATTCTGTTGGTGGTGTTGGTTATTTTGTTCTCATCGACCAGTTTTTGGCAAAATATGGAATATAGAGCTCGTGATTTGTTTTTTATGTTTAGGGGAGAGCGAGCTACATCTGAAGAAATAGTTTTAGTTGAAATTAGTGACGACACCATTAATTCATTAGGAAAAAAATGGCCGTTTCCCCAAAAATACCACGCTAAAGTGATAGATAATTTGTTTAAAGCTGGTGCCAAGCAGGTTATTTTCGAAGTTACCTTGTCCGCAAAATCTACTAACAAGCAAGATTCGCTGTTGGTTGCTGCCAGTAAGCATAGGAATGTGGTATTTGCTGGAAAATTGCTTCCGAACTTAACAGAAAAAAAGGGAAATAAGCAAGTTTTAAAGCCTACTTCTGCTATCTTGCAAACTACGTCTCAATGGGGATTAGCAAATATTCCCATAGATACTGATGGATTTGTTAGAAGATATCAACTTTACGAGAAAATTGCAGGGAAAAATTATTATTCTCTGGGTGTAGTTGCTCGGGCTGGGATAAATGGAAACGAGAATTGGAGACAAAATATTAATGACAGAAGTCGTTATTTCGAGCTTGATAATATTTTCATTCCCAAAGCTACTTCCCAAACAGCGTATATTAACTATTTTGGACCGGCCGGTACCTTCCCATATTATGATTATGCTGATGTGATTGATGATGCAGATTTTAAACTCCCTGTTTTAGATACAAACAAATATGAACAACTGAAAAAAGATGAAGTATTCAAAGATAAGATCGTAATTGTTGGTGTCACTGCAGAGGAGCTAAACGATTACTTTAATACTCCATTTTTAACAGATAATAACAAAATGACACCGGGTATAGAGATCCATGCTAATTTTTTGGAGATGGTAAATCAGGAAAAATTCCTTAAAGAACTGCATTTTATAAAATTTGTTTTTGTAATGTTTGTTTTGGCCGTATTGCTTATGCTAGTTAACCGGATCTTAAAGCCGTTACCATCCTTGATAGTTAATTTAGTGCTAATCGCAGTTTCCTTTTTTGTTATTTACAATTTATTCGTACAAAGTAACCTGATTATACCGATTTTGCCAATACCAGTGTTGATAGTTTTAATTTACATAGTTTGCTTGGTAGTGCACTATTTTAAAGTAAATCGTGAAAAAGCTTTTATCCGTGCTGCTTTTTCCAAAAATATGGCTCCAGAATTGGTAGAGGAATTGGGAAAAAATCCGTCAAAATTAGAATTGGGGGGTCAACAAAAAGAGATAACGGTTCTGTTTACCAATATTCGTTCTTTTACCAGCTATGCCGAAAAACACAATCCCAAAGAAACTACAGGTATTTTGCGGGAATATTTGAATGAGATAACGGCTATTATCAAGCTAAATAAAGGAATAGTAGATAAATATGTGGGCGATGAAGTAGTGTCATTATTTGGAATTCCGCTAGATCTGCCAGACCATGCTTTTTGGGCTTGCAAAGCAGCTTTGGAAATTAGAGAAAAAGTGTTAGAATTACAACAAAAATGGCAAGCTAAAAAACTCGATATAATTGAAATTGGTTCAGGAATAAATAGTGGTTTTGCCATTGTAGGAAATTTGGGCTCAGATACTATCTTCGATTATACCGCAATTGGCGATACTGTAAGTGTTGGTTCCAGATTGGAAGAACTGAACAAGGTTTACGAAACGCACAATAATATTATTATAAGTGAAGCTACTTATGAGATGGTAAAAGACCGCATAATAGCCGAATTTATCGAGGAAGTTACAGTGCAGGGCAGGAATAAGCCGGTGGCTATTTATCAGTTAATAGGGATAAAAAAAGAGCTGAAAAAAGAAGAAAAATAATTTTTACTATATGTAAAAACAGTTCAAAAGCTTTCTTTGCGAATCCCGATTGATTGGGAGAAGCAATGCGCTTACAGCGCATTTGAGCGTCCTCTGGCGCAGGTCTCATTGTAGGAAGAAAAGTTTTAAATCTAACATTGTTGCTTTTTTAGATTTCTCCATTCCAGTAGCTTCGCTACTTCCAGTCGAAATGACAAAAAAAACTGTCATTGCGAACCCTTTATGGGTGAAGCAATCTGTAATTAAAAACATAAAGTTAATATAAGACTTTTATTAACAATTTATAGATTACTTCCATGTGAAATGAGGGAAATTTCACCCAGTGAAATAGAAAAAAG
>JASUTE010000004.1 GCA_030445745.1 Candidatus Cloacimonadota bacterium
TGTTCCCATCCCGAACACAGTAGTTAAGCTCACCTGCGCCGATGGTACTGCTCCGGTAACAGAGTGGAAGAGTAGGTCACCGCCTTCACTAAACCCTCTTTTTTTTATTTATAAAACAAAAAAAGTTGACAATTTTAAGAGGATTCCAAAATAAAAGTAATAAAAAAGGGGGTGTTATGAAAAGACTATTTTTTGTTATTTTATCAATTTTACTTGTTTCCAGTTTAGCAGCCTTTGAAAAAGGTACAGTGAACATGGGTGGTATGATATCGTTTAACAGCTATAAAATTGATTCCGATGCTGATGCTGTTAACACATTTATGGTTATGCCATATGGTGGTTATTTTATAACAGACAATATCATGGCAGAAGCTATTTTGGCATATAATCATGAAAATTCAGACAGCTATGAGGATCCATATAATGGATTTGGTTTCGGGCTAGGGGGCCGCTATTTCTATAATAATATTTATGGTGGTGTTGGCTTCAAAATTACTAGTGAAGATAATGGAGTCACTGACTATTCAGCAAAGTATCTACAATTCAAAGGTGGTTATCTTTTTAATATTGCCAAAAATGTATATCTAGATCTGGGAGCTGTATATGATATGGGCATAGGTGAATATGGCGGTGATTTGGAAGATTTTGATAACGAGCAATCCGATTTCACAATAGGCTTAGGTATAGAAGTATTTTTGGAAAGAATCGGCTCTTTTTTCTAAACAAAAACTAGAAGATTTAATAAAGGCGACTGTAAAGGTCGCCTTTTTTTGTTGCCAAATAAAAAAAGATTGCTATAAATGCAATTAGAATGGATTTTGGTATTTCGCAGGAGGAAAAGTGGACGAAATTTCAGCTTATGCCAGAATAAAAGAATTACGCGAAGAGATAGAGAAGCATAATAAACTTTACTATGAAAAAGCTGCACCAGAAATAAGCGATTATGAGTATGATAAATTGGTGAAAGAACTGGAAAAGTTGGAAGCAGAATTTCCTCAGTTTGCCAGCAAAGATTCACCTACTCGCAAGGTTGGTTCTGATATAGAAAAAAAGCAGCAACAGAAAACCATACCGCATAAGGTACGGATGTATAGTTTAAATAATGCTTACTCATTGGAAGAAGTGCGTAGTTTCCTAAAAAAAATAGAAGCAGAAATTGGTAGATTTCCCAAGCTATCTTTGGAACACAAAATAGATGGTTTTAGTGTGAATTTGTATTACGAGGAAGGCAGACTTCAGTATGCAACTACCCGGGGAGATGGTTATGAAGGTGAGGTGATAACAGAAAATATAAAAACGATAGCTTCTATTCCGATTTCTATAAATTATAAGGGAAAAATTGAGGTACGAGGAGAAGTTTATCTTCCTATTCCCGAATTTGAAAGAATCAATATGGAAAAAGAGAAAAATAACGAAAATAGATTTGCTAATCCCAGAAATGCAGCTGCTGGAACTATAAAACAGAAAGATACTGCGGTGGTAAAACAAAGGAAATTAGATTCTATTATTTATACTGTGGGTCTTTTTGAAAATGAAAATGTAAAAACTCAAGAAGAACTTCTAAATTTCCTAAAAAAACAGGGATTTAAAACAAGCACTGAAACGAAATTTGTAGATTCCTTCCAGCAGGTAGAAAATTATTGTAATAAATGGGAAGGGAAACGTTCTGAGCTGGATTTTGAAATAGACGGGATAGTGGTAAAAATCAATGATTTCGAGTTGCAAAAAAAATTGGGATATACCAGTAAAAGTCCAAGGTGGGCGATAGCCTATAAATTCAAGGCTGAGCAAAAAGAGACCCAATTGGAAGATGTGAAGTTCCAAGTTGGTAGAACAGGTGCGGTAACTCCGGTAGCTATTTTGAACCCGATTTTTTTGGCTGGTTCCACAGTGAGTAGAGCAACTTTACACAATAAAGATGAAATGGAGCGTTTAGATATTCGAAAGGGTGATTTTGTCGAAGTAATAAAATCGGGAGAGATAATTCCCAAAATTGTGAATGTGAACAAGAAAAAGAGACCTAAAAATGCCGAAAAGATAAAATTTCCCGAAAATTGTCCGGTATGTGGTTCTGAACTTCACCAGGAACCAGACGGAGCGATAATTTTTTGCAATAATATAAATTGTCCAGCTCAGGTGCAAAGGCGTATTCAGCATTTTGCTTCTAGGGAAGCTGTAGATATTGATGGGTTGGGAGAACAGTTGGTGAAAGAGCTTTTACAGCATAATATCATCGAGAAGATAGAAGATATCTACGAGATCGATTATGAAAAAGTTAAAAAGCTTGATAGGCAAGCGGAAAAATCTGTAGAAAATTTAAAGCAGGCGATTGAAGATTCAAAGAAACAGGATTTTGATAAGATTCTATTTGGCATGGGAATTCGCTATGTGGGTAGTAAAACAGCCAGAATTTTAGCGCGACATTTTTCCAATATAGACCAGATGAAAACAGCTGCAAAAGAAGATTTTGAACAGATAGATGAAATTGGTGAGAAAATAGCTGAATCTTTATTTGACTTTTTTCATAACAAGCGAAATTTAGAGATGATAGAAGCTTTGAAGAAAGCAGGTGTAAATATGTCTTCTTCCCAGCAAGAGGTAAAGGATATACTTGAGGGCAAGAAATTTTTGGCAACCGGCTCTTTGGAAAAATATACTCGCCAAGGGATTAAAGAATTGGTAGAAAAAAACGGGGGCAACTATATTTCAGCTGTTAGTAAGAATTTAGATTACCTGATAGTGGGGAAAAATCCTGGTTCCAAATATGATAAAGCAAAAAAAATGGGCACAGTAAAGATAATAGGTGAGCAAGAGTTTGAAGAGTTAATAGGGGAAAAATGAAGATTTTAGAACGTTATATTTTAAGTGAGAATTTCAAACCATTCATAGTATCACTTATTGTGGTTACTTTTGTAATGCTGCTAGACCGCATTTTGGATCTTATGAACCTGATTATTGAAAAGAACTTGGATTTTTTAACAACCACTACAATATTCGGGTTAAGCTTGCCTTTTATGTTAGCACTTACCATTCCTATGGCCATTTTGCTGGCAACTATTATGTCTTTTGGCCGGCTTTCGGTAGATAACGAGCTGATAGCTTTTAAAAGTTGCGGCATAAATATTTATACCCTGATGCGACCGACGGTGATTGCCGCCTTTTTTCTTTCTCTGTTCATGATCTATTTTAATAATACAATTTTGCCGGAAACTAATCACCAGCTAAAAAATAAAATGATCGAGGTGGGATACAGGCGACCAGTTACAGCTATAAAACCGCGTGTTTTTAATTCATTAGAAAAATATACAATTTATGCTAAACAGAGGGTTGGTGAGGAACTGCGTGGAATAATGATTTACAACCATAACGGTTTGAAATATCCTGAAACCATTACTGCCAAGCGTGGCAAGATAGAACTTTCTAACAATGGAAATAGTCTGATGGCAACTTTGTATGACGGTGAGATGCATACGCGCGATGAGCAGCAGCCAGCTAAATATCAGATACGCACATTCAAGAAATTTGTGCTGAATTTACCCGATCTAGGTTATCAATTAAATCAGCAGGGGTCAAGCTATCGGGGAGACCGTGAACTCAGCAGTGCAGCTATGCAAGAGAAAATTGAACAGAACAGGAAAGAGATAGCACAGATTAGGCAAAGTTTGAAAGAAACAGAAAGTAAATTAGCAGAAAACTCCCAACTTTCTTCCAGAGATGTGAAAAAATATAAAAATTCCATTAGAATCAAAGAGGATAAAATTGAAGCGAGGAAGAGAGATATTCGTGAATATCAAGTAGAGATACAAAAGAAATATGCAATTGCTTTTGCCTGCTTGGTGTTTGTGCTTATAGGGGCACCGGTTGGAATGATGACAAGAACCAATGGAGTAGGAATGGCGTTCACAGTGAGTTCGATAGTGTTTATTTTATATTATGGAGCACTTACTTTGGGTGAAGAATTAGCTGATAATGGAACAATATCTCCGGTATTTGCGATGTGGTTTGCTGATGTTCTTTTCGCAATTATTGGAGTGTATTTAGTAATTACTTCGGTACGTGAATCTAAATTTATAAGGTTGGATTTGTTAGGCGAAAAAATCATGAAAATGTTGAAGTTAAAATGAGAATTTTAGATAGATATATTTTAAAAGAATACATTAAAACGTTTCTGATAATAATAATAGCTTTTTCTGTTATTTTTTTAGTAGTAGATATATTTGATAGATTACCACGCTTGCTAAGCAAAAGTGCTGCAGCAAGTGACATCGCTATCTACTTTCTTTTAAGGATTCCTTACTTATTTGTGCTTACATCGCCAGTTGTAGTTCTGCTTAGCGGACTTTTCCTAATGAACACTCTTTCCAAATACAATGAATCAATCGCTATTCGTAGTGCTGGAATTAGCATAGTAAGAATGGTAACCCCACTTTTTTGGTTTGGGCTAATTTTCAGTTTTTTTATAATGGGGGTAGGTGAATTTGTATTGCCGGAAGCGGAAGCCTATCGAGACTATATCTACAAAGTTAAAATAAAAGGCCAAAAGATAGAAGATAAGAAAATGCGTTCTAACATCTATTATGTCGGAAAAGATAACAGCCTTTACTATATCGGTTTTTTCGATGGTTATAGAAATTTATTAAAAACTATCGATATTACCAGCTTTGATCCTGAAAATGGCGAAATGACGCGTAAAATAAGCGCTACTAGTGCTAAATGGGAAAACGGGAATTGGCATTTTGTGAATTGCTATATACGTGATTTTGTGGATGGGAAGTTGTCACTTTCCCAATTTTATGAAACCAAGGTGATCCAGCAAGTGGATGTGGAACCGATAGATTTTGTTAAAAGCGCTAAAGATCCAATGGCGATGAACTTTTTCGAGTTAAAAGATTATATCGAACGACTTAAAAAGGTGGGAGAAAAGTATAGCAAGGAACTGGTGGAATTATATCACAAGGTAACTTTTCCTTTTGCAAATTTCATTATTTTATTTTTTAGCATTCCCTTAGTTTCGACTTCTGCTCGGGGTAAGGGGCGAGGAATTATTTTTGCTATAGGTTTGCTAGTTTGTTTTTTGTATCTTTCAACTCTACGGATTTTTCAGAGTATGGGTTATAATGAAGTATTTTCCCCTCTTACAGCTGCCCTAGCACCTCATATAATTTTTGCTACAGCAGGATTGTTTTTTGTGATAAAAGCGGAGATATGATGCGAATATTGATGGTGCTAGAAAATGAGTTCCCGCCCGATTCACGAGTAGAAAAAGAGATTATTTCACTGGAAATGACTGGTTACAATGTAGTTTTACTTTGTTATGCAGACTCCCAACATCCAAGATTGGGAAATTATAAAAATATTAAAATTGAAAAATTGAAGCTGAATAAGCAAATAAAAAAAAAATTGGAAGCCTTAAATCTTATTTTTCCATTTTATCGTTGGCTTTGGATTTATAAGATTAAAAAATTAAGAAAAAAATATGAATTTGGTGCTATCCATATACACGATTTACCTCTGAGTAAGGTGGGATATTATTTTAAAAAAAAATATGGTCTTAAATTTGTTTGTGACCAACATGAATTTTATAGTAATTGGATAGTTCATACCGCACACTATAACACTTTCCTGGGTAAAATAGTAAAAAAAATGAGCAACTGGCAGCGATATGAAAAAAAATATCTTTCTCTTGCTGATCTTGTTTTAACTGTTTCTGTCCCCTTGAAATACAAATATCTGCAAAATTATCCTATCTCACCAGAGAAAATAGTAAATCTTCCCAATACCCCTTCCCGAAGAGTATTCAATTCCCAAAACGTTTATCCTAGCATAATTAACAGATTTAAAGATGATTATGTATTATTTTATGCTGGCGGAATTGATAAATTACGAGGACTTGATTTTATTCTGGGAAGTTTGCAGGCTTTGAAAAAAACAATTCCTAATATAAAATTCGTAATAGCTGGACGGATTTATAAAGGTTACGATTTGTTCTCATCAATAAAACATTTTGAAGTTGAGGATTTGGTGGATTATGTTGGTTTTGTAAATTTAGAAAAGCTTCCCTCCTACATTATGGCTGCAAAGATTTGTGTATTTACTCCAAATTTAGGAAGAGAAGAAATTCACAAGACGATCGCTACTAAAATTTACCAGTATTTGGTTATGAAACGTCCAATAATAGTGAATAAAGCTAAAATGATGGCTGAATTTGTGGAAAATAATAATATTGGGTTTAGTGTTAATGACCAACAGGAGTTTATCATAAGAGTTACACAGCTCTATCATTCTAATTCCAAATATAATGAATTGGTAAATAACGAGATGAATATTGCAAATAAATATTATTGGGAAAAAACCGCCAGTAGATTTTTGAAAGCTTATAAAAAATATGTTGGATAGAATAAAAACTACTGCTAAGCACTCTATTATTTATAGCTTCGGAAATCTTTTAACTAAAATTATCGGGCTTATTCTTCTCCCTCTGTATACATCGCATCTTTCGACTTCCGATTATGGTATGTTGGGAATATTGGAAGTTACAGCACAATTCCTGATAATAGTGCTGGGTTTGAACATCTACCAAGCAATGATGCGCTGGTATGCTGAAACACAGAGTGAATTAGAGCGCAAAAGCCTGGTTTTTACTTCGTTTGCCAGTTTATTTGTGCTCGCTGGAATTATTTTATCTTTGCTTTCTCTCTTTCAAAAACAGGCTGCAATATTATTTTTTGATAACAGTTCTTTTTCTATCTATTTTGCCTATTTATTTATTTGGGTATTTTTGGAAATTTTAAACACAATTCCACTTAGTTTACTCCGATTAAAGGAAAAATCTTTTCTCTATATTGGGTTTATCTCTTTTAAGTTTGTAGTTGTGCTAAGCTTGAATGTGTATTTTATTGCCTATAGGAATATGGGAATAAAAGGCATTATTTTGAGTCAGCTCTTAGGAAGCTTGATTCTATTCATAATGAATTTACCGATTTTGCTTAACAATTTTAAGTTAAAATTTCGTTTCCAGCTATTAAAACAAATGTTTGCTTTCAGTTTCCCGCTAATATTTTCTTCTATTTCTGTTATGTTGTTGGCAATGGGCGACCGCTTTATTATAAAATATTTTCTAGACTACTCGGAAGTAGGTATATATTCACTCGCCTATAAGATTGCTGGTGTTATCAATGTGTTCATAATAAATTCTTTTAGTCTAAGTTTTTTACCGATTGCCTACAAAGCTTTCAATACTGAAGGTGCACGAGAATTTTATAAAAAAGTGTTTAAATATTTCTCTTTTATCCTAATTTTTTCAGCTTTAGCTTTATCGTTATTTGCTAAGGAAATTTTGCAAATTTTTGCTCGTAATCCTGCTTATTGGGAAGCAGCTAATCTGGCTCCGCTGTTAACATTAGCTTTCGTTTTCAAAGGAACGCAATATATTTTAGGACTGGGCTTTCATTACATAAAAAAAACAAAGTATAATGCCTACATCGTGATGAGTGGAGTTGTACTAAATTTCGGTTTCAATTTTTTATTAATTCCTGTAATTGGAATTTGGGGAGCGGCAGTTGCTACTATTATATCAGGGCTGTATATAACAGTAGTATATTATTTTAAATCTAAAAAATACTACGATGTTGGCTATAAATTCGGTAAGGTACTAGAAGCTTTAACTTTAGCAGTTATTATCTATCTGCTATCACTATTTATTCCTAACATAGCACTAGGGTGGACGATTTTAGGAAAACTCATATTACTATCGATGTTTCCGCTAATTTTATTAACAATAGGTTTTTATGACAAACAAGAATTGGTTTTTATAAAAAAAATTATTAAAAAAAGGCTGCCGAATAAACAGCAGCCTTTATAGTATTTTTGTTCTATTTCATCAGAAGCATTTTCTTAGTAGCAGTGTAGGTTCCGGCTTTCATTTTGTATAAGTACATTCCTGAGCTAACTTTAGTACCTGAGTTGTTGGTACCTTCCCAAGTTACTGAATTTACCCCTGCATGGGCAATTTCCTGGAAAGATTTTACCAGCTCACCCTTAACGTTGTAGATTTCTATGGTAACTGGTGTGTTATTTTCTTTCACGGTATAGCTTATGGTAGTAATAGGGTTAAAGGGATTGGGATAATTATTACCCAGAGAGTAGCTTGCTGGATTCAAACCCAGATCATTGGCAACTATCAGGTCGCTATTTAAGTTCAAGGTAATTTCAAAATCACCAATTTGGGTAGAAATATCCAGGATATCGGTTAATATATCTGTGTTTGCTCGCACAGGTAGCCCTACAGCTACTACAAAGCTTAGCTCTTCTCCTGCTGTCATCTCATAAGGTGTTTCAAAACCATCGGGAACTTCAACAGACCAGGTAGCTTGTTCATCAAAGTTGCCTTCAGTTTCCATACTGTTTATGGTTACTGGGTTGTAGGAATCGTTGGTGATAGTAAATGTTAGTCCTACGACATCATCATAATCCATGAAGTCTAAAGTAGTAGGATCGATCGTGAGCTGGTAATAACCAACTATCGAGAATACATCATCGCTACTGTCATAGGGGTCACCAGGCTCTACACCTTCTACAGTAATTATATAGGAATCACCAATAGCTTCATCTTCTGGGATAGCCCATTCCCACAAGCCATCATTTTCTGTAGATTCAACCAGAACTTCGCGATTTTTGCTAAGATCTTCCAAAACTATAGAAACATTGCCAGCAAAATCCTGGGAAGTCCAGGTAATATTGCGAATTTCACCCTGCATCCATTCTTCGCCACCATTAGGTGAGGTAACGGTAATAGTTGGGTTAGGTTCTGGAATTATCGAGAATGGATTATCACTGAAATCTTCGGGCTCACCATCTTCAGAATCAGAGATCTGAATAAGATATATATCACCAGTTTCTATGTCAGTAGGAATTGCCCATCCCCAGCTGCCATCGTTAGCAGTTTCTTCTACCAAAACAGTAGACCCAGCTTGTATATCGAATAGTGAAATATCCACAAAATCGCCTACATTGGCCGATTCCCAAATTATTTCATGGGTTGTGCCCACTAACCATTCTTCTCCACCATTAGGGCTTATCACAGAGATATATGGTTCTACATCAGAAACGATAACAAACGGCTCATCGCTAGTATCCATTGGTTCGCCATCAGTTGTATCCGATATTTTAATAAGATAGTTAGTTCCTGGTGTTTGATCATCGGCTATGGTCCATTCCCAGCTGCCATTATTTTCTATGTTTTCTGCTAAAATTTCACGATTTTTGTCTGCAGTTATTAATTCAATATTCACGTTTCCGTTAAAATATTCACAAGTCCATGAAATAGTATGGGTTGTACCTTGCATCCATTCTTCGCCACCATTAGGGGAAGTTACAGTAATGATCGGTGTTATTTCGTTTATGTCATCTGCATCTCTTGGTTCCAGTTTGACGTTACCATAGGAATAGTAACGCGGAGCTGTGACTTCGTAGTAATTTCCTAAAGTCGGTTCTATCAGATAGCCCATATCATCTACCCGTAAAGAACCGCTACCGTCGTTAAAAGACCACTCACCGTAATCTTCTGGAGCATCTGGGTTCTCACTATCACATTGGGCATAGGTATAAACCAAAATTCCATCCCACTGTGAATCTAAAATAGCACCGGTTGTTAGGATTTCAGGTTCAGGAAGTGTGTTTCCGGAACTGTAAATTTCATAATCGGCAGCAGTGATAAGTGAAATGTCATCATCTGGAACTCCTGCTATTGTTCCGATTACGTTTACTTCGTCGCCTAAGGTAAAAGCGGTTGCATCACCTTCTACCCAAATGCCATTATAAGCACCAATTCCGTTCTGCAAGGTATAATACCCAGAATAGATACCGGTAACAATTCCAGTTGTCGAGATGAATTCACTATCGTGTTCCTGGGTTTGCAGCTGATATATAGTGTAGGCGGTAGGGTCTGGTTGTTCTGAATTTGGCTGTCCTGGGGTACCTTCTACCGGTTCAGTTTGGAAAGTAAGATGCCAATTTTCATCTATAGTACCGTCATCACCAGGGTTATTTTTTTCCCAAACTTGTCTGTTCCAGTCTATAGTTTCGGAAGTAAGGTCTATTATGTTAGCTCCAGCATCTTCCAGTTGGAAATAATAGTCATATTTTATATAAACTCCAGTTCCTGTAGTAGATTCTGGAATAGGAACAATGCTGCTATCTACATAATCACCATAATCAGCTAAGAATTGATCACGAACACGAGTAGCAATTATGTAGCCATCGGGCTGAATTAGAGTATTGGCAGGAAACACAAAGCTGGAAGTTGCTTTACCGGAAATATTATAGCTCCATAGTGTCCAGCCACTAATGTCTATTGGATTTTCGGTTGTATTGTAAAGTTCAATATAGCTATCTCCCCAGATATTGGGCATTTGGTAGGGTTCACCTACTTCGTTTATCACTACATCACCTTCATTTACCGGTTCAGTATAGCTAAAGTTCATGGAAATATCTACCGCTGCATTACCAGCTAAGTCTTCCACGCCATTTACGGTAAGGGTGTAGTTTCCTACTACCATACCGCTAACAGCTAAAGTAACGTTAGTATCATCTTCCGGATTCAGAGTGGCTGTATCGATTGTAACGTCACGGGTGGTGATAGCGTAATTAGCAGTATTTTCAGCAGTTGTCTGGTCTACTGGTTCATTGAAGTAAACCTCAACAGTTGCTGCATCAATCGCTACTACATCTTCAAGTTGTGGTGGATTAGTATCGGCATCTGGAACCACGTCATCAGCACTACGAGGATGGAGCCCGTATTCATCATAGCTGTAATCAACTAATCCAGTTATTTCTATAAAATTATCACCAATTACTGGAGCAGGATCAACCTGATAAATGCCGTCATCAATTTGGCATTCTCCACTGCCATCATCTACGTACCATTCACCATAGCTATTTGGAGCAGCAGTAACACTTACGCTACTTATTTTTACCAAAACGCCTTCATAAGCTTCGCTTGTTGCCAATTCATTAGTTGTTAGACTGGTAACAGCTGGAAGTGGATTTCCCGAACTAAGCACAGTAACTGTAGCACCTTCAGCAAATTCAGTATAGCCATAGAACTCAATAATAGTACCTGCTACCTCTACTTCATCTCCAACTGCTACGTCTGTTTCGGTAGCAGCATTGTAAACATAAACACCATTCCAAGCTCCACTGCCATCTTGTATACAAAAATTATTGTTATAGCCATTAAAACCAATACCAGTTACAATACCGGTGGTGGTAACTGTTTGACCATCATAAGGTGAGGGATAGGTTCCATCACCGGCGTCTTCAGTATATTGGATATCATAAATACTGGTTTGTGCGAATAAAATTCCTATTATACTTATAAATAGAAATGTTAAGGATAACTTCTTCATCTTACCTCCTATTTTTAAATTAATTTTAACTTTCAAAAATTGGTTCAATCTCTGGGAGTGTCAAATAAAAACATCTGCAACAAATAAGAAACTTCGGTAGTTTGTTTTTTAAATATTTGTACTGAATCCTCTGGTTGTTGTTAATGCTAAAATTTAATATTTTTAGGGGCTTTCTCTACATGTTTCATCAGTGTTTTAGAGGTAACAGTAGCTCCGGTGACAGTTTCTAGTTTCGGCGATTGTTGTTGTATTATTTTCTTTATAACTTTTATGCTTCCCTGAGCATATTTTCAGTTCCATTTTCTAAGATTTCCATTTTCTCTATTCTTCCATCTTTTACTTTCACATGATATAAGAAAATTTCCATTAATGGAAATTTTCCTTCATATTCTCCGTTTGAAATTTCTGAAATTTCAATATCAGCTATCTACTTAACTCTTTCTATTTCATTTTGATTACAGCGCAGCAAAAAGAGCACTAAAATACAAAAGATATGAAATCTCATATTTATTTTCCTATTTTTCACCAGATTAAATTCTTTTTTGTAAACAAATTTATACTGACAAAAGCAAAAACCCTGGTAATGAACCAGGGTTTTGAGCAGAAATCTCAATTTGATACTATTTCAAAAGTATCATTTTCTGAGTATAAGAATGTGATGGCGAACTAATTCGATAGAAATATATTCCAGAAGTTACTTTTTCTTCAGCATCATTTTTTCCATTCCAAACAAGCTCGTGGCTACCAGCATTCAAATAGCCATTGTACAGGGTAATTACTTTTTCACCTTTTATATTAAAAATAGTAACTGCTATGTGGGAATTTTGTTTAGTTTGGAAGCTGATAGTGGTTTCCGGATTGAAAGGATTGGGGTAGTTGGCCACTTTACTAATTTGGGGAATAGTTACTTGTGAATTAGAATTACCAAAGTCAAAATCATCATCGTTTCGTGGTTCGAGTTTATAGGTGCCATAAGAGTAATCTACAACGCCGGTGAGTTCAACAATTACGTCATCTTGCACAGGCTCGTATGTGTAATCTCCCATATCATCTACCACACAAGCTCCACTGCCATCGTCTACTTCCCATTCACCATAACCCAGGTCGGGGTTAGTTACTGTAACATTCTGTAAGCTTATCAAAACTCCTTCATAAGCCTCTTCGGAAGACAGGGCGGCTGTAGAAATGGTAATTGGCGCAGGTAATTCGCCAGAGCCGGTAACTTCTAGATTTGCCAGCTCACCTAATTCTGTTTTATCATTATATTCTAATACAGTAGCTTCCAAATATATTTCATCTGCTATATTCAGCATCGACGTATCGTAGTCTTCCGGATATACATTTATACCGTTCCAGGCGCCACTGCCATCTTGAATAAAGAAACTAGAGGGGAAAATAGCTGTAACTATACCTGTAGTGGAAACCCGTTCTCCTAAATGCGGCGAATCACCGCTGGGATCTTCTGTGTATTGAATTTCATAGATGGTATAGGGAGTTACCGGTATTGGTTCGATTATGCTAAATGGAGCATCACTATCGTCCCATGGGTCTGTGCCATTGGCATTGGAGATTATAATTTTATATTCTCCCAAAGCTTGTTCAGCAGGAATTTCCCATTCCCAAGTGCCATCATTTTCGGTGTCAGCAATCAAAATTTCTCTATATTTATCTACTGTTTCCAGTTCAATTGTTACATTGTCTTCAAAATTTACCGAAGACCATTCAATGTTATGCGTGCTACCTTGTTCCCACTCTTCGCCGCCATTTGGTGAAATAACGCTTATGGCAGGCTCGGAGCTGAATCCAGTTATCTCAGCATCATCTACATAAAACAGCGCATCGCCATCCCAGCCAGCATTCAGATCATAGAAACGGAATCCAACTTGTAGGGCGGTGGCACCTTCGGGAACTGTTCCCGAGTAACTTATCTGCTGCCAGCTATCCATATCTTCAGAATACTGATTTGTCCAGGTAGAGCTGGCACCTTCCCAGTGCAGCACTATGCTAACTCTTCCGGCTGGGTCATTATCGTATACCCAAGCCGAGTAGGTATAATCTACTCCCGGGGTAACTGGGAAAGCTGTGTTTTGAGTGTCAGTATCAGCCTGATTTTGGGTTGTTAAATTAACTTTTAAGCTATAATCACCTGAATGTACTTGCTCGGTTCCTTGCTCTACAGTAATTCCGTCCTCGATTGTCCAATCATCTGGTTGTCCTGCTGTCCAGTTTTCAAAACTGGGATTGCTAATCATATTTTGGGCGTAGATCATAGTAGTAGTGAACACTAATAAAATTAAAATATAAGTTCTCTTCATTTTTCCCTCCTCATCGTTTTTAATTTCGGAACAAAATTTATTCTTTCATTATTTCTGGTCAATTATGTTTTAAATTTTCAAATTATAAAAGCTCTGCCTAGAAGCAGAGCTAAAATAGAGTAAAGGTTACCATTCTTTAATTTCAAGTTGTTCTAATAACGGTGTTAGTTTTACTGTAGCACGGCGTTGATATTCCTTAACTGCTTCTTGGAATTTGAACCAATGTGAATTTTTATAATTTTTTTTGAATTTATATTTATCCTTTACCGGGTCAAATTTAATTATCTGGTCGTTAAACAATTTTACATCTTGTTCTACACTGTCTGCAAACCATTTTTGGGGATCATAGTCGGAAGCACCGTCAAAATTATCTAGTAGTTCCTTAATTTTATTTATTCGTTGTTCTTTTTGTTTTGGAAATAAATCCAGTTGTGTTTCATTAATTGGTTCTCCAATAACCTTATCAATATTTGTTTTAATTTGATTCCAATTATTTTCCCACGAAGTTAGAAAGAGGAAATTAGAATAAAGCTTTTTGGCTGCTTGGATCAAGCGTTCCTTATTATCTATTATGGCATTTTCTTCGATCAGGCGAGGATCGTGCCAGGTAAGGTTGGGAATATCAGGTTTCACACCAGCATCGGCATGACCAATATTTGGTGAAAGTGTTTCCCAAACTCCTTGCATAGCGTTTATTTCATCGTAAGTTCCCACAAAATTCTGGTGGGCAAAAGTATCGGCAAGCATATGCGAGGCTATACCCAATGAGTATAAATTGTCATCTTTTACTGCTTCAAAAAATATACCACTGGCATAGTTGCTAGCAGGGCTGGTCATAAGAAGATGCATTTTCCCATCTTTTCTACGTAATTTAGAACTGGTAGGGGTTCCTGGCATAAAGTGAAAGAGCACATAGATACGCATAAGTGATTTTTTAGGTTTCAAAATGTTCATTGTCTGAGAAATATAGTTTTCATATATTTCACCTTCAGGTTTTTCTATTTGGAATTGCACGCAATTATCATCGGTATATTGGGAAGAATAAGCAATAGTTTCTGCTTCATCATTTTCAAATCCAGCTTCTAGTGCTAAATATTTAGTAAGGTAATAATGAAATTCTAAATTCATAAAGCATCCTTTAATTTAATAAAAATAATTTCAGTGTTAATAATTCCTCATTTTTGCTGATTGTCAACTAAATAATAATTAACTGGTATATTTACAAGAAAAAAGCCTGTCAAAAAAACAGGCTTTTTTCTGATTTTTATTATTTTTTATCTTCTCAATAGGTTTTCATAAATAGGAAATTTTTGGCAAAAATTTTTAACGTTATTTTTAATTTCAGCCAGTTTTTCTTCATCTTCATAGTTGTCGTAAACTTCTTTTATGAAATCTGCTATTTGTTCCATTTCTGGTTCTTTCATTCCTCTGGTAGTAACAGCTGGAGTGCCCAAACGAATACCAGAAGCAACAAAAGGTTTACGTGTGTCGAAGGGAACAGTATTTTTGTTAGCTGTGATGCCAGCTTTATCTAAAGCACCTTCCATTTTTTTACCAGAAGGTCCACCGGAATCTTTGTCGCCCAGGTTTATCATCATCAGATGATTATCGGTACCACCGGAAACTAGGTTAAATCCATTTTTCATAAGAGCCTTTGCTAATGTAGCTGCATTCTTTACTATCTGCTTCTGGTAATCTTTGAATTCAGGAGTTAAAGCTTCTTGGAAAGCGGCAGCTTTGGCAGCAATAATATGCATCAGCGGGCCGCCTTGTACGCCTGGAAAAACTTGTTTATCTACTTCTTTGCGATATTCTTTTTTGCAAAGAATCAATCCACCACGAGGACCACGCAAAGTTTTGTGAGTGGTGGTAGTAACTATATCGGCATAGGGAATAGGAGAAGGATGTTGGCCTGTTGCTACTAAGCCAGCTATGTGTGCCATATCCACTACCAAATAAGCATTAACTTCATCAGCGATTTCACGGAATTTTCTGAAATCAATTTCACGTGGATATGCGCTAGCACCAGCTAAGATCATTTTTGGGTTCACATCTTTGGCTATCTTTCTTATTTCATCATAATCGAAAGTTTCAGTTTCTTTATTAACACCATAGGAAGCTATGTTGTATAATGATCCAGAAAAACTTAGCGGGTGTCCATGAGTAAGATGACCCCCATGGGATAGTTTTAAACTAAGAATAGTATCACCAGGTTTTACCAGGGTAAAATAAGCAGCCATATTTGCCTGGGAACCAGAATGTGGTTGCACATTGGCATGTTCTGCACCAAATAGCTCTTTAGCACGTTCTATGGCCAGTCTTTCTACCTCATCGATATATTCACAACCACCATAGTAGCGTCCATAAAGTTTGTATTTAGGTTCACCCGTTTTACGGCTGTAACGGTAAGGATAACCTTCAGCGTATTTATTGGTCAAAACGGAACCAGCTGCTTCCAATACAGCTTCCGATACAAAATTTTCTGAAGCTATCAATTCCAGATTTTCGCATTGGCGCAGCAACTCGCTGTGCATAGCTTCATAAAGTTCACGATCTTGTTGTTTGATAATTTCCATAATCGCTCCTTTTATTATTTATTATCAAATTTTTCTATTTTCCCAACTCTACGCTGGTGACGACCACCTTCAAATTCGGTTTTCAGCCAAACTTTTATTATATCGTAAGCTAAATATTTAGCTATAAATCTGCCAGCTAATACCAGAACATTGGCGTTATTATGACGACGAGAAAGTTCGGCTAGTTTTTCTGTATGACACAGAGCGGCTCTTACGCCTTTAACCCTGTTACCAACCATGCTCATTCCCAAACCACTGCCACAGATCAAAATTCCACGGTCACAATCTTGATTGGCAACTGCTTGGGCTGCTTTGAATCCATAATCGGGGTAATCTGCAGGTTTGTTTTCAGAAATACCATAATCAATAAATTCAATAGTTTTGTCGTTAACGAAATATTCCAAAATATTCTGCTTTAATTCAAATCCAGCGTGGTCTGATGCTATAGCAATTTTCATAATTATTACCTAATTAGCCATCAAACAGCACAGGGCTATTGAATATAACTTGCTTTTTTCATTATCGCCGCGCGAAGGCAAAATTGTGGGAACTCTGCTACCGGCAACATAGGTAGCCATAGTTGCACCAGCTAATTTGGTCATAGTTTTATAGAAAACATTGCCTGCTTCCAAGTTGGGGAAAACTAAACAATCAGCTTGTCCTTTCACACAGCTTTTTAGTTTTTTTATTTTAACACTTTCGGGATTGATAGCTACATCTAAAGCTAAAGGGCCGTCGATATCAACATTCTTTAGCTGACCTCGATCTCCCATCTTAGCTATTATAGCAGCATCAATAGTAGAGCAAACTTTGGGATTAGCTTTTTCTGTGAAGGAGATCAGAGCTACTTTAGGGCGATCGATGTGCAATTCGCGGGCCGTGTCTATAACGTATTTGGTGATAGCAATTTTTTGGTTAATATCTGGTTGAGGTATAAAGGCGCAATCGGAAGCAACCAGAAGTTTATTATAAGCAGGAGCTTCAACTAAGGTGATATGAGTGAGGGTAGCTTTGGGTATCATCAGGCCTTCTTGTTTATCTAAAATGCACTTCAAATACTTATCGGAACTAATAAGGCCTTTCATCAATATATCACCTTTACCTTCATTGATAAGTGAGACTGCTTTTTTGCCAGACTTCCATTCATCTGGTTCATGTACTATTTCAAAACTATTTGGGTCAATATCCAATTCTACACATTCTTGCTTGATTACTTCTTCATCGCCCACCAAAGTAACTTTTACCAGCTTATTATCAATAGCTTCTTTTACCGCATGAATAGTGTATTTATCTTGCCCGTAGGCAACCACTAAGTGCCGAGTGGGTTTTTGCTTTGCTAATTCAAAAAGTTGATCTAGCTTTTTGATACTCATCTATTCCTCCAATTATTTTTGCCAAAATATGCAAGTTTCGCTAATTGTCAAGCTTAGTAGCTTATCATAGCTGAATATTTTTTCAAACCTTTTCGCAATAGTTTCATAGCTGCGACCAGATCGTCTTCATTTAAAACATAAGCTATACGTATTTCATTCTTTCCCATGCCTGGTGTAGCATAAAAACCTTCAGCTGGAGAAAACATAACAGTTTCTTTATTTTCTGAAAATTCTGCTAACATCCATTTAGCAAAATCTTCTGCATCTTCTATAGCAGTTAATTTGGCAATAACATAAAAAGCGCCTTTAGGTTTGTGGCAAACGATTCCAGGTATTTTCTGCAGTTCCGAAAACACAATATCTCTTCTTTTTTTGTATTCAGCCAAAGTAGGTTGGAAATACTCCGCTTGCAGTTTGGTAGCAGCGCTAGCGGCCAGCTGTTCTATGGTAGGCGGGCATAAGCGGGCCTGAGCAAATTTTAAGGTAGCCGCCATTAACTCTTCATTTTTAGAGATCATGCAGCCAATACGAGCGCCACAGGCACTGTACCTTTTGGAAATGCTGTCTACCAATACAGCTCTATCGGCGATATTTTCTAATGTTAATATACTGGTATGGGAAAGCCCATCGTAAACAAATTCACGATAAACTTCATCCGCAATTACAAATATATCGTGCTTAATTGCCAGTTGGGCAATTCTTTCCAAATCTTGTTTACTATAAACAGCACCAGTAGGGTTACCCGGATTACACAGCATGATTGCTTTGGTGTTCACGTTTATTAGTTTTTCGATTTCTTCGTTTGGGGGTAAGGCAAATTCTTGTTCAGCATGAGTGGTAAGTGGAGTTATTTTGGCGCCAGCCATTTTAGCAAATCCATTGTAGTTGGTATAAAATGGTTCTGGAATAATAATCTCATCACCAGCATCACAAATAGCCATCATCGCAAAGATGATAGCTTCTGAACCAGCAGTTGTAACTATAATATCATCAGTGGATATGTGAATATCGTATCTAGAGTAATAATCTACTAAATTTTGTCGATATTCCAACAACCCCTGGGAAGGGCCGTAGGCCAATACTTTGTCCTGGTAATTTCTGTAAACATCGATCATAACTTGGGGTGTTTCAATATCGGGTTGGCCGATATTCAAGTGATAGATCTTTACACCCTTAGCTTTTGCTTCATCTGCAAAAGGCATTAGCTTCCTAATGGGAGAAGCCTGTACCTCTACTGCTCTTTTGGATAATTTCATATTATCACCTCACTCTATTTTTTTCTTCTAAAATCTTAAACTTATTTTGAACAACACTTAGCTTGGTTTTTACTTCTTCCTTTGTTTTTATAGGAATCGGATCACCATAGGTTATGTTTATTTTTGTAAACAATTTTGGCAACCTGAATTTATCCCAAGAATTGAAAACATGTTCTTTTTTTATATCAACAGCTACGGGTACTATGGGAAGTTTACTTTGATAGGCTAAATATAACAAACCTTCTTTTATCTTCTCGGCTGGGCCTTTGGGACCGTCTGGAGTGATAGCTAAGGAATGGTCTTTTGCCAATTTCAGCATTTTCTTCATGGCTGCCAGGCTTCCTCGGGAGGAAGAGCCACGTGGTGTACGATAACCTAAAAGGTTTACAGGGCCAGCGATAAATTCACCGTCTTGCGAAGGCGAAACCATAATCGCGACACCTTGTTTCCTGTGTAAATAAGCCAAAGGAATAATGTTACGATGCCAAAATGCATAGATAACACGTTTATCAGGTATATTGCCAAAACATCTAAAACGCAGGGTTTTCCCAATAACTAATATTAAAAAAGCCCCCAGATATTTTTCTAAAAATAACAGAAATTTATTCATAACAGCATCTTTTTGATAATTTTAGCAGTTGCCAGTGAAGCAGAACGCTTTTCCATTAACTGATGAATTTCTTGTAGTTGGTTTTTCATAGCTGCATATTTTTTGGGATTTTCTAGATATTTTTTAATCCAACGAGCAATATTATCGCCATTAGCTTCATTCTGAATTAGTTCTGGCACTATCTTCTTCTGCATCATTATGTTAGGTAGTCCAATTTTATCTATTTTCACCAGTTTTTTGCCTAAAAAATAGGAAATAGCACTGGTTTTATAGACGATGACAAAAGGTGTACCGATATATGCAGTTTCCAAACTTGAAGTTCCGGATTTTACCACCAGAAAATCGCAATATTTCATTAGTTCATAATTATAATCACTAATAAATTGAAGTTTAGAATCATGAGGGAAGATATTTTCTGGCAAAGAATGAGCCCTAGAAATTAAAAACTCATATTTTTCTGCGGGAAATTCTCTGATGGCTCGATAAAATTGCGGTAATAGCTTTTCGACTTCGTTTATTCTGCTGCCAGGGAAAAAACCTAACCATTTTTTATTTATATTTAAATTAAACTTTTCAGCAAACTGTTCTTTTGTTAAGCGAATCTTCACTTGCTCGGCAATAGGATGCCCTACAAAAGTAGAAGGTATTTCATATTTTTCAAAATACTCTTTTTCCAACGGCAAAATGTAGGCTATGTGATCGGTATATTTTTTTAAATGATGAATGCGTTTTTGTTTCCATGCCCAAAATTGGGGAGAGATGTAGTACAAAACTTGTATTTGATATTTTTTTGCCAATCGTGCGATTCGCATATTCAAACCTGGGTAATCTACCAATACTACCAGATCTGGTTTGCTATTTTCATTTTGAAAGATCTGTTTTATTTGTTTTTGTACTTTTATAAAAAAGAATAAGTGTTTCAAAACTTCCCAAAAACCCATAACAGCGAAGCGTTCAAAGGGATATAGCTGCTGCAGTCCTGCTGTCTTCATTTTGGGACCACCAATTCCGAGGTGTTGGTATTGGGAATTTGGCAAATGTTTTATAACATGTGCAGCATGTAAATCTCCCGAGTTTTCTCCAGCTATCCAGAATATCTTTTTCATTCTATGTCCTCGCACAGATCATCGATCTCGTTCAGCATATTTTCAGCGACGGTAAAATTGATGTAATCAGCAAAAGGCAGATGAAATTTTACCACTGGTTTTAATTTGGTCAGTACAGGACAGCCACTGCTTACCAGGAACATTCCTAACATTGAACTCACACCACGCTGAATAGTGGTATCTTTAACATAATTCCTATTTTTACTTTCCACCTTCATTGTAATTTTTTCATAGGAAGCAGAAGCTTGGAAAAAATCGATAACTTCTACAATGGAACCAGCAATCGGGCAATATTTTACCTTGGAACTGTGGAGGGGACAATTGAAACACTGATGGTTTTTTAATTTTGTCCATTCCGGTAATTGAGGAGGAATATTTTGCTGCAGACTCAAGGAATTGGCAGCCAATTTTATGTTGGAACAATTTTTTTTCTTGTTCTCATTTTCAAAAATATAATATATCTCTTTCACTATTATCTCTCTTCGGAACTATAAATATACAATTTTCTGGTACGAGGCCCGTCGAACTCACAGAAAAATATACCTTGCCAGGTTCCTAAAACCATTTGGCCATTTTCAACCAAAATATCTTGACTACAACCAACTAAGGTACTTTTTATATGAGCATCAGAATTGCCTTCTGCATGATGATATGCACTTACATTAGGTGCGATTTTCCCTAAACCGAAAATAATATCGTGTGGTACATCGGGATCAGCGTTCTCGTTTATAGTAACAGCAGCTGTGGTATGGGGCACAAAAAGTGTTATTTTACCGTGGTTTAGATCAATTTTTGCAATATATTTCTTTATTTCAGAAGTTACATTTATCAATTCTTCTCTTTTTACAGATTTCACCTTTATCATTTTTAACATAACTGCCTCCTTTAACTCCTTTTTTAGAGTTAAAAATACGAATTTAGATTTTGTGTCAATCTTTAACCAATCTGGTATACCCCAAAATTTTTTCAATATAATGACAGGCCTGGTTGCATCTTAAGTTTATACTTGACTAAGTATCAAGATAGCCTGGATTATAAGATAAAACAGGTTTTGCTTTAATCTTGAAAGTCAACTAATCTTGCAAATCGTAGTGCTGACGCAGAAGAAATAGGAAGTTGCTCCTACTATTTTTTCTTATCTTTACCTACCGGCTGAAGCTGATTGTTAATCTCAATAGAAAGTACATTACTTTTGAAATTTCTAATTATTTTATTGATGAAACTGTTAGGTAACTGGATTAAACTAAACGACTGCCTACTAAAAATCTGGCAAAAGACTGAAATAAACTGTTGGTTTACTGGTTCTGTTTAGGTTACTGTTCCAGGCGATATCCAGTTTCAGCACAAAATAGCCCATATTAAAGCGCGGACCGAAACCAAAGCCCAGTTTCAGGTCATTTAGTTGTTCATCTTTGTACAAATCCAGGTTACTGTTTTGCCACACAGCGCCAGCATCCACAAAAACACTTCCGCGAATGTTCCTAAATTGCAGTGGTAAGGGGAAAGAAATATCCAACTTATCCACAAAAGGATAGCGTAACTCCAAGGAGGCTACTGCTTTACGGTTACCCTGCAGATCATCGTTTTCGTAGCCGCGGACACCATCGAACGGATCCAATTCGAAAACAGTATTCGTTTCACCGAAAATGCCACCACCAAAAATTCTTCCAGCCAAGGCATAGCGCTTGGCAAAGAACTTGTAAGAACGAATATCAGTAAATATTATGGAACTAGGCTTTTCCTCAGAAAAAGTTTTACTGAAAAGAGCTGTACCGCGCCATCCCGAAATAGGACCAGTAGAGCCAAACAACACGTTATCATGAGTTATACTAAGTTGTGGGGTGTAGCTAAAGTAGTGGTTGTAAGTTTTCAAACCCAGAAATGCTGGTAATTCTTCTTCCAGCCACTCACCATTTGCTTCATCCCACCAATCGCGGCGAATTTCGTTATGGCGCACATAGTTTTCCAAATCGAGGCGCCAGAACTTATTAAAAGGATAACGTAAAATAGAGTAAATCCCATATTCACGGAACCGTTTACGATAATAATCAGAATTAAAAGAATTTTGATAATTAATTTGATAGATGTATTCATTGTTTAGATAAAAAGCACCAAATCCATAGTCTATCCGCTTTGCCAAATAGAGGTAATTGAAGACAAAGTTAGAGTTATCCAATTCACCAGAAATGCCTAATACAGTTCCTATAGCATGATTTCTCATTAAGTCGCTTAGTGCAAATTGGAAATAGGCATAAGTGCCGCCTGAAGGGGAGTAAGACATACCGCCCCAGAAACTATCTAAAAGAAATTTGGTTTTGTAAGCTTCTATTTCGGGAACATTTTCTTTGGTTGGTTTTTCATCAATCTTGCGGTTATGCTCCTCGTACAAGCTATCCAATTTCATCAGTTGGTCGAGATTGCGAATTTCTCTAAAATTTTGATCAATAGATTTAAACTCACGTTTCTTTTTACCATAGTAGCGGTAGCGGGTAGCATCAAATTTTTGGAAAAGATTATTTTTGAATTCCACTATTTGAGGTTGACGATAATTTTTGTATTCGATGTTGGCAAAAGGATTATCTGCCACATAAATATCCCAGCCACTCTCATGGAAAGCAGAAAAAATCAACTTTTTGCCTTCTTCATCTAAACTACCGGTAAAAACTCCTCCAATAGTGTGGGTTATGGCTCCTCTTTTACCGTTTTCAATATTAATTGTCTCGAAGTTGGAGCTGTATTTTTTTTCACTAATAAAAATGATATTCTGTGAATTTTTGCTCCAAATAGGATTAGTATTGTCGTAAGCATCATGAGTAACTTCGTAAAACTTTTTCTTGGCTAGGTCGTAGTAGTAGATATCGTAACTTAGAGTGCCGAAGATATGAGGTCGGACAGTGGAAAGGTTAGCGTTTCTTTCCGAGCTAAAAACTATTTTGGAGTCATCATGCGACCACACAGGCTGCTGATCAGCATATTTGTCGTTAGTTATTTGCTTAATTTCGTCGTTTTCCAAATTGTAGATATAAATATCGGAAGCCATATTTTTCTGGCCAGAGAAAACAATTTTTTTGCCATCATGGGAAAAATCGATCTCGTAAATAGCATCGAATTCAGGTAGGAAAATTTCTCGGGCAACTTCTTCTTTTTCTAAGTTGTATATATAAATTTTATCACCATTAGAAGTCTTGGCCACAAAAGCAAAATGGACACCATCTGGTAGCCAGGTTAGGTTATTTCTTTGGAAGTGAAACTCTTCAAATTGGCCAGTAGCTTCACCTTTTACAATTAATTCTTGTTTCTTTTTTGGTTCTAAAAGCGAAACTTTCCAAATACTATTGCGTAAATTTTTATCGGAAAAGTAGAGAAATTCCTGTTTCCCAGACACAAAAATGGGTGCATAATTGTAAGTAGAGCCATCTTCGCTGTGAAATGTCTGCTTATGATATTTTTCATAGGGAAGTTCATAGTCTTCTATTAATGGAAAATATTCTCGTTTCAAAAAATTGTGCCATTGTTTTTGGATTTCTTCCGATTCGACACCAAAAACTTTTTTAAAGGCAGCATCAGTAGAACGAGTTATACGCAGGGCATAGAAAAGTTCCATCATTGTATTTCTATCGTATTCATCAGCCAGATAAGTTAGGAAAGCTTCGCCGAGGCGATAAGCATAGTAGCCACCGATATTGTTCAGATTGGGTAACTGTTGATTCAGCACCAGATCGATTATGAACATATTGTTGTAGGTATCTTCGCCACCTACAGATTCAAATTCAGGTAAACCTTCGCTAAACCAAAATGGCAAGCTTCCAGTTTGCAACATAGAAAAACTGGAACCGCTTAATTCGTTTACATAGGCATGAGTTAACTCGTGAACAAGAGTTTTTTCCATCTTTTTATAGCTGCCGTTAAAAGGCAACACAACTCGGTTGTGCAAAGATTCAGTAAAACCACCCACACCTTCAGATAACAGTGATGAAATGATGTTAGTAGTCTGAAAAGCTTGCTGAGCCGGATAGAAAATAATAGGAATTCTATCTTTTACCGGTCTTTTGAAATCTTGCTTCAGGTAATAGTAAGATTCCTCCGCCATCAAAGCAGCCAATTTCCCAAATTCATTATTTGCTTTCGCGAAGTAGATATCAAAATGTAGGGTAGCAATGTGGTTCCATTCCAATTTATTTGACTGAACCTTGTTTTTACCAAAGCTATAAGCTAATAGTGTACTAAGAATAAGTGTCAGAAGTGCTAAACTTATTATTTTTTTCATTAAAATACCTTTACTTTAAAATATCTACCTGGATTTTCTTTTATATCTTTTAGTAGAGAATCTAATCTAGCAGATATTTTTAGCAAATTATCATAAAGTTCTTCTTCAGCAATCATTTTTCCTATACTGCCCTGGCCAGCTTGGGTTGGTTGCAGTATTTTGTTTAGGTTGGAGGCTAGTTGATTAAATTCTTGCACAGCGTTATTTAAATTGTGCATAGTTGTATCGGCAGTGGCAATTCCCGAGTCTAATTTGTCTCGATTTGTTTCCAAAAAACTATTTAAATCCTCTACCAAATTTGCCAATCCGGAAATTGCTATATCCAATTTATCCTCGTTTTTTTGGTAGGAATTATCCAGGTTTTTCACAAAATTTTCAGTAGAATTAAGGATATTTTTCACTTGCGGAAGCATCTGTTTATCACTCTCAAGTTTATTTGCAAAATCCTGTATTTTTTCGGTTAAATTATTTAATTTTACAACCAGGTTAGAAATACCGAAACTCTTCTGTCCGATTTGCACTTGATTGTAATCCATTTTTTTCTCAGAAGTTCCGGGAATTATATCCACGCGTACACTTCCCATAGCATCCATCTCTTTTATATAGAATTTGGAATCAGCTGGCAGAGGTAGGGGAAGGTCTACTAAAAGATCCGTAACCACGCCGTCTGGGGTAAGTTGAATCTTATCCACTTTTCCTCTTCTTAATCCGCGCACAGAAACAGTACTACCTTTTTCTATTTTTCCTATATTTTCGAATTCTACCTGCAAGGTAGTGTACTTCTTATGTTCCAGTAACTGCATGAACCACATATAGCCTAATATTAGGATTACCAGAGCTAATAGGGTGAAAATTCCTACTTTAATTTCCAAATTTGTCTTGTTTTCATAAAATTTCATTTTATTCCTCTTTTTGTAGAAATTTGCGTACGATTGGTTTATTTGAATTGATAAATTCATCATATTTTCCAGTAAATACAATTTTTCTATCGTGCAGCATAGCTATATTACCTTTAACTTTGCTAATACAGTCCATATCGTGGGTAATAATTATAGAAGTTAGCTGGTAGGAATTTTGTAGTTTTAAGATTAGCTTGGTTATCTCATCGGAGATGATAGGATCTAGACCAGTGGTGGGCTCATCGTAGATTATGTAGCGGGGTTGACGAATAATAGCGCGGGCCAAAGCGACCCGTTTTTTCATACCACCACTAAGCTCAGCTGGCATGTTATTCAGGGCAGTTTCCAAACCAACCAATCTCAGGTTTTCTCTTACCAATTTTTCTATTTCTATTTCTGTTTTCTGCTTGGCTTCATACAACGGTAAGGCTACATTTTGGAATACATTCAGTGAATCCAAAAGAGCAGATTCCTGAAATAGCATAGACATTTTTTGACGAATTTGGTTTAATTTACTTTTACTTAATTTAGTTATCTCGGTATCATCTATCCAAATTTTACCACTATTGGGTTTATAAAGCCCTTCGATCGTCTTCATCAGCACACTTTTCCCAGAACCACTTTGTCCTACAATGGTGGTTATTTGGTTATTTGGTAGCTGCAGGTTTATATTTTCCAAAATAAGCTTTTCGCCAAAGCCTACGTTAAGATTTTCTATTTTTATCATATTTTTATTTCCAAATAAAATTATCAGCTATCAGTCAATGAATATTTTTCGTAGAATGGTAAAATAAGCTGCTCGGTTCTATTTTTCCAAACCAGGTTGGAAACACTAATGCCCAGTAGGCGTACCTTTTTCGTAGAATTTAAATGCTGTTGCAATAAATTTTTGGTTGTAGAATACAACAGGTTTGCCGAATCGACCGTATGGGTAAAACTAACACTACGTGTATTTATGGTAAAATCGGCATATTTTATTTTTAGAGTAACAGTTTTGGCTTTTACTTCTAACTGTTTCATTTTTTCAGCAATTTGCTTGCTACAGCTTTTTAAATATTTGTTCATCTCTACCAGCTCTTCTAAATCATAGGAAAATGTATTTTCCTTGCCAATCGATTTTCTAACTCTTTCTGTTTTTACTGGCCGCTTGTCTATTCCGCGCACCACATTATAGAAATAATTGCCCATTTTGCCGAAATGACGAATTAGGTCTGGCAGTTGCCATTGTAATAAATCTTTACCATTGTTTATTCCCAATCTCTGCATTTTTTGCTGGGTGGCCTGGCCAATACCATGAAATTTTCCAATTGGTAACTCTTGTAAAATCTTAGCTGCTTTGGAAGGTGGTATTACTACCAACCCGTCTGGTTTTTTCATATCGGAAGCTATTTTAGCTAAAAATTTATTGAACGATACGCCAGCAGAAGCTGTCAGTTTGGTTTTGGCATATATATCTTGCTTAATTTGTTTGGCAATTTTGGTAGCAGATGGGTTAGCACTGCTGGTGACATCCAAATAAGCTTCATCTAGACTCATCGGTTCTACCAAATCGGTGTATTGAAAAAAGATATCCAAGATTTGCTCGGAAGCTTCTTTGTAGGCAGCGAATCTAGGCCGTACAAAAATAGCATGTGGGCAAAGGCGATAGGCCATAGCTGCACTCATGGCTGAGTGAATGCCAAATTTACGAGCTTGGTAGGAACAGGTGGAAACTACTCCCCTGCTTTGGGGATCACCTCCAACTACAACTGGTTTGCCACGCAGTTTAGGATTATCGCGCATTTCCACTGCAGCAAAAAAAGCATCCATATCGATGTGAATAATCTTTCGTATCTTTTCCATTTGTTTTAAATGTTTATTTAGACTAAAAAACGTCAAACAAATTCCAATTCACTTGACAGGAAAAGTGTTAGTTTTGTGATTTATACAAAGAGTATACGATATGAATTTGAATAAATTTTCGGCTGAAGAGCTGCTTTATATTGCTGTATTTAGCGCTTTGGGCTTGGCTACCAAACCCATTATAACACCGATAGTGCATCTGGTTTCTACACCATTGCTAATACCAGGCGGTTCACTAGCTGGTGGATTTTATATGATGTGGATAGTGCTGGCAGCTGTAGTAGTTGATAAATTAGGAGCAGCGCTTTTAGTAGGTGTAGTACAGGCTATTGTAATCCTATCTTTAGGATTTTTTGGCAGCCATGGAGCTGTCTCACTACTCAGCTACACTGTTCCAGGTGTGATGGTGGAATTAGCTCGACTATTATTCAGGAACAAAGAAGCAGTGTTTGCACAAGCTTTTATGTGCTCTGTTGCTAATATTAGCGGAGCTTTAATAGTAACCTTGCTAGTGATGCGGCTACCTTTAATTCCATTAATTATATCTCTACTGGCAGCTGCTATTTCGGGCATTATAGGTGGTTTAGTTAGCTATAATATAACTAAGAAAATGAGAAAATTTGGTATAATAGAGGTAAGATGAAGAAGCTTTTTATATTTTTGCTCTTAACTTGGAATATAGTGGCTTTTGCTTTACAAATTATTAATAACGAAAATGTACAGCAACTGGATTTACACAAAATTGATTCTCAATATTTGAAAACAGTTTCCACTATGCGTGAAAACCAAGCAGAGACCTGGCGTGGAGTGCCCTTGAACTACATTTTACCAGACAGTATAGAATTCAGTAAAATTGTACTAAGTTCTCCCGATGGCTATCAGGTAGAGTTGGCAAAAGAGGAGGCAGCTACAGCTATCTTAGCATTATTTGAAGATGAAAGAAAGTTGGAATATGAAAACCGTTTGGTGGTACCTAGAAAAAGGGAGATGTTTTGGATAAAAGAAGTAACAAAAATAGAATTGAAGAATAAAGCAGTACAGCCACCTTTGCGATATATCACTATTGCCGAAAACTGGTTAAAAAATTTTTCCCAACCTCATGCTTTGCCACCTTTTGTGAAAGATACTGGTTATTACTTCCAAGAAGTAGCTAAATCTGTGTTGCTGTTTACCAGAGCGGAATATCTACTGATCGCTAGTGATGGGGTTCAACACAATTTAAGTTATCAGAATTATCTGCAAAATGCTATTTTAAGCCAGAACGGCAATGGTTTTGATATGAAAAGTCCCGATATGCCAAGCGGCATGTGGTTAAAAAAAATTGGCTATATTAGAACATACGATAGGGCAATGGTGTTTGTGAACCAATTGCAAAATTGGCAAGATCTGCAGCAGTTAACAAAGTTGCCTAAAAAGCCGAAAAGAGTTGTAGTAGATGGCAACAGCTTTAGTTTTGAACAATTCAAGGATTTATCATGGGAAAATTGCGCATTTATACAATTATTTTATTAATTTTTGCAACTGCCTGCAGTCCTGAAGGTTGGAAATTAATCGATAGAGAAACAACAAAAATCAATCAATCAGGTAATTTAGCTGCTATTTTGGCTAAAGATACACAAATTCAATATGCATTATTGATTTCTGAAGATGGCTTGGGAATAGTTGTTTCCAAACCAAATTTTCAAAATATAAAGATCATAAATAAGAATGGTTGGCAGCTGCAAGCTCCACAATTGCCACCGAGTGCTAATATAAAAAACTTACAAAAGATTTGTGTGTTTTCAGATAATTATATTGAAATTTTCCAAGAAAATAAAAAATTTCTGCTTAGTCCTTTCCAAATTTATTTGCAGAATATGAAATTTGAAGGTGAAGCTTCGCAAAATGGCAATTTTATTAGGAAATATAGGAAAAGTAAGGAAGTGAATTTTAACGCAGACTCCATCTTTATAAATTCACAGAAAATTAGCTGGGAAAGTTTAAGAAAGAGGATAGATCTATGAAAAATATTTTAATTGTTTTACTGGTTCTGATACTGCTTCTGGCTGCTATGCTGGTAGTACGAAATATCAATCGTAGTGATTTTAACGGATTGAAGGTAGCTTATTTGGGCAGGGAATATCTTTTACAAAAAGACCACATCAACCAGCTTGAACTGCAAGTTTTATGGGCAGATAATCAGAAATTCCAAGCTATAAGCATAGATGAAGTTCTTAAATATTTTTCTTTGCACCCGAAAGATATTCGTACCATTACCTTTGTATCGGCTGATGGTGGTGCCTTGAATTTGAAATCTGAAGAAATACATAAAGCTTTTTTAGCTTTACAGCGAGAAGGTAAACAGCAATACTTTCGGTTAATTATCCCCGAAGATGAATTTCGGCAGCGCTGGCTGAAAAGAGTGGTGGAACTGCAGGTTCGTTGATGCTGAAGCTGGTTGACGTTAGTTTCGCTTTCGGAAAAAACCAACTACTCCATCATCTAGATTTGCAACTATTGCCAGGTGAAGCTGTATGGCTTCAGGGGCCTAATGCAAGTGGTAAAACAACACTTTTAAATATTATAGCTACTATTATTCCCCGATTTATTCACGGTAACTTTTCAGGGCAGGTATTTTGGCAAGATACCAATTTGCATGAACTGAATTTCCCTCAAATAGCAACTGTATTAGGCTTTTTGCGTCAACATCCACAGCAGCAACTATTTTTTCCTAAAGTAGAACAAGAGTTGGCTTTTGGACCAGAAAATTTACGAAAACCAGCAGAAGAGATTTTAGCAACTATGGAAGAAGTTTGCAATCAATTGCAAATAAACAGTTTATTGCAGGTTGAAACAGCTAAGCTCTCTTTTGGCCAAAAAAAGTTGGTGGCTTTGGCTGCCAATCTAATGCTGAAAGCACCAATATTACTTTTAGATGAACCAGCTGTGGGAATTTCCACAAATAATTTGCATTTGATAAAACAGGTTTTGTTAAAGGAAAAAGAGAGAGGCAAAATACTTGTGATAGCGGATCATTTACCTGTATGGTATGACTTAGCAGACAGAATTTTACCAATGAGTGAGCTGAGATGATAGAATTTAAAAATTTTAGCTTCAGTTTTCCAGAGCAGGAGATTTTTCGCGGGGTAAACCTGCGCTTTCCTTTGAAAAAACCTGTTTTAATACAGGGAGATAATGGCAGTGGCAAAACTACCCTAGCACGCATCATCTCCGGGCTAATACCAGATTATTCCGGAGAAATTTTACTGAAGAAAAAGAAATTGGCGGATTTTACTGAAACCGAGTTTGCAGATAAGATTATCTACATAAAACAGGAAGCTGAGCAAAACTTTGTGGCAGCAACATTAGAAGAGGATCTGCAAATATGGCAGCATGGATTTTCTCAAATCGAGAAGGTGGGTGAGGAAAGATCGCGTAAAAAAACTTTCTCTAAATTAAAACTAACTGAAATTTCCCAGCGCTTGATTTGGCAACTTAGTGGTGGCCAAAGAAAACGGGGTAGCTTAGCGCCGTTACTTTTGCCAAATAACAAAATCTGGTTGCTAGATGAACCTGCTGCTGGCCTCGATGCACTATCTGTAAAGATATTATTGCAACTTTTAAAAGAAAAAAGGGCAATTATTTTTAGCAACAGAAAATCTATTTATGAAAGTTTAAACCCGCTTGAAATGGAGATAGTAGAAAAAAAAATAATTAGAATAAATTAAAATGCTTGCAAGATAGATGAAGATTTCTAAAAATATGTAGCAACTTAGAAGGAGATAGCGAGATGTTGTTTTCGTTTAAAATTAGCTGTTCTGAGGTAGAATGAAGATTAATCTAAGAACGATACTTATCATTATTATTTTGCTTACTACCATCTCGTTACTATTTCAACAAGTTTTAGTTCAACTCTATCTAGTGCTAATTTCACTTGGCCTTATTCTGCTAAGTTCTCATCGAAAAAAAAATATGAAAAGTTTACAACAGCGTTTCCAAGGTTTAATAAAACTTTTTGTCATTCTGTTTTTGATGCAGATTATCTTTCGCAATGAAGGAAATGTTTATATGGAATGGGGCATTGTGAAAATAACAGACCAAGGTGTGAATTATGGGCTTATTTCCACATTGCGGATAACTTTAATAATATTGCTGGCAGCACTTTTGTTTCAACGTCCCTTTTATGACTATCTACTGGCTTTTCATAGCTGGCATTTTCCCTATGAAATTTCTTTTCTTATAGCTTCTGTTATCAATTTTATTCCAACCTACCGTTCCCAGTTTCTAACTATAAAGGAAAATTTGTATTTACGTGGCATATATTTTAGGAAATTAACGCTTTTTCAGCGTTTTCGAACTGTTTCTCAGTTAATTTTTCCGGTACTCTCGCGCGCACTTTTACAAGTAAAAGACAGAGCTATAGCCTTGGAATTAAGAGGTTTTCGGTTATACAAAAATAGAACTTTTATCTATGAACATAAATTAGCAGTTTGGGATTGGCTAATTCAGCTTTTCTGCCTGCTGCTTTTGGTATTTATTGTGAAAGGACAAATATTATGAATCCACGGTTATATCAAATAGATAGTTACATGCGTGAATTTAATACGGAAGTGGTGGAGCACGACGCTGAGGTGAAAGCTTTAGCTTTAGCGCAAACGGCATTTTATCCAGGTGGGGGTGGACAACCCTGCGATACTGGTTGGCTTATATTTCCTAATAAAAAACTTCGTATTTGGCAGGTTAAAGTTCAGAATAGAAAGATTTGGCACTATTATAAAGAAGATTTTCAATTAACCGATATACAGGTGCAGGGGAAACTGGATTGGGCGCGACGTTATGATTTGATGAGGACTCACACGGCTATGCATATTCTAAGTGCCGTAGCTTGGCAAGATTACCAGGTGCAGGTTACCGGAGGCAATATGGATGTTTTGCAGGGACATTTGGATTTCGAGTTTGAAACTCTTTCGGCTGAATTGATAGAGTCTTTAGAAATGAAGATAAATCAGGAAGTGAAAGAAGCACGTAGGATTGAAGTGAAGTTCTTAACCCGCGAGCAGGCAGAGAAAATTCCCGATCTTATTCGCACCAAGGTGAATTTATTACCAGCTAATTTGCAAAAGATACGAGTTGTAGAGATAGAGGGCTTAGATTTGCAGGCAGATGGTGGCACTCATGTAAAAAATACTGCTGAGGTAGGCCAAATAGCTATAACCGGATATAAAAGTAAAGGAAAGAATAATAAACGTATTAAAATCGCTTTGAAAGAGGAGAAAATATGAGGAAATTTCTAATTTTTCTATTTCTGTTCTCTGCGGTGTTATGGGCGCAAAATTTAGATTTTACAGCAGAAGACAACCCCAATGATGACGGCAGTGCAATTTTGTTAAAATGGAATGCTGCTGAAATTGGAGCTGCTACTTTGCGCATAACAAAATTGGAAGAGAATGGTGATACTACCTTGGTTTATTTAAGTAGCGATGTAATTGGCCAATATATTCTAGGTGATGGCATTCAACCTAAAGTACCAGCTAATTTTAGGTTGCAGGCATTAGATGTTACTGGAAATATATTAGCTGAAAAAGAGGTGACAGCTGTTGCTAAAGCCCAGTGGTTCAATACCAATAAAATCTCGTTGCTTATAATGGCTATTATTTTAACCGCTGCTATTGTTTACTATATCTTTTCAGCGCGAAGCGGTAAGGAACTTTACATAAGAAAAATAGCCGGTTTGGAATCAATCGATGAATCGGTGGGACGAGCTACTGAAATGGGTCGGCCGATCTTGTTTATACCAGGCACATTGGATTTGGATGATATGCAAACTATTTCCGGACTTTCAATTTTAAGCAAACTAGCACAACGTGCAGCAGAATACGAAGCCAGATTGATTGTGCCGGTATGTCGTTCCATGGTTCTTTCCACAGCTAAAGAAGTGGTAAAAGAAGCATATTTGCGAGCTGGCCGTCCCGATGCTTACGATCCGGATGCGGTGTTTTATCTTACTGATGACCAATTTGGCTTTGTGGCTGGGGTAGATGGAATTATAGTGCGTGAAAAACCAGCAGCTAACTTCTTTTTGGGAGCTTTTTATGCGGAATCATTAATATTGGCTGAAACTGGTTTTGCCAGCGGTTCTATTCAAACTGCTGGAACCGCTATGCCCAGTCAGCTGCCTTTCTTTGTAGTTGCCTGCGATTACACCCTTATTGGTGAAGAGTTATTTGCAGCATCAGCCTATCTTAGCAAAGAACCGCATCAATTAGGAAGCCTGAAAGGTCAGGATTTAGGTAAAGCTATCTTTCTGGTAGTGTTAACTTTAGGAATTTTCCTGGAAATTATTGGTGTTCATTTCCTGAAAGATTTCCTAACCATACATTGAGGTAGAATATGAAAAGAAATATACCACTTATAATTACTTTTTTAGTTGGGATTACCGTTATATTTTCCGAATTTATACCGCATTATCCTTTTGGAATGCTGAGTGGTGAGCTAGAAAATTGGTTTTTAATCATCTCAGGTTTTGCTATTCTTCTAGGACAACTCAGTCTATTTAAAGTAAATATCTTAAAAATTAAGTTCAAAAAAGAAAATTGGCAATATTCAGTTATCACATTGATAAGTGTGGTAGTTATGATAGGCACCGGTTTACTTTGGGGAACCAAAGATAATACTGGAATCTTGGGAAATGGTGATCAAATTATTGCTGTAATGGGTTCTAAGCCTTTTGATTATCTTTTTGATAACGTTTATCAGCATCTGCAAGCAACTATGTTCAGCCTTTTAGCATTTTTCATCGCTTCAGCTGCCTACCGTGCTTTTATTGCCAGAACTACCGAATCCAATTTGTTGTTGATAGCTGCTATTTTAGTGATGCTAGGTAATACAAGTTTGGGTAGTTTTCTTACCAGTTGGATACCAGAAGCGATCAGTTTTCTACATTTGCCCAAATTAGCTGAATTCATAATGAAATATCCTACAACAGCTGGGCAACGAGCTATAATGATTGGAGCTGGTTTAGGAATTATCGGTAGTTCACTAAGGATAATTCTGGGTATCGAACGTTCCTATTTAGGAGGTAAGTAATGGCACAAAAAACTATAGATAGACGCTGGATATTTCTTTTGATCTTTATTGGAGTAGCGCTGCCGCTAATATTTATTATCGGATTACCTATTGAAACCACAGAAAATGTGCGTATGGTGTACGAGATGGTAGAAAATACACCCCCGGGTTCTACAGTGCTTATCTCTTACGATTTCGATCCTGCTAGCCGACCAGAATTGTATCCCATGGGACTGGCATTGGTAGAGCATTGTTTCCAAAGAGATATCAAGGTTATTTTTACTGCCCTGTGGCCGATGGGCGTGCAGATGGCAGAGGATGTTTTGGATGTAATGCGCCAAAAATTTCCTAACAAAGAATATGGAGTTGATTATGTAAATGTAGGTTTCAAAGCAGGCGGAATTGTTACGGTGCAGGCAATGGGTAAAAATTTTAGAGAAGTTTATCCTTCGGATATGAATGGCACACCAATTTCGGAAATTCCTATGCTGAGAGGTGTGAAAAATTTTGATAATTTAGCTTTTCTATTCTCGTTATCAGCAGGCTCTCCGGGTATTAAAGAATGGGTACAAATAGGGCATGATACTTATGGCAGACCTACCTCGGGTGGTGTAACCGGTGTTAGCGCTCCTTCTATTTTACCATATGTGAATGAACAGCAACAGCTTACGGGGCTACTAGCTGGCTTGAAAGCAGCAGCTGAATATGAATTTTTAATGGATTCGCCTGGCTTGGCCACTAGTGGTATGGATGCACAATCGATTGCTCACCTTATCATTATAATTTTTATCATTATTGCTAATGTGAATTACTGGCGCGCTAACAAAGCAGAGAAGGGAGGTAAATAATGGTACATTTTTTCGAAGTATTGGGAATTTGGATAGGAGCATTGCTTACCTTTGCTATTTTTAGTTTTTTGTACAAAGATAATCCCTTTTACAAAGTAGCAGAACAGATTTTTGTTGGTCTCTCAGCCGGATACTGGTTTGTTTATACCATCTTCTTCATTTTGTTGCCAAATATGTATAACCCTTTAACTGAAAATTTTGCAGCGAACTGGATAAAACTGATTCCAGCGTTATTAGGTGTGATGATGTTGATGCGGTTAATTCCCTCCATAGAATGGGTCAGTCGCTTTCCTATCGCTTTGGTAATAGGAACAACATCAGGTGTTTTCTTCTTACGCTATTTGAAATCAGATGTAATAAATCAGCTTACAGCCACTATTATGAATCCATTTTCTGGGAATAATACGGTGATGATTGTGGGGCAAATCTTGTTGGTAATAGGAACTTTTACGGGTGTAGTCTATTTCTATTTTAGTAAAAAGCATGAAGGTGCTTTTGGCGTAACTGCACGAATTGGAATTTATTTTCTAATGATTAGCTTTGGAGCAGCTTTTGGCTACACGGCTATGGCACGTATATCTTTGCTGATTGGTCGTTTGCAGTTCCTGCTAGGAGATTGGCTGGGAATAATTCAACCTTAAGGAAAAAATATGAAAGTTTTTAGTGTTGCCGGCTATCATCATACAGGTAAAACTGCTGTTGTAACCTCTTTGCTAAAAGAATTGGGAAAGCGTGGTTACAGCGTTTCTTCCATTAAAGATATTCACAATGAAGAATTTTCGCTGGAAAAACCAAACTCTAATAGTTGGCAACACTGGCAAGCTAGTGGGGGTGTTGTATTTGCCCGCGGAAAAAAGGAAACTTATCAGATTTGGCATCAGCATCTTAGTTTGAACCAAATGTTAAGACATTTGCAAACAGATTATGTAGTAATAGAAGGTATGAAAACAGCTGCTGTACCACATATTATTTGCGCAGAAAATTCCATAGAACTAGACGAATTAGTAGATGAGACTACTTTTGCTATTTCTGGCAAGTATGCCAATGGCCACCAGAAATATAAAGATCTGCCCGTAATAAATGCAAAGCATGAAATAGAACATTTGGCAGATCTGGTAGAAAATAAGGTATTTGCTGTTTTACCACTAGCAGACCCCAAATGTTGTCAGGCTTGCGGTATGAGCTGTTATCAGATGACTGGAGCTATATTGCGGGGTGAAAAAAGACGTTCTGATTGTGTTTTAGATAATTCATCTAAACAAATTGTACTTAAAATTGATGGTCGTGAAGAAAAGGTAGTTCCATTTGTACAAAATTTGCTAAAAGACGCCATAACTTCATTGGTTCGTAATTTAAAAGGCTGTCAACATGGTAAGATCGAGATAGAGATACAAGATGAAGACTAAAATTTTGTTCAAGAAAGAAGCAGGCGAGGTTATAAAAATTTGTAATTCTCCTGCTGAATTTCAGAAAGAAGTGTATATCTACCAGAAAAATTTGGATTTTACTCCTAAACTTATTGACCACGATGGTCGCATAAAACTTATTTTACAGTTTATTCCAGGTGAAACTATTGCCCAGATAAAAAATCCAGATTTTTCCGAATTAGCAAAGTTATTTTTGCAATTACATAGATTGGAGCAACGAGATGGTAAGGTTATCTGTCATATCGATACTAATCCCAGAAACTACATAAAGTGGCAACAGCAATATTATATGCTAGATTTTGCCGAATGGCAATGGCAATTACCAGAGGTTGATTTAATAAATTTTCTCCTGTTTTATGCTTCGGAACAGCAAAAAGACCAGTTTCGTAAAACTTGTGAAAGTTTTCTAAGGACTTATCATGAGGAAAGTACAATAAATGTGATAGAGTGGGAATTACTCCTAGCAGAATTGATCTTAAAATTTGACAGACGCCGTAAAATTTTTTGTAAAAAAGAACATAGTTTAAGTTCGGATGTAAATATAAACAGGAATTTTTTAAAAGATATCAATCAAATTTTGTATTAAAAAAGCCGGAACTTTGCGGTTCCGGCCTTATATATTTTTTATTTTGAATACCAGGTGGTAATTTCGGAAGCAAGTTTATATAATTCATCCACTTGCCCTTTGTTGTAAAAACCATCTTCGGAAGAAAAGATAATCTCTTTTATCTTTTTAACATTTTCCAAAGATTTTTGGAAGTATTCCTTGGATTTTAGTTCTTCATCACTTAGATTAGGTAGGTCGTGCATCAGTGCTGTTATAATGGTTTTATTGGCTAGCTGTTTAGTAGCTTCTTTATTATAGTTCAAATCATTAATAATTACATTACTTACATCTTCTAATCCACGCATCCAACCGCCATATTGAATCAAGATGACCGAGTCGAAACTTTCCATATTATAAAGTTCATCGAGTATTTTTGTTTTATAGGATTCCAGTTTCTTTTCGATTTTATTCCATTCACCCTTATTCAGCATTATGCTTAAAGAATCGGACAGCATTAGAAATTCTTTGCTTACCCCTAATACTTCAGCATAATTGGTAAGCTCATTAGTTATTTGCACTAGGCTATTCTTATTTTTACCTTGCAAGCTCACCAAGGCATCGGCAATTCCGGAGCCCATATTGAAAGCTATTTTATCTATAGTGTCACCAGCTGGCTTGGTTCTTTCATTCAAAATGCGGGTGTAGTTAACATTGCCAAGGGCATTCAATTGTGAAAGTACCATGGTAAGGGGAACTGGCTGTGTATAATAAACTTTCACTGTAACTTTTTCCTTACTTTCAGCTTTTTCTCCGTTTTTGCCACATGCAAAAAAAATCATGAGAAATAGTAATAATAGTATGAAATATTTTTTCATTATATCCTCCATTTATTTCTTTATTCTAAAATAATATTGAATAGAGAAATATGTCAATAAATTAATCAAAATCCAGAAAATAAACAAAATGATTACACTTAAATTGTAGGTATTACATTGCCAACCCATCACACTTTTTTTACTAGCAAGGAAAAAGTTACGATGATTATTGTAAAATTTTCCATCCATATAGTTTACAGCTGTATCGATGTTGTTGTTTACATACTTTTCCCGGGGATATTTCCTAATAATATCTGTCTTGGCTTCTGCTATCTGTTTGCGAATTTGTCGAAATTCTTTACTTCTTATTTGGAAATTTTTTCGTTCTTGGTGTAATTTTTCTGCTTTTTGGTTCAATTTTCTTAAGCCTTTAGAATATGGGTTCAATTTTGCTTGGGAGACAAAGAGACCTTCGAATAGCCAGCGTGAGGGTATAATTTGTACAACTTCTGGGATAACGTTTTCTGGATTTAGTTTGAAATTTTGGTTCATTTTTTCGAATTCTATCACTGCTCCACCAAAAATTATCTGTGGTATCAAAACTAAGGGTAGCACATTTATGATAGCTTTTTTATCTTTTATAAGAGAGGAAGCCAGCAAACCCAAAGAAAATCCGATTATAGCTGATAGTAACAAATAAGAGATGTAGCTGAACCACATACCTCTTATTTCCAAGATAAAAGCAGCTATTACGTAGTATAACATAGCTTGAATGAGGGCAAATACGCAAAGTGTGATATTTTTTGTAAGTAAATAAAGTGAAGATTTAATGTTCATCTTGTTTTCACGTAAGATTATTCGTTTTTCTGCGATAATTTCGTCTAAGCTGTTAGATAATCCTAAAAATATAAAAATAATAACAGAAATAAAAATAAAAATTTTGATATTAACGTTTTGCGCAAAAGTGTAGGGAGTATCAGCAACAGAATAGCGCAATATAAAAGCTACAATAATAGCTAGGAGCGGTGCGGCCAGGAAAGTAACATACAAATTGGAAGGATTGCGCAATTTATTTTTTACATTTCGCAATAATAGGTAATAAAATTGGATACAGTTTTCTTTGAAATTCAACTTGCGGTGAGAAAATTTCTTCTTTTCTCTTTCCGAATCGTCATTATATTCCTGTTGTTTTTTATCTGTGGTGGTTATAAGCTCGTATATCTGATATTTCTTGAACTTGGTCTTCCAATATTCTGGTGAATATTGTCTCTGTTCTTCAAATATATCTGCATCTTCAGGATTTTGTTTGTAAATCGGGTTGCCAGCGCTATCTAATAGAGGGTATTGCAGCACATCAAAAAGATATTCTGCCATCTTCAATTTCTTTTTCCTAAGAAGTTTATCTTTGCCATAGACCATATTCTCTAGTTCATCATCGAAATAGTCGAATACTTCATTAGTACTGCCAAAAAATACTTCAGTACCATTGTTATCCATTAATAGTAATTTATCGAACTGCTGCATCATGTCCGGATTTGGTTGATGAATGGTAGCTATTATCATTTTACCTTGATCTTTTAGTTCGTTTAGCATATCAATTATTTTTTCGGAATCTTTGGAAGATAGACCAGAAGTTGGTTCATCTAATACAACTATTATAGGATCGGAAAGTAGTTCTAGTGCAATATTTAGCCGTTTTCTTTCTCCACCACTCAGTTTTTTATCTAACACTGTACCTACGACTAAATTGCGCTTTTCATATAACCCCACCTGAATAAGAATATTTTCTATTTTTTTCTTAATAATTTGCTTATTTTTGATATGTGAAAGTCGCAATCTACCACAGTAGTAAAGGTTTTCGTACACGGTTAAGTTATCGAAAAGCAAGTCATCTTGCGGCACATAGCCAAAATATTCTTTCAGATAGGAAAAATTATTGTACAAATCGTTGCCATCAATTTCAATTTGCGCTTTCCAGGGAATTAGTTCACCTATCAGAGTTTTAAGTAGGGTAGTTTTGCCACAGCCGCTTGGCCCCATAATAGCTAAAAATTCATTTTTTCTAACATCAAAACTTAAATCGTCCAAGGCAATAGTGTTATCATCGCGAAAACGGTGGGTTAGATTATTTACCTGTAGGTGTGAAATCTCCAAATCTACCTTTATTAAATCGAAAAATTTATTTATTCGAAAGCTATGCTGGCCAACAGTTATTATGTCACGATTCAAAACAAATTTCTCTTCGTGGGTCAAAGGTTGGTGATTCAGCAAGATAGCAGGTTTTTTTATCAGAGCTTCAATGGAATAGCAGTTATCTTCGTAAAATATTTTAGCTATAGATTTTGCAGTCTCGTGTTCGGTTATATGGAAAAAATCTTCTGAAATATTTATATAAAATTTGTTTAATTTACGCTCTTTTCGAAACATTAAGTTTTCTGTAAGAATATCCAAAGGGCTGAATTCCAAAGCGTCGTTTATTATAATAAAATCATTGATTGCAATTTCATATTTACGTTCCGGGAGTAAAGTATTTCTTCCTAAAGTAATTTTGCCGCGAATGGGTTTAAGACTGATGCGGTTGCTTTTCTGATATATATCAAAGCCAAAGTTCTCTTTGGTATTTTTTATTACTCGTATTGTTTCATCTTTTTTGTTATCGTAAAGCTTCATTATATCTTCGTAGGAAAGTGTGAAATTACTATGCTCATTTTCAGGATTTTCAAATGAAATGGTTTCATCTTTTTCTAGTTTGTATAGACGGTTTATAACCATCTCAGTTTTACCAATTTTGAATGATTTATCTACATAAGTACCCGCTAAAATAAAATCCTCTATAATCAATATAAACAAGCTATAGGATTTGTTGCTTCGTAAAAATATATCGCTTCTGGCGTTGCTTCCGAATAATAAGAAATTTGAGAAAATAGTATCACTCAAGTATTGAAGGAAATAGCTTAGTTTAATATCGATATGATTGCTTTTTTTTTCTATCAAGTCGTTTATCTGGTGGTAGAGTTGGATATCTATTTCCAACATTTCCACAATTTCCAAGATATCGTTTCTTTCTGCTGAAGAAAACTCTTCATCCATATAGGCAATCAATAGCAGGTTCATAAGTAGTTTAACTTTATCAGGATAGGTAAGATAGCTCTTTATTATCTCTGTTGCCTGCTGCAATGGACAGGGGTTATCGATGAGTTTTTTTATTTGATGAGTGGGGGGTATATCTTTTTCACTAAAAGTCGCTTTTATTATATTGTAAACTATGTCAACTTCTCGCTTACCGATATTTTCCATATCCAGGCGCAGTAAATTAAGATATAAAGCAACCACTGCGTTTATCAAGGTATCCAAATTTTTCTTTTTCTTCTGCATATCGAACCTTTCCAGATTCTTAAAAATCATATCTATTCATATGTGTCAATATTTAAACGCCTGACCCAAGAAAAGCAGATTTATGATAATATAATCTATTGCAAAGCAGCGGAATAGTCTTAATGAAAATCGTTAAAAAGTAGTTGCAAAGAAAAGCTACTTATTAATTATAATAAAAAAAAGGATCATTTCAATGCGGTTCACAGAAAAAGTTATGATTATAAATTAGCAATGATTACCAAGTATAAACTTAGAACGCAACCGTGCCTGTCATTCTATTGAAAAAATCGAGGTATAACAGCTAGTTCAATTCGTACTTGACAATAAAATATAATTAAAATTTTTTGACAAATACTTAGTTAGATAATTAGGAGGTGAAATTAAGTGCCAAAAGTGAAAGCTAGAGAAGGTGAACCTTTCCCAGTATTGTTGAGAAGGTTTAAAAAAGCATGTGAAAAGGCTTCTCTTTTAAGTGATGTAAAAAAGAATAAATTTTACATTAAACCAAGCAAGCAGCGCCGCGAAGAAGCTAAAGCTGCAAAAAGAAAAATGCTGAAACAGGCAAGGAAAAAAGCCAGATACAACAGATAATCTATGTTAAAAAAATTAGATCAGGATATCAAAAAAGCGCTTAAAGCTGGAGAAAAGAAGAAGCTAATGGTTCTTCGTTCGCTGAAATCTGCTTTAAAAAATCAAGCCATCGATAGGGGCCAGGAATTAACAGAAGCGGAAGAGTTTAAGGTTCTAAAAAAGCAGGTTAAAGCGCGAAAACAGGCTATAGAACTGTATGAAAAAGGAAATCGCCCTGAATTAGCAGCTCAGGAGCAACAAGAGATCGAGATAATTCAGAGCTATCTTCCCCAACCGCTAACTGAAACTGAGATGGAGCAAGAAGTAGATAAAGTTATTTCGGAACTAGCAGCTGAAACTATGAAAGATATGGGCAAAGTAATGAAAACCTTGAAGGATAAACTTGGCACTCGCGCCGATGGAAAAATATTGAGTCAACTTGTTAGAACTAAATTGCAATAATTCGAGTAAACTTGGCAATGAAATTATAAAAAAGAGGGAGATAACTTAATCTCCCTTTTTTAAGTTAATAAGAAAGAAGGTTTTATGGAAGCTGCCAATATTATCGATGTAATTTTGGGTATCTTTCTTTTCATTTTTTTTATTATCCATCTTCGTAGAGGCTTGGTTGCCAGCGTGCTACATCTGGTAGGACTAATTTTAATTGTAGTTTTAGTACATCATATTGGCTATAGTGTAAAGCAAATGTTTATTGCTAAATTCCAATTAAGCAATACCTTATCCACGATATTAGCTTACATTCTGATTATACTTGTGGTAATGCTTATAACTAAAATAGTCATTTACATAATTCAGAAAGTAGTATCTTTTTTAAATCTCAGTGCGCTCAATAAAATTTTAGGCGGTGTATTTGGAGTGGCAAATGGGATTTTAGTTATCTCAATTTTGCTTATTGTCATCGATATCTCTCCCTTCCTAAAAAACGTAAGGCCTGTAGTGAATAAATCTTCTATTGTGCAGTTTACCCGCCAAGTTACCGGTAGTGCTAAAGAGAATATTCCTCAACTAAAAGAGGCAGAAAAAACTCTTAAGGAAACATTAAGATAAAAATTTCTAATGAATCAATTACAGCAGTTAGAATTTTCTAAAGTCAAGCATTTAATAAGCTTGGAGTGCCATAATGCTCTGGGTGCCAAACTAGCTATGCAGCTCACTCCGAAACATGATAAAGCTGAAATAGAAGCAAAGCTAAACACATTTTCGGAAGTGCTAGCCTTATTGCGCCAGGGAGTAGATTACAATTTTAGTGCTGTAAGTAAGTTGGAAAAAATATTGCTGGAATTCGAGCATCAAGTTTATAATTATGAAGAATTCAAGCAAATAATTGGGAATCAGGAATTGGCAAATTCTCTTGCTGCTGAAAAATTTGAAGAAAAACCACATCTGCAAGAAATTTTCTCGGCTCTGGTAATACTTCCTGAAATTGTAGAACGATTTTACGAAATCTACAATAGCGACGGTGATGTAAAAGATACTGCTTCCCAGAAACTGCAATCTATTCGTAATCGTAAACGTAATTTGCGCAAAACTATCATGAGTGCTTTGAACAAAAAGGTAGAACAATTTCAGCAAAATAACTACTTGCACGACAAAATAGTAACGCAGCGGGATGGTCGCTACGTAATACCTGTAAAAGAAGGATCAGCAAATTTTGTTAATGGAATTGTACATGCCCGTTCCAGCAGCCGTTCTTCGATTTTTATGGAACCCACCGAAATAGTTAGTCAAAATAATGAACTGGAAATGATGTTAGGCGAAGAAAAACGCGAAATTTTCAGAATTCTACAAGAATTTACCCAACAGATAGTAAATGTAAAAACGCAAATCTTAGAAAATTCACAAATTTTAGGCAAGCTGGATTTTATTTTTGCTGTGGGACGTCTTTCTCAAAAGTGGCACTGCAACGTTCCTACCATAAAAGATAAACCTTACCTGAAATTGAAACGGGCCCGCCATCCCTTGCTTATAAATTCCTATGGAGATATAAAAAAAGTTATTCCCTTCGATGTGGAATTAGGTAAAGATTTTAGAATACTTCTGATTTCTGGTCCTAACACTGGCGGAAAAACCGTAACACTAAAAACAATAGGTCTGCTCGCGATTATGGCACAAAGCGGTCTGCCAATACCTGCCGATATCGACAGTCAAGTAGGAATTTTTGATAATTTTTTTGCTGATATTGGCGATGCTCAATCCTTAGAAAACTCACTCAGTACATTTTCTTCGCATATTACTAATATAGATAAAATGCTAAAATATGGAACCGATAAAAGCTTGGTACTGATTGATGAAATTGGCGCTGCTACCGACCCAGAACAAGGCTCTGCCCTGGCTCAGGCAATTTTGGAAAATCTCACCGCCCAAGGTGTTACAGCTGTTATAACTACCCACTACACCGCCCTGAAGGTTTTCGCAGAACAATCTCCTAATTGCTGTAATGCAGCTATGCAATTCGACGCTAAACTACACTCACCTACTTACCAATTCAAATTAGGCTTGCCCGGCAATAGCTTTGCTATCGAGGTGGCTTCTAAGCTGGGCGTAAACCCCAAATTGATAGATAGAGCCAAAGCCCTGTCTGGTAATCAGAATATCGAACTTACCGAGCTTATTTCCAAGATGGGTGCGGAAAAAGCTGCTTTAGCCCGCAAAAATTACGAATTTGACCTGAAAACTTCACTTTTGAAACAAAAAATTGACGAATATGAACAAAAATTAGCTGAATTTGAAACAGAGAAAAAAGAGATTAAAAAACGTTCTGTTAAGCAGGCGCGTAGCTTCCTAACAGACCTGCAAAAAGAGCTTACCAGCGAAATTTCCCAAATAAAAAAAGCAGATAAGAGCAAACACAAAAATCTTATGCAAAAATCACTGCGAAAAGTAACTAACTTGAATCAGGAGTATGGCGAGGTAGAAGATTCGTTGGCAGAATCCAGGGAACCTGTTCAAAACCCACAAATAGGGCAACAAGTTTGGGTCAAAGACCTGGATACAGAGGGCGAAATTGCCGAGATCAACGGCAACAAGATAAAAATCGATATGGATGGCTTCTTTTTCACAACAGACCAGAAAAAGATCTATCATAGTGCTCGAAAGAAAAGTCAGCAACAGGTTGCCACCATTAAAACTCCCCAAAAGACAGCCAAAATGGAGCTGATGCTTCTGGGAAATACCTTCGAGGAAGCGCTGCCCAAGCTTGATGCTTTTATAGATGATGCTTTGTATGCAAGCTTGAAAAAAGTGCGAATAGTGCATGGTAAAGGCACAGGAGCTTTGCGTAGCAAAATAAGAAATCATTTAAAACACGATAAACGAGTAAAAAGTTTTCATACTCCGCCACCAGAAGCGGGTGGTTCCGGTGTAACTATTGCCGAATTGGCAGGATAAAATGGATAAGAGTCAAATTAACGAGATCATTAGCCGCAACAATATCGTGGATGTAATATCCAGCTACATTCCACTGAAAAAGAGTGGCAACAATTATAAAGCTCGTTGTCCCTTTCATGACGAAAAAACAGCTTCTTTCATAGTAAACGAAAGTAAACAGATTTTCAAATGTTTCGGCTGTGGCAAAGGTGGCAATGTAGTTACATTTTTAATGGATTATGAGAAAATTTCCTTTATTGAAGCTATGAAGCGTTTGGCACGTCGAGTAGGAATGAGCGTGCAAGTGTCACCAACTTCCAAATACAAAAATAGCAAACGAGACTTAATTTACAAGATCTACCAGCTGGCAAATGCCCATTTTCAGGAGAATTTGAAAAACCATGGCGGTTTGGCACAACGATATCTGCAACAGAGACAACTTTCCCAGCAAACCATAGATGAATTTCAGCTGGGATATGCGCTGGATAGTTTTGGTGCTTTAAGGTCGTATCTTTTGAAGAACAATATAAACTCAAAGATCTTGGGGCAAACTGGCCTGTTTGGAAGCGGTAGCAACGGTTTTTACGATCTATTCAGGCAGCGGTTAATGTTTCCCATTCACTCATCTTCGGGAAATGTAATTGCCTTTGGCGGTAGAGTGCTAGATAGCGAGCAGCCAGGTGGAAAATACATCAACTCGCCCACCACCGATATCTACCAAAAAGGAACTGAGCTTTATGGATTGTTCAAAACAAAATATGAGATTTCCAAACTGGATTATGTCTTAGTTAGCGAAGGCTATATGGATTTTCTTAGATTGTACGAAAATGGCTTTCATAATGCGGTAGCTTCTTTAGGAACAGCACTTACTGATCAGCAGATAAAATTATTAAGCAGATTCAGCCAGAAAATCTACATACTCTACGATGGTGATATGGCTGGCCGAAAAGCAGCCATAAAAGCTGCCGGAAATGTGCTAAAACAAGGTTATGAAGCCAAATTGATAATTTTACCTCCCGAACATGATCCCGATTCCTTTTTGAAAGCCTACGGCAAAGAAAAGTTGGAAGAACTCATCGCGCGCGCACCTACTCTTATAGAATTTCTTCATAAAGACAAAAGTATGGAAATGAGCCGCAAGGAAAAATTGGAATTCCTGATAGAAGTTTTGAAAAAAGTTGAAGATGACTTAAGTAAGGAACTGCTTGCGAAAGAGATAGCCGAAACTTTTGGTATTAGCCAGGCTACAATAACATCCAAAGCTCGAACCAGAAAAAGAAATAATTTTTCTCAGCAGCAGGAAAAACCGGAAAACCTCTATTCTGAAGAGCGACTTTTGCTAAAGTTATTGATTTCTGAACCTAAGAATATAAAAAATGTTGCTCAAACCTTGAAATCAGATTACTTTCTTTCAGAAAAATATAGAAAAATATATGAGTTACTGATCGACAAGATGTTTGAAATTGATAATATTAATGTTTTGATAGGCGAAATGGAAGATGAACAAATAAGAAATACATTAACCGATATTTTACTAGAGGAAATGCCTAACACCTCTATCGCGGAAGTTACTTCTTCTCTTAAAATAAGGCAACTTAAGAAAGAGTTGCAGCAAATCAACCTTGAGCTGCAAAATGGAGATATGAACGAAAACTTGCTAAAAAGAAAAGCCGAAATAAAAAAAGAGATTATAAAATTTGGGAAAAAGATAGTCACGAGAATATTATATTAAGGAGATCAAATGCTTAGTTACAACGAATGCTTAAAGAAATTGATCGATCTTGGTAAAAAAAATAAAAGTCTGCTTACTTTTAAACAGATAAATGATATTTTACCGAATAACCCGATCTTTCTGGATCGTATCGACGATATTATTTCTGAGCTTACTGAATCTGGTATAGAGCTTATTGATGAAACCCAAAAACGGGTAACTAAAAAGCGCGTAGCTGTGAAAAAGAAAACACCGAAAAAATTCAAAAATCGCCGCTATTACGATGATCCGGTAAGAATGTATCTGGGTGAGATGGGGCGTGTACCGCTGCTAGACAGAGAAGGCGAAGTAAGAATTGCCAAAAAAATAGAAAGTGGCCAAAAATATATCAACAAATTTGTATTTATGTCTGGTAGCACTCTGCGTGAAATGGAGAATTTCCTCTATCGCTACAATGAAAAGCGTGTAAAGATAGAACATATTTTTAAGATCGAATACGGCACCTGGATGGATAAGTCTCAGGAAGCTACCCTGATAACCAAATTTACTGAGAATATTTCCAAAGCAAAACAAATTTTTGAAGAAATAGGTGAATTATTGGATAACAGCGAAAGTGACGAACAGGGAAATTTGCTGGAACAACCTACCATCGATAAAAAACGACAAGAGATAGTGGAAATATTCGATTCGCTTAACTACAATGAAAAGCTTCTGAAAAGAATGGTTTATCGAATTCGCAGTTTGGTAGACAGGATTAAAGACAGCCAAAAAACCATCAAACAGCTTTCCAAAATTAGGAAATACACTATTGACGAGATCTGTACATTTGGCCGCAAAGCAAATAAATCGGAAGAAGAATACAAGCAGGTTTATGAAGAGACCAATATCGAGCCCAGCTTATTCATCGAAACCCTGCGCAAAATAAAAAATGCTCGTAGGAAGATACGCCGGGTGGAACTGGAAACCAGAATGCGTGCAGATGAGATGGTCGATCTGTTAGCCGAGATTGAGCGCGGTGAAAAGATGAAGGAACGCGCCAAAAACGATATGATCGAAGCTAATGTAAGATTAGTTGTAAGCATAGCTAAGCGTTATAATAATCGAGGTTTAGATTTCTTGGATCTAATTCAGGAAGGAAATACTGGTTTAATGCGAGCTGTGGAAAAATATGATTATCGTAAAGGCTACAAATTCAGTACCTATGCCACCTGGTGGATCCGACAGGCTATCACCAGAGCTATAGCCGACCAGGCACGCACTATCCGTATCCCTGTGCATATGATCGAATCGATCAATAAGGTGAAACGTGCCAGCCGGAGATTGTTGCAAAAGTTAGGCCGCGATCCTTATCCAGATGAAGTGGCACAGGCCTTGGATCTACCAGTTGAAAAGGTAAGAAATATCTTGGCTATTACCAAAGAGCCTGTATCGTTAGATAAACCTATTGGTCACGAAGACGAAGACAGCTTGTTGGGTGATTTTATCGAAGATAAAGGCACAATTTCACCAGAACGTATGGCCGAGCGTACTCTGCTGAAAAAACAGGTAGATGATGTTCTGAAAACACTGACAGATAGAGAACAGCGTGTTATTCGCCTGCGTTTTGGCATAGATGATGGTTACCACAGAACTTTGGAAGAAGTTGGAAATATCTTTAACGTAACTCGTGAGCGCATAAGACAGATAGAAGATAAAGCCCTGACTAAATTAAAACATCCCACCCGCAGAACGATTTTACAGAAATTCATCGACAATTTCAATGTAAAATAAAAGTTCCTTGACATCAAATAGAGATATTTAGTTTTTAGCACACTTCCTCTTTGATAAATAAAAATGAAGCAGCGGGCCTATAGCTCAGTTGGTAGAGCTTCCGGCTCATAACCGGACGGTCAGAGGTTCGACTCCTCTTGGGCCCACCATTTATAGCCCCGTGTTATGCGGGGCTTTTTTATAACTTTTTTAGATTGTATTTTCTTATTTTTTTATATACAGTGGAACGATCTAATCCAATATTTTTGGATAGATTGGTAATGTTGTTATCGTTTCTTTCCAACTGACATTTCAGGTAAATTCTTTCAAATTCTTCCAAGGCGGAATTAAAATTTTCTAAAGCCAAAAATTGTTCAAAGTCTGCTATTTCATTAGCTATGCCACCACCTCTTTTTTTACTGTTAACTTCATTAGCAATAACTTCATTGGTGATTTTATCGTACATAACAAAAAGATATTCACAAAACTTTTCTAATTCGCGTACATTACCTGGCCACTCATAGTTTTCCAAACTACGCTGGGCAATACGGAAATCTACATCGATAATTCTATCGTTATATTTTTCCAATAATTTTTCGAAAAAATAGCGCATAAGTAAAACGATATCATTACCTCTTTCCTTTAGAGGTGGAAGCTTGATGACATTGCCATCTAATCTGTAAAATAGATCCTTACGAAATTTTTTCTGACGAACCAATGCTTTTAAATCTTTGTTACTCGCAAAAAATAGCCGTACATCTACTTTTTTTATTCTACCACCAAGAATTCTTATTTCGCGGTTTTCAATTGCCCGTAAAATTTTGGCTTGAGTGTCTAAGTTCAAGTTGGAAATTTCATCTAAGAACAAAACACCGCCATCTGCTAATTCAAAACAGCCCTTATGATCTTCAAAAGCGCCGGTAAAAGCTCCTTTTTTATGTCCAAATAACTCAGAATTGACCAAAGTGTCGGTGAATTCACCTGCATTACGCTTAATAAAAGGTCTTCCAAACTGTTTTGAATTCCAAAATAAATTATGCGCTACGATCTCCTTACCAGTACCAGTTTCACCCGCTATCAAAATATCCACATCGGTTTTGGCATACTTTTCTATCTTGTCTCGTAATCGTTTAATGGCATCACACTCGCCTACAAAAGGCTTGCTTTGAATAAGCTCCTGCCGCAGATTTTCTTTTTCTTGCTGCAATTTATAATTATTTAGCTCTTGCTGATATAATAAAAATGCTTGGTGAACTTCATTCAGGAATTTATCTATACTAAACTCGCCTGTTTTTTCTATAAAACTGAAAGCACCCATCTTCATAGCTTGAGCTACCTGCTCTCTTTTGGCAGCTCCTGAAAGCATAATTGCTTCGCAAATAGTATTTTTCTTCTTCAGGATTTTTTTCAATACACCAATTCCATCCAATTTACTGTTAGGTAAAAGAATATCTAAAAGTACTACTTGCGGCTTAAACTGTTGGAATTCATCCAAAAAAGTGTCGCTTTCGTGCGACATCTTCACTTCATAATCGTGTTCTTCTAAAACTTTTGCATAGAATTTAGCTAATTTTACATTATCATCCAAAATTAAGATTTTTCCCATTGTAGCCACCTTTACCACGTATTTGGTAATATAATTTCTGCTCGCAATATTCCCTCTAGAAGATAAAAATTAAGTTTTCCCTTATGATTTTTAATAATTTCTAATGCAATTGGTATTCCAATTCCAGAGCCATCAGATTTGGTAGTGAAACCAATATTTTTAAATTTGTTCACAACATCTTCACTTAAATTAGCCGGATTTTCTATAATTATATAGTGGTTTTCAATATTTTCTTTAAAAATAACTCGCACAAATCCATCCACATTATCAACTGCTCGTAAAGCGTTATTTATCAGATTTTTAATAGCAATTTCCAATAACTTTTTATCCACATAAAAATGCTCAGAATGACAACGATTTTCAAAACTAAGCAATTCGTACTTATCATCGTTTAGATACAAAGCTTCCAAATTTTGGATAAAATGCGAAATTTTTATCTCTTCTTTGTACATTTTATTAATGTGCATAAAATTGGAAAGCATTATAGCTGCTTTGGAAATATCTTCTGCTGTTTGCATTATTTCTTCTGCTTTTTTGTCTTCTTTTTCTTTGATAAAATTTTGAATCTGTATCTTATGTAATAAAATGTCGTTTTTCAAATCGTGGGTAAGAACTTGAATAATTTGTAAGGCTTTTAAAGTACTTAATTCATACACCTTATAATTAAACAATATGTAGTTTTGGGAGTAAATTAACCGATGCTCTTTAGATAGTCCATGTAAAATATCATATCCGACTTTTACATTAAAGGCAAATTTTTTGGGAAGTTTATAATAATGTCTTGCATCTCCCTTTATTTGCCAATAATACAATTTACCTAAAAATCCATAAATTACAAAATAACTGTGATTGGCAGAATTATATGGAATTTTTATAAGATAAACAACAAGAAGGGAGATAAGAAACAAAATTATCTCCAGCAGTAATAATACAATAGCCCATGGATTAAGCTCAGTTTTTGTATTGAAACTAGCGATAGAAAGCTTGTCATTTTCATTATCTATAAAAATAAGTTTGTTATCATAAGTTTGCGGGGAAGAGATACTATTTACCGCAGTAGAAACCAAATTCAAATTATTATCCAAAATCATCATGTTATCCAAAACAATATATTTCTGCCCTTTTATAAGAATTTCACCTGGTATTATTCTTGAAACTTTTTTCCCTATATTGGTTTTACTTTCTTCTACTATCTCTAAATTTTTATTTATACGTATCCTCTTTAAAATACCTCCATCCAAATTATATAACTCAAGCATATTTTCATGCTTTCTTATATCGATAACATTTGTATAATTGATATCTGTAGTAAATTTTTCCCCAGTTGCTAAATCAATTACTTCCAATTTTTTATTAGAAAAGTCGCTTACTGTTCGCATTGCTAAAAATATTTTATTCCATTCCGGCATGAAGTAACTATTATATTTATAGTATCCTTTTTTCTTATAATGGTAGTTTTGGAGATTATCTTGAACAGTTTTAATTTCACCATCATTCGCTAAAATCATGAATTGTGTTTGGGTGGTGTAGCCAAACTCTTTGGGGTTCTGAAACCATTCTACCGGCATTTCTGAACAGGGAGAGTAATAATTTACCAAAATCTCTTTTTCACCATCATTTTCTAAATCAACTATCTTGCTAAAGTTATCGTAAATATATAGGCTAGATCTCCTCCTCCAGAGAATTTTTTCATTTTTAAAATCGTATAAGAGTATTTCTGAAGCTATCCAGCGGTCATTCCTTTTCGCAATTAGGATATCATTAATACCATCACCATTGCCATCTAAGCTGCCCAAAACTACATACTTAAGCAATCCAGAATCTTCATATTTATTTCTGTGATAAAACCTAGCTTCGTAATATTGTTTTCGCCTAAATCTATTTATTAACTCCCAGATTTCTCTTTCAGAAAATTCAGTTGAAAAATATTTGGAAAAATAATCGGTGAGATCTTTATAGCTTTTATTATTGATATTTTTTTTCGGGAACCACTGGTCGTTATTCAATTTTTCCCAAAAATCGGTAGCGAAATATACGATATACTTACCATTTTTCATCTCGATTTTAAAATCACGCTCCAGATACTTTCTTAAGACAATATCAGAAAAGATAAAATCTCGTAAATAATACTCATCGGCTGTTAATTCATAAAAAAGTGAATCTGTTCTTAAAAATTTGGAACTATAATTAAAATTTTCGTCAATACTACAAACTAAAAATTCGTGATTATTATTTACACCTATGAAAAAAACCTTATCCCATTGCTCGTCATAAATACAGGTAGCACGAGTGGAAATGGTAGAATTTAGATTTTTCCCGGTAAATTCTTTATATTGGATATTATGTGTTTTATTATTATACATTTGTGCAAAAATCCTGTTCTGAAGCATATGACCGTAAATAAAAAACAAATCGTAATCCCAATGATTTGGTAGAACAGTAAAACCACTACACATATCGATTTGTTCGATATCATAGCTCACATGTTTATAATTATGAAAAAGCAAACTCGGGAATAATAGAAATGCTATTAATGTTAAAAAAAACAGATATATAAAGAAATATCTAAACTTAAATTTTTCCACTATTCCTACTTCCCCTGATTATTCTATTTTCATAATATAAACTAATAAATTTTAGAAAATATCACTCCATTGCAGTGTCAATATTTTTTTTAAATCTGATATATCCAGAGTCAAGTCCAAAAAAGTGTAAATTCCTCATAAATGGTTTAAGCACTTTTTAGCTTCTTTTCATTTTTTTTTTAATAAAAAAGGGAAAAATGAATTTGAGATTTGGTATTGAGAGCATTAGATAAATTAATTTGAAAAAAAACTTGTATAAATTAATAGAATTTTAGTTATTGCACACGTAGCGAATTAAATAGCTAATTGGAGGATATTATATGTTAGAAGGAATGAGAAAGAACGCAAAAATAATAATCTACATCGTTGCTTTTGTATTTGTCGTAAGTATGGCGATCGGGGGGGTTAGCGGAGCTTTTTCTTCTGCACCCAAAGTAGGAGTTATCGATGGCGAGAAAATTTCGCGAGCCCAGTTCCGTGAATATTTAGAGCAGGCTTATAGCCAGTATGCTCAACAAAATCCCGATAAAGAGATAGATGAACAGGTTTCCAAACAGATCAATAACCAAGCGTGGAATCAACTGGTGGATGATATCCTGATAGGTAAACAGATCAAAAAATACAAAATTAAAGTTACCGATGAAGATGTGGCAGCAAAGTTAGCAGATCCCTATGATCAGATCAAAAATTTTGAACAATTTCAAACTGAGGGCAAATTCGATAAAGCTAAATATGATGAAATGTTGATTAATAACCCGCAATTTGCCAATTGGTTAGAAGGAATCATCAGACAGAATTTACCTCGTGAAAAATTATTTGCTAAAATAAGATCGGAAGTTACTGTAACCGAAGCCGAAGTGAAACAACAGTTTATAGAAGAGAATAATAAAGCTGATGCCCAAATTATCTATTTTGATTACCAAAACATAGATGATTTCGAAATCACAGAAGAAGAAGTAGAGCAATATTACGAAGCACACAAGGAAGATTACAAACGTGATCCTTCTTGTACTCTCAAATTCGTTCGTATTGAACCTCAACCCAGTGAAGCAGACAAAAATAGAGCTAAAACCAAAATAGATTCTATCTACCAAATTGTTATGCAGAGAGATGATTTTGCCGAAGTTGCTAAGCAATACTCAGAAGGCCCTAGTGCTTCCAAAGGTGGCGATTTGGGCTATTTTACGGCAGACAGAATGGTACCAAAATTTTCAGAAGTAGCTTTCCAATTAAAAGATGGAGAAGTAAGCGAACCGGTTTTAACCCGCTTTGGTTGGCATATTATCAAGAAATTCGATAGTCGTAAAAATAATGAGGGAAAAACTGAGATAAAAGCAAGCCATATTTTGGTAAGAACCGAGCCTTCCCAGAAAACTTTGGATAACTACAAAGTGATTGCTGAAGATATTCTTGCCAAAGCAAAAGAGAAAGGTTTGGAAAAAGCAGCTGCAGAGATGGAATATGAAGTTGAAGAAACACGCGAATTTTATGAAAATACCAGCTACATTAGTGGAATTGGCCGTAATCCTGAATTGGTAGAGTTTGCTTTCGATGGTGATGTTGGTGATGTCAGCGAATTGATAGAACTACCTGGTGATAAATATGCTATCGCCGAGATTGCTTCCCAAAAAGGCGTACATTACCGTCCTTTGGAAGAGGTAGAAGAGAGGATCAGGAAAGAGATCCAGCACGAAAAGAAATTGGCAGCTGTACAACAAGATGCCCAGAAATTTATGGATGCATATCAGCCTAACCAATACCTTAGCAAAGCTAAAGCTGACGGCTGGCAAATTATAGAAGCAAAAGATATTACGATTAATAAGTCTTTGCCAGAAATTCGGAAAGTAGAAGGTTTAAACGAAGCTATTTTGGATACTGAAGAAGGTAAATTTACCCAGCTGGTAACCAACGATAAAGGCGCTTTCCTGGCTTTTGTGAATAAACGAGTTGAACCAGATATGGAAAAATTCGCCCAGCAAAAACAAAAATTGCTGCAAGAAGCTCAGGAAAAGGCTGAAAATGAACATCTAAACGAATGGTATCGCAACTTGCGTGAAGATGCTGAGATTGTGGATAACCGCACAGAATTCTTTGATCTGTAAAAGATAAACTTAAATAGATAAGGGCAGAATTTCGGTTCTGCCCTTTTTTGTACCTACCACTTTGCCAGAAGTTTGGCGAACTCAATTGAATTCGAGTGCGAGTTTGTGGACTGGAGTTCACGTTTGCGTGGGTTTCAGGATACATTTTATTAACATTTTTTCGTCTCAAGTCCACCCTCGCTGTGTTCAGACCTGTTTCGTCGGTTTATCAGCCGGAGGTCTGGCGAAGGCTGGTAGCCCTGGTCACCTTTGGTGCTGCCATAGGCAGGTAAACTTTAGAGAAGATGGAAGAATCTAAATTATAGCACCAATGTTAGATTTGAAACTTCTATTCTTACAATGAGATATCTCCACTACGGTCGATATGACAATTTAGTTCTCAAGAAACCCCTCTGCTCTGCTACGCATAGCTCGCAGAGCTTCTCCCCTTAAAAGGTGAGCAAAAAATGCTGTCTTCCTGAGGAATTCTCCGAACTCGATCGACGAAGAATCTAATAAGGGCATTAAGTCTTAAATTACAGATTTATGCGCTGTAAGCAGATTGCTTCACCCATAAAGGGTTCGCAATGACGGTATTTTTTTGTCATTTCGAATAAGCGTAGCGCATGGAGAAATCTCTTTTTCTCTTAAAACTCTTATGAGATCTCTCGACTCCACTTCGTTCCGCTCGAGGTGACAATTTAGTTCTCAAGAAACCCCTCTGCTCTGCTACGCATAGCTCGCAGAGCTTCTCCCCTTAAAAGGTGAGCAAAAAATGCTGTCATTCTGGCTGCCTGGTCGTAGCCCTAGTCGCCTTTGGCGCTGCCGTAGGTAGGCAAACTTTAGCGAAGGCTAGAGTAGATTACAAAAAAGGCAGGCTTGGTTAGCCAGGCCTGCCTTTTCTAACTATAAACTATGGTGTTTAAAAGAAACTTGATTTAGTTGCTTCCAGCAATTGGTTCAGTGATTTTTCCCTGGAATCTACTTCTCGTAAAGCGGATTTACTTTCGGTTCTTGCTTTAACTTTTTGCAGGTATTCCATTGCTTGGTTAAAATCGCTGTGGGCAGCATCTCTTTGACTATCCCGCTCGTTTACCAACCTATCAGCTTCCTCTCCATAAGCTTCTTTTGCTTTCTCTTCCAATTCCAAGTAGTTTTCATATTTCTTATAGCCAATTTGCTGATACATTTTGGCCATTGTAAGGTATGGTCTGTAATTACTGGGTTCTTTTTGGATAGCTATTTGTGCATTATTTTCTGCTTTATCATAGTTTTTCAAGGCGATATGCGCTTCTGCTAAATTGATATACACAGAAATATTATCTGGTTCTAATTCTTTTAGTTTATTCAAGGTTTCTACTGCTTTCTGATAATTGTTCAAGGTAGCATATGCATTAGCCAGATTCATGTAGGCGCGTGTATTTTCTGGTTGTTCTGCTATCAGAGATTTGTACTGCTCAATTGCGCTATCTAACTTTCCGGTTCTTAAATAGCAGCTTCCTAATTTTTTGGAAAGTTCCTCATCATCTGGAAATCTCTTCACCGCTTCTTCCAAAGGCGTTATAGCTTTATCGTAAAGTTCCTGATCGTAGTACATTAGTCCTAGTTGCTTGTAAGCATCAGCATATTCCTTATCAAGTTCTATTGCTTTTCGATAAGCTTCTGCCGCATCCTCGTAGTATTCAATCTTGGTGTAAGTATCACCAATTTGCAACCAGGTTTCTTTTGTTTGTTGTACTTCTGCCAATTTATGCAGGATATCGACTGCTTCTTCATATTTGAATTGTTGTAGATAGGTTTTGCTAAGCTGATCCAAAATATCAGCGTTTTGAGGGTCCAGTTCTAAGGCTTGCAAATAATATTCTTCTGCTTTTTCGTAGTTTCTGTTGAAATAATTAATGTAGCCCAGATAAAAATGAGCCATAACGTTGGTTTTATCGATCTCGATCACTCTTTCAAAAGCTTCCTGAGCAGATTGATAGTTTCTGCTATTAAAGTGCTGCATTGCTATATTAATAGCTTCCTGCAACTCGGTTGAGATCAATCTTTCCAGACGACTTATGAGGTTTTTATCCACACTTTCGCGACGGCTTTCAGTATCTTTTTGGGTTAAGAAGTTTAGGGCTGTCACACTACCAGAGCGCATACTATAAATTTTCACACTAATTTTGAAATCATTTGAATCGACTTCTTGTACAGTACCCCAAACTAGGTAATCGGCATCCAATTTCTGTCCCAGTTCTGCCAATTTTTTGCTTCCCAGAGCAGAAATATTGGTATAGCCAGATTCTTCTAGTACATTCTCTATTTCTTTTAAATCGATAAGCTGAAGGTTTTCGTAATTTTCAAACAACTTTTCGAAATCTCTACTTAAAAGCATTTTCACCACGTAATCGCTTTTACGATCCTGTTTTTTTAATTCCAAGATCGCAACTTTCTCAGCTGCAGCAAACAGAAAACTGCTTATCATCGTAAAGGTTAGTATAAGGAAGATCGTCTTTTTCATTTTTCCTCCAAATGAATATTTAATTTTTTTCCATTTTTTCTTTTTGAAATTTTAGAGCAAGATATTTTTATAGTTATTTCACTTGTTTATTTATAAATTTTGAATTCATAAGGCGAGCCACAGCCATGTAATTGGGTTTAAAGGCTATTTTATTTCCGACTTTATATTTCAATCTTTGTGAACGATTTATATTAGCACCTAAATTGTACACAGTCATATCGGAAGTAGTGCCAATAAATTGTACATTTTTATCTTTAGCTTCTATTTCGTTAACATCGACATCTAAAATGCCAAAATCCAAAATAGCGCGATATGTTTTTTTATGTTTTTCATCTGGTTCTTGAATATGTCCAATACTAGCTTCACTGATCACACCATCTGGATTGCTCTCTTTTTCTTCCATCTCTATGATATTTGCATCGTATTCGAAGGTGTCGGTAGAAAGATTGCGGAATTTTTTGTTGTTTAAGGGTGAAGTTCCTAAAAAAGCTGCTTCGCCAATGCGAAAATGATTTACTGCCTTTGGAATCTTCTTTTTACTAATAAGAGGGAGAGTTATGGAGCTTCCACCAGAAATTAGTTCTAACTTTTTATTGAATTTGGTTTCCAAAAGCTGTTCATATAAACAAAGCTGGATAAGTTTGTCATAAGTGGGTTCTACACCATACATACAACCTAAATTAGTACCTAAGCCAATAACTTGTAGGTTGGGAAGGTTGAAAATTCGCGAGTAGAAATCGACGATATTTTCACGGATAACACCCTCGCGCAGTTCACCCATTTCTACCATAATTATCACACGGTGTATCTTACCTTGCCTTTCAGCTTCTTCGTTCAAAGCCACTAAAGTGGAATAGGAAGAGTTTACAGAAATGTCAGCATATTTGATTACTTTTGGGGCACTTTGAATAGCTGGTGGCTTAATGTACATGGTAACAATATCTGGTCGAATATCTTTTATCACTTTTAAGTTGGAAAGTCTGGAATCGCCCACTGAATGTAGATTTTTTATCGCAGGATCGTGCAAAATTTTTTCTAAAGTACCACGATGTCCAGATAGAATCTTAGCTACCAAAGTCCACTGAATGTTGTTGTTAGCAAGATATTCGTTCATTTTCTTGATATTTTTTAAAATTTTTTCAGTTTTTATTACTAATTCTGCCATAATAATATCCTATTTATTTTCAAAACGCATTTCAGCATATTTACTTGTAAAACCCAATCTTTCATAAAGCCTTTTGGCAGGGTTATGATATTCCACATGCAGGGCGATATCGCCATCGCAGAGTTCTTTTGCTTTTTCTATTATTTGGGAACCCAGTCCTTTGCCACGCTGATTAGCATGTACTGCTACATATACTAAAATATTTTTAGGAATATATTGTGTCATTCCTGTAAAATTCATCACTAAGCCGCCTACCAGCTTCTTGTTTTCATATGCGGCTAATAGATAACCTCCCTTACCCTCTTCTTCAGAAAAGGCATAATCAATAGAAGCCGATATTGCTTCTTTCTTATCTCCAAATTCACCCAATTGATTATAAAGAAAATCTATAAATTCCTGTTTGTTTAAATTATTGCCAAAATCTTCCGGTTTCCGTATTACTTGAATATCTAACATCTATTCCTCCTTAAGGTTGGTTGTAAACTATATTTATAATTGCTTGCATTTTGGTTATCAATTTTATTTTTATTTTTCATTATTTTAGACAATTTACAAATTAACCTTATTTGTGCAAGTGTTTTTTAGTATACTACAACCATCAGACAAAGCCAAATTAGGAGAAACCAAATGGTTTCCAATAAAATTAGCACTCTGAGTTTTAGTTTGACAATTTTCCTAAATGAATTAAATTGTCTCACGATTAGCGGTCTAAGATAAAGAGTGCTAAGGTGAGAAAAATGAAGAAAAATGAGATAAGAAGAAGAAGAGTTTTAAAGAATTTGGTAGAAGAATATATCAGTTCTAGCGAGCCTGTGTCATCAAAACTGATATGCGATAAGTATGAACATAACAACAGTCCAGCTACAATTAGAATAGATCTAAACAAGCTGGAGAATGAGAACTATGTCTTTCAGCAACATACTTCTGGCGGAAGAGTTCCCACAATAAAGGGTTATAGAAGATATATCCAGATGATATCTTCGGAAATCATCGATGATACCTACAAAAATGCCGATATATTGCGTAGTATTCTTATTAAATACTACGATGACACGCCACTAGCATTGCACTACATAATGCGTTATCTTGCTAAAGAAACCGATCAGCTTAGTTTTGTGGCTGAACCAGAAGTATCCTACGGATATCTGAATAAATTGGATGTTTTCAAGATTAGCAAAAATAAGCTTTTGTTTGTTGTCAGCTTAGATTCTGGAATCGATAAAACTGTTATTCTAAATTGCGATTACGGAATTAATGAAAAGCAATTGCGCACAATTGTCCGCTATGTGAATGAAGAGCTGGTTGGTAGACGCATCTATGATATTCAACATAAATATCTTAATGAGATCGCTGCTAAGGTAAGCGAAGAAAACAAAATATTAAAATCTTTTATGGAAGAGCTGCAGAAAGCATTAATCGAGATCAGTAAGTATTACATTCATTTCGATGGCAATATTAGTTTTTTGGAGCAACCAGAGTTCGACGAACGTACGATGATTCTAAAATTTTTGGGATTTATTCAGCGACAGGATCATTTGGTAAGCCTGATGCAAAAGTGCAAGGGCGACAGGCCATACTACTATATCATGGGTGAAGATTTAGGGGAACCGGAACTATCTAACTATACTCTGCTTTTTGCTAAGTATAAGATATTTGGAGTTCCTGGTTATTTGGGAGTTTTAGGACCTTCACGTATGAACTATCGACGCAATATTACACTTATACGCGACTATGCAAAAATTATTACAAATACTACAAATAAAGGAGTGGTGGTAAGTAAAAATGGCAAAAAATAAAATAGAAAATGCAAAAGATGTGAAAGAAGTTAAAGAAAAAAAAGAGTTTAAACAAGAGCAGGAAAAAGAAAAAAAGAAAAAAACAGAGGTGAGTATTGAAGAGCAAAATAAGAAGCTACAGGAAGAGATTGAAAAGTTAAAACAGGAAGTGGAAAAATTAAATGAACGGCGAATTCGTACTGCTGCTGAATTTGAAAACTTCCGGCGGAGGAGCAATAGTGAAAAATCGAACTGGATAAAAAATGCAACCGAGAGATTAACACTGGAAATATGTGAGGTTCTGGATAACTTCGAACGAGCCTTAGCTCCTGAAAAAGAGTTTGAGGATATAGCTTCTTTCCGAAAAGGAATAGAACTTATCTACCAGCAGCTGCAAAATATATTGAACAGAGAGGGAGTGCAAAAAATAGAAGCAGTTGGCAAAGACTTTGATCCCAATTATCACGATGCTCTAGCACATATTCCTTCTGAATTGGAAGAGAACAAGGTGGCTGCTGTTATTCAAAATGGCTACAAAATGAACGATAAGGTTATAAGACCGGCAAAGGTGGCGGTTTCCAATGGAGAAAAACCGCAAACCAAGCAAGAAAATAAACAAGAAAAGCAGAAGAAAGATAAAAAACAATAAAATTGGAGGAAATTATGGGAAAAATTATAGGAATTGATTTAGGAACCACTAACTCATGCGTAAGCGTAATGGAAGGTGGTAAACCGGTTGTTATCCAAAATGCAGAAGGTGCTAGAACTACCCCTTCTGTAGTCGCTTTCACCAAAGATAAACAGCGTCTTATCGGCCAATTAGCCAAAAGACAATCGGTTACCAACCCTAGTAATACAATATATTCTATCAAACGTTTCATGGGTCGTCAGCTAAATGAAGTTGGCGATGAGATCAAGAATGTGAACTACCAAGTAAAAGGCGGTAAATATGGTGAAGCTGTGGTTCATGTAGATGTGGAAAACAAAGATTTTTCTCCTCAGGAAATTTCAGCAATGATTCTTACAAAAATGAAGGAAACAGCCGAATCTCACTTAGGCCAGAAAATAACTGAGGCAGTTATTACCGTGCCAGCTTATTTCAACGATGCTCAAAGGCAGGCTACCAAAGATGCAGGTAAAATTGCAGGATTAGATGTAAAAAGAATTATCAACGAGCCAACAGCAGCAGCTTTAGCCTATGGGTTGAATAACAAAAAAGAGGAAAAAGTTGCAGTATACGATCTAGGTGGTGGTACTTTTGATATCTCTATTTTGGAAGTAGCTGAAGGTGTTGTAGAGGTACTTTCTACCAATGGCGATACCCACTTGGGTGGAGATGATTTTGACCAAAAAATAATGGACTGGCTTATCAAAAAATTCAAAGATGATGAAGGAATTGACCTTTCCGGCGATAAAATGGCAATGCAGCGTATTCGTGAAGCTGCTGAAAAAGCTAAAATAGAACTTTCTGGAACTCAAACCACAAATATTAATCTGCCTTTCATAACTGCAGATGCTTCTGGCCCCAAACACCTGAGTTACGATCTGAGTAAATCTGAATTTAACAGAATGACAAGTGATCTAATAGATCGTTCAATTGAACCCTGTAAAATGGCTTTGAAAGATGCTAAATTGAATGTTGGTGACATTGACGAGATCATTTTAGTGGGTGGAAGTACCAGAATACCCGCTGTTAAGGAAGCTGTGGAAAAATTCTTTGGTAAAAAACCAAATCAAAGTGTGAATCCAGACGAAGTAGTAGCAGTAGGAGCTGCTATTCAAGGTGGAATTCTTTCCGGAGATGAAAATCTGAATGATATTCTGCTTTTGGATGTAACTCCTCTCTCTTTGGGTATAGAAACCTTAGGTGGAGTTATGACAACTCTAATCGAGAGAAATACAACTATCCCAACCAAGAAGAGCCAAGTATTCTCGACAGCTGCCGATAACCAGCCTACAGTTTCTATACATGTACTACAAGGAGAGCGTCCTATGGCTCAGGACAATAGAACTCTGGGACGCTTTGATCTAACCGGAATTCCACCAGCTCCACGCGGAGTACCTCAAATCGAGGTTACCTTCGATATCGATGCTAATGGTATCTTGCATGTTTCTGCAAAAGACAAGGGTACCGGCAAAGAACAGTCTATCAAAATAGAAAGAACCGGTTCTTTGAGTGAAGAAGAGATCGAAAAAATGGTAAAAGATGCCGAAGCACATTCCGAAGAAGATAAGAAAAAGCAGGAAATAGTAACTGCAAAAAATGAACTAGATAACCTGATCTTCTCAACCGAAAAGAGCTTGAAAGAACATGGCGATAAGCTTTCCGATGAGGAGAGAAAACAGGTGGAAGATGCTATCAAAGAGGCTAAAGAAAAATACGAAAAAGGCAATAGCAAACAGGAATATGAAACTGCTAAAGAAGAACTGGCAAAAAAAGCTCAAAAGATCGGTGAAATAATGTACGCTGAAATGCAAAAAGAACAACAACAGCAGGGCGCAGCAGGTGGCGGTGCTCAGAACATGAACCAAGCTGATTTCGATTCTAGCAAAATGAACCAAGAAAAGGAAGATAAATCGGAAAAAGATGAAGGACCGGTTGATGCCGACTTCGAAGTAGTTGATGACGACGAGAAATAAATAAAAAATACTTGCGGAGATTTCCCTCTCCGCAAGTTTATCTTAAATCTTCTTAAAGGAATTTCAATATGGCAAAACGTGATTATTATGAAGTACTCGGAGTTGACAAAAATGCTTCTGCGAGTGATATAAAAAGAGCATATCGCAAATTGGCGATGAAATATCATCCTGATAAAAATAAAGATGACAAAGAAGCTGAAAATAAATTCAAAGAGGCTTCCGAAGCTTATGAAGTACTTAGTGATCCGCAAAAACGTCAGAAATATGATCAGTATGGGCATGCGGGTGTAGAAGGCTCATTTAGCAATGGTGGCTTTAGCTGGGATGATTTTACCCATGCCAGTGATTTTTCCGATATTTTCGGAGAAGGTGGCTTGGGTAGTATCTTTGAAAGTTTCTTCGGTGGATTTGGCGGCAGTGGAAGACGTTCTGCCAGACAAAACAACCGTGGTGAGGATTTGCAAATATCGCTTTCCCTAACTTTGGAAGAAATTGCCAAAGGAGTAGAGAAAAAGATAAAAATAAATGTGATGGAAACTTGCGAAAAGTGCAATGGTACTGGTTCGGAAGATGGGAAAGTACGAACTTGTCCACAATGTCATGGTACCGGACGTGTAAGACAAACCACTCGTTCCTTGTTCGGGCATATGCAAACTGTAGCAACCTGTCCTTCCTGTAACGGAGAGGGTAAGATTATAAGAAATCGCTGTCCTGTGTGTCATGGAGAAGGCCGTGTTAATAAACCCAAAACGGTAACTGTTAAAATTCCAGCAGGAGTAAGCGAAGGCCAATATGTGCGATTGCGCGGAGAAGGTAATGTAGGTAAGCGTAGTGGCAGCCGGGGCGATATTTTGGTACTGGTAAAAGAGAAAGAGCATAAGCTTTTCGAACGCCAGGATGCAAATTTATTACTGGAATTTCCAATTAGTTTTTCTCAGGCAGCTTTAGGCGATGAGGTTAAGGTACCCACTCTCTCTGGTAAGGTAAAAATGAAAATTCCAGCGGGAACTCAATCGGGGAAAGTTTTCCGATTGAGAGGACAAGGTTTGCCACATGTAAACAGTTCGTATCGAGGTGATTTGTATATAAAAGTTGTAGTGGTTACTCCACGTAAATTAAGATCGGAAGAGAAAGAATTATTCGAAAAGTTGAGCAAATATGATTCGGAAAAACGTTTGCATCCTGGGAAAAACCTTTTCAGTAAATTAAAAGATATTTTCGCATAAGTTAGAAAGGGGCAAATTTAGCCCCTTTTTTTATAGGGAGAGATATTATGCCTTGCTATTATATACCTAAATTACCAAACCAAAAAGGGGAATTCAGTTTTGGCGGCAGTGAGTATCATCATTTAGTAAATGTTAGGCGTATTCAGCCCGGAAATGAAGTGCTGCTTACAAATGGCAAAGGTATAATTGCTACGTTTATTGTAAAAGAGATAGAATCTAAGCAGGTTATTGGCAGAATAAAAAAAATCAGAGAACTTGCTCCAGCAAAACCAGCGATTGCAGCTAGTTTTTCTCTTTTAAAAAATAAAAATGATGAGCTAATAGTGGAAAAACTCACTGAACTAGGAATTAGAGAATTTTTCCCTATTACTACTGCACGGACTATTCGTAAAGTAGGGAAGAATACAACTGAAAAATTCAAAAAAACTGCTATAACAGCCATAAAACAGTGTGATAATGCCTATTTGCCGTATATTCATTCAATAGGTAAATTTCCACAGGTTCTAAATAAGATAAAAGAAAATGGTTATATTCCCCTGGTTGCCTTGGAACAAGGCCGGCACCTACTGCTGGAAAATATAGTGCAAAGGCATCCAGAGCAAAATTACTGCCTTGTTTTCGGGCCCGAAGGTGGATTTAGCCCTGCAGAAATAGAAATTTTGCAAAATTGGAATATCCAATTATTTTCTTTAGGAAATCATATATTACGAGCAGAAACAGCTGCAATAACTGCTGCTGCACAAATTTTAAATTTTTATTTAAAACAAAATCCAGAGTACTATTAGCAAAGGGGGAAATTGATGAACGAAAAAAGAAAAGTTAATTTCACTTTTGGTATAACTGATGAACTGAAAAAGTATTTTATGATTGGCACTGATCATGGGAATTTGGCTATTTTGGATGGTGGCAATTTAAAGTTGTTGCTTAAAAAGGGTGTGAGTACCGAGAAAGCCAAGGAAATACGCGATCTACTAAATTATTATATCGAAGATATTTCATACGAAAAAGAATGAACTTGGTTTTAAAAAAAATTAGAAATTTAACTCGAGATACCAAGTTCGAAGGTAGAATTTATGTGGTAGGAGGTTTTGTACGCGACCTTATTCTGAAACGAAATTCCTACGATATTGATATTTTAGTAAATTTACCTGAAGGTGGTATAAAACTGGCTAATTTTTTATATGAAAAAAAAATGGTAACTCGACCGGTGCTATTTCCTAAATATGGAACCGCTCAGGTGCAATGTTTTGGCTATCAATTGGAATTTGTGATGTGCCGCCAGGAAAATTACCGGAAGGGCTCACGCAAACCAAAAGTAGCTTCAGCTTCATTGCAGGCTGATATAAGGCGGCGCGATTTTACAATTAACACCCTGTTGCTGGATATTAAAACTGGCCAAATTTTAGATTTAACTGGACAGGCAAAAGCAGATTTAGAAGCAAAGAAGATACGTGCTGCTAACCAACCAGCTGAGATTTTTAGAGAAGATCCATTGCGCTTGTTGCGTGCTATTCGTTTCGCTGTTCAACTGAATTTCGCTATTGAAGAGAATACTTATGATGCTATTTGCCAGCAGGCTAAGCAATTAAAAAACATTTCCTGGGAAAGAAAACGTGATGAAATTTCCAAAATTGTTCTTTCTGCTCAATCAGCTCGTGGTTTACAAATGTTGTACGCAACTAATTTGTTAAAGTTTGTTATTTCCGAGCTGCTTCCTACAGTTAATTGTGCCCAAAACATCTTTCACTATCAGGATGTATGGCAGCATACTTTACAAGTTTTGAAAAATACAAAACCAATAGCTCAACTGCGCTGGGCAGCTTTGTTGCATGATATTGGCAAACCGGTGGTAAAGAGTAAAGAAAATGGTGAGATTCACTTCTACAATCACGAAGAGAAAAGTGCTGAAATAGCTGCGAATATATTGCGAAGGTTGAAATTTTCCAAAAAATTTATAAAGGAAGTTGTTTTTTTGATAAAAAATCACTTGCGAACTCAGAATTATGGTGATGAAAGCGAAGTGGTTAGCGATAAAAAAATCAGAAAGTTAGTTCACGAAAGTGGCGAACTTCTGGACAATCTACTGCAGCTTATTCATGCAGATAATTTGGCAAAAAAAGAACCTAAGCCGAACCAGATTCCCAACCTGCAGAAACGCATTGAAAAACTACAATTCCCTGTGGAGAACAAACCACCGGTCGATGGTCAGGACATCATGACTGCATTTGAACTAAAATCTGGCAAAAAAGTTGGAGAATTATTGGGGCTGGCTAAAAAAATTTGGTTGGAACATCCAAACTGGCAAAAAGCGCAGATTTTAGCAGAAATAAAAAAAAGGTGCGATAGTAGCGGTACCTAAGGATAAATTTGGGGATATAAATCCTTGTTGATGGGAGGAATCCATAGAAGATATTTATCTTAAAGTGGAAGTTAGTAACTTTGCTTTTTCAATATTCGATAACATTGCCGTGAGAGTAGAAATGCATTTAATCTGACATTCCTATGGAATCAAGAGCGAGGAATAATTCCTCCTGATTAAGATATTCTTCAATTTTCATTGATTCCTGTTTCCATAAATAAAAGCATTTGACCAATTCCCAAATAGTCCAAAATTTGATTTTGTAAATTTCGCTGTGAAAATTTTATAAGTTTAAATAAAATTGGGAGAAGTCCTGGAACAGAAACAAGAAAAAACTAAAGCTGTACTATTGATGTTGCTTTCGGCACTGTCTTTTGCTTTTATGGCGGCGCTGGTAAAATTACTGCAAGATATCCCAGTATTCGAGAAGGTATTTTTTAGGAACTTTGTAGCATTATTCATTGCTCTGAGTTGGGTTCTTAAAAAGAAATTACCTATTTTGGGGGAAAAACAGCATCAGAAATATCTGTTGGCGCGCTCTTTATTAGGTGCTACAGGTATGGTGCTCTATTTTTATGCTATCACCAATCTGCTGCTGGCAGATTCCGCCATGTTGAATAAACTTTCCCCATTTTTCGTAACAATTTTTGCTGTTATTTTTTTAAAAGAAAAAATAACCCAAATTCGTATAATAACATTAGCAGTAGCTTTTGCGGCTGCATTAATTATAATAAAACCCAGATTTGACCTTAGTATTTTACCGGCATTGGCCGGTTTGGGCTCGGCTGTTTTTGCTGGCGCTGCCTACACCATGGTTCGCTATCTTAGAGATAAGGAAGCTCCGGCAACCATTGTTTTCTATTTTGCTGCAGTATCTACGCTAATAATGCTGCCTTTAATGTTGATGAATTTTAAAATGCCTAATTTAACCCAGATAGTTTTCCTAATTGGAACAGGTTTATTTGCAGCGATCGGGCAATTTTCGCTTACTTATTCCTACAAATATGCTCCAGCTTCCGAGGTGGCTATCTATAACTATGCCAATATACTATTTTCGGCGATAATTGGCTATGTTCTTTGGTATGAAGTTTCCGATATACTTAGCATTATTGGCGGGTTTTTAATTATTTCGATGTCTGTTCTGAATTTTTGGGAAACGAATATAAAAAAAAGAGTTGATTAGTTCAGCAGAAAGATTAATTTTGTATAAAATATTTGAAAAGAGAGATTTATGTTCATAGATTATGCGAAAATAAAGGTGAAAGGTGGTGACGGTGGCAACGGTTGTGTAAGTTTCCGTCATGAAAAATTTGTTGCCAAAGGGGGCCCCGATGGTGGTGATGGTGGCAGAGGCGGTAATGTGATTGCTGTGGGTGACGAAAACTTGAACACTCTGGTAACTTATCGCTACAATAAGTTTTTCCAAGCTTCCAAAGGCCAAAATGGAAAAGGGAAGAATATGACCGGTGCCGATGGTGAGGATGAAGAACTTCGCTTTCCCCTGGGAACCGAATTTCACCAGATAGATGAAAATGGTAAAATCAAAATAGGCGAATTAACCGAGCACGGGCAAAGAATAGTTTTGGCAAGCGGGGGTAATGGCGGCAGAGGCAATACTCGCTTCAAAAGTTCCACCAACAAAGCTCCCCGGATAGCTAAACCCGGTGGCAGTGGTGAGGAAAAAGAATTCGAAGTAGTGCTAAAACTTATGGCCGATGTGGGCTTAGTAGGTTTTCCCAATGCTGGTAAATCTACTTTATTAAGTACGGTTTCCAATGCACATCCCAAAATAGCAGATTACCAATTTACTACTCTAAAACCAACTCTGGGTGTAGTTGATATCTCTGATTTTGAATCTTTTGTGATGGCCGATATTCCCGGGCTTATTGAGGGAGCACACGACGGAAAAGGCTTGGGTGTCCAGTTTTTACGACACATTCAAAGAACCAAAATATTACTATTTATTATCGATGTCGATATCCCCGATCCTTTTTCGAACTACCAGCTACTAAAAAAAGAGTTACATCTCTACGATCCTTATTTGGATAAAAAGCCACATCTCATTGCGCTGAGTAAAATAGACAAAATTCCTATTGAAGATAGGGCAGAACTTTTGGAATTACTAAAAAAAGAATTTAATAGCAAATTGCAGGAAAAAATAATGTTTATCTCTTCGGTGACAGGTGAAAATATTAAAGAATTAAGAAACACTTTATACCATATTTTGCAGAACTATGAAAACTGACTTTAAGAAAGTAAGAGCTTGGCTAAAATTATTACAGGCACCGGAAATTGGTAAAGCACGTGCTATTAATTTGGCCAAAACATTGGGTGAACCCTATACCTTCATCGAGGAAAATGCTAATAGGTTGGATGATATTGACAACTTGAGCGATTCAGCTAGAAACTTTTTACGCTCTGATGATTTCAATTATAACTGGCTCGAAATAGAAAAGTTGATGCAGAAATTTGATATTAAATTTATTTCCATTTTAGATGATAGTTATCCAATTCCACTCAAAAACATTTTTGATCCACCGCCCTTTCTTTTTTATCGAGGCAAATTACCCCCAAATGGTTTTCATCGCAGCATTGCAATTGTGGGAACTCGCAAAGCTTCCGATTATGGTAAATTGCAAGCCCGTAAAATTGCGCGCCAGCTATCTGAAGCTGGTTTTATGGTGATAAGCGGTTTGGCTTATGGCATCGATTCTATGGCCCATTGGGGTTGTTTGGAAGCTGGTAGAGCCAATACTTATGCCATAATGGGAACTGGCTGCGATCAGGTGTACCCGCCCCGAAACAGAAAACTGGCTGAAAAGATCATGGAAAATGGAGCTATTATTTCCGAATATATTCCCGGGCATAAAGCAGAACGCTGGAATTTTCCCGAAAGAAACAGGATTATCAGTGGGCTGAGCTTGGGCTGTTTGGTGGTGGAAGGTTCTAAAAAAAGTGGAGCTTTACTTACGGCTCGCTTTGCTATGGACCAAAATCGCGATATTTTTGCTTTACCCGGCGATGTGAATAGACCGCAAGCGGCCGGACCACACTATTTGGTGCAGCTGGGAGCTAAATTGGTTACGTGTGCTCAGGATATTTTGGCTGAATACGATTTTAAACTGGAGCAGGAAGCAGAACCGCTTCCTAAAATGAACAAAAATGAGGAAAAAATATACAATTTGGTTTTGCAAAATAAACCAGAGATCAGTTTTGATGACTTGTTGCTGAAAAGTGGCATGCAAATTAGCGAGCTATCTTCTATTTTGTTAAGCTTGGAACTGAAATCTTTGCTGAAAAAAGTTACTGGAAACAAGATAATTCCACTTTATTAGGAGATTTTTTATGAAGAGAGAAACGAAAATAACCCATGATTTTTTGAAACATCCCGCTGGTTCAGTACTAATAGAAACAGGTGAAACCAAGGTGATATGTACGGTAAGCGTGCAGGAAGGTGTGCCACCATTTTTAAATGGCGAGCAAGAAGGCTGGCTAACTGCTGAATACAACATGCTGCCAGGTGCAACAGACCAGCGGTTTAGAAGAGAGAGAAGAGAAATTTCCGGGCGCACAGCCGAGATCCAGCGCCTTATTGGCCGCAGCCTACGGGCAGTGGTAGATCGCAGCTTATTCCCTGGTTACACAATAATTGCGGATTGTGATGTATTGCAAGCCGATGGTGGAACTAGAACAGCTTCTGTAACAGGTGCCTGCGCAGCCTTGAACGATGCTTTCCAAAAAATGCTGGCAGCAGAAAAGATAGAACAAAATCCGCTGAAAGAATGGGTAGCTGCCATAAGTGTGGGAATAGTTAACGGTAAGCCGGTTTTAGACCTTTGCTACCAGGAAGATTCCCAGGCAGATGTGGATATGAACGTGGTAATGACCGAAAGTGGCAAATTTATCGAGATCCAAGGAACAGCCGAAAACGCTGTTTTCGATAAACAGCAATTGGATGAAATGCTGGAATTGGCCGCAGAGGGAATACAGCAGCTAATAGCTGTGCAAAAAAGCTGTTGACAGCATTGCCATAAACTATGTGTAGGTAAGCAGCGAGGTAGAAAAAACATGTTTGGTAAAAAGAAAAACAAAAAAGTTAAAAGAAAAAAGAATACTTTACAAGGCTGGTTGGAAGCACTTTTGTTTGCCTTGGTAGTGGTGATGCCGATAAAGAATTATACTTTTCAGAATTTTAAAATTCCTTCTTCTTCCATGGAAAAAACTCTGTTGATAGGTGACTATCTGATAGCGAACAAATGGAAATATTTCGTTGCCGATCCTGAAAGGGGAGACATTGTTACTTTCAAAAATCCGGCTGACCCCACCTATGCTCAACCACCAGAAAAATATGCCCAGTTGATAGGTCCGGTATTTTGGGATAAACAAGAGTGGGGATTAAAATGGCAGGAAAAAAAGAACGTGGTAAAACGTGTGATTGGAATGCCGGGAGATACTTTAGAGATTAAAAACAAATATGTTTATATAAATGGTAAAAAGTTGGAAGAAGATTATGCCCAGTACTTGGATAGATCAGGCTTTTTTGGAAGGGAAGAGATAGTTTGGGATTATGATCTGCGTAAATTCCAAGGCAGCGATGTAAATTTTGGTCAGCATCAGGGTGTGATGGGCAATCGTGATAATTTTGGACCGGTAGTGGTGCCTGCTGGAGCCTATTTTGTGATGGGAGATAATCGTGATCTGAGCCTGGACAGCCGTTATTGGGGCTTTTTGAATCGCGAGTTCATCACCGGTTCACCTTCACTTATTGTATTTTCACAAGGAGAAAAACCGGTAAACAGTATGCGCGAATATTTGATAAAAGAGCGAAATAACCTGCACAAAGAGAGCTCCATTCGCTGGGGAAGGACTTTTAAGCTAATCCACTAATGATAGAACACATCTATATTCACGTTCCTTTTTGCCTGCAAAAATGTTCCTATTGTTCTTTTTATTCGGAAATATTTCATACAGCAAGTAAAGATAAATATTTAAATCTTTTAAAAAAAGAAGCGCAACTTTTTTTGGAAAAATATGCGATAGATGCCAAAACTATCTATTTTGGCGGTGGAACTCCTTCACTATTACAGCCAGAAGAGCTACAGAGTATAATTGATCTTTTTCCTGGCAAAAAAACAGAAATTACCTTGGAAGTTAATCCGGCCAGTGTGGATAGAAAATATATTTCCCAACTGGCACAAACACAGGTAAATCGTATTAGTTTGGGTGCACAGTCTTTTTTGGATAAAGAACTAAAACTTTTGGGACGACTACACGATTCTGCTGATATTTACCAAATATACGAGGAGTTCAGAAAGGCAGAATTTAGTAATATATCTTTGGATCTTATCTATGGTCTGCCCAACCAGCGGTTGGTAGAGTTAAAACATTCATTGCAAGAGTTAAAAGTTTTGCAGCCTGAGCATGTTTCGCTTTATTGCCTTAGTTTGGAAGAAGATGTTCCTCTGCATGAAGCACGAAATGAGATTCCAACAGATGCAACTGTGGCTAATTTTTACCATAAGATAAGAGAATTTTTGCAAAATTGTGGTTACCAACACTATGAAATTTCCAACTTTTGCCAACCGGGTAGATTTTCCCAGCATAATAGCTGTTATTGGCAAGATAAACACTATATTGGCGTGGGTCCTGCTGCTGCCGGTTATGTGGGAAAGTTTCGCTATCGGAATGCAGCAGACTTGCAAGCATATAGCCAGCAAATTGAAGCTGAAATAATTGAAGAAAACAAAGAATATATCGACGAACAGAGGCATAAACAGGAATATATAATGTTGGCACTTCGCACAGAATCGGGAATAGACTTACAAAACTATTTTCAGAAATTTGCGGTTGATTTTGAACAAGAATACTTTAATATTTTAAATAAATATGAGAAATATTTCAATTTTAGTGATAACAAGATAAGTTTAAAATCGGAATACTATTTTGTTTCCAACCAAATTTTGGCAGAATTTTAAGAGGTTTTTATGAAGAAAATTATTTTAATAGTGATAATCTTATTTAGCATGACCCTGCCAGCAGAGATTTTAATTCCTATGGATAGCTCACAGGCGAATCATCTGAAAGCTTATGGAGTTGCTTTTGAGGGTCTGAAACAGAAATTAGTAATAAAATGGCTGTTGAACTACCGCGGTGGTTCCTATCTTGTTCCCAATTCCACAGAAATAGAAAATTTGTGTAAACTGCGTGGAGTTAGCTACGAATTAATTGGTAGTGCCGAAGTTGCCCAGATTATGACTACTATACAAAATTCAAATATGGATGCAGTGGTTTTAGAAAAAGAGCCCAAAATTGCGGTGTATGTACCACCAAATGCACAGCCGTGGGACGATGCGGTTACCCTGGTTCTTACCTATGCTCAAATTGATTACGATACTCTGTGGGACAGTGGTGTTTTGGCAGGTAAGTTGGAACAATACGACTGGCTGCATTTGCATCACGAGGATTTTACTGGGCAGTATGGCAAATTCTATGCCAGTTATCGTAATGCTGCTTGGTATAGGAATGATGTGAAAACAAATGAACAGTTAGCTGCAGAGTTAGGTTTTTCCAAAGTATGGCAGTTGAAGCATGCAGTAGCCGAAAAGATTCGCGAATATGTGAAAAATGGCGGTTTTATGTTTGCCATGTGCGCTGCCACCGATACTTTCGATATTGCTTTAGCTGCCGGAGATGTAGATATTTGCGATACTGTTTTTGATGGGGATCCACCCGATCCACAAGCGCAACAGAAGCTGAATTATCAGCGCTGTTTTGCTTTCACCGATTTCAATTTAATCACGAATCCGTATGAATATGAATTTTCCGATATTGACGCCAGTGATTATGCCAAAATCCGCGGACCAGAGGAGGATTATTTTACTCTGTTCGATTTCTCTGCCAAATACGACCCTGTTCCCACCATGCTAACTCAATGCCATACAAATGTGGTGAACGGATTTTTGGGTCAAACAACTTCTTTTCATAAAGATAAAGTGAAAAAGAATGTGATAATTTTGGGAGAATCACCACAAGTAGAGGAAGTTAAATATTTACACGGCAATTTTGGCAAAGGTACTTTTACCTTTTATGGTGGTCACGATCCGGAAGATTACCAGCATAGGATTGGTGACCCTGAAACAGTGCTGGATTTGCATAAAAACTCACCAGGCTATCGCTTAATTTTGAATAATATTTTATTTCCTGCTGCAGAGAAGAAAAAATTGAAAACATAACAGGTAAAATTTTTAATTCTGCCTTAGTAAAAGAGATGATGAAGTTAGATAACTAACAAAAAGATAATAAGTTGAATAAAATGCTGGACAAACAATCCTTAGTAATCTTTTTGACATAAAAGCATTTTATTTTTAGGAGAGGTTATGGAAAAAGTGGATATTAACACGAAGAAAAATGAAGAATTGCAAGAACAACAAGAAGTTACAGAAGAGACAGCTGTGGAAAATACAGAAGAACCAACTAAGACCGAAGCAGAAGTCGAAAAAGAAGAAGTAGAAAAGAAAGAAGCTTCGGAGAATTCAGAGGAAGGAGCTGAATTCGAAAAGCTGCTGGAAGAATCCATCAGCAATATTGCAAAATTTGAAGTAGGTGATAAGGTTAAAGGCGAAATTATCAATATCACCGATTCCTATATTTTTGTTTCTTTAGGTGGAAAACGTGATGCCTATGCTGAAAAACAGGATTATATGAACAAAAAGGGTGAATTGCCCTATAAAGTTGGCGACAAATTGGAAGGTTATGTGGTAAAATTTACGGAAACAGAGACTCTTATTTCCAAGAGTTTACATACTGTGAATTTGCATCTACTTCGAAATGCATATGAAGATAAAATACCTGTGAAGGGGAAAGTAACAGGACTTACCAAAGGTGGATATGTTATCAATCTTTCCGGTATTCGCGCTTTTTGCCCTGTATCGCAGATAAACGACCGCCCTGTTACCGATATGAATCGGTTTATGGGAGAAAGCTTCGATTTTAGAATTATAAAATTTAACGATAAGGGAAGAAATATTGTAGTTTCCCGCCGTAAAATTCAGGAAGAGAAAAGGGCTATACTGAAAAAAGAAGCTTTAGAAAACCTGGAAGTTGGCATGGTAGTTAAAGGTAAGGTTACTCGTCTTACCAATTTTGGTGCCTTTATCGATTTAGGTGGCATTGATGGTTTGTTACATATTTCTCAGTTTAGCTGGGGCCGTGTGGAATCACCTAACGAAATGTTGAACCTGGGAGATGAAGTAGAAACTAAGATTATCAATATTAAAGGTGATAAGATTTCTTTAAGCCTGAAAGCGCTGCAAGAAAATCCTTTTGATATAGCAATAAAAGAACTAAAAGAAGGCGATGTAGTTAATTGTCGTATTCTGCGTAATCAACCATTTGGTTCTTTTGCCGAGATCAAACCTGGTGTAGAAGGACTTATTCCTATCTCCGAATTAGCACGTGGCCGCCGTATAGCTTCTCCCGATGAAATAGTTTCTGAAGGAGATTTGGTGGAAGTACAGATATTGAACATAGATAAGGATAAAAGAAAGATATCACTCTCTATGAAAGCTTTGCAGCCAGATCCTTGGGACAGCATCAACGATTATGTTCAAGAAGGGAATGTGGTAACAGGCAAAATTGAAAACATTATGAACTTTGGTGTTTTTGTGAAGATAAAAGATGGCGTGACTGGTCTTATTCCACAAAGCAAGCTGAAACAAGCCAAAGAAAACATTACTGAAGACCAGATAGGTGAAGATTATAAGGTAAGAGTTGCTAAAATAGATGTAGTAAAGAAACGTATTTCCTTGGAACCAACTAACTTGCCCGAATCTACAGTAGATAAAAACAATTGGCGTAAATTTAAAAAATCTAATGTACAAGAAGTTGAAGGAGATAATCCTTTTTCTGTATTGTAAAAACTTCTACATTTAAATAAACTAATAATTTCTAAGTCCCGTTCTTGGCGGGACTTTTTTTATGTTTAGATTTGGAATTATTAAACTGGGATTTGGTATTCTTTTGTTTAAGAAAAAAACTTGCTTCGGCTAAATTTCCTTCTCAAAAAGGCTGCATTCGTGTACCCTTTCGAATTCATTCTTTATTTTTTCAGAATTATTGCCGAGATAATGACAGAAAGTATTACAAATATACAAATTTTTAATTTTACTTTTTGCAATTTTATCACATTCATTGCCGCTGGTAAAAACATGGTAATATGATTCTTTTTTTTTAAACCCTCTATTTCTGTACCAATCAAGTACAAATTTATCATCCCGAGTCCATGCTTGAATGATTTTGATATTATTTTGCTTTAAAAATGAAGAGGCTTTCCTAAGTAATTTTGTTGCGATTCCTTGCTTTCTGAATTCTGGTAATACTGCTAAATGCCAGATAACAGCAGTCAATTCGTCTTGTTTGTAGCCAACATTTCCGATTTCGTTTTCATATTCAACATCAATCCCACAAGTTGATTGTTTATTTCTGCTATCAATTCGATTGCCGGATTTTCATAAATTTCTTTTTTTTGTAAGACATTGTCAAAGTAAGCTGAATCTAAAAATGAAACAACTCTACAGCGTAACCAAGCTTGTTCATCTTTTTTACTGTACTTTCTAATTTTCATTCTTATCCTTTTTGTTATTTTTAGGATTTAACTTATTAAAATTAACCTTCAAAAAAGGTGATGTGAACTCTGTAGACAGAATATCCATCATAATTTCATCATATTTTTTACCACCCATTATTAGGGCTTCACGTCTTTTCCCTATAAATTTGAAGCCTACTTTTTGGTAGGAAGCTATCGCTCTTTTATTAAAGCTGAAAACTTCCAACATGATATTGTGCAAATTTAGAATGTTAAAACCATAATCTAAGAGTAGCTGAGTAGCTTCAGTGCCATAACCACGATTCCAGTAGCTTTTATCTCCGATAATAATACCCAGTTCAGCTTTGCGGTTCAACTTTTCTATATTAAAAAGCGAACAATTTCCTATTAACTTATCGGTTTGTATGTCTACAATTGCAAAAGCAGCAGCACCGCTAGTTATCATTTCTTTTAGTATGTCTTCTTCCTTGCTCAGGCTAAGTTGTTGTCGGAATACTAGCGTGTTTTGCGTAACTTCCCAATCATTTAACCATTGGCAATATTGGTCAGCATCTTCTTCCGAAACCGGTGAAAGATAGCATTTTTTACCAATAAGTTTTCTATAATACTTCATTTTTTATTGTTCTCCATCTTTTTCTGCAAACTCTCTAAACCTTTTTCCAAACCTATTAGGCTGGCAGCACCAACCAATAGTGAAATTAGCAGATCGCGAAATAGTTCATTCTTTTTCATATTGCTAGTTCATAAAAGTTGTAGCACTACCTGCAAAAAACGCTATAGCGAAAAAAGCTATGTAAACTATCATTACAATTCCTTGTATGGTGAAATATTTCTTGATATTGGCTAATGCCTCTACCAACTGTTCTTCGGAATTAGCCAGGTAAGATTGTTCTACTAAGTTGGCGGATTTATACAAAATAATTCCTAACCAAATCGGCAGCCATGCTATAATTATACCGAAGATCGTGATTGCGGTAAATATACCGCCTATTATTAGCATCACCCCGATGAATTTCATCCAGCCTTTGGCTTCATATAAATTTCTAATAAGATCTTGCAAAGTTATGTTTTCCATAATTCCCTCCTACAGTTTAAGCAGCAATGAAGTTGGCAGAATTGTCAAATAGTTTTGTTTAATTTTATGTTTTTCTTATTTCAACAACAAACACTTACTGGTTGCCTTGGTCTTGCCATCTACCTGCAGACGATATAAATATACACCCGATGCTACCGAGTTATTATTATCGTCTTTACCATTCCAAACTAAGCTGTGCTCACCTTGCTGTAGCGAATTTCTGCTTAATGTTCTAATTTTTTGCCCTTTTGGATTATAAATATTCACTTTTACCTGAGAAGCTGGTTCGGGCAGTATAAAGGAGATATTAGTGCTGGGATTAAAGGGGTTGGGATGGTTAGCGAGTTGATAAACAGGGATCGCTACAGGATGATTAGTAGTTCCTACAAAGTCGGGGTCTACTTGGTAAATAGAAGAGAAATCGGGACAAATTATCAACTCATCTGTAGATTCATAATAATCTATATTGACCAACTTATTTCTTAATGGAATATCTTCAAAATTTATCTCTTCCCAGTTGTTCCCATCATCTTGTGTTACAAAAAGATGAGGAGCAAGCCCATTATAATTGAACCTGTTGCTAGGAGACATAAAGATTGTGCCTGGTTGGTTTGAACGCAACTCAAAATCTATAACGCGATAATCGTAGGAAATGTCTTGGATACAATCTTCGTAGTCAACAAAATCTTGGGTGCGAAATAGTTCATCGCGAGATACTTCTAAGGAATGATTGGAAGTATTTATATAAAAATTATGAGTTTGTGGTTGGTAAGCAAATCCCCCGTAGGTTCTATTGGGAAGCTGAAATACTGTTTCCCAGGTTAACCCCAGATCTTCTGTTTTAACTATTCCTCTGTATACAGCACGAGCATAATAAGTATTATCCACTTTTATTAAATCATACAGAGAGATACTTTCCTCTCCCTGGTTTTCATCCGTTTGCAATATTTTAGTCCAGGTTTGACCTCTATCTTCGCTTCGATATATAAACGAAATGCTATTGTATGCATTCACAGAAGATTGTTTGCCGCTGATAACCAAAATTTGATCTGTTAAAAATTGTACATTGCCAATTAACTGCCTGTGATCTTCCTCGATACCATTATTAGAAGGTTGCCAGGTATTACCTCCATCTTCAGAAATGTATATTCCTTTTCTTATAGAACTGGCTATGCAGAAGCTACTGTCATAAGGAGATTGGGCAAAATCAAAAATATTATATACAGAATCTACTCTTGTCCATGTTTGCATATTACTATCTTTTCTAAATAGCAAGGAACTACCACAAAATTTTGTGGAATTGTCTGCAGGTGGTTTGTTACAAAAAAAAATGTGCTGTCCATAAATATCAATAGGATTTATATTAGTTGTTTCATTTGTAATAGCATTGAATTTAAAAATCCCAGCACTGAAACTAAGGAAAATTATATCTTCTTGGTAAGAATCTATGTATAAACCGTTATTTTCGATGGCAAAATCATCTCCCATTTTTATCCAGTTACTGTTTTCCAAATCTAATTTATATACCCCAAAATCTCTGTTTTCACTTTCGGCGCGGCCTGCATTCATATATATTCCAGTTGAATGTTTTTCCAAATCGCTGGGGAAGTTAAAATTGTAGCCAAAAGTTATATTCTGCCAGCTCACACCACCATCATAGGTAATAAAAACTCGATCATTTATATTTGTTTCAGTTGTCCCACCAATAATATAAGTTGAATCGTCAATAGTAATCGCTGAGAGTATTGCAAAATCTGTATTTTGGAAATAAGCGTTATTCTCTTCTATCCAGGTTTTGCCTTTATCGTAACTTTTATATAGATTTTGATTGTTTATTAATAAGATAAAATTGGTGTCTGTATTGTAAGCAAGTATCTGACACCAGAGAAAAGTAGGTAAAGCTGACCAACTAGAACCATTGTTTTCGCTTCTATACCACATATTAAATCCCATCTGAGCAAATACAATCTCTGGTTCTGGTTCATAAATATGCAAGGTTAATGGTGAACCAGCTTGGCTTAAGCCATTCTCTGTTATGCTCCAACTTTGTCCTCCATCCAGTGATCTGTATAAATGTTCGTTAGTGCCTATGAAAACTGTGTTATTATAAGCTGTTAAAGATTGTATTTCTTCATTAACGCTACAACTAAATTGCATCTCTTGCCATTGCTCGTCTTGGGTAACTTTATATACTTTCTCATTTCTACTAGACACATACATATTGCCTGTGATATCATCTACTGCCATGTACCAGCCAGATATTCCGCTAGGGCCAACTTGTTGTATAGACCATAACGCTGTAAATAATAGGGAACAAATGAGTATATTTATTATTTTCATTTTCTTCAACCTCCAAAATAAGGGAGATGGGAATTTCCCATTTTTTAAAATTTCAATCCAATAAAATCTACACTCGGATTATTAGTTTTGTAATTTATGTGTCAAATATATTTTAGATTTAAATAAATATGAAGTTTCCCTACTTCAACAACAAACATTTACTGGTTGCCTTGGTCTTGCCATCTACCTGCAGGCGATATAGATATACGCCCGAAGCTACTGAGTTATTTTCATGGTCTTTACCATTCCAAATTAAGCTGTGCTCACCTTGCTGTAGCGAATTTCTGCTTAATGTTCTAATTTTTTGCCCTTTTAGGTTATAAATATTCACTTTTACCTGAGAAGCTGGTTCGGGCAGTATAAAGGAGATGGTAGTGCTGGGATTAAAGGGATTGGGATGGTTTTGCAAGGTAAGCTCATAACTAGGTACCTCGTTTGGTTGATTAGCAGTAAGAGTAATATTATATTCATCTAATTGGTATCTTCCTACTACATATAATTTATTTCTTTCAGGGAGCATAATATTATCGGTAACATCGATACCAAAATCGTAATCGCCAATAAATTCGATGGAATCATTTTGCCATGTATAAAAGACAACTTCTGTTTCATAGATATCTTCATCTTTACCCCATAAAAAATTACCAATGGGTTTGATTATATTCTCACTGGTTAGTTCATCTAGGCTTTCCAGTGTGTTTGGATATGTGTATTGGCATAAGCAATATTGATCTGGCTGTAAACTATTATATTTGGCTAGAAATAATTTATCTGCTTCTAATATATACATCCTATTATAGATGCTTTCGCCGATATTTAGTTGAAAATTTGCTATTTCTGAAAATGGTGGTGTGTTTTCGCGTACACTTGTATATTTCAAATCACCTTGTTCATAAGAAATAAAAATGTTATTAGAAAATGTCTCGTCCGGTTTTTGTAATAGAGAGGGATCTTCACCTAAATAAATATCTTGCACATACTCTATAGTGTAATCAGGTAAGATTTCATAAACTTCCAAATCATCCGCACTATTACGTAAAAAAAGATAGTTGTTTTCTAAGTAAACATAGTAACAGTAACTACTCATTTGGATTTCATTCTCTAAAATAATTTCCTCTTCATTACAGCTATAAAGCCGCAGGTAATTTACCCCAATTTCTGGATTTGTCATATAGCAAATATAATCTTCGTTACTGGCAACATATCCAAGTCCATAAAAGGCAGGCTCCATTTTGTGTACTTGGGGGCTGTCTTCATTGGAATTAAAATAGCGATATTGAGGGAAATTATTGTATATCAAAAAGGGCTCGCTATATGTATTAAATAAATTAAACATTCCTCCCGAGCCATATTCATCTATCACTTCTATTTGGGGAAGCATGGTTGCATCCATCTGGGCTATATTTCCCCAATGACTTACGGTGTATAGGTAGGAAGAGTAGGGGATAAAATTATTTTTTTGAACTGAACCACTGGTCTTAAGTTCGGTTTTTCTGGCGATAAATTGCGGGTTTGCCGGATCGCTAATATCGTAAAACCAAAAATAATTATTGCCATCGTTGAATATAAGCATATCTTCATAGATTCTGCAGCTTGGTATATAATAATAATCGTATTGAGGAATATTATCAACTCTACCGACTATTTGCATGTCGGTGAAATCGCTTATGTCCACAATCACAATATCATCTGATCTGCAAACATAAAGCAGATTGTTGTGCACATAATAGTAATAGATAAATTGCAGGTCTCCTATTATTGAAAAATCTACCTCTACTGGCTCTAAGGGATTACTGATATCCCAAACACAAAGAGCTCCTTCATCGGTGGCGGCATTTAGCATATTGAATATTAAGTAATTTCCTATTAAGGTATATTGTGCTCCAACTTCCAGGGTGGTTATGGTTTCCAGGGTTTCTTTATCTACCAGTGTTGCCAAGGTGCTGCCACTTTTGCTATAGAGTATGTAGTCTTCATTTACTTTCATATTCATAATAACAGGAGTATTAACCAACAAAGAATCAACCTTTATCATTTCATTCCCGGAAATATCAATAATGCTGATTTTAGAAGAATTATCACCATATTCAGCTTCTGCTAAATATAGTAAATTGTCAAATATTTGAGCTTTAGAGAAATCGAAAATTTTTATTCTGGAATTTAAATTTAAACTGCCATCTGTATCTATATTATATTCTTCTATGCCTCCCCTAGCACTTATATAAATTTTATTATTTTTTTTTAAAAAACTTGAAAATCTATACTCTGCCACCTGGTCTATAGTTTGCACATATTCAAAATCTATAGATTGGGCATAGAATGAAATTGAAAATATGGTTAATATAAGTAATAAAAATTTGCTTTTATTTCGCATTTGTTTTACCTCCTAGAATATAATGGCAGCCCGAACAAGTTCGGACTGACGGGTTAGTTAGAATGCTTGATACCACTGTATATCTACTCTTTCGATACCATCATAGTAACTTACATACATGCTGCCACGGAAATAAACTCTTATTTCATCGCAATATTCATAATTATGATATTGATCAGAAAAATTATAAGAATAATGTCCGAGATTATCTGTACTAAATCCAGATGGGGTTACGGCAAATACTCCACCACCATGCTCGTCATCATAGATAAGTTTAACTGTAATTGGTTCATTAGCAGCAGGGACCCACTCTTTTTGGACATAGTCCCATACTTCAACAGTACCTTGGATATTCGAGGCAGTATCTCTATCACTTTCGTTAAATATAATTTGTTCAGCATTTAAACTTATGACGGTTAGCATAAGCATGGCTAAGATTATTGTTAATTTTTTCATCTTTTTCTCCTTCATAGTTTTTTTTCGATCACAATCCCGCTCATGCTATGTTTTAGCTCCCTGCAAAGGTAGCAGAGAGCTTGCTAAAATGAACTTATTTTTACACCTTAATATTTTGCTAGTTAATAAAATAATGGGGGGGGGGGGGTAACTTTGATGTATGCTAAGTATTGTAAATCAGATTTTTTCATCTTTTCCCCCTTTAAATTTCAATCCAATAAAATCTACACTCGAATTATTAGTTTTGTAATTTATGTGTCAAATATTTTTTGTGAAATAATGTGGTACTAGCGCTCGCTATTTACTAAGAACTACAATTTCTTCCAAATAGCGTTTGCTTGCTGTTATTTCGGAAATTACTTGCTGGAAAATGTGGCCAGGATATTGGCTTTTACACTACTACCCAAACCCTCGGAAAGCTCGGCGATAAGCCGGTTATTGTCTACGCTTGAAAATGATGCGATCACGCAAAGTTCTTCCGAAAATTTTGAACTTTGCCAACATCGAAGAAAAGCTTACTCATCTATTTCGTTGTTCTCTATTATCATTAAGTTAAGAAGTAAAATCTTGGATTCTGAAGTGGTTTCACCCAAAAGGCTGATAATTTGCTGAGCTACTAGCATCTGTTTATCGATAACGTTTTTAGCTTTTTCCACTATTTTATCTTTCATTTCCCGCTTTTGCTCACGATTGAGAAAATGGTCGGTAATATCAACGAAGAAGTACGCATACAGGTTTTCATCTTCCAATTTGAGGGTGAGAGGGTGTAAATTTACCAGATTTTGTCTGTTCTTTTATTTGGGAATATTGATCGGATTTCTGCATTTGGGAAAAAAGGTACGCCCAGAACTTCATTTACATTTTTGCCGGCAATAGTGGTATTAAGGCAAATATTTTCAAGAAAGTTCTGTTGAATTTTACTATTTTAAGGTTAAAATTACTAATCCGTTAGTGACATTTTCAATTATTTTTTTCTGCTAGCTTTTTCTAGCTCGTGCAATTTCCTTAATAACACGGCCAAACTGGGGTAGATGTCCACATTTTCCACAATGATGTCGGCAGGCACGCTCAATTTTATCGGCGTGAAGTTCCAAATAGCTTTTATTCCATTTTTCACCATAAGATCGGTAATTTTTTGTGCTACTTCACTGGTGGTGGTTATTATACCTATTCTTACATCCATCTTTTCGGCAAAATAGGAAAACCTGTCGATATTGTATATTTTAACGCTGGCGATATTTTTTCCAATTTTCTCAGGATTTTTATCAAATGCAGCGACAATTTGGAACCCAGCTTTTACGAAACCTTGGTAGTGCAAAATAGCTGTTCCTAAATGGCCTGCACCCACCAAAAAAGCATAGGAAATTTCATCCCAATAAATAAACTTGGTAATAGCTTTTATCAGGTCGTCTACCTTATGCCCAACTTTAGGAATACCACGCACGCCGGTTAGAGCCAGATCTTTTCTTACTTGGGTGTGATGGACTCCCAATCTGCGTGCTATTTCTGAAGCTGAAGTATATTTTTCACCTCTCTTCTGCAGTGTTTTAAGAAACTGGATGTATTTGGGAAAACGTCTTAAGGTAAGATCGGAAACCGGTTTTTTCATAATACCTCACTTCAAGATTTATCTTATCCTGTTTCCAAGCTACTGAACAAAATATGGCAGATAGCAGAACAGAATTTCAGAATCATATAGTATGCTTTACAGCAATCTATTTTCTGTCAATACCAAGTTCAAGTTTAGGAGTAACTTTCTCTACCTTAGAAGGATCTTCTGTCACCAGGCTTGGGGGGCAGTGCGGGCGGCAGGTATTCTTGTACTAACTTTACAGTTTCTTTGGCTGTTAGTACCGAAAATGGAGAAGCTATCGAGGAGGTAGCTGCTTCAGTAACGTGATTCACAGCATCTACAGATACAGAGTGAGTTTGGGTTTCTGGCAATCCAACCATACAACCTGGGTCAACGATGGCAAATTATACATATTTATCGATAACTTTGTGTCTAATAAAAAAAGCGATCACCTTTCTTTTCAAATTATTTTCCTATTTTTCTTCTGGTGCTTGACAGCTGCAAGCTTGATTCAAAACTGGTAGCAAGGTTGAAATATGAACAAATTTGATGTAATTGTAGTAGGAGCTGGCCATGCTGGCATCGAAGCAGGTTTAGCTGCAGCTCGGATGGGAGCCAAAACTCTGGTTTTTGTGATTAAGCTAGAAAGTATTGGCCGGATGTCTTGCAATCCATCAGTAGGTGGGCCAGCCAAGGGTCACCTTGCGCGTGAGATAGATTGTGTAGGCGGCGAAATAGCCAAAGCAGCCGATATTACCGGAATCCAATTTAGAATGTTGAATAGGAAAAAGGGACCAGCAGTATGGGCACCACGCTCGCAGAACGATAGAAAAGCGTATTCTTCCTACATGCAAAAAGTTATGGAAGAGCAGGATAACCTATTTTTAGTAGAGGCAATAGTAGATGAACTGCTTTTAGATAAAAAAGGTACAGCTATAAGGGGAGTGAAGACATTTCTGGGTGAGGAATACTACGCACCCAGAGTAATTTTGGCAAATGGTACTTTTTTGCGCGGCTTGGTTCACATAGGCGATGTGCATTATAGTGCTGGTCGAGCAGGTGAACCGGCAGCCGAAAAGCTCTCTGCATCACTGCAGGAAGCTGGTCTGCGCTTAGCCAGGTTCAAAACAGGAACACCGCCACGAGTCGATTTGCGCACAGTGGACTTGGACAAAGTTAGTGAACAACCCGGCGATGAAAATCCTGAAGGCTTTAGTTTTTACAGAGATATCAAGGTGAAAAATCTGGTGAGTTGCTTCCTTACTTTTACCAATCCCCAAACTCATAAAATAATCCACGAAAACTTAAATAAATCATCTTTATATGGCGGCTACATTGATGGAGTAGGACCGCGTTATTGTCCCTCTATCGAAGACAAGGTAGTAAAATTCAGCAGTAAACCACAACACCAGGTTTTTATTGAACCTGAGGGGCTAAACACACATGAAGCTTATGTAAATGGTATTTCCAATAGTTTGCCACCACAAGTGCAAAAGCAGCTGGTGGCTTCCATTCCGGGTTTGGAAAATGCCAGCATTATGCGTTATGGCTATGCTATAGAATATGATTATATAATTCCGGAAGAATTGCGGATAACTATGGAAAGCAAGCGTATTTCCGGGTTGTATTTGGCTGGACAGATTAACGGAACTTCCGGCTACGAAGAAGCAGCTGCCCAGGGCTTGGCAGCAGGTATAAATGCAGTGCTATCACTCGATAAAAAAGATCCCGTTATCTTCGATCGTTCCAATTCCTATATTGGTGTACTTTTAGATGATTTGGTAACCAAAGGAACCAATGAACCCTACCGTTTATTTACTTCCAGAGCTGAATATCGGTTATTCCTAAGGCAAGATAATGCAGATGAACGGCTTATGCCCCTTGGTTACAAGCTGGGGTTAGTTTCCGAGAAAAGATGGCAAAAATATCAGCAAGTACAACAGATCAAAGCGCGTGAACTGGATTTTTTAAGAAAAAATAATTGCCAGCTAGTGCCTGGTATGAAACACGCTACCAAGTTTGCTAACCTGCTAAAAAGGCCGGAGATAGAATTTAAAGATTTGACAAAATATGGATTTAAGTTACCTAAAGACGTTACCGAGGATATTCAAAACAGAATTAGCTTAGAGATAAAATATGAAGGCTATTTAAAACGTCAACAGGAGCAGATAAATAAGTTCAAAAACATGGAAGAGCATAAACTTCCCAGCGACATAAATTATATGCATATAGATTCAATAGCTTATGAAGCCAGGGAAAAACTACAAAAGATAAAGCCGGAATCATTGGGGCAAGCTGCTAGAATTCCGGGAGTGAATCATACTGATATTACCGCTTTGATGGTGTATATGAAAAAGAATAAGAAAAAGATATGAAAAAATTTAGTTGGTTGATTTTAATAATATTTTTGGTAAGTTGTGCTTCACATAAAAACCAAATATCGGTAACACCTAAAGCAAATTTTGAAGATAAAATGCAAGCACCGTTGCCTAGCTGGATGCACAAGATTCCTCAGAAAGCTGTTGTGGGAATTGCTCCTTTAAAGTCGGATAAAGAAAGCTCGATAGATGCTGCCCGCAAGATGGCAGCTGTGTTTTCCAACCGTAATAGAGCTTCTATTGTAATTTCCAAAATGGGAAATAGGGAGGCTGAAGACGATTTAGCAGATATGCAGGTGAAATTCAGGATGAACGTGGGTGACCCACTGCAAGCACAAAAAATTTACGAACAGCTGGAGTTGAAAGCTGAAACAAAATTGCACAACTATTTTATCGGTTTATTTGCACCTGCAGAAATTAAGTTAGGATTAAGCGGAAATATAAAAACATCTTCTAAGGTTCCTACTTGGTACCAATATGGAAGTTTAGAAGATGAAAACGGTGTGGTTACCTGCCAAACGATGGCTAGCAGTGCCGATTTAGTACGTGCCTGGGAAAAAGCTGCTGAAAATGGGCGTTTGCGTATTGCTGAATATCTGGAAAAACATGTGCAAGGTCTGCTAGCTTCCCATAACCAGAATATAGATAAATATATTTCAGTAGAAACTGCCCAAAATGTAGGTGCATTTAAAATACTCCGTAGTTCCGTACAAGTTTGTTATAAAGATCATCTACTTTCCTACAAAGTATATATGGAAATGCAAAGATGAAAGTAGCTGTAATACCCGCTCGCTACAATTCTACTCGTTTACCTGGAAAACCACTGAAACTGCTGGCTGGCAAATCTATAATTCAATGTGTTTATGAAAAAGTGCAAGCAGCTGGTTTATTTCAGAAGGTAATAGTAGCTACCGATGATATACGAATTCGAGATGCAGTGTTGGCTTTTGGCGGAGCTGTGCAAATAACTTCACCTAATCACAGAAGTGGAAGTGATAGAATTGCGGAAGTGGTGGCCGATATGCCAGCAGATATCGTGGTGAATGTGCAGGGCGATGAACCATTTATTACAACTGCTGCTTTACAAACTTTAGTAGATCAATTCCAAAATAAGTCGGTGCAAGTGGCTTCGCTTATGCATGCTATGCAGAAGGATTTTGCAAATCCAAATCGAGTAAAAGTGGTGTGCGATAGAGAGGGTTTTGCCCTCTATTTTTCACGCTCGCCAATACCATTTCATCGCCAGCAAGATGCCATACAGAGGTATTTTCAGCACATTGGAGTGTATGCTTATAGAAAACCAGCGCTAATGAAATTTGTGCAGCACGAACCAACATTTCTGGAAAAAACAGAAAAATTGGAGCAATTACGTTTCTTGGAAAACGGCACAAGAATTAAAATGGTGCAAACCAACTACAAAGGCTTTGGTATCGATACCTTGGAAGATCTAAAGGCTGCCGAGAAATTATTGAATGTTTTGGAGAACACCACTAAATAAAATAGTTCCTGTTTCTCTGTGTTTTATGAGAAATAAAAAGGGATGATCGGCGCGAAAAATTTTGTTTTTCACAGGTGGTGCCGATTTTATGGCAACCACGCCGCCAGTAGCTGCAGCAGCTTCTGTTCCTGTTTCATCTACCTGCACAAATGCTTTATGCAACACTGCACTCAAGTATAGGGCTTTCTGCTTATTCATACCCGAAAGGTCAGCGTCATTGCCGAAGACATCCTTCATTCCCATTTTCTGCAAAACTGCTTTCAAATTCAAGGTTTTAGTAAGCTTAAATTTGGGTATTATTACTTCAACTCTTTCTGGTTTTGGTTTAGAATGCTGTTTTTCATTGTTGGTAAGTGAACCTAAAACATCATCGATATTGCTGTTTGCTTTAGGCAGTAAAATTTCCAAATATAGCTCGTTTCGTTTGTAAGGAATTTGAACCAGCTGATACTTTGGATTCTCAGTGTAATTTATGGTTAATTCTTTGCGCATAAAATCAGTTTGCTGTTTTTCGGCAGCAGCATAGAAATAATCCTCAAAATTATTTTTGGGGTCAAATGGGAACTCCCAGTTTCCTAGAAAATAGATGGCATCGGTTAAAACTACTCTGGTTGTAGGTTGCAAAATGCCTGGTTTTATTAAATCTTTTATCTTGTTTTTTGTTTGAGCTTCAACCCATCTATTAATTTTTTGTCTAGATTTTTCCAAAGAAGCTGGTGTAGAAAAATTTAGTTTATAGGCTTCTGTTTGGTAATATTTCTGTAGTTTTTTTTGGTAGGAATTTAGTAGCTGAAAATCTTGCTGCACCCACAAGGCATTGGCAATATTCAGTTGGGAATATTTTACCTGTTTCACAGAGTTTGTTTGGGAAGCAAAAGCTGCCTGGAAATCTTCTGAATTATCAAAATACAGCACTTGTTGCATCTGTTTAGCGGTGTTACCTTTAGCACCTGCATATACCATCGCCAAAGCGGTTCGGATGCTAAAGGAAGAGAGAAATAAGTTTTCCGTGGTATCTAGATTTTGTAGGAGGTCGTAGCAGAATTGGTGATTGGGATTTTCTGGCATAGAAAAAGGCTTTTCTGCCTGGTTGGCGGACATTCCAAATAACAAGGAATTGATGAGCACGAGGGCAATTAATAAAAGTTTATACATATTTTTCTCCTTCTTGTAATATTTTCGAGCTTTCTACTGCTCTGTAAGGGTAAAAATTCTTGTTTTCTGGCTTTATCGCTTCAGTGGGGCAAAAACTAAGACAGCGCATACACATTTGGCACTCATCTTCGAACTCGGGATAATGATCCATAGTGATGTTATCTACTGGACATAATTTGTAGCAAAGTCCGCATTTTATGCACTTGGTAGTGTCTATATCAAATTCATATTTATTTCGTAGGAGATCCAAAAATTTTTCACTTTGTGATATTTTTTTCATAGGATTGGGTAGGGGAAGATGAGGCCACTTACTAATGCCGAAAGTGATATCGTGGGCAAATTTACGAGCTTTATTAATCCCTTTCTCTTGCAGTTTTTCAACTTTGGGTGCTGGTTTTTTTAGGTTCATATTATGTGGCATTTTTATCTCTTTAGCACCAATGGGACGATAGCCCTTCTTTTTTAGAAGCCTGTAAACAGCACTTTTTAAACTACTACTAAAAATTGCCATGGTATCCACCATGAAAGCATCTTGCGGTTCTGCGATAGTGGGAATATCTTCCAAAAATTCCCAGATAAATTTAAAGGTGGATTGCATAATTACAGGAAAAGCCAAACCTAGTAAATTATCTGGATTTATTTGGTCTGCTTCCGATTTTTCTATACGAAAAAGATCAACTTTATAACCATGTGTTTCAAAGAAGTCTTTCATCTCTTTTACCACAAGGTAGGTGTTTCCAGTACCCGAAAAGTAATAAAAATCTAATTTTTTCATGTTCTCCCCTCACTAAATTTTTTTTCTAATTCAAAAAAAGTATGGTTTTCTGTAGGTGTGCCTACAGAGACCCGCAGATAGTTTTTCAATATTGGATGAGCGCTTATATCACGCACGGCAATTTCGTTTTCTTGTAAATATTGGAAAAGTGAAGTGCTGTTTTCTCCAGCAGTGAAAGCCAGAAAGTTGGTAGAAGAGGGTTCTACCTTTATACCATCAAGTTGGCGTAAGCTTTCATACATTTCATTACGTAATTTAATTACGTTTTGGGTATGCTGTAAGAATATTTCTCTAAAATCAAGTATAGTATCAGCAAAAGTTTGTGTTAACAAACTTAAATTGAATGCTGTTATCACCTTTTTTAGCTGTTGTATATTTTGCTGATTGGAAATAGCATAGCCAAAGCGTAAGCCGGCAGCAGAAAAAGATTTTGAAAATGAACGTACTAAAATTAGGTTAGGAAACCGTTCCACATAATTTTGCAAAGTTGCACCTGAAAATTCAAAATAAGTTTCATCAACTAGCACCAATTTATTGCATTTTTCAATTATATACAGTAGTTTTTGTTTAGGAAACAAATTACCAGTAGGATTATTAGGATTGCACAATATAGCTAATTTACAATTAGTATGGTTGCACATTTCTAAAAACTTATCTGGATTAAAATCAAAATTTTTATCTAAGTGCAAAAATTTTATCTGCATTCCCACTGCGGAAGTATAGCTCTTGTAGTCGAAATAGGAGGGTGACAGAGAAACGGCATAATCTTCCGAACTATTGCGCACGGCTGTAAAAATATAGTAGAGCATCTCATCGGCGCCATTGCCTAAAACCAGGTTTTGAGTGTTTGTCCCAACATAGTTTGCCAGTTTCTTTTTCAAACTGCTACTAATAGGATTAAAATAACGGTTCAAATGTACATTTTGCATCTTTTTTAAAAAGGCATCTTTAATTACTGAAAAAGGGTCCAGCGTGCTTTCGTTCAAGCACATCATCGTTTTTTTGCGGGGGACTTTTATCTCTACTGCTTTTTTATTTTGCAGATCATTTCTAAAAAACATTCTAACCTCTTAAATTAAGAAAATATATTTACGAATAAGTTGTATTTATAATTAAAGTCAATAGAAAATATGGAGGTTATATGGAAATTAAAACGATTTTATTTGATGCTGACGGGACTTTATTCGATTTTTCCAAAGCGGAGCAAACTGCTTTCACAAAAACTTTATCCTATTTTGGAATAATAGATAAAAATGGCAAGTTAGCAAAAACTTACGCACAGTGTAATAATAGAATGTGGGAAAAGTTCGAGCAAGGACAGATCTCTGCAAAAAAACTTAGAATCGAGCGCTTTCGGCTTTTCTTAGAACAAAGTCGTTTGCCAGGTAAAGCAGCGGAGTTTAGCAAAAAATACATTAGTGAACTTAGCCGATGCCGTTATCTATTGCCAGGTGCTAAGCAAATTTTGCAGCAGCTTTTTGGCAAATTCGAAATAAACTTAATAACCAATGGTCTGCAAGATGTACAGCGGTCTCGCATAGAAAAATCGGAGTTAGCAAATTACTATTCACAGCTGTTTATTTCGGAAGAAATTGGCTTTCCTAAACCCGATAGAAGGATCTTTGATTTTGTATTTAAAAAAATACTTCACAAAAATAAAAAACAGGTACTAATTGTCGGCGATAATTTATTTTCAGACATAAAAGGTGGAATTGATTATGGCATAAGAACCTGCTGGTTCAATCCGCTAAATGCTGCCAACAGCAGCAACATTGTTCCCGAGTTTGAAATTCAGGATTTAACTGAGTTGAAGAAAATATTAGGAGTAGAAGATGAAAATAATTAAATTGATTGTAATTTTAACATTTTTACTATCTGTAGCTGCTTGTAACACCAATGCTAAATTAGGCAGCAAGCATAATCCGATTAAAATGTATTTTGTTCCTTCCATGGAGGCCGGTAAAATTATTACAAGCGGTCGCGAAATTGCCGATCATTTGGAAGAAGTTACAGGCTATAGCTTTAAAGTTGCAGTACCCACCAGCTACGCTTCGGTAATAGAAGCAATGGGAACCAAAGAAACTGATATCGCTTGGTTAGCTACTTTTGCTTATGTTTTGGCACACGAGAAATTTGGTGCAGAAGTAGAATTAACAGTTGTTCGCCAGGGTATGGAAAAGTATCGTGGTCAGTTTGTAGCAAAAGTTGGAAGTGGTATCGATTCTATCGAGGATATAGAAGGGAAGGTAATTGCATATACCGATGCGGCTTCTACTTCGGGTTATATTTATCCTTCTGCATTGCTGAAGCAAAAAGGTATAAAGCCTGCCAGAACTTTTTTTGCTGGGGGACATCCGCAGGCAATTTTAGCCGTCTATCAAGGGCGAGCAGATGTGGGATGTACATTTTGGACTCCTTCCAATGATAATGAAATACGCGATGCACGCCGTGCTGTTATAGAAACTTATCCCGATGTGGTTGAAAAAATTAAAATTATCGGATTTACCGATTGGATTCCTAACGATACCGTTGCTTTCCGCAAAAATTTCCCCAAAGAGATGAAAGAGGAAATTGTAGATGAACTGTTAAAATTTGCTAAAACTAAAAAAGGCAAACGAATTTTGTATGAGATCTTAGATATAGATGATTTGGTGCGAGCTAAAGATTCCGACTACGACATTGTTCGTGAAACCTTGAAATTAACTGGAAGCGATGCAGCGGATATGCTGGAATGAAAAATATTATTGAAATTTCTGAACTGCATAAGATCTACGCAGGTGGTACTCATGCTTTGCAGGGAATAGACTTGCAAGTGAAAGAGGGAGAGTTCTTAATTTTATTGGGGCTTTCTGGCTCTGGCAAATCTACCCTGTTACGCTGTTTGAACCGGCTGATCGAGCCTACATCCGGCCGAATCAATATCGATGGTGAAGATGTAATATCAGCGAAAGGTATAAGACTGAGAAAAATAAGAAGGCGCATCGGTATGATCTTTCAACAGTTCAATCTAATCAAAAATCTCAGTGCACTCACCAATGTACTCAGTGGTAAACTAGGCTATGTTTCATTGTGGCATGCACTTACATTCAGACAACACAAACAAGATGTACAAGAAGCACAGCAAAATTTACAACGAGTTGGTTTAAACGATTTTGCTAATAACAAAATTAGGAATTTAAGCGGTGGACAGCAGCAACGTGTAGCTATTGCCCGTGCCCTGATGCAAAATCCCAAATTAATTCTGGCAGATGAACCAGTAGCCAGTCTGGATCCTGCAACAGCAGATTCAGTGATGAAATATCTGGGTGAGTTGAACAAAAAAGATGATATAACTGTTATTTGCTCATTGCATTTTCTTAGTCTTGCTCGTAAATATGGTTCTCGGGTTGTGGCATTAAAAAATGGCAAAATTGTTTTTGATGGTATTCCCACAGAGATAGATGAGCAAAAATTCAAAGATATTTACGGCGAGGAAGCTGAGGAGGTGGAGATACGATGAGAACTATAATAAAAAATACCGCCAAAGGCTTGCTAACCGATCTTCTATTCTGGACATATTTGTTTAGTTGTGTATATTTTTTAGTAAATTTATGGGCTACAATTGAATTCAGTTACCTTTATCTGTTTTTAGCTGGAATCGTAGCAGCTTTGGCTACTTTTTTCAGTAAGCTTTCCCTGGGTTACAAGATGTTTAGGAAGGGCCAGAAAAAGAAGTGGACGAAGACGTTTTGGGGCTGGAGTGTAGCAATAGCTCTTGTTATAACTTTTACTGTAGGTTGGAATATAGTGGAAGTGCAACCCTATAAGTTTTTTACAGGCTTTTCTAAAGCTGGAGGTATAACTTCAGGGATTTTTGATCCCAGCATTGTGGGCTATCAGCTTACAGAAGACTCTTTTGAACAAATGAAAAAAGCTGAAATTCCTAAACCTATTTTACAGAAGCTGGAAAAAATTAAATACAAAAATTTTAATACGGGGAATATGTTGGAAGAGCGGTTGCAAAAGCTAATTTCTGCAACTAATTATGCAAAGTATAAGGATAGGATTTTCGCAAGTGCCCAAAAAAATACCAAAATGCTGAATATGGCTTTGGAAGCTTTGGCTGAAACAATTTTTTTGGCATTATTAGCTACGGTTTTAGCAATTCCATTTGCCTTTATTCTTAGCTTTTTTGCTGCCCGCAATCTAATGCCGAAAACTATACTGGGAAATGCTGTGTATTTGGTTATAAGAACAGTAGCTACTATTTTCCGATCAATAGAAGCTTTAGTGTGGGCTATTATCTTTAGTGTTTGGGTGGGTATAGGACCTTTTGCTGGTATGCTGGCCTTGATGATACACTCCATAGCAGCTCTTACTAAATTATATTCCGAACAGATAGAAAATATTGATCCTGGCCCAGTAGAAGCTATTAAAGCAACTGGAGCCAGCACGTTACAAACCTGGATCTATGCTGTTATCCCACAAATTATTTCGCCTTACCTGGCTTTTACTATCTATCGCTGGGATATAAATGTTCGTATGGCTACTATCGTCGGTTTTGTGGGTGGTGGTGGTATTGGTCTGCTGCTTCTGCAACAACAACAATTACTGCGCTGGCATAATGTAGGACTTATTATCTGGCTTATTGCGGCAGTAGTGTGGATAATGGATATGGTGAGCGCTAGGGTAAGGGAAAAATTAGCCGAGCTGAATTAAAATGGAGGATATGATGGATAACGAGAAATTATATTATAATCCAAAACCTACAAAACAGCGTTCTAAATTTGAGTCAGTTTTTATTAAATATACACAAGAGCAAATTCTTTTATTCGGTTTTGTAATTTTAATAATTATTGGTGCTATTATTTTAAGTTTACCAATTTCTTCTGCAACGGGAACAAATCAGCCTTTTATTGATGCGTTATTTACCTCGGCCTCAGCAGTATCAACAACAGGTTTAAGTGTAGTTGATATAGGAACTTTTTACAATTTGTTTGGGCAGATTATTATTCTGCTTTTAATACAAGTTGGAGGTTTAGGGTACATGGTATTTGTGGTTTTACTTATCTATATTATTAGGCGAAATATATCGTTGCAGGGTTCGTTTTTCATGAAAGAAATACTATCAGGAGATTCTGGTATTACAGCTGAAAACGTTTTAAAAGTAGTTAAAATCGTAATAGTTACAACATTGATTATAGAATTATTCGGTGCAGTTTTATACACTGTTTTCTTTTATCAAGATTTCTCAATATCAAAAGCAATATATTATGGCATTTTCCATTCTATTTCAGCTTTTTGTACAGCTGGTTTTTCTTTATTCTCGGATAGTATGTCACAGTATCAATTTAATTATGGAATAAATATAACTACATATTTAATTACAATGGCAGGTGGTCTTGGGTTTGTGGTGTTATATGACGTCTTTTCTAAGCTCAAAAATAAGAACCTTAAATTCTGCAGATTAATGCCATATTCAAAACTAGTGCTGGTTACTTCTGCAATTATTATTGGTATTAGTTCGATTATAATCTTCTATTCAGAAACTTTGCTTACACATTATTCAGATTCAAATAGATTCCTAACAACATTGTTTCAATCAATTTCAGCATCTTCGACAACTGGATTTAATTCATTCGATATAACATCATATAGTATTACATCACTATTTGTAATAATTGTGTTAATGTTCATTGGAACTGGCTCCGCCAGTACCGGGGGTGGGGTAAAATGCTCAACCTTTTCGATTGCAGTATTATCGATAATTGCTATATTAAAAGGAAACAAAGATACAAATGCTTTCGGGCATAAAGTTCCTCAACATACTGTTAAGATTGCCTTTGTCATAATATTTTTAGGAATCTCATTAATTCTGGTTGATTTGATAATCTTAGCAAATACTGAAACTCATTCTCTATTTGACTTAATTTTCGAAATAACTTCAGCTTTTGGAACTGTAGGATTATCTACTGGTATAACCTCTACTCTAAGTTACGCTGGTAAAGCGATAATTATCTTCACTATGTTAATAGGACGTTTGGGACCCCTAACAATAGGTATGAGTATTGCAGGGAAGCAACCCAAAAGTACGTTCAGTTACGGTGTGGAACAGTTTCATGTAGGCTAATCCAATATAATCAATATTTTACTTTAAAATTACATGATTAAAAAGAGATAAAATACTAAACCCAAAAGCTTTTAGTTACCATTTTAGAGAGTTTTTTCTGCTATAGAGCTTTTGTTTATTTTAGTTCTGGAATCATAATATTCTAGTATTTTTTTCCAAATTTATTACAGTTTATTTTTATTACTTCTCCCGCTTCCAGTCCTAAGATTTTGTAAATATAATCACCGCTCTCTTTATTTTGCTACAACTGAGTATGTTGTGTGATGATTGGCTATCCATCTTTTTCGATTCCTACTTAACCATTAAAATATTCGGAAACATTACATACTTTGTATTCGCATTCTATGGTAAGTGTTTTCGTATGAGGATTATCATTTGCCTGTAGGTTGGAAGCAGGAAGTGCACAAAGTGTTCCTAAAACATCAATACAGGCAAGATATGTTATCTTTTCTTTTTCTTAAAGATTTGATTTTTTAGCCAATTCCAATTCAATCTTATGTGAAAAATAGCCATTATAAAGAAAAGAATACCGGCGATTTCATGGATTTCGCTCAAAAATGATGCACCTTTAAGTTGTGATGGAATAAATTCATAAAAGAGAATACTTAAAACTATAATAAGGAACAAAAAGAGCATACAAACGTTAACGATTTTGAGTGATTTTAATTTCATAAATCCTCCTACTGCTATTTGGAAATTTATTTAACTATTTGTCAATAAATAAAAAAATCGGTGACAGAAATATCGGTCACCGATTTTTGTATTTATTATATTATTGAGCTGTCATTCCACCATCTACCGGCAATACTACTCCCGTAATAAAGCTACTTTCATCACTAGCTAGAAATACTGCTGCAGCTGCTACTTCTTCGTTTGTTGCATATCTTTGTAGGGGGATAGATTGCTCGAAATTAGATTTAGCTGCTTCTGCCTGACCAGGAGTGAATCCCTCTTCCAAAGAGCGCATCATACGATTATCTACCGGAGCTGGGTTAATTGTATTTACTCGTATTTTGTGAGGAGCACCTTCCAGAGCTGCTGAGCGCATCATACCTATGACAGCATGTTTGCTGGTAACATAGGGAAGTATATTGGCTGTGCCAGTTAAGCCAGCTACCGATGATGTCATAATAACCGAACCGCCTTTTTCTTTCATCAATGGAAAGATATAACGCAGCCCATAAAACATTCCATCCACGTTAATGGACATTAATTTATGGTATTTATCCAGCGAATAATCTTCTAATGGTTTAACTTCGCCTTCTATACCAGCATTGTTGCAAAACACATCTACATTGCCGAAAAGCTCTTTAGCCTTCTTAGCATAAGCTTTTACTTGCTCTTCATCGCTAACATCTGCAACAAAGGTGTGCACATTTGGTGAGTTTAAATCTTCTGCTGTTTTTTGCAATGCTCTTTCGTTTATATCAACCAAAAGAATTTTAGCGCCTTCAGCCAGCATCATTTTTGCTACTGTAGAGCCAATTCCTCCGGATCCACCGGTGATAACTATCTTTTTGTTTTCCAGTCTTTTCATTTTTTCCTCCATTTTACTTTTCTTAATAAACTAATGGTAAATGTTAATAATGCTAAATATATTTTCTAAATTTGGAAATAAAAAAGCCCGAGCTATTAGGGCTCGGGCTAGAAGATTAATAAATTAGTATTTACCACTCAAATTTCACATTAAGCTCGCGTACCGCTTTGGTATCGTCCACCCGGCGAACCGGAGTGTTTAGTGGTGCTTCTTTTAGTGTTTCAGGTGAATTTACAGCTTCTGCAGCAATATCTACCATAGCTTCAATAAATTCATCTAAAGTTTCCTTGCTTTCCGTTTCTGTGGGTTCTATCATCATTGCTTCCGAGACTATAAGTGGGAAGTAGATGGTAGGAGCATGAATTCCTTTATCTAAGAGTCTTTTGGCTATATCCAAAGTTTTTACTCCGGTTTTATCCTTCTGCCATTTACCGCTAGCTACAAATTCATGCATACAATATTCATCTTTGAATGGGACTAAATAATGTGCTTGCAGTTTTTTCATTAGGTAATTAGCATTAATCACAGCGTTTTCAGAAACTCTTTTTAATCCTTTAGGGCCTAACATCTTAAGATAGATGTAAGCACGCACATTTACAGCAAAATTACCATAGAACGAATGTATTTTCCCAATAGAAGTATTTTTGTGGGAATAATCCCAGAAAAATTTTCCATCTTTTCGATTAACCATTGGTACAGGTAGGAATTTTACCAGATCTTTCCGTACTCCAATTGGACCTGAACCTGGTCCACCACCTCCATGTGGGGTAGCGAAAGTTTTATGCAAGTTGTAATGCATAACATCAAAACCAATTTCACCCGGTTTCACTATTCCCAAAAGTGCGTTAAAATTGGCTCCATCCATATACATTAAGCCGTCAACATCGTGAATAATCTTGCTGATTTCTTCAATTTGGGCTTCGAAAATACCCAAAGTATTTGGATTTGTAAGCATGAACCCAGCAGTTTTTTCATTAACGGCTTCGCGCAGAGCTTTAATATCCACCATACCGCGCTCGTTACTGGGAATTTCTACTACTTCATATCCTACCATTTTCACACTAGCAGGGTTGGTGCCATGAGCAGAATCTGGAAGAATGATTTGGTTTTTTTTATTTCCCTTAGTAGCATGATATGCTTTTATAATCTTCAGGCCAGTAAATTCGCCTTGAGCTCCAGCTACGGGTTGTAGGGAAGCTTTTGCGAAACCAGAAATTTCTGAGAGCATATTTTGAAGCTCAAACAGAATTTCCAGCGCTCCTTGAACAGTATTTTCTGGTTGTAGAGGATGAATATTGGCAATAGAGGGATTTCGAACCAATTCTTCACTTATTTTAGGATTATATTTCATTGTGCAGGAACCAAGAGGATAAAATCCCTTTTCTATAAAATGATTCATATGACTAAGCTCGATAAAGTGACGCATTACATCTAGTTCACTTACTTCTGGCAATTTTAACTCTTGTTTACGACGGAAGTTTTCCGGGAAACAGTTTTCTAATTTGGTATCTACATCATTTGCAGGCAGGGTATAACCTCTACGGTTGTCGGAGTGTTTTTCAAAAATAGTTTTAGGCATCTTAAACCTCCTTCAAAGCAGCAACTAATTCGTCTAAGTTAGTTTTACTTTTCTTTTCGGTAACAGCTATTAGCAGTAAGTTTTCCTCTAAACCAAACTGTTCCAAACTAATACCAGGCAAAATATCGTAGTCTACCAGTTTAGTTATTATCTTTTTAGCCGGTAACGGGGTTTTTACGGTAAATTCTTTAAAGAAAGGTTTGTTGCTCATTAGTTTATAATTAGGAAGCTCGGCGATCTTAGTAGCCAGGTAATGAGCTTTAGTAGCACTTTGGGTTGCTACTTCCTGTAATCCCTTGGGGCCCATCAGACTCATATAAACTGTAGCTGCCAATGTGCAAAGAGCATCGTTAGAGCAGATGTTGGAAGTAGCTTTGGCACGACGAATATGTTGTTCGCGCGCTTGCAGAGTTAAAGCATAAGCACGAGTGCCATTGGCATCTTCGGTTGCCCCTACAATGCGGCCGGGCATGGTACGTGCCAATTTTTGGTGGGTAGCCAAAAACCCAAAGAGGGGGCCACCATAATTAGTGTGATTGCCTAAGGCTTGACCTTCGCCCACCACAATATCTGCTTTGTATTCTGCTGGAGAATTCAATACAGCCAAAGAGATGGGATCTACAACAGCTATAAATAAAGCTTTTTTAGCGGAATGCGTTATTTTCTCGATAGCGGCCATATCTTCCAAATTACCAAAGAAGTTTGGAGTTTGTACAACCACACAAGCTGTATCGTTATCGCTTGTTTCTGCCAATTTCTGCAGGTTATCTTCAATATCAACATCGATCAATTCAATATCCATTCCCTCTGTATAGACACTCACTATTTGACGATATAAAGGATTAAGCGAGTTAGCCAGAATTGCTTTATTCTTCTTGGTTTTACGTGCAGCCATCAGAACAGCTTCTGCTGTGGCTGTAGCACCGTCGTACAAACCTGCATTGGAAATTTCCATTCCCGTCAGTTCACATATCATTGTTTGATATTCGTAGATATATTGTAGAGTTCCCTGGCTAACCTCAGCTTGGTAGGGTGTATAAGCGCTATGAAATTCAGGACGCTGAATGATATGATCTACTGCTGCGGGAATAAAGTGATCGTAAATTCCACCACCTAAAAAGGCATTGATTTCGTTTGCTGAAATGTTTTTGGCAGCTAGTTTAGCATATTTGCGAGAAATTTCTAATTCAGAATACTGTTTTTCCAAACAGCAATCTTCTTGAAGAAGGAATTTTTCTGGGATGTTTTTCAACAGTTGTGAAAAATTCTCCACACCAATTGCTGCCAACATTTCCTGGCGTTCTTTGTTTGTATTGGAAATGAAGGGCATATTCATACTCCTTTTTATATATTTTTTTAATTTTACAATTTTTTTTGTACTTATTCTGTCAATTAAAACGATTAAAGAAAAAACAGAGCTTTTTTAGTCCAAAATTATTTTATTTTGCAGTTCAAAAAAACTTTTCACCGTCAGGTCTGCTTTGTTAATATCTTGTTTGGAAGTGGAATTGGTTTGAAGTGCTGCGCAATACATACCTGCCATTTTTGCAGCATTAACTCCGTTAGCCGAATCTTCTATCACCAGAATGTTCGCAGGTTTTGTATGCAAGAATTCGGCACTTTTTAAGAATATTTCGGGGGAGGGTTTGGGATTGGTTACATTTTCACCGCCTAAAATACTGTCAAAATAATCTCTGATTCCTAATTTATTCAGTATCAAAATTACTAATTTGCTGTGGGTAGAAGAAGCAACGGCTAGTGGCAAACCAGCTGTCTTTTGTAAAAAGGGTAGTAACCCGGGCATGGGTTTCAATTTATTTATTTTTTTAAACTCAGAATAAAGCAGTTTCTTATTTTGCTCTATTAACTGCTCTACGGAATTCGGAAGCGCATGCTTTTGTTTCAGATAACTCCACATATATTGTAAATTGCTGCCAATAAAGCTTTCATATTCCTGCTCTCCAACCTCTATATTTAAATTATCGAACATCTTTTGAGTAATTTTTGCATGCAGAGGTTCACTATCTAGTAGCACTCCATCCATATCAAAAATAATAGCTTTTGGTTTGAATTTCATATCTCCTTCCTTGATACAAATGAAACTTAAAACTTAACTAAAATGTCAAGCAAATCTGCTTTTTGTTTGACAACCACAGCATTTTCCAATTTATGAGAAATATCTAAAATAAAATATGAGGATAAGATAAATGCCTAAAAAAGGTGGTAGATACGTTTTTTTAATAATATTTAGTATGTTTATCGTGGCTTGTTCCGACCAAGTAGAACAAGAAAAAAAAATTGAAGAACCCGTATTACCAAAATATGAATATAGAACTGGTCACATAGGACGAGGTGAAACTTTAGCTGAAACTATGCTGGAAATGGGATTAAAAAATACCCAGGTTTATGCTATGGTTAATAAACTTAATTCAGTTTATAATTTACGCTATACGCATCCGGGAGATAGTTTTCAAGTCAAATTAGATTCTTTGCACAATATTCAAGAGCTTAGCTTTTATCCGGAAGTGGTAAAAACCTACAAAGTGATTCGAAAAGATAGATTGGTTTATGATGAAGATAGTTTGCGGGCATTGCAGGCAAAAAAACTCCCGCCTCTGGATTTTCTAGAAAGGATGGATGATTACATCATCGATACCACCTTTGTTTATACTGCTCAGGTAGATTCTTTGCCTTTAAAAAAGGAAATTGGAATTTGTACGGGTGAGATAGAGAGTTCTTTATGGCAAGCCATGCTGGATGCAGGTGAAAAACCTAAACTTACGATGGAACTCAGTCAAATATTCCAGTGGGATATCGATTTTAATATTGATCCACAAAAGGGAGATAAATTTATCTTGGCCTACGAAAAATATACAAGCGATGGCGAATTTGTGAAATATGGAAATATCCTCACAGCACGGTATGTTAGCAAAAAATATGATAATACAGCTTATCGATTTAATTCCCTAACCGATGGACCTCACTACTACGATTCTCAAGGGAAATCATTCCAAAAAGCGTTTTTGAAATCGCCATTGAATTATACGCGGATAACTTCCTACTTTGGGTATAGAAATCATCCGATAGCTCGTAAAGTAAGATTCCACAATGGGGTAGATTACGCTGCCCCTTATGGCACACCGGTAGAAAGCACTGGCGAAGGTGTGGTAATTCATAAAGGATGGAAAGGTGGTCATCCCACGGTGAATGGCCGGCGCGGAGGATATGGGAAAACAGTTATGATTCGTCACAGCAATGGCTATAAAACTCTTTATGGTCACTTAAGCAGCTATGCCAAGATTTGGGTAGGAAAAAGAGTAAGTCAACATGAGGTGATAGGTTATGTCGGCTCTACTGGTCTTTCTACTGGAAATCATCTACACTACACCATATATCATCACGATAAACCAATAAATCCTTTAAGATTGAAAAATGTGTCAGGTCCACCAGTACCAAAAGAGCAAATGGCTGAATTCAAAGAACGTGTTAAAGAGCTAAAACAGCTTATTGCAGGTTTCGATGGAATTTCCTAAGTTAGTTTTAGATAAACAAAAATGCAAAACAAATATAAAAAGGTTTGTTAGCAAAGCCAAGAAGAAAGGTTTAATATTTCGGCCGCATTTCAAAACTCATCAGTCCGCGCAAATTGGTGAATGGTTTCGGCAAAATGGTGTTAATAGTATCACAGTATCTTCTATAGCAATGGCGGAATATTTCGCAGCTGCTGGCTGGAATGATATCACTATTGCCTTTCCCTTGAATGTTTTACAAATTTCACAGTATAACAAGCTAGCAGAAAATATTAATTTAAATTTATTAATCTCCACGACTCAGATTTTGCCGAAATTATCCCAGCTATCAGATAAAATAGGCTATTTCATCGAATTAGATAATGGCAGCAATCGCAGTGGGTTGGAAATAGATCTTGCGTTGAAATTAGCTGCAATATTACCTTCAGATCGGGTTAGGGGTTTTTTATTGCATGCAGGAAATACTTATAAGGCAAAAAATTCCACTGAAATTTTGAAAATACACCAGCAGCAATTAGAAATAGCGCAAAAGTGTAAACAGAATTTTCCTGAAAAGATATTTTCTATTGGTGATACACCTTCTTTCAGTCTTGCTGAAACTTTTTCTAATATTGATGAGGCGAGACCAGGTAACTTTGTATTTTTCGATGTAATGCAAAGAAATTTGGGAAGCTGCCAATGGGAAGATATAGCTTTAGCAGTATATTGCCCAGTAGTAGCAATGTATGATAAGCGTCAGGAAATAGTGATTCATGGTGGCGCCGTACATCTTTCCAAAGAAAATGAAAAAGGTTGTTTTGGTAGGGTTGCAATTCCTGGTAAAACAGGGTGGGGAGAACCTTTGCCGGATACATATGTAACTTCGTTATCACAAGAACATGGCATTATAAAAACTCGAGGAGATGTTTTAGAAATGATAGAATTAGGTTCTATTTTAGCTATTTTGCCTATTCATTCTTGTTTAACAGCAAATCTGTTTACAGAATACAATACCTTAGAAAATAATATAATAGAAAAGTTGTAAAAGGAGTATTTATGAATGTTTTAGTAACTGGCGGTGCTGGTTTTATTGGTTCTCATTTGTGTGAAAAACTTTTGGATGCTGGACACAGGGTCTATAATGTAGATAATTTTTGTGATTTCTATTCGCCAGATATAAAAAGAAATAATATTCAAGTAGCTCAGCAAAATCCAAATTATAGATTGCTGGCAGGCGATATTCGTAACCAGGAATTTTTAGAAAGAATTTTTGCAGAAAATCAATTCGACATGGTAATTCACTTAGCAGCCATGGCGGGAGTTAGGCCATCTATAAAAGCTCCTCAGCTTTATACTGAGGTAAATGTAAATGGTACAGTAAACTTATTGGAATGCTGTCGCAAAAATTCCATTAAGAATTTTATCTTTGCCTCTTCCAGCTCGGTTTATGGCAATAATACCAAAATACCATTTGCCGAAACCGATGCGGTTGATTTTCCTATTTCGCCCTATGCTGCTACTAAAAAAGCGGGAGAACTTTGGTGCTATACCTACCATCATCTACACAAAATCTCTATTGCCTGTTTACGGTTTTTTACTGTCATTGGCCCGCGCCAGAGGCCTGATTTGGCATTACACAAATTTGCCAGTAGAATTGCTAACCATAAACCTATTCAGGTGTATGGTGACGGCAGTTCCAAACGAGATTATACCTACATCGACGATATCACTGACGGAGTGCTGAAAGCGATGCAATATGTCAAAAACAATTTGGTTTACGATATTTTCAATTTAGGTGAATCGAAGAGGATAGATCTATTACATATGATAAAGAGCTTGGAAGATGAAATGGGAATGACTGCGGAGAAAGAGTGGCTGCCTATGCAACCAGGTGATGTACAGCTTACCTATGCTGATATCGAAAAGAGTAGAAAAATTTTAGGTTACTCGCCACAATTCCCTTTTGAACTTGGTGTGAAGAAATTTGTGGAATGGTTTAACGAAAGATAAATTTTGGAATAAAATTTGCATTAATCATGGAAAATTCGGAGGATAAAGATGAAAATAGTCAGAACAGTTATGATCTTGGTGCTAGTATTGCTTTCTGTAGCAGCATTAGCCGAACTAAAAGGAAAGGATTTTGTGGAGAAGGGTGAACTGCAAGAATTTAGCGGAAACCTAATAAAGACTGATGAAGAGTGGTCTTTACAGACAGAAGAAGCCACTTTTGATTTGCATTTTGGCCCACAGGAATATCTGCAGAGCAAAGAAGTTGTGCTGCAAGAAGATACAGAAATAAATTTAACGGGCTATTTGTATAAAAAAAATATTGCCGTTGTTAAGTTTGTTTACTATGATGTTAATGTGGTTTTGCGAAGCGATAAAGGTGATCCACTTTGGCATGGCACAAAATATGCCAAAAAACATGATAAGCATTACGTGGATTCCAGCAAATGCATTGGCTGCAAACTTTGTGTTAGTGCCTGCCCCACAGGTGCTATTAGCATGAAAGATGGCAAAGCTGTTATCGATCCGGACAAATGTATAAACTGTGGTATTTGTATAAATGGAAATGGTCAGGGGTTTTCCGGTTGTCCGGTAAAGGCTATAAACAAGAATGAATAAACGAGATAAAATTCGTTTTTTTAGTCAGCTTTTTTTCCTAATAGTATCGTTAACGCTCTTAGTTTTGCTAATTTTAGGATTTCTAGGAGTATCGCACTCTTACTGTCCATTTGCCAGTGTTTGTTTTGGAATTCTGGGGCTTAGTCCTGCAGTTTCGGTTTGGTTGTTTAAAACAGCTGCTATTGTAGGAATTCTAATAGCTTTCAGTACGGTCTTTTGGGGAAGAAAGTTTTGCGGTTATATATGTTTCTTGGGCACACTTCAGGAATTTATTTACAATTTGAACTGCAGCCGGAAAAAGTATTGTCGGAAACTGTCTTATAAAACTCATTTAATTTTAAGAGTGTTAAAGTATCTGGTACTTATCTTTACAGCAGTGACTGCTTTCTTGGCTCTACAGTATCTATATATGAAATTTTGTCCAGTGTATGCATTAGCTCATCCCCAAAACATTAGCTTAGCAGCAGTATTTACTTTAATTGTGATATTTGTTTTGGGAGTGTGGGTCGAAAGATTTTGGTGCAGATATTTGTGCCCTTATGCAGCATTGATGAATCTATTCCAATATATGGGTAAATTGCTGGGAATTAAAAGACAGAAAATTAGAAGAAATATTGAAGCAAGCGTGAATTGTAAAACTTGTTCAAATTATTGTCCAATGGGCATAAAAATTGAATGTAAAGAGGAGATAAGTAATATTAACTGCATACATTGTGGTCGTTGTGTTAGAAAATGTTTGAAAGACAATTTCTCTAAAGAACAGTGTTTATACAGAGATTAAATTATGAAAAAGATACTCATATTTTTAGCGATTTTAAGTTTATTCGCTTGTGATGATTCTATTTCCAAGCTTAGTCTAGATAATACAGCTCCTAACCCGGTTTCTAATTTGCAAATATTAGAAACGGGAGGAGATTATGTGAAGTTGATATGGAGTGTACCAGATTCCAAAGATGCTGCTTTTTACAAAATTTATAAAAAATTAAGTACGGAAACAGAGACTATTACCAACTTTATTTTTACCGATCAACTTCAAGTTAACTTACAAAACACTCAGCAGGGTATAATTATAGACAGCTTAGCTTTCAGCAATAATTACGATTTTGCCGTTTCGGTGTGCGATGAAAGCATGAATGAGAGCGAATTACAAAAAATAACAGGTATTGAAACGCTTAACAATAATCCTGTTGACACAACACCTCCAGGTGATATTGCACAGCTGCAGTTGGTACCTACATTTTCGGAAGGCTATGAGATAATTGACGTAGTTATAACAGCTTCTTTTGTTGCACCAGGCGATGATGGCGATAACGGTATAACCGAGATTGAAGTAAGATATTCACCATTTGGACCAGTTAATTCAGATAACTGGCAAACCGCTTTTCCTTATCAGGGTACAGTTTTTAGTGGTATTGCTGGAGAAACCACAATAATTGAACTTCCCTTGAAAAAATGTATGGCTCCCCCTCCCGTTCCACCCAATTATGCTTTTTATTTTGCTGCCAGAGCTATTGATGAAGCAGGAAATACTTCGGCTATCAAGAGTTTTTCTGGTAAAATAACCGCAGAAGTTATCCGTAAAAGCTGTATTTCTTGTTGGGAATGTTTAGATATTTGCCCGGAAAATGCTATCTCCAAACAAAACGGAAAGGCTTCTATCGATTTGAGCAAATGTGTGCGCTGTGGCGATTGTATTTTAACCTGTGAAGAAAAAGGTAATGAAGCAATAAAATATTATATAACAGAATAAAAGAGAGGTAGGAGAAGATGAAAAAGAAAATAATTTACGCGATAATTTTGCTGTTTGTAATGGCCGTAACACTATATGCTGCTAGGGTTATCTATCAAATAGACCCCGATCAGTGTAATGGTTGTGGTGAGTGTTTTGTACAATGTCCCAATGATGCTATCTATTATGATTATGAAGTATGGACTTATCAGATCAATCCAGAATTATGTGATGGTTGCGGAGATTGTGTAGATACTTGTAATCATAATGCTATTCATGAAGTTGTTAGCAATGGCAGTGAAGAGATCGATCCTAATTTAAAGATATCTTGTTTCCCCAATCCACTTAGCTCTAATACAACTATTTCTTATGATATGCACAACGGGCAAAAAGGAGAAATAGTTATCTTTAACATCAAAGGCAGAAAAATTCGTTCTTTTCCAATAGAAAGCCGTACTGGCCAGGTCAGCTGGGATGGAAAGGATAGAGCTGGCAATGAAGTTGCAGAAGGTATTTATTTCTATAAATTGAAAACCGGCAATAGAAAAGTGATAAAAAGACTAACTGTAATAAAATGAAAAAAATTAATATAATTTTAGTTTTAGTGCTGCTGCTCATTATTTCGTGTGCAGCAGCCTCTGCTGCTTATCGAGTAAATACAAACGACTGTGTAGGTTGTAATGATTGTGTTAAAGTGTGTCCTGTAAATGCGATCTCTATCGAAGATGGAAAAGCTTATATAGACCAGGAGAAATGCATCAAATGTGGGTTGTGTTATAAAACCTGTACTTACGAAGTTATTAGGAAATCAAAATGAGAAAAATTGCTATTCTATTCTTGCTAATTGTTCTGATAGCTGTTTGGGGTTGTGAAAAAGTTAGCAATCCCCAATATCATGTAGATAAAGAATCGTGTAATGCTTGCGGAGAATGTTTAATTGTATGTCCCGTAGACGCTATTGAATTCGACGCAGATGGTAAAGCTGTGATCGACCAAACCAAATGTAACCAATGTGGCAAATGTATAAATGTTTGCCCTCAGGATGCGATATACTAATGAAAAAATTGTTTTTATTGCTTATAGTTTTATATGCTGTAACCGTACAAGCTCAGCTATCCAGTTATACCGATATCAGTTTTCGCTATATTAATACCGATTCCAGTAGTGAATTTTTTACCGATCCCAATGATTCAGAGGTGAAAAAGGCTAGTGGCTACTCGGGTATGGATTGGGAATATCATCTTAACTACAAGTTCAACAAAAATTTATTTCTTACATGGAATAATCAGCTTTTTTATTCTGAAGTATCGTCAGAGTTACGCAATTCCTTCCTATACGATAAAAGCCGCTTGAGTATAGGTTTTCGAAATTCTGTTCACAAACTTTCACTTTTTCTGAATAACAGGTTTTATGGAGATGATGATACCACGATCTCGAATATTGCCGGCTTAGATACTTTGATTAAAAAAAGAGCCACCTTTGCTTATGGCTTAAACTATGAGCTGAATTTCGGGAAACTAGAATTTGCTACTTCCGGTTACTATAGAAATTTGCGCTACTTAGAATACACAACCAGTCAAAATGAATGGGAAAATGATCTCTACTTAGCTAGTAAGCTCGGTTACCAGATTATACCACACTGGCAAATTTTCACCAATTTCTACTATAAAGATGACCTAAACCAGGTGGATTGGTACGACCAGACTAAATGGGGGGCAGGAGTTGCCTACGAAAATAGATTTGACTTTTTCAACTCTGTAGAAGCAGTGGTGAATTATTTTCATAGCGAAACAGATGAGTTGCCCCAATATCAGAATGACTATCTTTTCACCAAAGTTCGCTATTTCAAAAGATTTGGCACAACTTTCAGTAGCTTTATAACTTATATAAATCGTAGTACCTACAACACTTCCCAAGAAAAACTCTTGCGGATCTCTAATTTAATAAGACTGCAGGCAAAATATATTTATCAAGAAGGCAGAGCAGAATCTTCTTATCTACTGTTTTCCGGAAAATATAATCCAGAGAATTCTGGCAGTAAGTTACGCTTGGGTGTGAACCAGCATTTATTTAAAGACCTCTATTTTGGTATAGCTGGTGAGTATGCACCAGACCTGTACAATGGTTATGAAGGAGAATTCCGATATTTACTTAGCGGATTTCGCTATCTCTACCTGCGCTATCAACTGCGGGATTACCAGGATTTTGTTGGTACTCAGAAGATTCAGGCAGGCCTTTCTTACCAGTTTTAATTTAATTTGAGAATCATTCGCAAAAATAAGCTTGACACATAATAAGCGCTGTGCAATTTAGGCGCAGAGGTTATTATGAAAAAAGAAGAAGCTATTTTTCGTGATTTTTTGAAAACAAAGGGGCTAAAATTAACTAAACCCCGTCGCATTATCCTGAATGCGGTCTTCAGCACACACGAGCATTTTAATGTGGATGCACTTTACGATATTATCCGTAAAAGACATAAAAATGTATCGCGGGCAACCATCTACAGAACTATGCCGCTTATGATAGAAGCAGGTCTTATAAAACAAGCTTTACGATGTCAGGCAAAAGACCACTACGAACATATTTTTGGCCATAAAAGTCATCTACATTTTATCTGCGATAAATGTGGAAAAATAGTTGAAAAAGAGAGTAAACAAGTTGAAAAAATAATAAAAGATCTAGCAGAAACTGAAGGATTTGAAATACGTGAATTCAATGTTGGTGCTAAAGGTTTGTGTGCAGATTGCCGCAGTTAAAAATTTAGACTGTATCTGAGAATGAATTGCAAAATCAAATAGTTGAGAGGTTAACTTGAAAAAATATACAATAGCATTAGCAGGAAATCCCAATTGTGGTAAAACTACCCTGTTCAACGCTTTTACCGGTTCCAAACAAAGGGTAGGCAACTGGCCAGGTGTAACTGTAGAAAAAATTATCGGTAACTATAAATATAAAGATGCTGAATATGAAATTATCGACTTGCCTGGAATATATTCCTTTTCAGCACATTCGATGGACGAAACAGTATCCCGAGAGTTTATCTTGATGGAGAAACCAGACTTAGTAGTGAACATTATAGATGCTACTAACCTGGAAAGAACACTCTATCTTACTACCCAGCTTCTGGAAATGAAGATTCCAGTTATTATCGCGCTGAATATGATGGATATGGCTAAACAGCGGCGGATAAAGATAGAGCTGGATCATTTAGCCAAGCACCTTGATACAAAAATAATATCTATTGTAGCACCCAAAAAACAAGGTCTGGATGAATTAAAACAACAAATTGCTGAAAGTGTAGAAAAACAACATATTCCTCATACCCAGGTGGAATACGATTCCGTGGTAGAAACAGCTATAAATGAGATAGCTCCGCAGTTAGATAAATATGCCAAAAAATATCAAGTAGATAAACGCTGGCTAGCTATCAAACTGTTGGAAGAGGACAAGTTAGCTGCTCAGCTTACCAATTCCGACTTAGCAGATCTAGTAAATCAGCAGATCCAGAAAATAGAAAAACATACTAATAACGATGTGGAAATTGTAATTGCAGATGGACGCTATGGTTTTATTCATGGATTAACTTTGGATGTGGTTCATAAAGCTGGTGATGCTCGGCGTAATTTTTCCGATCTGGTAGATAGTATCGTATTAAATCGTGTTTTGAGCATTCCCATATTTTTGGGAGTGATGTATCTGGTATTTATGCTAACAATAAATGTGGGTTCTCCCTTCATAGATTTTTTTGATAATTTAATGGGCACTATTTTTGTGGATGGTACAGAGTACTTTTTACAAAGTCTTAATGCTCCAGCATGGCTTATTTTACTACTGGCACAAGCTTTAGGAGGTAGCATTCAAACAATTTCCACCTTTATTCCTCCTATTTTCTTTATGTTTCTATCGCTTTCCATTTTAGAAGATTCGGGTTATATGAGCAGGGCTGCTTTTGTGATGGACAGGTTTATGCGCTTCATTGGCCTCCCGGGAAAAGCATTTATTCCAATGTTGGTGGGTTTCGGTTGCAATGTTCCAGCAATAATGGCAACCAGGACACTGGAAAATAAAAAAGATAGACTCTTAACTATTCTAATTAACCCATTAATGTCCTGCGGTGCCAGATTACCTGTTTATACACTTTTCGCAGCAGTATTTTTCCCTGAACATGGAGGACAGGTAATTTTTGCACTCTATCTCACTGGTATTGTCTTAGCTATAATATTCGGGCTAATTTTCAAGAAAACTCTTTTCAAAGGCGAAACTTCTACATTTGTTATGGAACTATCACCTTATCACCTACCAACTTTCAACGGAATTATGTTACATACCTGGCAACGTCTGAAAGGTTTTATCATCAGAGCTGGGAAAGTAATCGTAATTTTTATAATTATATTAACTGTGTTAAATTCGGTGGGAATAGATGGAAGTTTGGGCAATCAGGATTCAGAGAATTCTGTGTTAAGCTACATTGGGAAAAAGATTAGTCCGATTTTCCAACCAATGGGAGTACAGCAGAAAAATTGGCCAGCAGTAGTTGGTATGATGACGGGTATTTTTGCTAAAGAAACAGTGGTAGGAACGCTGGATGCACTTTATTCGCAACTGGCTGGAGCTCAGCAGCAAGTAGAAGAAGAAACCGGTTACGATTTTACCTCGGGTATAGTTGCTTCTTTTCGGGCTATAGCTACTGGATTTGGTATAATAGAAGCTAAAGATGGAGAAACTACTCTACAAAAGGGTGTTACCAGAGAAATGATGAACAGATTTGGTGGAAAGAATAATGCTTTTGCCTATCTGCTATTTATACTTATTTATGCTCCCTGTGTGGCTGTAATCGGCGCTATTTACAAGGAAACAAACCTGAAATGGACATTTTTTTCTGTTTCCTATTTAACCATGTTGGCATGGTTGGTAGCCACTTTGTTTTACCAAGTTTCGATAATTGCGATACAACCTGCTGTAAGTTTGGGTTGGATTCTGGGAATTAGCTTGATTTTCTTTGGATTCTATAAAACACTACAAAAGATAAAACCAGGTGAAACTTTTTGAGAATGATTTGCAAAAAATCTAAAAATAAATAGTTTTTAAAATAAAAAGGATAAAAATTGTTTGGAAGAAAAAAAAGACGAAGAGCTAAAGGGAAACGTTGTAAAAATCATCCGCAGTGCAACCGTGGGAGCAATAATAATAGATTTTTAAATCTGTGTGAAGCCGAAGTTGGTAGAAAATATGTGGTAGTGGATAATCCAGATCACAAAATAATGGAGATGGGTGTTTTTAATGGCTGTGTTATCACTGTACACAAAAATAACCCAAGTGATAGTAATATAATTATAGCGGTAGGTGAATCTCGGTTCATAATTCCCAAGCCAACTGCTTGCCGCATTTTGATACGCTAAAATGCTCTCGGAAATTATAGAATATTTTCACCAAAAAAAAGTATTAAGTATTTCAGAAATAGCTACTTGGTTAAATTCTAACGAAGAAGCAGTAGAGGGAATGTTGCAAATACTGTTGCGTAAGAAAATGATAAAGCCGTGGAGACCTGCGTGTAAAAGCTGTAGCTCCTCCTGTGCTTCCTGTAATTTGGTGAAAACAAAATATTACCAGTGGATTTCTGCTTGACTAAAGCTTGCCACAATAAGTAAAAAGTTCTTATGCAAGCTTTACAGAAAGATATTAAATATTTGAAAGGTGTCGGTGAAAAACGAGCTCTTTTGCTACACAAATTAAATATATACACCATCGCCGATTTAATGGAATTTTTTCCTAGAGCCTACTTGAACAGACATTCCAAAGATACAATTGCCAAACTAAACCCAGAAGAGCAAGCAGCAGTTATTGGGCATATCGTTTCGGTGGAAAAACGTAATTTGGGAAGGCATCGCACGCAGCTTAACGTAGTAGTTAGTGATGGTAAAAGCTATCTTTTTTGTACTTGGTTTCGGTTTGGGAAATGGTTGCCGGCTAAGTTCGAGGTAGGGAAAAAGATTTGGGTAAGCGGTAAAATTTCTTATTTCAAAGGTAGTCCACAAATTGTGCACCCCGATTTTGAAGTTTTGGAAGAGGACGAAGAGCAGAGTTTTTGGAACAAACGCGATATTTTACCTGTTTATCCGCTTACCGAGGGTATTTCTATTCGTCAAATGCGCCGTTTAATTTTGAATGCTTTCCAATTTTATGCAGATGAAATACAGGAAACATTACCCGAATATTTACGTGAAAAATTGAAATATGAGCCCAGGCGTATTTCACTGCAGAAAATCCACTTTTCGCAACATCCAGATGAAATTCCTCCCATCAAGCAGCGTTATGCTTTTGAAGAATTATTCTATCACCAATTAATGTTAGCCAGAGTAAAAAAAATCCATAAACAAAAGGAATCTGGTTATAAATTCATCTTACACAAAACTTATACCACTAAGCTAAAAGGGTCTTTGCCATTTAAGATGACAGCAGCACAAAAAAAGGTAATCCGCGAGTTTGTGGCCGATATGAATTCTGACAGACAGATGAATAGACTGTTGCAGGGCGATGTAGGTTCTGGAAAAACCATCATAACTGTTTTTGCTATGCTGCTTGCAATAGAAAATGGATTCCAGGCAATTTTTATGGCACCTACCGAGATTTTGGCAGAACAGCATTTTGCCAGTATTAAATCTTTTTTACAAAATCAGCCCGATATAAAAATAGCCTTACTAAAAGGTGGTAATTATAAAGGGAAAAAAGCTACTATAGAAAAAATCGCAAACGGTGAAATCGATATTATCGTAGGAACACACGCACTTATTCAGCCAGATATAAAATACAAAAAAGTGGGTTTTGTAGCAATAGATGAACAGCATCGTTTTGGCGTAGAGCAGCGCGCTGTACTTTCCCAAAAAAATCGTCATCCCGATGTAATGTACCTTTCTGCAACTCCCATTCCTCGTTCTTTGGCCTTAACTGTATATGGCGATTTGGATGTGAGTGTTTTAGATGAACTTCCCCCAGGAAGGCAGCCCATTAAAACTATCTGGCGCAATTCCAACAAGAAAAAAACTGTTTATAAAGAGGTTGAAAAAGAGTTACAGAAAGGTAAACAGGTCTATATTGTTTGCCCGCTTATTGAGCAATCGGAAAAGAGTGATCTGTTGGCAGCGGAAACGCTTTATCAGGAAATTTCTGAGAGGATTTTTCCCAAATACAATAGTTTTTTGCTGCATGGAAAGATGAAAACTGCCGAAAAAGATGAAATCATGCAGAAATTTAAGCAAACTCCAGCTTCTATTTTAGTTTCCACCACGGTTATCGAGGTGGGGATAGATGTACCCAATGCTTCTGTAATGATAATTGAGCATGCTGAGCGCTTTGGGCTTAGTCAGTTACATCAACTGCGGGGTAGGGTAGGTCGAGGTCAAGGCAGATCTTATTGCTATCTTATCGCACATCCGCCAATAAGCTCAGAAGCCCGTGAGCGCCTACAGACTATGGTTTCTACCACAGATGGTTTCAAAATAGCTGAAAAAGACCTGGAACTACGCGGCCCAGGTGATTTTTTTGGTACAGAACAATCTGGTATGCCTCTGTTCAAACATGCCAATTTAGTGCGCGACCAGCATCTGCTGAAAATAGCTAGAAATTTGGCTTTCCAAATTGTGAAAGATGATCCCCAACTTGAAAAGCCAGAAAATAGATTGTTACACCAAAAATATAAAGCTGAATTTGCTCAGCGTGAGCAGCTTTTTAATTTCTAATCGGAATAAAAAGAGCAGGTTACCGTTACTTTTATATTCTTTTTGCGGGTAGAAGTAGAGTGGATTCCATAGCCGGCAATATCGGTGGAATAGGGCTCGGTTATTTGGAAAACACCTGCGTGAGCAGTTTTTAATTTTCCTACTTTAGAACCATTGGCTGCAGCAATTTCGTTAGCTCGTTCGCGTGCATTTTTGGTAGCAGCTGCCAGAAGTTGTTTCTTAATTTCGGGAAGTTTAGTGGAAAAATACTGCAAATTAGTTCGTTCAAATGCAATTCCAGCATCAATAAATTTTTTGGGATTAATACTGATATCTTCCACCGCATCTAACTGCTCGGAAATGATAAAAATACGCTGTTCAAAGTGATTCCCAACTATTTTTCCCTGCTCGCCATATTGTTTGTAAACGTTCACGGGACTTATGTTCATGTCGGAGTAAGCAATGTTTTGTTTTTCCCATATTAGTTTAAATTTTTCCAATTTATTTTGCAGAATCTTGTAGCCGGCAGCAATGTCATTAACATCATTCACATTAGTCGAAATGGAAAAATCCCATTTAATTTTATCAGCAGTAAAAGCTTCTGTGGCGTAGCCCACTACCCGAATTGTATTTTTGTTAGCGCGCGAGGAATGGAAAAATATTCCAAATACCAAAGCGGCTAAAATTAGACCCACACTCAAGATCACGGCGAATTTGTTGTTCATTTTATTCCTCCAATTTTTTCTTATTTCCCTCGATATCAATTTCATACCAGCCGGAACTGTCAATAAGTATTCCAGCTCCAGTGTTACCTTTTTTCAGGCCGGCATCAATAGGAATTATCTTTCCTTGGAAAATGGGAGTGATTTGTTCTTGAGTGGTGTGTCCTACAACTATTTTTTCTACCTTAAAATGAGACAGAGTGCTGTCGACCTGAGCTTGATTTATAGCTTTATAACGCCAACTGCTGCCAAAATAACCACGATACCAAAAAGGGCCCTTGCTGTGCTGTAAATATTCTAAACTATCAGGCAGGTTCATTTGCACAGCTAGCTTATTTAGTTGGGAAATAGATAAATTTTGCCTATAAACTAGCGGGTGAATGCCGGCATGCACAAAGAGAATATTGTTTATTTTTATCGCATTAGGAAGTGTGTGTAGCCATTTTCCCAAAATGCTGTTTGTTGCATAAAGCTGCGGATATTTTTTGTTGAGCAACTTGCAGGTTTTTGCCAAATATTTATCGTTCACATAACGCAGATCATTCTGCTGTATCATTTTTTCATGATTCCCGCGAAGTAAGATAACACAGCCCCCGGCTTGACAAGCTTGATTACGCAGTTTGTAAAGTAGCCAAAAACTCTGGTTAACCTGTGCCCCTCTATCGAAAATATCACCAACCACAACTAACACCCCATCTGCGAAGCTCCAGTTAAAGTCATCATCGATAACGTGAGCTTCTTTTAATAATTTTTGCATAACTCCAAATTGACCATGCACATCGCTGAGGGCAAATATCTTACTAGCAGATAAGGAATCAACTTCAGGGAATTTAGTTTTTGCTATTTTTACTGGATATGGTAAAATACTCTCGGAAAAGTTTACAGTATCGGCATAAACTTTATGGTACAAGCTATCGTTTTGAATAAAATAAACTTGTAGGCTATCGTTTTCCCAAAAAATATATGGGCCATCGTTCCAAGACTCTTTTGACCCATCTTGGGGAAAACTGATATAATTGTATGTTGCCCACAATAAACTACTTAAAAGGAAGAAAACGAAGATAACTTTCTTCATACTAACATTTTCTCTTTTTCCTTTTTAAAAATAGCGAAATGAAATAAGCCATACCGCTTAAGATGATTATAGTAGCTCCAGTTGGTAGGTTAGCTGAATACGAAAGCACAATGCCACTTCCAGTGAATATAATTCCCAATACTGCAGCTATTAACATCATTGTTGCTGGGCTTCTGCTGAAAAGAAATGCGATAGCAGCGGGTAGAGTTAAAAGTGCTATCACCAATATTATGCCAACAATTTGAATTAGTACCACTATAGTAAGTGCAATTAGAATAAGTAGAAAGATGTAAAGTAAATTAACCTTCAAACCGCTGATACGTGCATATTTTTCATCAAAAGCGATTGCTATAAACTGACGATAGAAGACAAAAATGCTGCCAATAATTACTAAATTCAAAATTAACAGGACCCATAAATCGGAACGTGTAACTAACAAAATATTTCCAAATAGGTAGGTCATCAAATCGCTTTTATAACCAGGAGTAAGATACATGAAGATTAGTCCTAAAGCCATACCAACAGCCCACAAAGCTCCAATCACTGTATCTTCGTGCTGTGCTCCTTTTAGCTTTATAAGTCCAATAATTACAGCAGCCAAGATGGCGAATACAAAGGCACCGATAAGGGGCTCGATTCCCAAATAATAAGCAATGCCTATACCACCTAAAACAGTATGTGCAATACCGCCGCTGATAAATGTGATGCGTTTTATAATGACAAAAGTACCAGTAATTCCACAGACTATGCTAGCCAGAATACCTGCTATGATGGCATTTTGCAAAAAAGCATGATTTAAAAACGAGTAGAAAAATTCTGCCATAAAATCTCCTTACAAATTACAACCGTGTTCCAAAGCTTTTATAGAACCCATATAAGCTTGTTGCAGTTTTTCACCTTTAATATCTTTCGTATAATGCGTGCAACTACGCACATTTAAACAGGTTACTTTGTTTACATAGGAAGAAACAAAAGCGATGTCGTGAGAAACAAGTAAAATAGTAGTATTTTTGTTTAATTCTTCCAAGGTGTCGTAGATATCTTTTTCTATGGAAGAATCGATAGAGGCGGTGGGTTCATCCAGCAGCAAAATTTTGGGATCTGTCATTAGAGCACGGGCAATAAGGGTACGCTGTTTCTGTCCGCCGGAAAGTTCACCCAGCCTTTTTTCAGCTATATTTTCTATTTGGAGTTTTTTCAAGAGAGCAATTGCTTTTTTTTGTGCACGTTGTGGGTATTTAGGAAAGAAAGAATTGTTTTGTAAACAGCTCATCATTACTACTTCTTTTACTTTAATGGGAAAATCGGAATCGAATTGGGCATATTGTGGTACATATCCTATATGACGACGTGCTTTTTGTGGGGTAGTACCTAAAATTTCTATCTTACCGCTATCTGGTTGCAAAAAGCCCAAAATTATTTTCAGTAAAGTTGTTTTGCCGCCTCCGTTTGGACCCAAAATAGCCATAAAATCATTTTCTTCTACTTCCAAATTGATATTTTTCAAGGAAGGTTGAAAGTCATAGCTATAAGATAGATTTTCTATTTTTATTATTTTATTCATTCAATGCCTTTCTCAGTTGTTGTGCTACCTGTAGTAAATTTTCGGAATAATTAGGTGCTAAGGGATCGATAGAGACCGCTGTGCCACCTATTTGTTCTGCTATCGATTTAGCAATAGCTCTGTTAAACTGCTTTTGTATGAAAATGGTTTTTATTTGGTGCTGGTTTGCGAAATCTATTATAGCAGCTAACTCCTTGGAATTTGGGGATTTTCCTTCCATTTCAATAGGTATTTGGGTTAAATCAAACTCTTCAGCAAAGTAGCCCCAAGAGGGGTGAAAAACCAAAAATTTTCGATTAGGTAGATCTTTTAAAATTATGGCAATTTGTTCATGCAGGTTTTGTAGTTCATTTTGGAAACTGCTTAAGTTATTCTGTATTTTTTGTTTATGGTTAGGAAATTGTTTCACAAGCTCATTAGCTATATTCTCAGCTTGTTTTTTTACCAAGAGTGGGCTAAGCCAAATATGCGGATCTTGGGTATGTGAAGCGTGATGCTGTTTTGTATCAGCAAGCAAGTGAGTTTGCATATCTCGCAGTTTGATACCAGCGCGGGTATCAACAATTTTAAGATTGGGATTGGTTTGTTTTATTTTTGGCAGCCAGGCTTTTTCGAAAGGAACCCCAATTCTGAAAAAAAGAAGCGCATCTGCTAGTTTAGCCATTTGTTTGGGGGTTACTTCATAGGTAGCAGGGTTTGCACCAGGTTGCACCATTACCTCTATCTCTACCAAATCTTGTGCCAACTTCTCTACAAAATATTTTTGGGGTAAAATACTAACGAAAACTGTATTTTGGGCATTTTGTGTACTACAGGAAAATAGAATACCAAATAACACTACTATCAAGCATATTTTCTTCACTTTTGGCTCTCCCGCTCTTGTAACATTTTTTCTCCAGAATCTATTGTAGTAATTGCATCAGCAATCTGAACAATTCCTACTTTCCCATCAACTGTACACAAAACATTTTTCTCTAGTTGGAAAGTTGTGGAAAATTCATTAATATCCAATTGAACAGCTGCTGGTTTTAGTTGCTTAAGTTCATCATAATTGTCTATAACTGCAGCTTTTATGATATATATGGAGTCACCTTTAGCAATTTGTATTTCAGATTCACAGCTACTTAATAGTTTGCCTTCGATTTTTTCTTGATTTAGTAAAATTGCTGTGACAGCATTTAATTGGATAAAAAATATTATAATTAATAACCAACTAGCAAATTTTTTCATATCAACCCTTCTAAACTTCTAATATAAAAGATAAAATTATTTAAAATTTTACAAGCAAAATCTTGTATCTGAGCTTCAGCTCAAATTTGGGTATTCAACATTTTGCAAATATAATCCTTGGGGAGGAGCGGTGGAGATTAAGTTACTTTGGGGAGATCGAGCTGCTAGCAACTCTGTTATTATGCTTATTTCTTGTTCTTTATGGGAAATATTTACCAAGGTGCCAACTACACGGCGTACCATGTTATGCAAAAATCTATTAGCTTCTATCTGCAGAGTTATGGTATCAGTATTTTCATAGCAGTTGAAATTATAAATTTCGCAGATTTGGGTTTTTACATCCGGATTAAATTTGCTAAAGGCGGTAAAATCATGTTTACCTAAGAAAAGTTGTGCCGCTTGATCGATAATAGAAATATTCAAGTTTTTTTTGGGAAAATAACTCTGGTAGAAGCGATTGAAAGGTGTTCGTTTTTTGGTAATGATGTATAAATAAGTTCGTTTGCTAGCATCGTAACGCGCATGAAAATCTGCTGGTACTTCCCAAATTTGTTTTATCAAAATATCCTCTGGCAAAAGTGAATTTAATGCTGCCACTATTTGTTTGGGTTGCATGGAAATGGGAAAATCGAAATGCGCATATTGGTTAAGGGCATGTACTCTAGCATCGGTACGTCCACTTCCCACAATTGGTGTGGTTTGTTTGGCTATTTTAGATAGAGTAGGTTCCAAAACTTGTTGCACTGTGCGTACTTGAGGCTGAGTTTGCCAACCGCTAAAAAAAGTACCGTCATAACTCAATTGCATCAAAAAACGCTTCATAGATATTTCCAACTAACTAAGTTTAGAAGCAGAATATAAAAGAGCAAGATAAAATTAGCACTATTTGCTATACTCCTAATAGGCAGAGGTTCTGCCAATTTGGCCTCAATTTTCTTTACTATTGAAGGTGAATCCTGAGCAGTTTTGGTAATAGCTTGCAGTGCAGAATGAAAAATATCACTTTTTATCTGACGAAAATTATTTATAAATGCTGGTATAAACTCCACAGTAGCGGAAATGTAAAGTACAAAAGCAGATTTTTTGCCAAAGATTGGGGCAATATCTGCTAAGAAGTTATGAAGACTGGTAGTGTGAATAAGATAAACTGAAACCATGACTAAAATTAAAATCTTGGTAGCTGTTTGTAGTTGAGAAATAAAATCTGAGTCGAACAATATTCCTAACAGAAAAAAAGCTATAAAAAACGGAACCAACTTGAGGCTGGTTCGGAGCCAGGCGATAATTAGTGTTGGCTGTAACAGAAAAAAAATAAATTGTGCTATCAGCAAATAACCGATGAATTCAAAACTTGCATGAAATAAATAGAATATTACCGAAATCAACAGTAGAAGTTTGAGTAAAAGGTGCTGTTTGGAAAATAAATTATTCATTTTGATTTGGTTTGGTTGTAGGAAGGGGAAGATTGTTTTCCGAATTGCCCAGAGTATCTGCTATTGCGGGGTTCAATGTGTTAATACTGTCTGGCTTTTGGATTTTTACACTATCGGAATATAACTTGGTGCTATCTTGTAACGCACTTAAATTTTTAGCAGTTGCATTCATGCTATCTACCACGGTTTTAGTGCTATCTAGCATTACTTTAGCGCTATCGCTAGCAGCTTGTTCTGCTGCCATTGCCTCTTTAATTGCCTGCAGGCGATCTTCTTTTATAAATTTTTTGCCATCAAAGAATTTTTGCACTTCATCTTTCCACTCGCTGTCTTCCATGGCTAATATCTGTTTCCAATATGGTTTAGCCGCCAAAGTATCTTCTCGGATGAAATATTGGATATGCCCCAAAGCATACAGCGCTTTTTGATAAAATCTGTGGGTTGAATCGCTGGCAATGTTTTCCAATAGTTCTATGGTTTTGGAATAGTTTTCTTCTAAATGTTGCATAGCTTGGTGATATTCGTTTAGCTGTTGCTCTTCCTCTGTTCCAAACTCAATTTTCTGGTTATTCAAAAGTTGTCGGCAGGCCCTAGTGTATTTGTTTTCAGGATAATTCTGTTCTAAATATCTGGTAAGGCTATCGGCAGTAGTGCTATCGTGTTTCACCTTATCATAGATCCAAACTTTTAGAAAATTAGCATGGGGGATACATATATCTTGATAAATTTTATACTCTTTTTGTTTTTGTGAAATTTGGTTTTGTAACTCTGTGAATTTAGTTTGTAAGGAATCTATTACTGCATTTTTGCGAGCAACAGAATCGCTAGCAGCGGTTGTGGAATCTATCTTTACTGAATCAGCCGGTAAAGAGTTCAAGCTATCTTGTGTTAGTGTAAAGGAAAGTGTATCAATATACACCTCTGTAGAATCTTCAGGCAAGATAACGCTGGAATCTGCTACTACTGTGGTCAAGGTGGAATCTGAACTGATGGTTTCTGTTAGGAAGGGATGAGCCAAATGTAAACTATCCAACTGTGCTTGCAAGGAGTCTAATTCAGCACCTATTAATTCCTTACGTTGAATGATATCATTATAGACAACCAAAGCAGAATCTGGTTGCTGCAAATTCTGCAAATAGAATTCTGCCAGCTTAAACTGTTGGTCGACTAAAGTTTCGATATCAAGAGTTCTATCTGGGTGGTAATATTGAATAATTTGGCTTGCCACCGAGCTTTTGGAAACTGCTTTTTCTACAAATTCCGAGTTTCTATCTTGATTTTGCACTTGATTATATTTTTCGATAGCAGCTTCATAATCATGTGTGATTTGGAAGTGCATCTCGCCCCAGTAAAAATAGGCCTGTGCAGCTACTTTACTGCGTTTATTTTCGTCTATTATTTTTTGGAAAAGTTCTGCTGCTTTTTCGGTTTTCTTCAGGTTTGCCAAACTGCGGGCAATTAAGAGTTCAATTTTGGGAAAATTAGCAGGGTCAACTTCATCTTTTAAAAGTTCGCGACTTTCTTGCAAAGCTTGGTCGTAATTTTTTAACTCTAACTGGTTCAAAGCAAGGTAATAGCGAGCATCTAATTTGGTTCTTTTGCTTACTTTGCTATTAATTAACTCGGTAAAGGTATCGCGGGAGCGCTGGTATTTTTCCTCTTCCCAATATAATTTTCCTAAATTAAAGAAAGCTTGTTCAAATTCATCCGATTTTGGAAATTTATTAACAATATTATTCAAATAATATTCTGCTTGCAAATAATTTTCATCATCTTTGTAATATTGAGCCAGTGTGAGTAATATTTGTGGATGGATCTCTTTGAACTCTTTTTTTTGTAATAATTCTTTTAGCTCTTCAATAGCCTGAGTTTTTTTATTCATCTGGTAATGGCTTTTAGCTAAAAACAGATGTGCTTCTTCGTAAAATTCACTTTCAGGGTAAAATTTAATAAGTTCTTCGAATTTTTCTATAGCCTGTACATAACCGCGTCCTTTATAATAGAAAGCTTTTCCCATCAACATCAGAGCATCATCGGCATATTTACTATCTTTGTAATCGGTTAAGATTATCCCACATTTTTTTATAACTTGATTGTATTTGCCAATAGCATTAGAATTTGCCCTGCCGTCATCTCGGCGCGGCATTTCGCTGGCTTCTTTATAAAGTTTTTTGGCATTGTAAAAAGTGTTGTAGTAGGCATTGAAGTTGGTACAGGAAAAAATAGCAAATATAAGCAACAGGGGAAAATATTTTTTCATTTTATTGCAGGGTAATTATCTTGTTAAGTTTAGCTAATAGTTCTTCCGATTCTATATAATTTTTTGCTTTATGAATATCTTCGGTTATAATACGGTCTTTTTCCAAAGGCAAAATCTGGCTTCTGACCTCTTTTTTTAATTTTTCAATAAAATTGGAGCTTTTAAAGTTGCGGTAGTCTAGCGCTTGCAAGGCTGCCATTAATTCAATTCCCAATACATATGCAACGTTGGAAATCACATTGCGGGCTTTTACAGCACCTATAGTTCCCATGCTTACATGATCTTCCTGATTAGCCGAAGTGGGAATGGAATCAACACTCGCTGGATGTGCTAACACTTTATTTTCCGAAACCAGAGAAGCGCTGGTAAGTTGTGCTATCATAAACCCGGAATCTAAACCAGGGCGGGCAGCTAGGAATGGTTTTAAATCGCGATTTAAGGCTGGATTTAAAAGCTGCTCAGTACGCCTTTCTGAAATATTAGCCAATTCTGCTACTGCAATAGCCAAACTATCTGCTGCAATAGCTACAGGCTCACCATGAAAGTTACCGCCAGAAATTACCTTGTCTTCATCAGGAAAGATTAAAGGATTATCGGTGGTAGAGTTGAGTTCGATAGTAAGAACGTTGCGTACATAGCTCAAAGCTTCGCGTACAGCTCCATGTACCTGGGGAGTGCAGCGCAAACTGTATGCATCTTGCACATTCTTACAATTTCGATGTGACTCTCGTAATGGACTATTTTTTAAAATATTATACAGATTAGCTGCAGATTTTTTTTGGCCTGGGTAGGGACGCAAATTATGAATTAACGGATCGAAAGCAGCTGGAGTTCCTAAAAGAGCATCTACACTAGCTGCAGCGCAAACATCTGCCATTTGAGTTAGGTGTTCTGCCTTTAACAAAGCCAAAGCAGCAATTCCTGTCATTACTTGAGTGCCATTATTCAAAGCAAGTCCTTCTTTAGCCTTTAATTTTATCGGTTTTAAGCCAGCTTGGGCCATTGCTTCTGCCCCAGGCATTATTTTGCCTTGATATTCTGCTTCACCCTTTCCCAATAGAACCAAAGCTAAATGAGAAAGCGGTGCCAAATCGCCACTAGCACCTACAGAACCCTTTTCTGGAATGCAGGGATGAATTTGCATATTTAACATATCTATAAGAGTTTGCAAGGTTTGTAAACGAATCCCAGAATGTCCCTTTGCTAAAACATTTATGCGTAATAGCATAATAGCTCTGACTTCTTCTTTAGGTAATAAATTTCCAACACCAGTTGCATGACTCAAGATCAGGTTTTGCTGAAGTTCGTCTATTTGATCAGGTGGAATTTTTATGGAAGCAAATTTGCCAAATCCGGTGGTTAAACCGTAAACAGTTTTATTTTCAGCTATTATTTTTTCTATATATTTGCGGCATTTTGTCACTTTCTGTTGGGAAGCTTCACTTAATTCTATTTTTTCATCTTCGCAAGCAACTTTTTTTAATTCTTCTAAAGTTAAATTATATCCATCTATTTTCAATTTCTACTCCATTAAAATCTATAATTAAATGTAAGCAGCGGGTTCAGCTGTTTGTTTACTTTTACTTTAACATCTACTTCAGTTTGGAGTGCACTTATTCGTAGAGAATTTATAACACTAATAATATGATTTGCTACTATTGCTCCGCTAAAAACCTTGGCGTAATCATCGAATTCAAGGCTTCTTTTTTGCAAAATTTTATAATCATGTTGGCGCTCATCAGATTCCCATTTCCAAAAATGAGATTCTGAATAGATATGTTCATCAATAAATTGCTGTCGTTCCTCCGGATCTTCAATACTTTCAGCCTGTAGGATGATATTGGCATTGTATCCGCCGGTTTCAAAACCGTAGCTATCATAGTTTTTCAAATCGATCCAGAAATCTTGGCTATAATTACCTTGGGGATCTACGTCAGCGTAACGATAAGCGTAATCGTGTGCTGCAGATATTTTCAGGTCAGATTCTTGGGCAAAGTAGAGTTGCGCCGACCAAAGCAGTATTTCGGAAGCAATAAAAGCGTAACCAGTATTATTGCCCATGGAAATTTCGCCCCAACCTGGCAATATAGCCGATTTCAAGACATTTATTTTACTATGTTGAGCAGTTAAATTAGTTGTAAATAACAGTAAAAGGGTAATGATGAGTAATTTAGAAATTAATTTCATATGAAACCTGCATTCCTTTTTTTTGTAAATCTGGTTTTACAGAAAGATTGTTCAGCTTTTCTTTCACATAATTACTGGTAACCATAGCATCGATGGTGGAAACGATTCGATTTAGAATAGCTGCTGCAATGGCAAAATTGGCATATATTTCCAAATCTTGTTTTTCGCGCCGCAAATCTTTATATTTTTGCCAATCTTGCGTATTTTCCCAGTTCCAATTATTTTCTTCAGGTAGCAAATTATTGTTCAAGTAAGTTTCGTAAGCATCCTTATCTTCCAAACCTATCAAAAAATAATTACGTGCAGTTTGGATGACATCGTTGTTATAATCTTCTAAACTCATATAATCTTGAGCTTTTTGGTAGATAAAATCAGGGCTGTCGGAGTTTAGACCGGCATTATTTTGGGCAAATTGCTGGTAGGTGTTTATTTTCCAGTTTTTCTCAGCATCTAAGCGCAGATAGGAAAGAATGATAGCTAGTTCTGCACCTAAATAGATGCCACCTTTGTTGTAGTCTTTTAAATAAAGATGACCACTTCCAGGCACTGCCAGCGAAAATAAAGCTGCTTTGCCAGTGGAAACCTGTGCCAAGGATACAGAACATAAACTTAGTAGAATTAAGATAATAAGAAATTTACGCATAGATTAGAACCCTTTAGAAAAAACTAACCCGAGAGAAACTTGGTTGTCTACAAACATAGGTGATATCTTCATTTTAAGATTATTTTGTGAAATAGCTTCAAAATTATATTGTTTAGTAACGCGCAGGGCATCGAAAGCACTAATAATATGGTTGAAAACTATGCCAAAGCTCATCAAATCGGCTTTGTCGTAATAATCTTCTGCTTCTCTTCTCATATCGATATATTCAGCTCGCATTTCACTGTAGATACCGTTATGATTATCGTAGATTTGTTCTTTGCCTACATAATATTGCGAGTTAGGATTTATCGGTTGATTACCTGCCCACTTCTTATAATTAGCACTTTCATCTTCCCAGATCCAAGTGGCATTTGTCCAAAAACCCTGGGGGTTGGTGCAGTAGATATCGAACCAATCTTGCCAGCCGAAGATATATTTGTTGTATTTCCCAATATCTTCGTAAAAATGTTGTGAATTTTCATCATCCAGTCTGAAATGATTTTCATAGAAGGGATTATTATTGCTGGCTATAATTAAGTCTTCTTCAGCATGATGTTGACGGTCTCTATCGTAATAATTATCTGCATAGTCTTGATATGAAGCTTCTTTATCTTCGCCTTCCTGCTGGAAATGATACATTCCATACCATAACCCAATTTCGATAAGAGGAAAGATGTAAGTGGTAATGCTTTTGTAGTTGGCATAAGCCTGACCAGTGCCAGGAAAGATAGAACTCATAATCATAGCTTTAGCTGCCGATTTGGGTTCATATTTAACTTCTATAATATCGTTTATTATCTCTTCATCTTCGTTGTCTTGAGCCACTAGTGGCAACATGAGAGCTGTTACAACCAAAATAACAAGTAATTTTTTCATAATAAACTCCTATTTTATTATGGCTATGGGAACTTTTTGAGTTTCTCCCCGAGAACTGATAACTGCAAAATATACACCCGAGCTGAATTTGTCAGTAGAAAACCAGATATCTTTAGAATTCCCATCATTTTTTTCTATATTATCCGAATAAATTTTATGGCCAGCTATGTCAAATATCTTAATTTTTATATCCGCTTTCGCATTTTTCACTTTTATTCTAAATTCACCTTTTTTAGCTGGATTGGGGAAAGCAAAAGCTGCTAAATTTTCAGTCTCGGATATTGGCATATCAATAAAAGCTTCATATAAACCACTGTAGTTATTACGGTAACCTTGCCAAACCAAGGGGTTTACCTGGACGGAATCTTTTCGAGAAGCAAAAAGATTATGATTACTATCTTGGTGAAAATAGAAAAGATTTTTCTGAGAACCTTGCCAGAAATAACTGTGTTTATTTGTAAATTCGGAATTGGAAATACTGAATTCTGGATGCTGATTGCCCAGGTTGTCTATAGCTATACTAGCATCATTGTCGGTACTTAGTACTATCATTGTAGCTTGAGCGAAATTTATAATCTCTGGAAAACTGTTAGCAAGTATGTTTTTATTTTCCACATAAGCCGGAAATCCTTCCAATAGTGTACCATCAAGAGTTAGAGCAAAAACTCTGTCCCTTATTCCAAAAGTGATGTAAACCTGATTTTCGTCTGTCAATTTGCCTAAAGCCAATTGTGAAGCTTCATTGCCCCAGTTTTCTGCTGTAAATATTCTTTCATAATCATTACCAGATAATTTGTAGATATTCGCTTGCTCATCTTGGATGAAAACAGCAGAATTAGCTGCATTTAAGGTATCATTGTAGCAAACTGGTTCGTAATTGGCAGTAGAGTGTGGCAGATTGATCTGATGAGTAATTTGTCTATTTTCTATGTCTATGAAATTCACCACATTATCGGTAACAGCGATCAACTGGGAATTGTTGTACGCCAGTTTTGCCGCTGGTAAATCGAACTGGCTCTCTCCTATATATAGTATTTCCGCAGTAGCCACTACTTTCTGTGAGATTTCGGGAAGATAGAGAGGAGGTGAAGTTATTTCAGTTGGATACTCATTTTCGGAAATATATTCGTCAGAAACAATAGTAAGTTTATTGTTTGCTACTAAATAAAATTCATTATTAGGAGATTTTCTGCCAACTGTAATTGGTTGAGTCAACTCACCAGTATATTCTTCTTCCCACTGTAAATGATTAGCTACAGTATTATTTATGATGGAAAAGAGCTCTACTTTATTATCTTCCACAACTGGGAAGGTAGGAAAATCATAAATATTACCAACTGGACCGATAGCTTGCAGAAAATCGTATTCAGCTATTTTACTAGTATTTTGGAAGTACTGCGTACCCAGTTTGAAGCTGATTGTTCGAGTTTGATCGGCCTGCAGGCTGCAGCTACCAATATCGTACACACGGTAGATGGAGTTTTGACCGGAATTAAGCTGCAGTGCCGGTTCACTAGTTGACGAAAGCTCGTCGTTAAAAGTAGGAAGTGTTTGCCCAGCAGCATAATTTATGTCCCAATTCAAAAAATAACCATCACTGCTGAGTTCAGGAAGATATCTGTGGTAGGGCTCATAAGCTGTGCCCCGCCAATATTGAGAATAAGCATTACCAATATCCGGCAGGTTGTCTGCTTCTATTATTTTTACAGCACGATTGGAATGACTGGTATTTACACTATTGTTGGCAAAGTTATTATTCTCGTACAAAATCTTCTGATCGATATGCCAAACTACTATGCCACCACCTACAGCCTCTCCGGTGCTCTTTTGCCAGCCGGGTAAAAGATAGTCATATTCATATGTGGGCTGGTCATAAGGATCATCAAAACGGCAAGGATAAAGAGCAACTCTGTTACCGGAAGTGGTTACAACCGATGTTCCGCCATCACCATCTGAATCTACTTGCCGATTTTCCAAAAGAAGATATTCTTCATTTCCCAATGGGATCTTTACAAAATATGGGTTTTCGCAGTTTTCTGTAAGTTTTTTTTCAACTGGTTCTAAAATGATCTCTTCGTCAAAAGTTAAATCAGAGGCATTTTTATAGATTCTTTCTTGTTGGAATTCATTTTCCCACACCAGTAACCGAGTCCAAACACTGGGTAAAGTAGGCAGGACGCCTTCTATATAAAATAGTTTATCATCTTGTCCGTCGCCATCGGTATCTTGCACAACACCAGAAAGCCCAGCTCCGCCACTATCCATAATATCCCAATAACCTACTTCTGGTCTATGATTGTAAGTATTGTATAGATCTACAAAGCCCAAAGAATGACCAAATTCATGAGCCATAACTGCATTAATAACTCCATAATTGTAAACAATAGGCATTGAATTAGTTTCGTATTGTTCTATATCTTGCGTTATTGTTTCAGGTACATTACAAGCATAGTCTATCATCACAGTACCATCATCTACGTAAACTTCTTTTCCGTCTCCCATGGTAATAAAGAAAGATGGCATGTCATTGGGTGAATTACCCAAAACATCATGCTGCCAGTCCGAACCAGCGTGAATTAGCATAAAATGATCGTATTGGGAAAAATCTATCTGAGGCGAGGTTTGATCGGCGATATGGAAACAATCGGCAAAGTATTCCTCGAATCTACTAACCATTAGTTGTTGATCAGATGTACCTGGTGAATAATAGGACAATTTATGGGGTAAGGTATAGGCATTAAATTCACCAGATTTAGAAACTGGAAAGATATCGTAGTTCAAATTAAAATTACCAAAACTGACAGCTTTGTAATAATATCGCAGACTAGTTAGTTGATCGCTAAAAAACTGATAGTTATGAGGAGGTTTTCCCAAACTGGGTTGGTATCCCGTGGTATCTTGCACAAATTGACCATTGCCAGTGGTAGTGCTGGTTGTATCTGGTTGAAATTGAACTAAAAGCACAAGAAGATTTTCAAAGTTCCTAGATTTTGCTAAGATCTCTCTTTTACCAACACCAGAAAATTCTGTTTCCAGTGGATGCACATTTTTTTCCTCTATTTGAGGATATGATATTTTTTGCAGCTTCATTTTCTCAGCTATTGCTAACTGAGAAAACAGCAGCAGACAAAATATTAAGCTGAAACGCTTCATTAAAATTCTAATTTAGCAGAGAAAGTTTTGTTATAGTCTGTCATTTCACCAGCCGGCTGCATGGCAAAGTCAATTGATAACTTGTATTTTCCCGAAAATGCATAATGAATACCGCCACCAAAAGAGAAGCCGTCGATAGCACCAGCCTCATCGTAGATGTAACCTGTTCTTAAGGAAAGAAGATCCAAATATACATATTCTGCACCACAGTTGTAGATAGGAGCATCACCGCCCCAAGCTGTAAATAGTCTCTGGTAAAAAGCATCATCATTATCGGTTGCTAGCACTTTATTAAAATCGGCATTAATGGTGAATTTGTTCATCTGTGTCTCTAGAACTCGGTAGGAAATTCCCATTCTCCAGTTCATAGGCAATTGGTCCGATTGAGATTCATTGATATAGGTGATGTTTGGGCCCACATTTTGCAAGTTCAAGCCAGCATCAAGTCCTCTGAGGAAAAGGTCTTTTCTTTTTACACCAAAGTCGAAAGCATAACTCATTCCACGTCCTTTTACCCCAGATTCTGTTTCTCCTTGTCCTTCTGGTGCAAGGTCACTGTAGATGAATTTAAAAGTAATACCCAAGCCTGTTTTGGGATTTAACTGATAGCCATAGCTAATAGCAGGGGCGGCTTCCCAACTGCTAAAAGTGCCTTGGTAATTTCCTTCGGAATCGTATTCTTCCTGTTCGCCGTAGGTCATAAAGATCATATTAAAACCTATATTTCCAATATTTTCATAATATTTGTTCCACCCGATATATTCATAATACATATCGTTGATATCGGAAACATCACCCAGCCAGTTTGTATGCATCCAGGCAAATTGATTTTTTCTGTTAAAAGCCATAGCCCCTGGATTCCAATAACCAGCATAAGCATCATCTACTTGTGCCACGTAAGCAGAACCCATAGCTCCAGCACGGGAACTTGGTTCTATAAGTAAAAAGATAACGGCAGATTGAGATACAGCAGTGGCTGTAGCGGGGATAAGTAATGACAAGATCATTGCGATCAGTATCCATTTAGATTTCATAAAATTCCTCCACAATTATTTCTATAGGATGAAGTTATAAAAGATTGTCAAACTAACAACTCGGTATATCTGCCTCCATACTTTATTTTCAAATTTTATGGTGCCGAAGGCCGGACTCGAACCGGCAAGAGCTAAAAGCTCGGTGGATTTTGAGTCCACTGCGTCTACCAATTTCACCACTTCGGCACATTGGCTGTTATAAAAAAAACAACCTATCATGTGTCAAGTAAAAATGATTTCCATGCATACCCCGAAATATTTTCATTAGAATGATGGACCGGAGGTGCATCCTAAGTTCATACTTGGTAATCCTAACTAATTTTCTATACAACCTTACGTAATTATAACATATCTAACAACTAGAGCGAGGTTATAGTAGATAAATTTTCCCTGCAAATTTTTAATCATATTTTTTCTGTGAACCGCATAGAAATGCTCCTTTTATTATTTTTTTTATTAGAATTAATATGATAGAGCATTTCTTTGCAGCTATTTTTTAATGATTTTCATTAAGACTATCCATTTTTTTCAATAGATTACCTTATCATAAATCTGCTTTTTTAGAGTAAGGGTAATAAAACTAGAATATTTATCAAGTTAGTCATCAAGTTAGTCATCTTGATTTGCAGATAGACTTATGAGCTAACTGGCATATCCTGGTTATTTTCTATTTTATCTAATCCAATTCGAGGTTTTCAGCAGGCGAAGTTAGCCGAGGTATAAAAAAATCATAGACATATAGAAATTAATTTCAACTTTTGTGTTACAGGAGGGTAAGGTGAATAAATTTCCCATTTATCTATTAATTTTGCTAATTTTAGCTGGTTGCAGTTCTACAGCTAAGTATAAAACCAACAGCAACAGATACAGCGGTTACACCAGAGGTTATGGCAATACAGTTACTAAAACAACGACGACAAACCAGCAGAAATTCCACCAAGGAGAAGTATTATATCTCGTTACTTCCTATTATGGTAAAAAATTCCATGGACACCCGACCTCCAATGGTGAAGTTTTCGATATGAATAAATTCACCTGCGCCCACAAGGAATTGCCTTTTAACACCAAATTGCGGGTAACCAATGAAGCCAATATGAAATCAGTGGTGGTACGTGTAAACGACCGTGGCCCTTTCATACCTGGTCGCGATTTAGATATTTCCTATGCAGCAGCCCAAAAAATTGGCCTTACAGCTAGCGGAGTGAAAAAATTGAAAGTAGAAATTTTGGAGTATCCCAATGAATAAAATAGTTGAACTAAGCGAAAAAGTGAAGACAGCTTTCCAAACTGGTAAGCCGATAATAGCATTGGAATCTACCATCATCTCGCATGGTATGCCCTATCCCGAAAATTTGCAGGTAGCCCAAGCTTTGGAAAATATCGCTGAAGAAGCTGGCGTAACTCCAGCTACGATCTGCCTGATGAATGGCAAGATCAAGATAGGTTTGAACGATTCTGAGCTGGAGCAGTTGGCTACTGCTTCCCAGGTGGAAAAGGTAAGCAGGCGCGAAATTGGTAAGGTGCTGGTACAAAGCAAAACAGGCGCAACCACGGTGGCTGCCACCATGTTCTGTGCTAACCTGGTTAATATAAAAGTCTTTGCTACCGGTGGTACAGGCGGTGTGCATCAAGGTGCTGCAACTAGCTTCGATATCTCGGCCGATCTGCAAGAATTTGCTTCCACTCCGGTTATAGTTGTTTCTGCTGGTGTAAAAGCTATTTTAGATATTCCTAAAACCCTGGAAATGCTGGAAACTTTGCGTGTGCCCGTGCTAGGCTATAAAACCAGTTCTTTCCCAGCTTTTTACTCTAACAATTCTCCTTGGCAGGTAGAGAAAATAGACTCAGCTGCCCAAATAGCCGAAATATATAAATTGGAACACCGTTTGGGTCTTAAAAATGGAATGCTGATTGCCAACCCCATACCTGCTAAAGATGAGATCCCATTTTCTAAGATGGAAAAAATAATAGCTGCCGCCTTGAAAGCAGCAAAAAAGCAAAAAATAACCGGTCAGGCAGTTACACCATTCCTATTAAAAAAGATAGTGGAACTAACGAAAGGCCGCTCGCTGCAGGCGAACATCGCTTTAGTGAAAAACAATGTGCGTCTAGCTTGCCAAATAGCTAAAGAGCTGGCCTGACCTATTTCCAGGCTGAACGTAATTGGTCGATTGGTTTTAGAATTTCTCGCAAAAGCTCCAAAGTTACCGTCTGTCGGCTATCGCACACAGTTTCATCGGGACAGAAATGAGTTTCAATCATAAGACCATTGGCACCCGCAGCCACAGCTGCCCAGCTTAAAGATTTTATCATCTCGCGTCTGCCCGAACTATGCGAAGGATCAACTATTATAGGCAATTTACTCAGCTGTTTCACTGCGCAAACAGCAGAAATATCCAAGGTATTACGGGTATAGTTCTCGAAAGTTCTGATGCCGCGTTCACACAAAATTACTCTAGGATTTCCTGCTTGAATTATGTGTTCAGCAGCCAGCAACCACTCTTCTATAGTACTGCTCATACCTCGTTTTAACAAAATCGGATTTTTTACCTCTCCTAAAGCAGAAAGCAACCTAAAGTTGTACATATTACGGGTTCCAACCTGCAAAATATCCACATAATCTTGCATCAAAGGGAGGTCTTCTTTGGAAACTATCTCCGAAACAGAGATCATACCGGTTTCCAAGCTCACTTTTTTAATATATTCCAAGCCTTTTTTGCCCAGCCCTTGAAAACTATAAGGCGAGGTGCGCATCTTGTAGGCTCCACCACGAAATAAGTTAATGCCCATACTTTGCAATTGAAGTGCTATTTCTTTTAAATCCTGGTAATTTTCTATGGTACAAGGTCCGGCAATTACATTGAAACTATCCTGAGAAAATTCCACACCTTTAAAGGTAAATCCGCCTATTTCTTCATATTTAAAACTACTCATCTTTCACCTAAATACTCTTCCAATTTTTTGCGAGGTAAATTCAAAATTCCATATTGTAGCCCCTTATCACTAACAAATATTTCCTGCACTCCAAAATAAGCAACGATTTCTTTCACTATCATAGTGCCAGTTAGAATTATCTCTGCCCGCTTAGGCTCGAATGGCATTATCTTTTGCAGTGTTTTTCGGTTGCTGTTTTTTAGTTTGGAAAGTATTGTCTGCAGTTCAGATTCGGTCAGAATTTGTTTATGGATCTTGCTGGTATCGTATTCGTCCATATTTTGGGAAATTGCCACCAGCGAAGTAACAGTTCCGCCAATCCCAACTAATTTTGCCTTTGTTTTAGGAAGCTTACGCAAAATTTCGCGAGTATATTTCAATCTATTTTTCATATTGGAAAACTCATTATGCAGCCGGCGAATCCCCAGTTCCAAGCTAAACATTTTATCTATTTTACCATCGTTTACATAGGTAAATTCTGTGCTGCCACCACCCACATCGAACAGCAGCAGCTGTGAAAATTCTGCAAAATCGCCTAAGTTGGCCAGGCCGTTCAAATAAGCTTCTTCCTCACCCGAGATTATCTTGAAATTTATATTAAACCTGCTCTTTAGCCAAGTTTGCAGCAGTTTTATGTTAGCTGCACGCCGGGCAGTGCTGGTGCCAACTACAATAATATTGCTGGTAAAAAATTTACAATACTGAATATATTCCCGTAAAATTTTCTTGGCTCTAGCTAAAGCAGCACCAGTAATATTATCAGCTCGCATATTACGGCCTAGTGCCGAAGTGCGCGAACTTTTTTTCAGAGTAATTATCTCATCGTTTTGTTTGCGGGCAATAAGTAGCAAAATATTATTGGTGCCCACATCTATAACTGCGTATTTTTCCATTTTCTAATAATGATAGATCGCTTTGATATTTTCGGCCTGCATCCCTTTATCTTTTACCTCTTTCAATTCAAATTCAAATATTTGCTGGCGATTAGGAAGCTCTCGCTCATCAATATTGTCTGGCAACTGTGAGCTATGTACAAAAGCAGTACCGTAAGGTGAGAGTTCATTACGTGAATCTGTTATCCACAGTCCGCCTCTCAAATCTTTCATATAGCGCATAAAACCATATTTTTTTTCGGGAAAATAGGAATAACAAACTCCGCGATAATGTTTATTTCCATTTTCATGTTCCGGTTCCAACAGATCCGGCACCAAATAACCAGAAGTAAATACATCAGCCTCGTTTCTAAGTTGATGAGCTACATTCTTGAAGGCTAATATCTCTACACGGCAGCCTTTATTTTGTAACGCGCGTACTACTTGTACAAAATCACCATCACCGGAAACCAACAACACGTAATCCAATCTTTCCGACTGCAAAAGCGCATCTACAGCCATATCCAAATCGGCATTGGCTTTACCATAGCGAACTCCATTATCATCATAGAACCAGCGCACTTTTTTTACGATAACCTTGAAACCAAAATCGCGTAATACATTATGAAAATTTTGCGATTTTTTACGATATTCCGGGTTTTTGTTTGCCATCTCCTCATCATAAGCAACATAAGCATTTAAGCGCATGGCAACGCCATTGTTGCGGCAGGCAAATTCTCTTAGAATATCATATTGCATGCCATAACCGCCATTTTGGGCAATATTGGCCACATCTACGTAAACTCCTACTTTTAAACATCCGTCATTTTTCATAAATATCCTTTCTTTTTTTAAAATCTACTTTCAACTCCAAAATGCAATAATCCTTGCATTGGAGCACTAAATTTTCCGTTTTGATAATTTAAGGCATAATCTAAATGAAATAAACCTAATCTGGTTTGCAACATCAAACCAGCACCAAAACCGCACAATAGACCATATTTGTAAACATCATTTTCTATATACCCATGATCGATAAAAATATAACTACGGCTAGTACGAGATAACAAATATCTAAACTCCAAAGTTGTTACAGCCGTTCTGTAACCATAAAATTCATTTTCTCTAAATCCACGCAGACTATTGTAGCCGCCTATTTCATAATAATCCAGATCTGTTAAATCCTTATTTTCTGCTACCTTGATTTTTGTTTGCAAAGCTAAACTAAGTCTATTTTTAATTGGAATATAACGCGCTGCTTCCCACTCTACGGCCTGGTGCGAGTTTTCTTCCGAACCGCTATCGTTCATGATATAAAAATAGCGTAGTGAAAATGTTTGCCCATCGCGAGGATTTTTGCGATTATCCACATTCCTATATTCCCATAACACACCTGTTTTAGTATAATTGCTTTTTTCGTATATTTTAGGTCGGCGGCTTCCCGGGTAAATTCCATTCCATCCCAAAATAATTCCATAACGACTTTTTAGGTCCGTATAATAAACTTCAGTTTCTACTTCTGTGTCAATGTAGGTAGAATCTACTTCTTCGCGAAATAAGGAAAGATCGGCATTTACTGGCACGCTATTTACTCCAGTTTCGTGATAGTTCAATTGTACAGAACTGCGAGAAGCTACCAACCTCTGCCATTGTAAAGACAAAGACCGCCCCGTTCCAGATAAATTCATAAACTGCAAATCCACGAAACCTGTCAGTTGATTGTCTTCCTGGGCCGAATTATCGTAACCTAGCAAAAAAGCTAACTGAGTCATTTTATCTTCTTCAATTTTTATAAGCAAATTATCTGAATTTACAGGGATAATTTCTGCATTTTTAATGTATTCTTCATCTTCCAGATTTTCTTCTGCTAAACGAATGAGTTCTGGTGTAAGCAATTGGTAGTTTTGTAGGCCTGAAAGTCGAATTAAAGTATTTTCGGTAGTCACTTTGTTGCCTTGAAACCTAAAATTCTCAATCTCACAAGGCTTACCCTCGTTGATTTTTAAAAATACTTTCAGGTTTTCATCTGTTTTTACAATTTTTTGCAAGGAAATAGAAGCAAAAAGAAAACTCTGGTCATTGTAATATTGCACTATTTCTTTCATAAATTTGGGAAGCTGTTGCAATTGAGAAACATTTCCAACCTGCTCTCTTAGTTTATTGCTGGTTATATAAGAATTACCGGTAAATTCTATACTAGCAATATTGATATTGGCATTTTCTTGTATTGAATAGATAATTTTTAATTTTTGAGCTGGCAAAAACTCTATGTCTGGTTGAAATATTTTGGCAAAATAGAGTCCTTTGTTTTGATAAAGCCTGCTAAGGCGCTGGGCATCTTCACTAAGTTTTTGTTCGGAATATTCCGCCCCTGGCTTTAAACTTAAAATTTTTAAGATCTGTTCATCGTTTATTAGCTGATTACCTTCTAAAACTACATCTTCCACAATAACCTGTGCTACCAGAGAAGTACAAAAAAACATTAGGAAAAGCAGCTGGCTAATTTTCATTCTGATAATTTTCTATAACCTCCAGCAGACCCTCGATCAGCTTATTTTCCGGCACTGTTTTCAGGATTTCACCCTTCTTAAAGATTATCCCCTGATGTTTACCACCAGCAATACCAAAGTCTGCTTCCTTGGCTTCGCCAGGGCCATTTACTACACAGCCCATCACAGCCACTTTCAGGTCGGCATCAGCATATTTTTGCAATCTTTTTTCCACTTCTGCGGCAATACCGATAACATCGATTTCTGTACGCCCGCAGGTGGGGCATGAAATAATCTCTAAACCCTTGCGCAATCCTAAATCACGCAAGATATGCTGAGCAACTGCTACTTCTTTTACTGGGTCAGCTGTTAGCGAAACCCGAATTGTGTCGCCGATACCCTCAGCCAGCAAAGTACCAATGCCGATCGCAGATTTTATAGTACCACTAAACTCGCTCCCAGCTTCAGTTACTCCCAAATGCAAGGGATAATCCACTTTTTGGCTCAATAAGCGATAAGCTGCTAGGGTAAAAGGTACCGAAGATGCTTTCACCGATATTTTCATATCATAATAACCTGCTTTTTCCAAAATTGCTACGTGTTCCAAAGCACTTTCCACCAATGCTTGCGGTGTTACCCCATATTTTTTTATCATTTCTGGAGAAAGCGAACCGCTATTTACACCAATTCGAATGGGAATTTGCTTAGGTTTGGCTGCTTCTATAACCTTCAGCACATTTTGGTAGCTGCCAATGTTGCCTGGGTTCAATCTAAGGCCATCTATACCGCCTTCAATGCTGGCCACAGCCAGTTTATAATCGAAATGTATATCGGCGATAAGCGGCACCGTACTTGCTTGCACCAATTTCGGAATAGCTTCTGCTGCTTCTTTATTAGGTACAGCAACTCGCACTATTTCGCAACCGGCAGCAGCCAACTGCTCGATTTGCCGGCTTGTTTCGGGAATATTTTGAGTATAAGTATTGGTCATCGACTGAATCGAAATCGGATTATCGCCGCCAATGCCAACCTTTCCAACAAATATCTCTCTGGTTTTATGTCTTGGGAACATTTTTCTCCTATTTCAAATAAAGCATTCGGCGAACATCACAGTTGTGACTAGCTTGCAATTTGATGAAATAAATTCCAGTTGCCAAATCCTGTTGCTGCATATTCCAACTTATTTTGTGCTCACCTGTGCCAAATTTACCAACAGCCAATTTTTTGACAAGCTGTCCTTTAATATTGTAAGCATTCAGCTGGATCTTTTGTGGAGATTTCAGTTTAAACTTTATTTCGGTAGAACTATTTTTGGCAGAAGTAGGTGTGAAGGGATTGGGATAAACTGCGGTAATTTTAGCTGCTTGCGGTATGAATTCGGGTTGTTGGTCGTTGGCAACCAGCTCATAATTCAGATCCGTTGTATTTTCTATCATATTGTAATAAAAAGTTACATCTGCTGTTTGGGAAATAGAAAAATTCAAATTGCCACTGGTTGTATTCTGATCCCAATTGTTATTCAGCACGATTTTGTATTCGTAACTGCCAGCTGGAATTTGCACCAGGCGAGTGAAAATACCGTCTCCGCTCACCTCATCGCCATTCAAGCCTTCATCGTTCATCACAGTAAGCTCGGTTTGCTCATTCCAATTAGTTCCACCAATTGCTGCCAAAAAATCTCCCGCTACAACTGGTAAATTCGTACTATGGCATACATATTCAATACCTTCATAAGTTTCTATTTGAGCTCCGCAATTCACGTAAAATTTTACTTCAGTTGCATCGTCTAAGACAATCGCCTGATTTTCGGAAGGATAATCATTATCATCCCAAGCATCACTTTCCACAACTTTGTATTCATGCACACCAGCATCCAGAGCTAAGGTTACTTGCCAAAGTCCATTATTTTGCAATATAAGATCATAACTATGGTTATCAACTTGCCACGCATTGAAAGAACCAACCAAATGCGGACGAATCACGTTTACTACAGCTACTGTATTTTGTTCTGGAGCAATCTCGTTGCCATTCAAATCGGTTATGTTTTGCAAAACAACTTCGCCGAGGTCATCAGCAGAAAAATCGTTATTCGCTGTAAGCACTACCCGCCGGTTGTGGGTAAGCACTGCTTCTGCAACGGTGTAGGAACCACTGAAACCTTGCAGCTGATAGTTAGCTTCATTTTCAGCTGCAGCAACATTTATAGCTTCCGAAAATGTCAGCTGCAATTTATTTTGACCTACCCAGGCAGCCTGCTCTTGCCAAACTGTGGGTGGAATGTCATCTTCCAAAATAGTTGCCAGGTTATCTAACTCTTCTACTTTGTTGTTGTATTCATCGTAAGGTGCGCTAGTGTAGCCAGCATACAAAAATAATTTAAAACTAGCACCACCTTTGATCTCATCTCCCATCACCAAAGTGCCTTCAAAGGTTGAGTTATGCTGAGCACCGCCGTTTCCTAAAACATAAGCAGCGGTAGCTCCGCTAGTGCTGTTCCTTCTACCGCAATAACTTCCGAAATCACCCCACATACGCTGCACATTTTCCTTTCCAGACCAAATAAGATCTAGAAGATCGGGGGACCAACCACTTTTCACGTAGGTATCGCCACTTCCAGCATATTCTACTTCCAAATAGGAATTACCGGTTTGCAATTTACAGATTTTGGTAACATCATTTTTAGTGAATTCTACTTCTACTTCATCACCGCTGGTCTGTAGCAAATTCCATTCGTAAATATCGTGTTGCAAATTGGGTGACGATTCGGAGAGAGCAGCCACATGGTTGTTGGAAGACTCGTTATAGTCGCCATCTGTTTCCGACCAATAAGCCATATCGGAGCCAACGACTGAGTACTGGCCGCCGTTATCATCTTTAGCAAAAATCCAGTTAGCCTTACCGCCAATACTCTCGAACACAGCCATCAGCTTATCGTTATGCATCACTACTTCATCCACTCCATCACGGTCGATATCTTCCAAATAAGCTGCGGTGGTTGCGGCATAATCTCCATTAGCCCAGCGCGAAGCTTCGGCATAAACATTGGCATTTTTCATGTGGGCAGAATAACGATGTTCCCAACCAGAGATCTCCTCGCCATCGTGCCAGCCAGTTTCGTGCAAATTTATCATCAAAGTGTACCAACCCAACTGTGCCAGGTTGTTATCGGGGCAATTTATTAAATTTTCGTAAGCATTATTCCAAATAAATCCATAATTCCATTTAGGATCATGAAAATCGGAATGCGATTCGGCACCAGCCCAATGGGTATACCAACCGTTGTTTCCGCCCCCATAACCATCAGTTCCTCCCAAAAGACCATAAGTACCATGGGTAATATCGGCGGTAACGCCATTGAAATCGGGATTGGTTAATGCATTATCCAGCTTCCAAACATTTACACCTGGATAGTTATCGTGACAGTACCAGAGAACATTTTCGTAGTTATCTAGGAAAAAGCTGCCGTCGTGTTCGTTCATTTCTGCTGCCACTTCCCAATCTGTACCATAAACACAGATGTTATACTGTCCCATGCCGGCAATCTGGTTTTTGACAGCATTGGCGTCGTAGTGCATATTACCGACAAATTCGTTATTTATGGGAATCACGCGCAGGTCGATATCGGAGCCATTTGACATCCAGTGTATCTTGCGATTATCGTATCCACTCAAATGAGGCCAGTCATCCAAAACCACGCCCCAAACATCGTGCTGAGTCCAATTATCTCCTAGCCAATCAATTACACCAGCATCGGGATAATAACCCGGAGCTAACCATACTCTTTCGGGGACCCAAGCAACATGGGGAACGTAGTTGTAGCGGTAATCTACCATGTCACATTCAATATTTACCGACCAATTATTCATTTCATTTTGCACAAAAGGCATTATATGTTGTCCTAAAGCAGAGGTCATCATCGCTGCCTGGCCATCGGCGGACATCTGAGTAAGCCAGTCGTTGAATTCGGGATTGTGCCATTGAGCAGCTGGCATAAGTGTGCCCGACATATGAAAATTGCCAGGAACACCAGTCGCTTCGTGCACTTCCAAAACCTCATCAAATCCACTTCCATCTAAACCGCTTTCACCACTGGCACTACCATAGAAAACCTCGGTGTAGGTAAGTCCTTGATTTCCATGATGCACAAAAGCACAGTTGCCAGTATCGCGAGAACGCCTTAGCTTCCCAACAAAACTATCCTGCAATTCGCCTTCTAAAACAGTTTTAATACTTATTTGCTTATTTTTGGCTAAATATTTAGGTATTTTTAACTCTAGCAAATTATTTTGTGGTGTACGCAAGAAATCATACTCAGCATTTTCGGCGTAAAGCTTGTCCAGATTTAAGCGCAATTTTCTCCCATCGATTGCAATACCAGTTCAATTTTTTTATTTTTGTAATTATCCTTGGAAAATTTCAAGTGAGAGCGAGTAGCCATATCATCAAATGTTATTCTTAGGAAACTATCGTCAGTTTCTTGTCTGAAATAAACCGAAGCAATATCTCCTAAATTTTTGGCATCGCCCACTTTATCGAAGCCAATCAAATCTTGTTGTCGCCAGTTTTGGGGGTTGCCGGTGAACTGAAAGGCCAATATTAAACCAATTTGCATAAAAAAGTATAAAACAAAGATATATTTTTTCATTTCTCCTCCTCATTTCTTTCTAAGTTATTCTTTTGATATTTGTCAATTTAAAATATTCACTGGTAAACCCCGAATTTTTGATAATGTCCAGAACTGGTGTAAAAAAGTTGAGCCAAAATTCAATCCTCATAACTTGGTTTAAGCAAAAATCAAAACAAGGACTAGAATAATAGCTCAAGTGTAAATTAATTTAGATAGTAAATTATGGCAAGGTTTTAATGATATTTTAGCAGTTCTAATACTTCCCTTTAGATATCGTGGAAGCTTGCAAACAACCAATAGCATTGAACGTTTAAATAAAGAGATCAAAAGGAGGGGAAGAGTAATAAGAGTATTTCCGAACGAAGCTTCTGTGATAAGATTGTTTGGAGCTTTGCTACATGAGCATCATAAAAAGTGGATAACAGGCAGAAAATATTTAGATATGGAAGCTATAAAGAAAAAAAGTGAAAATATACTAAAAAGTGTTTAAATCTTTTATGAGGAATTTACATACTTTTGGGGACTTGACTGTTTAATAGATATTTAAAGTAAGAAATATAAATTGTTTGACGTTTTTTCTTACAAACTTTTTTTGAACCGAAAATAGGATAAGGAGAGCTTTTGGAAATATATTCTTGGAATGTAAACGGTTTAAGGGCTGCCGTTAGGAAAAATTTTCTGGAATTTATAGAAGATGAAGATCCTGATATCTTGGCAATTCAAGAAACTAAATTACAAGAAGAACAAATTCCTGAGGAAGTAAAGAATCTCTCTCAGTATCACCAATATTGGAATTTTGCAGAAAAAAGGGGTTATTCTGGTGTAGCTGTATTTACCAAGCAGAAACCTGAAAAAGTGGAATACACAATTGGGGATGCAGATTATGATGCAGAAGGTAGACTGCTGATTCTCTACTTTTCCGATTTTGTACTGTTAAACTGCTATTTTCCCAATGGAAAGATGAGCGAGGAACGGCTGCAGTATAAATTGAATTATTATGATAAGATGTTCAACTTAATGCAAAAGTTGCGCAAAGCAGGACACAATGTAGTGGTTTGTGGCGATTACAATACTGCCCATAAAGAGATAGATTTGGCTAATCCCGAGCGTAATAAAGATATTTCAGGTTTTTTGCCTATAGAAAGAAAGTGGCTGGACAAATTAGTCAATAACGATTGGGTTGATACATTTCGTCAATTCAACCAACAACCAGGGCAGTATTCTTGGTGGACATACCGGTTTGGAGCTCGCAAGCGCAATGCCGGTTGGCGGATAGACTATTTTTTTGTGAACAAAGATTTTATGAATAGGGTGAAAGACGCCTTTATAAGGCAAGACATAATGGGCAGCGACCATTGCCCGATAGGAGTGGAGTTAGGATGAAGAATAGAATAGGTTTTCTAGAATTGTTATTATATGTAACAAAGCATAAAAAGTTAGTTATCTCTACCGTTCTGTTGGCGTCAATATTGGCAGTTACCTATAGCTTGTTGGCACCTAAATATTGGAGTTCTAAAGCAACTTTTTTCCCTGCTGAAACGTCTAGTATGATTTCTTTTGGTGAAATTTCTAAAATTAGGGAATCATTATTTACTGGTAGTATGCAACCTGCAAGTTCAGAGTTAACAATGATAATGGAAAGTGATACGTTTAGCGAAAAAGTCATTAAGCATTTTAACTTAGTTGAAAGGCTGGAAATTACCGGAAGAGATTCTTTGGAAATTAGAGAAAAGGCAATTAAAAAATTGATGCAGGATATTGTAAATTTTTCTATAGATGAAGAGACGGGGTTGATCGTTGTTAGTGTAATGACTAAAGATAAATATCTTTCTGCCGAAATTGCAAATTATTATACCCAATTAATAAATCAATATAATAAAAAAACAAGAAAAACTAAAGGACGTAGGACAAGAAAATTTATTGAACAGCGTTTAACAGAAGTAGAAAATAAAATTGATTCTCTTTCTATTGCTATTAAAAATTTCCAAGAAAAAACCAATTTAATCGACTTAGAAACTCAAGTGAAGAAATCAGTAGAACTATATTCTGAATTAATTTCCAAAAAGATGATTGCTCAAATAGAATATAATATTAAAGAATCATACCTTGACATCGATTCTTTCAATTTGCAAAAGTTGAAAAAGCAAATATCGGAATATGACAAACTGATAAATAGTTTGGAAGGTATTCAGAAGAATAAGGATTTCCAATATATAATCAAATTAAAGAATGTACCGAAGAATGCCCTAAAATTAGGTAATTTGAAAATGGAACTGAAAATTCAGCAAACTGTATATGAATTCTTATATCCACAATATGAAAGTGCAAGAATTGATGAATTAAGAGATTCCGAATCCATTGTAATTTTAGATGAAGCACGTCCAGCAGGTAAACGTACTAAACCACGAAGAGCCATCATTTGCATTACTACATTTATCATTGCCTTATTAGCCAGTATCATCCTCAGCATTTTAATTGAAATTTCTAAAGAATATCTTAAAGATGAAGAAGAACAAAAGTTAATTACTAACATAAAGTCTAATTTATTTCACAAGTAAATGAAAAAAACTTTAATAATTGCGCTTCTTTTAGCCACTATTTCGCTAGGTTTGGCTTTAGATTTTAGATATATAACCCTGTTATTAATTCCAGCAGTTATCATTTTCTTGCCTAAATCTATATTTGATAGACGTTATATGTTTTTTTTTATTTTGTCAATATTTGCTATATTACCCCAGTTAGAGAGGTATTCTGTGCTTCCTGTCATTACCAGTTCAATGGCTTCTGTTATTTTACTGATAATGCTGTTTTATAGTTGCAATAACATTAGGCTTTCTAATTCCTATAATATTTTTTTCTTAATTTTAATAGCATTAATAGCATTTCAAACTTTCAGGGGATATTTTTTAGGATATAAATTCTATTATCTTTTCTCTGAAGCTATAAAATATTTATATTACCCAATAGGCTTTTTCTTTACTATGAGTATGTTTAAAGATGATGACAAAGATGAAAGTATAATAAAAAATTTTTTACTTTTTTTTCTAGTTTCAGGTATCATCATTAGCATACAAATACTTTTCTATCACTTTAACGTTACTAGGGGAGAACGAGTTTTAACGCGCCAAGCAAACCTATTATTAATGTCAATAGTTGTTGCTATTATATATTTTTTTGCTTATGCGAGAGATATAAAAGAAAAAATAATGATTTCTATTTTACTTATGTTATATATTTTATCAGTGATATTATTTATGCAACGTTCTTTGTGGGGGGGGATTATAGTAGCCTTATTGTCTTTGATGTTCTGTTTACAAAAGAAGATTATTAAAAGCAATAAAGAGGCAATAATCATAGTTTTAATAATTGCTTTATTACTAGCAGTTGTTATAAATATTTATCAGTCAATTAGCTTTAACTCAGATGTCATGTCAACCAGAACAGATGTGCTTGAAAGTGGTACAAAATCTTTTAGTTTAGGTGTACGTCTTTTATCTTTTGCCCGGATTTTCCAGAAGATAAAAAATCATCCTATTATTGGTTCAGGATTTGGAGATTCATTAGTGACTCCATATTTAAACAGTAGAGAAGTTGGGTTTGTAGATAATAGCTTTATTGTAATTCTTTGGAAAAGTGGAATACTAGGATTTATGATTTTTTGTGTTATTTTTATCCGGTTTTTCTTTCAATTATTCAAAATTATAAATCATTCAAAAAATAAACATTATATATTATTTGCAATATTTTCACTGTCTACAATTGTTGGACAAATGGTAAACGGGCTTGCTTGCGTTATTATGATTTTGTATCACTTTAATATATATTGGGCAGCAATTATAGCTATTACTGACTATATTTACAGGAGGGAATTTTACACACAAAATGAAAAAACTCATTAGTTCAAGCATATGGAATTTTTCAGCTAATTCGATAATAAGAGTATTAAGCTTGATTACTTATCCTATTATAGTTAGAAATTTTAATAAGAGTGATATCTCATATTTCAAAGCTTTCCAGTCTCTTATTATGATTTTAATTGCTGTAATTCCTTTGGGAACGAAACAACTATTTATAAGTGCTCCCAAAAATTTAAAAGAAGAAAGGTGGAAAGTAACTTTTCTAATTACAATTAGTGTATCCTTACTTTTGATACTAATAATTAATATTAATAATAGCTGGATTATGAATATTTTGGGCACCCAGTATTCTTTTATTAATAGTAATATACTTACTTTGATAATTTTATTAGCAAGTTTAAAAACGCTTTTTATTACATTATTGACTAGCAAGATTGATTTTAAGACAATTTCTATAGCGCTTATCATTAAACAATTATGTTTTTATTCGGCAGTTATTGTAATTGCATTTTGTAAAAAAATACCAGGTATATTAATTTATTTGGTTATTATGGCTGAAATATTGGAAGTAGTGATATTGGCCTTGAAAATCTATTCAAAGCGAATTCGTTTCTTACCAAAAAAGAAAGTAAACTTTTTCCTTGATAAGGTTGCTGTTAAGTATATTAGTTTTATTGGGTCAGAACAAATTTTTAACGTTTTAGCTCTTCATTTCCCTTCAATCTTTGTTATTTTTCTGATGGGCAGCAAACTCGCCCCTGAATTCCAGTTACCTTTTTATGCGATCAATATTCCTGCCAGCTTAATTATGATGTCCGTTGCTAAAGTTTTGTTCCCTTATAATTCAGAATATCGAGAAAACTCTATGATGCGTAAAACATATCGTACTGTTATTTTTGCTTTAACTTTTATCATGGTTCCAGTTCTTATTTCCATATTTATATTAAATAAAGAAATTGTGTCAATTTTGTTTCAACCCGATTGGATCTATGCTATGCAAGCGGTTCGGATATTCCCAATAATGATTTTTGTAAATGTTATTTCAAACCCATTTTCTACTATTCCGAACATAAAAGAAAAACCTCAAATTATGTTCATTTATTCTCTTGTACTCTTCGCGTTAAGAATGAGTGCTTTGTATTTTGGGTATACTATTTTTGGGTTTATAGGAGCGGTTGTAGCCTTTACCATAGCTGATGCTGTAGTACGCTTAATGAAACTTAAAATAGATCTGCAGCTGATCGAGTACAAAATATTAGATTTTTTAAATAACATAAAACTAAATTTATTTGCGGGAGGGATCTATCTAATCAGCTTTTTCATACTAAAACTGGTTTTGCCTAAATATATTGCTCTATCAGCAAGTTTATTATTTTGCCTTGTTTTTATTGTTCTTACTCAGAAGCAAAGAATAATTAATTTGTTACATAAAGTGAAAATGGAGCGAAAGTGAAAAAAATAGTTTATATGGTTGTCCTGAATAATGTAATTTATGATGCACGTGTTTTAAGAGAAGCCAAAGCATTATCAAGGAAATATGAAGTTCAAATACTGGGAATTAAGCAAAGTGAAACCGATTTAACTAACCACAAGGTTTCTGGAATAAATATACATTTGTTTCACCTTTTAACAAAAAATATATTGCCCAAGAACAACCTCGGATGGAGTATAAAATATCTCGAATTTATAATAAAAGCTAACTTGTATTTAGTTTTTAAGAAGTTAGATTTTTTACATGCCCATAACTTAAATGCACTCTTACCAATATATTTTTTAGGTAGAATTAAAAAGGCAAAAATTATTTATGATTCTCATGAGCTCTTTACAGAAATGTCTGGCAAAAAAAATACTTTAATAAATAGATTATGGTTTAGAATAGAAAAATTTTTATTAAATAGGGTTAATATAGTAATTGCTGCCAATAAATCTCGGGCCGATATAATGTACAAGGAATATGGCGCTAAAAAAATACCTGAAGTTATTTTAAACATTCCTAGGAAACAACAAAAAATAGTTCAATATAATAAACTATTTAAATATCTAGAAGAAAATAATATCAGTACTGATAATAAAATTGTAATATATCAGGGCGGAATCTCTAAAGCTAGAAATATTGATGTTCTGATAAAATCAGTGAAATTTTGGCAACCTGGAAGCCTACTCTTTTTAATAGGACCTATTTTAAGTTCGGAGAAAAATGAGCTGGAACAATTAATCAATCAGGAAGCAAGAGTTATTTATCATTCACCGGTAAATTCAGAGGTTTTACCACAATACACCAAATTTGCTGATGTTGGTATAGTTATATATGCTAACGATTGTAGAAATAACTATTATTGTGCTCCTAATAAATTATATGAATATATTTTTTCTAGTATACCGGTATGTGGCAGTAATTTACCAGAAATTAAAAAGGTAATATCAAAGTACAAAGTAGGCGAGATCTTTGAGGATTCCAACCCAAAATCTATTGCTAGAGCTATTAATAAAATTTTATCTAATTATGAAAACTATAATAAGAAAGAAATATACACAAAAATTATTGAAGAAGTAAATTGGGAAAAACAGGCTGAAAAACTGTTAAATATTTATAAAAGAATAACTGGCTGAAGAATATGAAAAAAGTGTTTATATTTACTAGTGTTCATAAATGGGATGATATAAGGATATTCAAAAAAGAAGCAACTTCATTAGCTAAAAATTTTGATGTAGAACTACATGCTCCTGCTAATTTTGAGTTTAAAGAGAAAAATAATGTTAAAATCTACGGCTTGCCAGTTTGGGAAAAAAGGATTGATAGAAAGCAAACTAGGAAAATTTTATGGTCCAGAATTAAGCAAAGCAACGCTGATATTTTTCATTTTCATGACCCTGAATTATTATTTCATGGGTTTTTTATTAAGTTATTTAAACGAAAAAAAGTGATTTTTGACATTCATGAGAATGTTGCATGGCAAATTCTTAATAAAACATATATTCCAACTAGAATTTTAAGAAAAATTATTTCAAGCTTATATTCATATATTCAGAAAATTTCCTGTAGTTTTTTTGATGTAAATATAGTAGCAGGTGATGGTATTTTAAAGAATTATTCTAAGAGAGAGGTCATAAACAATTATCCGATCTTGAAGGCCATTAAACCAGCTACAAGCAAGGATTTCTCATATTTGGCTTACCTGGGTGGCATAACACGAATTAGAGGAATTGTTGAAAGTTTGCAAGCAATTAGAATGGTAAATATGAAACGAGATAATAAAATTAAACTAATTCTAATTGGTCCTTTCGAAGATGAGAATCTTAAATATGAGTTATTAACTGAGTATAAAGAAGAAGTGGAATATTTAGGTATTTTAGATCAAGTATCAGCATTTGATAAAATAAAAAAATGTTTTGCCGGATTTGCTTTATATCAACCGGTACCTAACCACTATAATTTACGTTCCAATAAGGTGTTTGAGTATCTTGCTTTAAAAATTCCGGTAATTTATCCTAATTATAAAGATTGGATAAAAAAGTTGGGTGATGGTAAGGTTGGATATGCAGTGGATCCAAAAAGAATCAGTGAAATCAGTTCTAAAATAGAATTATTATTAAATGATAAAGATGGTTATAGAAAAATATTGAATAATACAAGAACTCTTGTAGATTCCAACTTTAGTTGGGATAGTGAAGAAAAGAAACTGTTACACATTTACAGAAAATTATAGAGATGAAAAAGAATATAATAATTTCGATTATAACATTAATAATTGTTGTGTTTTTAATTCTAGCACCAACAATATACAGAGAGAATCAAATAAAATCTTTTGAAATAAAACTGAATGATTATTGCGATTATTTTTTTTATCTAAAAACACAGAAGCGAGATAAACACAGAGCTTTACAGATAGCAAACAATTCCTTAGGAAATAAATTTGAATTTCAAATCAAAACTTCCGATTATCCTTTATTAGAAGTAGAAAAACCACAAGAATTGTGGACCAAGAATAATTTTTATAATAATACCCATGAATTTTATGGACATTCATTGATAATTTTGTGGGATTTAATTTTAGCTCATCAGCAAACGGGTAATGCAGACTACCTTTTAAAAGGAGAAGAACTTATAACGTCTTGGATTAACAATAATGAACGATTTGATCCTCTGAATCAACGCTATGCCTGGGAAGATCATTCAACTGCTAAAAGAATAATAGCTATATTGTTATTTTCCGATTATGCAAAACAATATATACAATTTAATAAGAAATTTTTTACTAATATAACTAAACTGACTAATTATTCAGCTGAATTTCTCAACAGTGATCAAAATTATTCTTTTAATCATAATCACGGGATATATCAGGATATTGCTCTTTTAACCATAGCACTACATTGTCAAAATATGAAAATATCTGACCAACTGATTAAAAGGGCTAATTCCCGCTTTGAGAAACAAGTTTTGGCTACATTTTCTCTTAATGGCTTTCATTTAGAGAATTCTCCAGGTTATCATTTTGTTACTACCGATAGATGTAACGATTTTAAGAGACTATATAAACTAACAGATTATAGCTTAGGTAGTAGAATAGAAAATATTATAAAAAAGGCGAATAGGAACAGAAAGCTATTTGTTATGCCAAATAATAAAATACTTAACTTTGGTGATACAAATAGTGAGGAGATAGTTCCTGAATACGAGGCAGATTCTTTATTGGTTTTCGACCAGCAAGCTGGCTATTTTATTTTTAAATATGACTACAACTATTTAGCAGTTAAAACCAGCAGTGTATTGCAAACACATAGACATTATGATGACATGTCATTTATAATATTTATAGATGGTGAACAGTTAACATATGATCCTGGCTTTCTAACCTATGCCAAAACTGAAACAAAATATTATTCTAAGAGTATGCAAGCTCATAATACAATTATTCCAAAAGAAAAATTAGGTGATTATAATTTTGATTATAACTCCAATTTTGTAAAATATTTTGTGAACGACGAGTTTTTGCTAGTAGCCATAAAAACCAAAAATGAAAATATTTACCGAAATATTATCTTCGATTATTCTAATATGTTATGTATTATAGAAGACGAAATTAAACAAAATGGAGATTTTTGTCAGATTATTAATTATAATAATAACTCTAAATTTAGATTGTACCTATCAGAAAGAGGAAAATTTTATCATGGCTCCAATAAGCCTAAACTCGGTTGGAAAGCACTTCCCTTACAAAAATTAGTAGCAGCTGATACTTATATAAACTGTGGAAAAGATAGTTTATTATTCAGCTTTAGCAAAAATAAAATAATCAAAATTATATCAGATGAAGGTTCTTATATCATTAAAACAAACAAGGATAAAATAAAATTGAATTTAGATATAAAATATAAAGATTTTCCCGCAAAAAAAGTTCCCCCAAAAATTGGTCATATCTCCAAAACCAGATTAAGCTATTATCGTAGGAATCAATTATTATTTATTAATATTTTTATTACTATATTTGTGATTTTATTAAATATTATCTGTAAAAGAATTAAACCTGGGTTAAGGAAATTTTTATTGACACCGCTATTTATTCAGCTATTTTTAATATTTATTTTGTATTGGAAATATATTAACTAAAGTGTGGGGGATTATGAAAATTATGTATATTAGCCAATATTTTTACCCAGAAGTCTGTGCTCCAGTTAATCGAGCACATTCGAATGCCAAGCTGTTAAGCGAAATGGGGCATGATATCACCGTTGTAAGTGAGATCCCGAACCATCCAAAGGGAATTGTATTTCCGGAATACAAAAACAAAATCTATCAATCGGATAATCAGCTTGGGTTTAAAACTGTTAGGCTCTGGGTTTTTACCAGTAAGAAGAAAAATTTTATTACCAGGCTTCTTTTTTACTTCAGCTTCTTATTCTCTGCTTTAATCTATTCTCTTTTTAATTTCCGAAAATACGATATAATATATATTAGTTCTCCTCCTTTATTTGTTGCCCTTATCGGAATAATTATCAAGAAGATTGAACCTAAGAAGAAAGTTGTTTTTGAAGTTAGAGATCTGTGGCCAGATAGTGCAATACAATTAGGTGAATTAAAAAATAAAGTGCTGGTTAAGTTTAGTTTCTTTTTGGAAAAAAATATCTATAAACTGGCAGACAAAATAGTTGTCATCTCAGACCATATGAAAAATGAAATTAAAGAAAAAGGTATTGAACCTGAAAAAATTTCTGTAGTTCATAATGGAACTGATTTAAATAGTATTCAAATTAATAAAAACTTGAGTAGGAAAGAAATTTATAAGGATAAAGCCGATAAATTTATTGTAGTCTATGCGGGTAATATTGGTCTGGCACAGAATCTAGAAATTATTGTAGATTCCGCTGAGATTCTGAAAAATGAGAAAGATATATTTTTCTATATAATTGGCGAAGGCCCTAATAAACAAAAATTGAAAAACAGAAAAGAACAAAAGAAAATAAACAATATTTCTTTTATAGATGAAATTTCTCGTAAAGATATTCATAATTATCTTTATCAGGCAGATTGTGGCGTGGTTCCTTTAAGAGATTTGAAATTATTTCATGGTGCTCTTCCTTCCAAAATTTTTGATTATTTAGCTTGTGCTTTACCTATTTTAGTTGGAATTGAGGGTGAAGCAAGAAAATTAGTGAATGAATCTAATACAGGTTTGTACTACAAACCAGAAAATTCTAGTGATCTTGCCGCTAAAATTATGTATCTCTACAAAAATAGAGATATCTTGAAAGAGTTTTCTAATAATGCCAGATCTTTTGTTGAGGAAAATTTCACTAGAAAGAAATTAGCTAAAAAACTGGAAAAAATTCTATTAGAGGTATAAAATGAAAGTACTAATTACTGGTTCAAACGGTTATGTTGGTTCACATCTTATGTATTTTCTGGAACAAAGTAACATAGAAGTATGGGGAATTGATAAAAGTGAAAAATGTAATATCGATCCACACCCAAAAACAAGCATAGGTGATATAAGAAATCTCGACGATTTAATGCAATTTAAAGAGGTTGATTTTGATGTTATTATTCATTGTGCTGCTGATAAACATGATTTTGGTATTTCCAAAGAAAGCTATTTCAGCAATAATGAATACGGCACAAAAGTGCTGATGCAATTTGCTCGCAGACAGAATATCAATAAAATTATTTATTATTCTACTGTATCTGTTTATGGTCACCAAGATCATCCTTGCGATGAAACAGCAGAATATAAATCCAATACAGTTTATGGTGATTCAAAATTTGCCGGTGAAAAGGTTATTTGGAAGTGGCAAGCAGAAGATTCCCTAAATAGGCAAGCAATTATTTTACGACCTTCAGTAATATATGGTCCTTATAATTTTGCGAATATGTATAACCTTATTAGGCAGCTGAATAAATTCCCTTGGTTTATGGTAGGGAAGGGAAATCATATAAAATCGTTGGTTGCCTTAGAAAATATGCTGGATATTACTTTTTTTGTTTTAGATAAATTTAAACCAGGAGTACAAAATTTTAATTGCATCGATAAACCTTATTTAACTGTTTGGCAGTTAATGGAAATTATTGCTTCTAATGACGGCTTTTCCTTGCCGAAAATAAAGATTCCTTTGTGGTTAGCAATATTAATTGGAAGATTTTTTGATGTATTCAATAAATTAATAGGTAAAGATCTACCAATTAATAGCGATAGAATGAAAAAGTTTGGAACTGCAACAGATTATAGGGCAGAAAAAATTCGGGAACTTGGATATGTACAGCAACATTCTATCAAAGAAGTATTAGATAAAACATGCAAATGGTACAAAGAAATTAACGAGTTATAGCAATGAAACTTCTCACAATTATTGGAGCTAGACCGCAATTTATTAAAGCAGCTACTGTTAGCAGGGTAGTAGCAGAAAAAGATGATATCCAAGAAGTAATTGTTCATACAGGACAGCATTTCGATGACAATATGAGCCAGATTTTTTTTCAGCAGATGCAGATACCGAAACCAGACTATAATTTGGAAATCAACAGCCTTTCCCACGGAGCCATGACTGGCCGCATGCTGGAAAAAATTGAAACTGTTTTGCAAAAAGAAAAACCAGACTGGGTTTTGGTGTATGGTGATACAAATTCTACCATTGCTGGTGCTCTGGCTGCCAAGAAACTTCATATTAAAGTTGCTCATGTGGAAGCTGGGCTGCGTTCTTTTAACATGCGCATGCCCGAAGAGGTTAATCGAATCCTTACCGATAGAATTAGTGATATACTCTTTTGCCCTACCCAAACTGCGGTAGATAACCTTACCAAAGAAGGATTCGAACATCTGCCAGCGATAATAGATAGATGCGGCGATGTGATGTATGATGCAGCTTTGTTTTATACGAAAAGAAGTCGGAAACCAAAACTGGAATTGCCAGAAAAATTTTTACTGGCAACCTGCCATCGCGCCGAAAATACTGATGATGAAGATAGATTGGCGCAAATTTTTGCTGCTTTTGCCGAAATTTCCCAGCAAACTTCTATCATTTTACCTCTACATCCCCGTACCCGCAAAATATTAGATAAAAGAAATATCAAAATAGATGCTAAAAATCTCTTACTCATTGAACCGGTAGGCTATTTGGAAATGGTATGGCTGCTGCAAAATTGCCAAATGGTGCTTACCGATAGTGGTGGCTTGCAAAAGGAAGCTTACTTTTTTCAAAAACCATGCCTTACCTTGCGTGATGAAACAGAATGGATTGAACTTGTTCAAAACAGTGTAAATAAAATATGCGGTGCTTCCAAACATCTTATACTAAAGAATTTTAAACAATTCTCTAGCCAAAAAATAAAATTTCCTAAACAGCTTTACGGCAATGGTAAAGCAGCCCAGCGCATTGTCTCACTTCTAAAATAATCAGCTTGCAAAAAAAATAACTTGACGTTTTACGTTCCTGGTGTACCAGTTGACCCGTACAGTAAAACGGTAGGTGGAATATGAAAAAATTCGATGACAGTAGTCCTATTTATCAACAGTTGAAAGACGAGATAGAAACGGCCATAATTGCGGGTAATATCCGCGAAGATGAAAAACTGCCTTCTATTCGCAATTTAGCACAGGAGTATCGGTTGAATCCGCAAACCGTAGCCAATGCTGTGGGTGAACTACTTCAGGAAGGATATTTGTACAAAAAACGCGGCATCGGCATGTTCGTGAAGGAAGGCAGTCGCCAAAAACTTAGCAGCAGGCGCAAGGAACAATTTAAGGAACAAGAATTCAAAAAGATTTTGAAAACAGCTCAATTGCTTGGTTTTACCCAAAAAGAAGTTAGTCAGATGGTAGCAGATTTTTATGAGGAGGAAGCATGAGTTATATATCCATTAGAGGCCTTTCCAAATATTATGGAAAGCAGAAAGCTTTGAACAATATAAACTTGGAGATTCCTAAAGGGCGCATCGTAGGTTTATTGGGGAAAAACGGTGCTGGAAAATCTACTCTGATGCGCTCTATATTGGGCTTTTTGAAATATGAAGGACAGATTAAAATATTGGGAGAAGATATTGCACATAATGCTATGGTTACCAAAAAAGATATCGCTTTTATTCCCGATGTAAGCTGCCTGGACGACAGGCTAACAGTAGGGCAGACCATCGACTATGTGAAGAATGTAAACTTCAATTGGGATGAAGCTACAGCAGAGCGCTTATTGAAAAAGAGCGATCTACCTTTGAACAAAAAAGTTTCAGCTCTTTCCAAGGGAATGAAAACTAAATTGTATCTGCTGATAACTCTGGCACTTGATGTAAAAATCCTCCTTTTGGATGAACCTACCTTGGGCTTGGATATTTTGTTCAGAAAAGAATTCTTCAATACAATTTTGGGCGAATTCTACAATTCCGAAAAAACTATTATCATCTCTACCCATCAGGTGGAAGAGGTTGAACACATCTTGCAGGATATCATCTTTATAGACTATGGCAATTTGATTTTGTATGAGAATGTTCAAAACTTGAAAGATAAATACAACATTATTTCGGTACCGTGTTCCCAAAAAAATGCTCTACTAGCCTATCAACCCCAGATGATGCACGAAGCTTTAGGTAAGGTACACGCTATAGTAAAAAGCGAAGTACAAATAGAAGGAGCAGAATATAATAGACCCGGCCTTTCCGACCTTTTCGTGGCTAAAGTGGGAGGTTTGCATGAGTAGATTTGCTGCTGTTCTAAAAAAAGATGTTTTGGTGAACAAAAAAAATCTGTTAATTCCCTATATTATAATGGCGGTGTTCTATATCTTAATGACCGCGATCATTCTTTCCCAAGCCAGTAAGATGAATTTTGAATTTGATGATATGTATGTTTCTTTTAACGAGCCTAGCGCAGCTGCCAGCTATATTGGGAATATTTTTCTGTTAGCTTTACCTGGTTTTTTAAGCGTGATTTTTACTTTGTTGTTGGCACAAAGTGCGCTAAACGAAGATCTACGTCGTAATTGTGAACTTTTTCATCGCTCTCAGCCAATTTCCATTTGGAAACGAACTATTTCCAAATTCATCGTAGCTGTTGCCGGGAATTGGGTTTTCCTAATCGTGCTGGGAATAGTAAACCTGATTATTTCGGCAATTATTCTAACTCAATTTGTTCCTTTCCATATTGGAAAAGCATTGGTAGGATTTATCCAAGCTTTTATTGGCTTTGCCAAATTCAATCTTATTGTTGGAAGCATTGCTTTTTTCTGCTCAGCTATATTCAAAGATAAAGCCTTGCTTAAGGGTTTGGCAATTTTGGTGGGTGTACATGTGTTTTTAGGAATTTTGGAACTTTTTTTAAATATTTCTATACCTTCACCACTTTCCTATTTAGGAAAACTCTTGCAGGATACTTCAGTGACCATCAATTCAAACTTAAACCATAATTTAAAAACGTTTATTTTGGATAGATGGCAATCTTTGATCTTAAATTCCAAGGTGCTTATTCAGCTGGTTTTTAGCGCTGTTATGTACGCAGCAGGTACCTTAATTTACAAGAACCGTGAAGTTAAATAGGAGGGAAAATGAAGAAATTTAGTCTATTGTTGCTAATTTTAATGGCAAATTTTGCTTTTGCCAAAGTTCAAACTTATCAACTTGCCGGAACAGATGTGTATTTAAATTTCAAAAATGTAGAAGTAGGGGATTTGGAATTTATTAAAGGAGATGTATTGGAAGCAGAAGGAAATAATTTCCAAATAAAACAAACAGAAAATTTGCTAAGTTTTATTGCTGCAGAAGATACAGAAATTAAACTGGGATTACCGCTTAAATTTACTTATCACTTGCAAACCGATGATGGGGAGTGTTATTTCAATGATGAAATGATCATAATAAAAGGCGAAGACGGCGAATTAGTACGTATTGTGGAAGGTGAGATCCAAGTAGTAGATCCCGAAGAGAATACCACAGTTAAAATCAATCAGGATGGAATTTTGGTATGGGATGAAGACGAAGATGAATTCGTGAAAATCAGTTCGGAAGGTATTTTTGTACAAACAGATGGAACCGAAGAAGAGAAAAACAGATTTATCTTGAAGCTGGTGGGTGGAATTGTAAATTCAGTAGCCGATTTTGCTATGGATGAATTGAAGGATAACCGCCCTCAAATAATTAAAGAAATTATCAATCGAGAATTTGATTGATAGTTGGAAAGAGAGGAGAAAAATGAAAAAGATATTTTTCTTAATAGTTTTATTAACCACGGTTGTCTTAAGCGCACAGAGTGCTTTCGATAACTTTTCTGTAGCCGACAGAGATGATTTTCTGGCGCCGTTGGTAAATCCAGCCAACATTGGGTTTCGGAACGCTAAAGGTTTAGCTTATCTGGGAAATTATAACCAGGATGAATTTGAAAAAGATAACTATTCGTTGTTCTTCAATCTCGGTCAGTTTTCCTATGTATTCCAAAAAGCAAAAAAAGATCATCATTTGTTTAATTTGGGAATTGATCTAACCAATAATATTTATTTTGGTACCAGTTACGATTGGAATAATAGTAGTTATAAAAAGGGAGATTGGAATTTTGGTTTTTTAGCGCGCCCTTACGATTTTATTTCGGTGGGTGCTGTTAGTTACAAAACATTTTCAGACGATGATAGTTATCGTTTTGGTGCCGCAGTAAGACCTGTTTTCCTAGATGGCTCAATTTGGAATAGATTGACCTTGAGCCTGGATATGGATTACATTTCTCAGGGATGGCAAAAACCCATTTTGGGAATGCAAACCGAATTTATAGATGGCCTACTCTTGGGTGGTAACTACAATTTGGAAACAGAAACAGCTGGATTTAATTTCGGAATTCGTTTTACCAATTTAGGAGTAGGAAATATTACCCGCTTGAACCAGGATAACGAAGTAGATTCAGGTAATTTCTATGTTAATTTATCAAGCAAAAGTTTCCGTTCCTTGCTAGAACCCAGTGATTTCTCGAAAGCAGAAAACAAATTCTATAATTTAGATATGGGCGAAAAGATAGTAGAGAAAAATCCTAAACGGAACGTTGGCCCATTTCGCATTATCTTTGGTAACAATAAAACAGCCCAGGAAATGATAGAACAATTACAGGAATTAAAAGAAAAAGAAGACATAAACGGAGTTTTGATCAAATCTGATAACTTTTCGGCTAGCTTTGCCAATATGAATGAACTTAAACAGGCTTTTCTGGATTTCAAATCTTCTGGTAAAAAAGTGATTTTCTACTACAATAGCATAGGCAACTTGAACTACGCTTTTACCGCTGCTGTGGCCGATAAAATTTACTTAAATCCCGGTGGTTCTATCTATCTGAGTGGCATTTCAACTACAGTTCCCTATGTAAAAGGATTGTTAGATACATTGGGTATTAAAGTTGTTAATCTGCAGAGCCATGAATACAAAACTGCATTTAATATGCTCTCGGAAGAACAGATGACTCCACCAGAACGAGAAGCTTATGAATATCTGCTAAGTGGACTTTACGATGAAATGGTTTCCATGATAGAATCAGGACGCGGAGATATACAGGCAAAATTACAGTTAGGAAAAGGTGCTGGCTATGAGCGGTGGGCAAAGATTTTTAATCTCAAACAGATGGCACAGACCATCAATTATCTA
>JASUTE010000030.1 GCA_030445745.1 Candidatus Cloacimonadota bacterium
AGATGTTGATGGAACAACTATCATCGATTCATTAACCTTTGGTGAACAAACATCTGATGTTTCTTATGGTAGATTACCAGATGGTTCAGATACTTGGCAATTCTTTGATGTTCCCACTCCGGGAGAATCTAACCAGTAGTCCAAAACCCTAAAAGCAGCAGCTGGTAAGCTGCTGCTTCTTTGTTTAATTAAGGGATAAAAATATTAAAAATATAATACTGATTGTTATCTCTTTTATCTTTCTTAGTTGTAGCATTAGTGAACCAACTTCCGAAAACCCACACTTTTCACTCGATTTACTACAAACTTACGACCTAGATATTCCAGAACCTTCCGGGTTAACATACGACGACAACAATAACTGTTTGTGGACGGTGAGTGATGAAACAAACAAAATCTATAAGTTAGATTTTACAGGTAATATTTTGCAAATTCTTTCCTTCCAGGGCAACGATTTGGAAGGAATTGCTTACGATAGTGAAAACAACTCGCTCTGGGTGGTGGAAGAAGTAGCCAGAAACCTGATTAATGTTTCTCTATCCGGAACCGTACTCCAACGATTTCAGCAAATTATACCTGGATATGATAACAGTGGCTTGGAAGGTATCTGTTTCGATTCGGAACACTCTCTCTTTCTTTTAAAAGAAAAAAACCCCGTTCAATTGATCAAACTTGACGATAATTATTCAGTTATTCAAAATTTAGAATTGGATTTTGCGGGAGATCTATCTGATATTTGCTCAACTACCGGCAACTCTTTTTGGCTAGTAAGCGACCAGGAAAAAAGCTTGTATCAGATAACTCCTACAGGAAATATTTTACAACAATACGAGCTGAATATTCCCAAAACGGAAGGTATAGCTTATTTAGAAAATCATCATGAATTTTATATTGTAAGCGATTCTGAAAATAGACTTTACCACTATCAATTAATTAACAACTAATTTAGCTTTTCGCGGGCTGTTCTATAATTTCCCCCATTTTTTGCAAAATTATTAAAGTGCCTGAACAGGACTTTTTTAAAAAAACATTTGACTTATGCACATATGTGCATTATCTTGTCGGCAGAATTCAAGGAGTGAAGATTATGCCAAAGCCACGTAAAGATAGAATAGTTGCTCAGCCACCCTTGTTCAGGTCGTTTAAACCGGCTGGACAGCGACGGCGACAGCTTCCCAAAATAATTCTTAGCTTAGATGAATATGAAGCTATTCGTCTAGCAGATTATCTGGGATATGGTCATAGTAAGGCAGCGGTAGAGATGGAAATTTCACGTTCTACTTTTACCAGGCTGGTAGAGAAAGCTAGGCACAAGCTTGCGCAATTTATTTTGGCAGGAAAAGAGCTAGCTATATCTGGTGGTAAAATACATGTTAAGGGCAACAGAATGCGCTGTTTGGACTGCGGAGAAATATTTCTCTCCGATTTTGAGGCAACTAGCGCTATTTGTCAGCGTTGTAATTCGGTAAATATAGAAGACCTTGCCCGCAGTTATGGGCATGACAGATGTTGTAAAAAAAGACAAAGAAATAGGAGGTAAATTATGCCACGAGGAGATGGAAGAGGACCAGACGGATTTGGTCCTATGACAGGAAGAGGTATGGGTTACTGTGCTGGTTTCGATCGTCCTGGATACGCCAATCCTGGTTATGGCCGAGGAATGGGCTATCGCAGAGGCGGTGGTTACGGTAGAGGATATCGTCGTTTTAGTGGATATCCTGCTTATCCAGCCCCACCATACGATTATGGTTACGCTGCTCCCCCAGCAGCTGAAGAGAAAGAAGTTGTCGAAAATCAGATTAAAAATCTGCAAAACCAGCTTTCCAGCTTGGAAAAACGATTGGCAGAATTGAATGAAGAATAATCGGAACACCCTGCTTGTTTTAGAAGCAAGCAGGGTAAATTTTTAGGAGAAAAAACTGAAAATAGCTATTGCCAGCGGTAAAGGTGGAACAGGTAAAACAACCATCGCTACCAACTTAGCTGCCCTGTTAGCAGAAACAAGGCCAGTTACATTGGTAGATTTGGATGTAGAAGAACCTAATTCTGGATTGTTTGTAAAAGGCAAGTTAGAAGAAACAAATCCTGTGTATAAAATGGTCCCTGTTTGGGAAAAAGACAAATGTACCTTCTGTGGAAATTGTCAAAAAGTATGCAATTTTAATGCTGTAATCCAGCTTCACACACAGGTTTTAGTATTTCCCAAACTTTGCCACAGCTGCTATGCTTGTTCGGAACTTTGCCCCACCGATGCCCTTCCTATGAAACCAGAAAAAATTGGCGAAATCAAAACATTTCACCAAGACAATTTGACTTTTTTGGAAAGCTGTTTGAATATTGGCCAAGAGATGGCTGTCCAAGTAATTGCCCACACCAACAAAATATTAGAAAAGGATTATCAAGGACAGCTTATTATTATTGATGCTCCCCCAGGCACTTCTTGTCCGGTTATCGAGGCCGTAAAAGATACGGATTTTGTGTTGTTGGCAGCAGAACCAACTCCATTCGGACTACATGATTTGAAATTAGCAGTAGACACGATGCGAAAATTGAAAAAAGATTTTGCTGTTATCATTAATCGCTTTGGTTTAGGAAACGATAAAATTTGGGAGTACTGCCAGCGACAAAACATAGAAATCTTAGCTAAAATCCCCAATTCGCGCACAGCAGCTGAGTTATATTCTCACGGAAAATTGATCTATAAACAAATTCCGCAGGTAAAGCAGGAAGTATTGAAAATTGCTAACAAAATCCGCCAGCTATCAGGAGAGCCAAAATGAAAGAAATTGTGATTATTTCGGGCAAGGGTGGCACAGGTAAAACGTCTATCACAGCTTCTTTGGCAAAAGTGGCAAACACTGAAGCGGTAGCAGCAGATTGCGATGTAGATGCTGCTGATATGCACTTACTATTACAGCCAGACTTTGCCTATTCGGAAGATTTTTATAGCGGTGTAATAGCCCAGATAGACCAAGAAAAATGCATAAAATGTGGAAAATGCAAAGATGTATGTCGTTTCAAAGCCATTTCCATAATAAACAAACAGTATGTGGTAGCCCCTTTAGATTGTGAAGGCTGTGGTTATTGCGCTCAGATTTGTCCGCGCGATGCCATAAGCACTCCTCACCAAAATGTAGGGAATTGGTATATTTCTTCTACACGCTTGGATATGCCCCTGGTACACGCTCGTTTGGGAATAGGCGCAGAAAATTCTGGGAAATTGGTAGCTAAGGTAAAAAATGAGGCCAAAGCCTTGGCGAAAGAAAAAAATATTCCTTTCCTTTTGGTTGATGGTTCACCAGGAATAGGTTGTCCAGTAATCTCTTCACTATCTGGAGCTGATTTTGTGGTTTTTGTTACCGAACCTACAGTTTCAGGCTTGCACGACCTGCAGCGGGTTTATGAACTAATTGCACAATTCAAACTGCCCGCGGGTTGCATAATAAACAAGGCTGACCTAAATATTGAAAAGACAAAGCTTATAAAGCAATTTATGCAACAATACCAAATTTATGAATTAGATGATATAAATTATGATGAAAAATTTTCGGAAGCTGTTACCAATGGTTATACAGCTGCCGAGATCGATAAAGAATATGAAGAAAAATTTAAAAATATCTGGAAAAAAATAAAGAAAATAGTATTGGAGAAAAAATGAGAATAGCATTCACTTCCCAAGGCTCTACTTGGAATGACCCGATCGATCCACGCTTTGGCAGAGCTCCCTATCTGCTTATATACGACGAAGAAACCGACAAACTGGAAGTTATCGATAACACAGCTATAAACCAGGTTGCACATGGTGCTGGGCCAGAGACTGCTCGCAAATTATTCCAAGCTAAGCCAAAAGTGCTTATAACTGGCAACGGGCCTGGTGGAAATGCTGCCCGTGTTTTGGAAAACGCTAATATAACCATTTATATCGGTGCTGGCAGCCTTACTGTTGAACAGGCTTATAAAAAATATAAGAATAATGAACTGAAAAATTACTGAAAATTTACTTGAACTTTTTATTTCTCCTATCCAGATGGATTTAAAAAATTCACTATAGGAGAAGTTTTTTAGGAATATATTATGAAAACTTATTTAGATTGTTTCCCCTGCTTTTTAAACCAAGCTTTAAAAACAACACGTATAATTACAGATGATGAGGAATTGATACACTTTATTTTGGGTGAAATTGGCACTATACTGAAAAATATTCCCCTGCACAACACCCCGCCAGAGACTGGCGAGCTTATCTACCTTACAATATCCGAGCATACTGGTGTAGCAGATCCTTATAAAAAAATCAAAGAAACCAACATCGCCGAAGCTAAGCAGTTTCTTCCTTATATCAAAAAAATGTCTGCAAAATTTGAAGATAAACTACTTTTTGCCACCAAAATGGCAATCGCCGGCAATGTAATAGACCTGGGAGTAAATAGCGAATTTAACATAGGCAAAGAGATAGAAACAAATTTGGAAAAAGATTTTACCATCGATCATTTTCACGACTTTAAAAAAGCTGTGGAAAAAGCTGAGACTATTCTTTACTTAGGCGATAATGCTGGTGAGGCTGTTTTCGATACCATACTTTTACAGCAACTACCGGGTAAGGCATATTACGCCGTACGTAATCTTCCTATAATAAATGATGTTACCAAAGAAGATGCGGTTGCAGCGGGTGTAGATAAGTTTGCCGAGATCATCTCTTCCGGATGCCAGGCACCCGGTATTATTCTAAAACATTGCAGCCATCATTTTTGCCAGATATTCAAGCAAGCTGACCTGATAATTAGTAAAGGTCAGGGTAATTATGAAGGACTTTCCACAGAAAAATATCCTATCTTTTTTTTATTGAAAACCAAGTGCAGCGTAATTGCCAATGATTTGGGTGTTCCCAAAGATTCTATTGTTTTAAAGAAAGCGAATAATAAATGAAAAAGAAGTTTCAGTTAGGCAATATCATCACAATTTCTGCTGCTCATCTCATCCATGATTTTCATTCGGCATTTTTGGCTCCTATATTACCACTATTAATTCAGAAATTAGGAATTTCTCTCTCTTTAGCAGGGCTTTTGGATGTTGTGCGCCGACTACCTTCGCTTTTAAACCCATTGGTAGGCATTTTAGCCGATAAGATCTGTGTGCGCTATTTCATTATTATAGCCCCATTTATCACCGGTTTGGTGATGAGTTTGTTGGGTTTAGCCCCCACCTATGCAGTTTTGGTAATAATGCTACTAGTAGCTGGCATCAGTTCCACTCTTTTTCATGTACCAGCACCGGTAATGATAAAAAATATAGCTGGTAAACGTATCGGCAAAGGAATGAGTTTTTATATGGTGGGAGGAGAATTAGCACGTACTTTAGGACCACTTATCATCACAACTGCTGTCTCTTGGTGGGGGTTGGAAGGAACTTTCAGACTTATACCTATCTCGCTTGCAGCTTCCATTGTGCTTTATATTCGTCTAAAAAATATAAAACTAAGTGAAGAACAATTAAAACAGAAGAAAAAATCGCATCCCGGTGCCACGTTTAAAAAATTATTACCATTTTTCCTAACAGTAAGTGGTATTTTATTTTTCCGCGCTGCTATAAAATCTTCACTTACCATATTTCTGCCAACCTACCTCAGTGATAAAGGCGAATCCTTCTTTTTTGCCGGTATTTCGCTTTCGATACTACAATTTTCCGGAGCTGCTGGCACCTTTCTTGCTGGTTCTATCTCCGACAAAATAGGTAGAAAACCAACTTTGCTAACTATTTCAATTTTAAATCCTATTCTAATGTGGTTGTTCATAGTTTTCAACAGCGGCATTCTGATGCTGCCAATATTGCTAATGATGGGATTTATCTTATTTGCTTCTGGACCCGTTTTGTTAGCACTAGTGCAAGACACCAATTCCGAACATCCTGCCTTTGTAAATGGAATTTATATGACCATAAATTTTGTTATGGGTTCCTTATTGGTTTTATTAATCGGAATTTTAGGCGATAGCATTGGCCTACAAACTACCTACAAAATCTGTGCTACTCTATCTGTAGGCACTATTCCCTTCGTGCTGTTGCTTCCCTCTCATAAATCATCAAAAGAAAGAATATAATTTGGGAGCTTACGCAATTTGCTTCCTAGAAAAAAAATAAAAGGAGAAAAAATATGAAATTTGCCATACCAACCCAATTTGGAAAATTATGCGGGCATTTTGGACATTGTGAAAAATTCGCTATCGTGGAAACAAAAGATGGAGAGATTCTGAGTGAATCTTATTTAGAACCACCAATGCACCAGCCGGGAGCTTATCCAAAATTTTTAGCAGAACATGGTGTGAATGTTATAATATCTGGAGGCATGGGAAATCGGGCCCAAGCACTTTTCCAACAGAATAACATAGAAGTATGTGTAGGCGTGCAACCAGATGAACCAGTTAAACTGGTAAAAGCTTATTGGAAGGGCAATTTGGCTACCGGTAGCAATTTATGTGACCACTAACATAAATCTCTTTTGCCAGCTAGCATTTAATGAACAAAATTCATAAAATTCTTTGCAAAATAACCCTTTTATCGTTGTAAAGGTTTTTAGTTTTTTTCAAATTAAAAAAAAGGAGAATCTTTTATGAAAAAGATTTTTGTAATTTTGATTGTGATGCTATCTGGAATTGCTTTGCTGGCAAATGGACTCAGCTTGAACAATGTAGGTAACAAGCTTTAGGAATGGATGGAGCTTTTGTTGGTTTAGCCGATGATGGTACAGCAACTTCTCAGAATTCCGCCGGTTTGATAGGCCAAAGTAATTCTGTACAATTCAGCCTCACAGACGTAATACCAATAGTAGAATATGAATATACGGCTGCTGGAATCGATGCAGAAGGTAAGAAAAATCGTTTTCTCAACCCTAATTTTTTTGCTAACTACAACGTCAACGAAAAGTTGGCCTTTGGTTTGAGTGCTTTTGTTCCAGCCAGCATTGGTTTAGATTATAATTTCTAAGATAAATTAGTTTCTACAAGCCTCCTTTTACGGGAGATTTTTTTATTTGCCGCCATTTTTCTTGACATCATAAAGCTTTAACTTACATAAGTCTATTGGAGATGCTGATGAATGTTGCTATAATTACCGCCGGTGGCTCTGGCACTAGAATGAATATAAAAAAAAGGAAGCAATTTATTAAAATTGCTGGCAAACCTATACTATGCTGGACTTTAGACCATTTTGTTAATCATTCCCAGATTGATAGAATAATTATTACCCTGCCCCAAGACGAAATAGAAAATTTTAGAATATATTTGAAAAAAGAGTATTCAAACAAGCAACTAACACTTATTGCTGGGGGCACTAAGCGTCAAGATTCAGTCTTAAAAGCCTTACAGGCTTGTCCTACAAACACTCAATATGTCCTCATCCACGATGGTGTACGACCATTCATAAGTAAACAGCTTATTTCTGAGCTGTTGGAGCAGGTAAAACAAGTTGATGGTGTGTTACCAGTTTCTCGAGTAAAAAATACTATAAAAGAAATCGATGCAGAGTTAGTGCAGAGAACCATTCCACGCCAAAATCTGGTAAATGCACTCACCCCACAGGTTTTTCATTATCCTTTAATACTACATTTGCACCAGAAAGCTAAGGCAGAAAATCTACAAGTTACCGATGATGCCTCTCTATGCGAAACTTACGGTTATAAGGTTAGATACTTGTTGACTGATGATGGTAACTTCAAAATAACCGATGCGCAAGATTTGGAAATTGCCAAATGTATTTTAGAAAATAATTTTAGGAGTAGCAATGAAATGGGAAAACTTTAAAATTACTCTTCCTATTCCGGTTTTTGGTTTAGGTTGCGGTGTTTTGGGCCTAAGCCTGGCTAAGGTAACCGTTAATATAGGAAAATACGCTTCCAAACTACTACGCTCGCTAGAATATAGAGGCTACGATTCCACGGGAGCTATTTTTCAAGACGATAAAAAAAAGACGAAAATACTGAAAGATGTGGGGGCTCCCAGTACTTTAGTAAAAACCCTGGGCATCGAAAAAGAGAAGGGGAAACTATTTTGCGGTCAGGTACGCTGGGCTACATTTGGCCAGGTGGACAAAAAAAATTCCCAGCCGCACGAGGTAAATTGTAAACGGCACATCTACGGAGCTCATAATGGTAACATTACAAACAGTCCCGAACTAAAAGAATTTCTGGTGTCAGAAGGCCACACTGTGATTTCCAACAACGATGGCGAAATGCTAGTTCATACTGTGGAACACTATTTCGACAACGAGCTGGAGCAGCATGAGCCCAAAAAGCAAAATTTGACCAAGGTAAGAAAACAATGTATGCGCCAGGCGATAATAAAAGCTGCCGCTAAGATGATAGGTTCCTATGCAGCTATAATAGTGGATCCTGTTACCGAAAATTTTTATGCTATAAAAGCTGGTAGCAGCCTTTATTTTGGAATTGGAGAAGTAGACGGAATCCCGTTCGGTTTAGCTTCTTCCGATTTAACCGCAGTATTGAAATTCACCAAAAATCTGGTAAATCTGCGCGAAGGCGAATGTGTGGAATTTTCCCAGAAAAAATTTGAAGTTTTTGCTTTTAAAAACATAAAAATAAGACGTTTGAATAAACCCAATGAAACTTATACCGCTGGCGAAGTTATACCCAAACAAGTCATCCGTTCCAAGTTGCGTGCAGAAGATACTCAGCTGATGCCGCCCTATGAATTTTTCATGGAGCAAGAGATCTATGCTGAGGTAGAATCTTCAGGTAAATTGGTAAAATTGTTCAACGGAGGTTCAAACACTGGTCGCCGCATGATGAACCTGTTGAAAAAAGAAAAGTTATTGGATAAAATAGAAAAATTAGCCACCGATATAGATGCAACTGACGACTTTGATAAGCAGCTGAAGATATTCAAAAAATTTGAAACATCGGAAATAGCCGACAAATTTTTCCAGAAAGTGAAAGAAAATTATAAACCAATTTATAATGAACTAGTTAAAGAGAATTTTCAAAAAAAATATTTCTTCTCTTCCAACAAAAACACCTACATAGATCTGGTAAATTCACATTTCGATAAGAAAAAACTGCTCTTAGCCAAAGCACTGGATACCATTGCCGAAGTTGAAGATGTGAAAGATTTCAACGCTTCGGTAAACCAATTTTTGCAGATTATAAAAAACACTTATGAAAATTGTGGAACTATCTACACAATAGCTTGTGGAACCTCCTACCATGCCACCATGGTGGCTTCACTTTTCTTCAACGAAATAGCTCACACCGAAATAATTCCCATTTTACCTGGGAATTTCCGGGGACAATTCTCCAAAAGCCTACACGATAATGATGTGATAATCGGCGTTTCTCAGAGCGGCGAAACCAAAGATCTGGTAGATATTTTTAACGATGTAGATAACTCCGGGCTGGATATTAAGAAAATTGTTTTAGTGAACAACATGAATTCGACGCTGGGCCAGGAAAAAAGCGATGTTTCCATTCCCATAAACTGCGGTCCCGAAATCGCTGTACCGGCCACTAAAAGTTTTATCAATCAAATTACTCTTTTCTACTACCTGGCCATTAAAGTAGCAGAAATGAAATGCAAGGTAATGCATAAGAAACAACCACAAAATCCAGAAATTGCCCAAATAGAAGCAGAATTGGCTCATCGTAAACGTTCTATAGAAGACATTCCAGCTTTAATAAGAGAAACCTTGGAAACAACTACCGATGCTGTAGAAATGGTGGCTTCCAAGATCTATATGGAACCTTCGATGCATATTTTGGCTACTAAGATAACCGGTGTAGCCAAAGAAGGAGCACTTAAAATTCGTGAAACCGTGTTGAACCATGCTGAGGGTGGTGAAGCTTCCGAATTTAAGCATGGCCCCAATACTATTTTAGGAAAAAACACAGTTTTTGGTATAAAAAATGTAAAAGCCATGTTTAAGCACTACAACAATGTTCTAGATGAAATTTATACTAAAGCTGAATCTCGTAAAATTCCTAATAAAGAAGTACAAAAACTTACTACAGCTCTTACCTCATACATTTTTAACCGGGTCGAACCGTTCAACCTTTCCCCCGCTTGCGAACAGCTTTTCCGGGAAACTATGGAATCTTTCGATTTCTTCCAAAATGCCTATCGCAACTACCCGCTTATTTATGTAACCGGCCCTGAAGAACGCGATGTTAACCTGACAATTTCACAGATAAACACCCATAAAATACGTGGTAGCGACACCTTTGTGATAGCCGAAGAAAACAGCAAATTACTCTGCAATGCCCGCAACACACCTTACGATCAGGAAAATAAATATTATGGCTGGGGCTATATTCCGCTGCCACAAACCGGCGATTCTTTGTTGACCGCTTTTTCGGCTACCATAGTATTACAACTTTTAGCTCTAAAAATGAGTATTCGCAAAATGAACAAATTAGATAAATTGAAGATCCACAAGCATGGTGTTCATCCTGATGTTCCTAAAAATGTTTCAAAATCGATAACAGTAGATTAACCAGGAAGGAAAGATGCGTATAGGCCATGGTTACGATGTTCATCGTACAGAAAAAGACCGTAAATTGGTGTTGGGTGGAATCGAGATAGAGAGCGAATTTGGCTTGCTGGGGCATTCCGATGCCGATGTGGTACTGCACGCTGTTATCGATGCTATCTTAGGCGCTCTGGCAGCTGGCGATATCGGTCAGCATTTTCCCGATAGTGATTCCCAATATAAGAACATAGATAGTCGCATTTTGCTGCGCAAAACTGTGGATATTATGGATAGAGCCAAGATGGAAATTGCTAACATAGACATCACCATAGCTGCTGCCAAACCCAAGTTGCAACCTTATTTGGAAGATATGCGCGAAAACCTGCGGCAAGACCTGCACACTTCCAAGAAAAATATATCTGTTAAAGCCACCACCGAAGAAGGCTTGGGTGTGAGTGGAAAAGGGAAAGGTATTGCAGCTACCGCAGTTGTTTTACTAAAATCTATATGAAACCTGAATTACTAGTTCCTGTTGGCAACCCGGAAGCTTTTTACGCTGCTCAAAAGGGCGGTGCAGATGCTGTTTATTTGGGGCTACGCAAATTCAATGCCCGCGGCCGTGCCAAAAATTTTGCTATAAACCAGTTGCAGTCACTGCTAAAAGAAGCTGACCGCAGCCACATGAAAGTTTACGTAACCCTGAACACCTTGATAAAAAACACAGAGCTAAGCGAACTGATGGATACGCTTTATCTTTTGGAACAAACCTCCGCAAATGCTTTGATAATTCAGGATTGGGGCGTTTATTATTTGGCAACTAAGTTTTTTAAGAAGCTAAAACTGCACGCCAGCACGCAGATGGGAAACCACAACTCCTTGGGAACAGCTTTTTCGGCTCAAAATAACTTCGAACGAATAATCTTAGCACGCGAGCTAACCCGCCCTGAGCTAGAAGAAATAGCGCGAAAGAGCGAGGTTCAATTGGAAGTTTTTGTACATGGCGCATTGTGTTATTCCTTTTCTGGTTATTGCCTCTTCAGCAGCTTTTTAGGCGGGCACAGTGCCAATCGTGGTTTATGCCGACAGCCCTGCAGGCGCTTGTACACCAGCAAAAACAAAAGCCAATACCTGTTCAGTTTAAAAGACAACCAGCAAATAGAGCTGGTGCCACAACTGAAGAAAATGGGAATTTCTTCCCTGAAAATAGAAGGCAGAATGAAATCGGCGGAATATGTTTACCAAGTTACACGCGCCTATCGTATGGCGCTGGACGACAACAGCAACATTCCCCAAGCCAAAGAAATTCTGCAGTACGATTTTGGCAGAGAAAAAACCAAATATTTTCTGGGAAAAAACGTAAGCGAAGCAATTTCCAATAATCCCTATTCCGGTTTACAAATAGGAAAAATTTCTCGGAAAGATAAGGATGGTATCTACCTTACTTCCCAATTCCCACTTACCAAGGGCAACCGCATTCGCATTTTACCCAAAGATGGCACCGACAGCCAGGCCTTGAAGATAAAAGAGATCGAGAAAAAAGATGAAAATCTGTTCTTTTTGCCAGAAACCAAATTTCAGGTTGGCGATAAGATCTTCCTAGCAGGTTTAGGCGAATTTAAGTTTAAAAATAAATTTCAACTACAGGGTAAAAAGTTAAAATTGCAAATGCCCAGCCAGAAAAAAGCTAATATTTTAGGAAAGATCGGCTCTACCCAGCAGTTGAAAAGAACCCAGATCTTCGTGCGGATAAATTCCCTGAAATGGCTACGTAAGATATATTTCAATCGCTTCGACCAGCTTATTTTGAACTTACCCAAAACAGAATGGATGCGCTTTCATAGCAGCAAGAATTTTCTGCAGAAACACAGCCGCCACATCATAGTGGAACTACCAAAATTCATTCCGGAAGGAGATTTGGAATTCTACAGCATTCTTACCAAAAAACTGGTTAGAAACAACTATCGCCATTTTATGCTCAGTCATCTTTCCCAGAAACAACTACTGCCTCCCAAAGCTATTTTTAGTGTTAACGAAAACGTTTACACTTTGAATGATGCAGCTATTCAGATGGTGAAAGAAACCGGTGCTAAACTTTATGTTACCCCGCAGGAAAATGAATATTCCAACCTACTGGCCGGCAAAGATAGAAAAGCGATCGTTCCCCTCTATTTCCTGCCTCAGCTCTTCTACTCCCGTATGCCAATAGATTTGCCAGCAGCCAATTTCCAGGATAGAGATAAAACCTACCGCCGCCACCTGCGCAATGGTTTCACAGTTATAACTCCGCAAATTCCTGTTTCGCTGTTGCAATACAAAGAAAAGCTCTATAAAAAGGGCTTTCGACGTTTCCTGATAGATTTTTCTTATGGAAAACCTTCCCAGAACACTTTCAACCGCATTATGAAGAACCTGGAAACCTCAACTGCGGAGCAACCTTCGACCACTTTTAACTTTAAAATGGGCTTAAAATAAGAGAGATTGACAGCTAAAGGCTATCAGCATTTTTTGTCCCAAAATATTGGGAGTTAAGATATGAAAAATAGAATAGATACGTTTGTCAATTCGGAAGTTGGCAAGTTGGAAGCGGTTATTTTGCACACACCGGGCAAAGAGGTGGAAAATATGAATCCACACAACGTGCAAAAGGCGCTTTACAGCGATATTTTGAACCTTTCAGTAGCGCAAAGCGAATACGCAGAACTAAAAGAGGTCCTGCAAAAAGTTAGCCGCGTTTTCGAAGTAAAAGACCTCTTTATCGATGCTATTTCCAACAGCAAAGTAAAAGAAAGATTGATAAATAAGATCTGCCAGAATGAACAAAGGGGCGAGCTTTATGAAGAGTTAATGCAAATGGATAGTCGACAATTGGCAACCTCTCTTTTAGAAGGTGTTCCCAGCAAAAAAAATACTCTCACCGAATTTATGAACAAAGATCTCTATGCGCTAAGACCGCTACACAACTTCTTTTTCACCCGCGATGCTTCCATCACTATTCACGAGAAGGTGCTAATAGGTGATATGATGAGCACCGTGCGTAAACGTGAATCTCTGATAATGGAGACTATTTTCGACTTCAGCTCGCAACTTAAATCTACTACCATAAATCCAGAGAATTATCCACCCAAACACCCCAATGTTATTATTGAAGGTGGCGATATACTGGTAGCTCGTGAGGATATTTTGCTTATTGGAATTGGCGGGCGTACCAATACTGTGGGAGTAGATTTTATTTTGGAAAAAATGATGGAATCAGATTCTAACTACCATATCGTGGTTCAGGAACTGCCTAAGGAACCAGAATCTTTTATTCACTTAGATATGGTTTTTACCCTGTTGGACGTGGATAAATGCATGGTCTATGAACCTTTGATATTAAAGCCGAACCGCTATCAGACCATTCATATTGAAGTTAAAGATGGTAAGGTGAAAAAAATAGAGGAAGTTAGGAATATCCCCACAATTTTAGCTAAATTAGGTATGGAATTGCAACCGATTATGTGTGGTGGCAGCAAAGACCAGCGTATTCAGGAACGCGAACAATGGCATAGTGGTGCTAATTTCTTTGCTTTTGCACCGGGTCAGGTTCTGGGTTATGCCCGCAATGTATATACTTTGGAAGAGATGAATAAATACGGTTTCGATATCATTCACGCCCAAGATTTCCTGAATGGAAAAGCTGAAATAAAAGATGGTCAGAAATATGTGCTTGCTATCTCTGGCTCCGAGCTCTCGCGTGGAGGCGGTGGCTGCCGCTGTATGACCATGCCGGTTAAAAGAAAACTAGTTTAGCTATAGATTAAAACTAGTTTCATTTTCAAGAAAAGTAAGATCCCAACTTAATTTTGTAGAAACAACTCACGTGAACTGTCCTTTTTAACTCAATCTGCCATCGTTCCACTTCGGCGAGACAAGCCGGCGAGACAGGTTGTAGGTTTCCCTTGTTGCGAACTCATTCCGCCTTCGCCAAAGTTTACCTGCCTACGGCAGCGTCAAAGGCGACCAGGGCTACGGTCAAGCAGGCAGAATGACAGCATATTTTGCTCCCCTTTTTAAGGGGAGAAGCTCTGCGAGCTCTGCGTAGCAGAGCAGAGGGGTTTCTTGAGAACTGAATTGTCATCTCGAGCGAAGTGGAGAGGCCTCATAACCTCACATAAAGTTATAATATTGAGATTTCTCCATTCCAGTAGCTTCGCTACTTCCTGTCGAAATGACAAAAAACTGTCATTGCGAACCCTTTAGGGGTGAAGCAATCTGTAATTAAAAACATAAAGTTAATATAAGACTTTTATTAACAATTTATAGATTACTTCGCGAAAGATAATTCAAGAAGATTTACTC
>JASUTE010000031.1 GCA_030445745.1 Candidatus Cloacimonadota bacterium
ATAGGCGGCGCAGTAGCGGCGTGCGAAGAGCAATAGCATTGCTCTGAGGTAGCCATTCCCCCCTTCTGCACCAACTATTTTAATTATGAATTTTGAATGATTAATTTTGAATTACAAGTTTCAATTCTATCTTTTTCAAAGTTCGATAGATTTATCCTAAAAAATAGAAGAAAATATCATTCCGAAAAATTCTCCGAACTCGTTCGACGACCTGTCTCGCCGAAGTATATCGAAGGCGGAAGAATCTAAACTCTCACATTCCGATGTCCTGAGCGGAAGTGTAGGTTTCATAAATCCAGCTAATCATAAAATCCCGACTATCCTGATTCTGCCTTTTTCTTCCTCGAACTTCTCAGGTTGCCCTGTTAAGGGAAACTACAAAGGGTTTCATTACTCCTTGAACCTCTCAAGTTTTCTCTTGCATAGTAAGAGAAAACTACAAATGAGTTCGCAGTAAGGGAAAACTACAGAGGCATCCGACGAAGAATCTAATAAGGTCATTAAGTTTTAAGTTACAGATTGCTTCACCCATAAAGGGTTCGCAATGACGGTTATTTTGTCATTTCGACTGGAAGTAGCGAAGCTACTGGAATGGAGAAATCTCAAAAAGCAACAATGTTAGATTTGAAACTTCTATTCTTACAATGAGACCTGCACCAGAGGAAGCATAAAGCTATCACTATAAGATATTATTTAAAAGTGCTATTTCAACAGCATCATTTTCTTAGTGATAACTTGCTGAGCAGTTTGCAGGCGATATAAGTAAATTCCGCTGGCAACCTGGTTGTTGTTCTCATCGCGTCCATTCCAAATAAAACTATGGTTATCTGCCGCCAGGTTTTTATCTACCAAAGTGCAGATCTTTTGGCCTTTTAGGTTGTAAATGTCAAGCTCTACGTTACCTGGTTCTTTTAAAGCAAACTCTATAGTGGTTTGCGGATTGAACGGATTGGGATAGTTCTGGTACAGGGTTGTATTGCTAATGGGAATTTGCTGGGGCTGGTTAGAAACAAACTCTTCACCATCTGTGTAAACAGCTAGGTTCCCATAATTTCTAGCTAACACCAATAATTGACCGTCAATGTTAACCATACCTATTGGTAGTATGTCTAATGTTTCTGTAGCTACAATATTTCCTTCCAGATCATTTAAAGTAACAGCAAAATCATCCATAGTAAATTTCAAGAGCATTTCTTCGTCTTCATAATAGTAGTTAGAATAAGCTTGTACAAATTGTTCTCCGCAAACTTTATAAGAATTGGTACTATTACAAAAGGTAAACACTGGGGAATAAAGCTCACTCTCGCCATTTATAAATTCTAATTCAGAATCAATTACCTGAAAGCGAAAATCATCATATGGTTGAATATCGCTTCCGTTATGATGTCTTTTCAATATTACAATTGAATTTTGATAAAAATGGGCATCCAAACAACTAACAGAGCCCCATGAACCACTATGACCAGGGTCACTCCATTCGTAACTTACGTATTCATAACCACTATCTATAAAATCTCCTTCCAAAAATTCGTAATATGTAATTTCCCATTCATTACAAAAGGCTACATAAAGTGAATTTGAATAGGAAAGCAAACCAAAATCGTATAATTCTGGATTAGTATAGTCGAAAGTGAATTCCTCATTATTATCTAAATTGGTAAGTGTTAGGGTTTGTTCATCATAATGGGCACGATAATGAGTGCCGTTGTGTTCGGTTACAAAAAGGTATTCATCGCCAGAAGAAGGTAGTTCTTCCTGATAGAGAATATTGCCCTCTTTTTCCATTATGGTTATAAAAATATAACCAGGTTTTTTAACTGCAATATAGAGGTCATCTTTACCATCGTTGTTGTAGTCTACCAAAGATACTTCTTTTTGGGAATTAGAAATCGATTCATCGGTGAATGTAATAAAGTATTGCTGATGCAAATCCAAAAATTCTCCAGTTACATGCACTGTTTGGTCATCTGTGTAAGTTAACTCGCCCTCTTCGGTATCAAGGGTTACACTAATTTGATAATCCCCTGGTTGGGTATAGGTGTAATGTGGATTAGCAGTATTGCTGTCTATTTCACCATCGTTATTAAAATCCCAGCTATATTCCTGAATATCATCAAACTCATAAAAAGCGTTTACATAAATAGTTTCACCAGTATTTATTACATAATCGGTAGCTGAAAAACTGGCTCCCTTCACTCGCAAACAATTATCAAATGTTTCCAAAATTTGCCAATCGAGCCAACCCATGCCCCATTCTTCTGCACCCCAGAATTCACCATTGTAAATTCCAGGTTTATTAATCAAGTAACTAGCTCCCCACAAATAAGTTTCTAATTCATAATTTTGATAATGTGTATTAAATAACTTTAGTTTGTAATCTACAAAATATGGGTCATTATAAGTATGATTAATATCTATTGCTAATGGCATCAAACCTTCACATGGTTCTATGGTAACCCACTGCGAATTGAATTGGATTGTGTTAAGTTCTTGTTCCACACTACCTAAATATTCTTCTCCATCATATATTTCTAGAACTACAGTGTAAATGCCTAATTCATCGTAAATATAGTAAAAGTCAGCTCCAACTCCATCAATCTGACCATCATTATCCACATCCCATTTATATGTATATTCTATATTAGGTTCGTTTACAAAAAAATGGAACTGAGAAAAATTCTCGGGGTCTCTTTCAATTTCAAAAGGCAGAGTTACCTCTACTAAATCTGGATATGTAATCGTAGCTGGAGGTAAGTTAGGTTGACATATTTGCAAAACTACAGAAAAAGTGCCAACCTGGTTGTAGGTAAAGCTGAAGACTGTACCACTGCCATCATAATTGCCATCACCATCTGCATCCCAGTTGTACACATATCCTTCTGCTGGTTCATTTATTGAAAATTCTACTTCTAAGGGAATAGTACCAGTTGTTTCTGTATATGAAATAATGTCTCCCATAGAAGTTGGATTCAGGTAAGGATAACCATCGTTGTTGGAATAATCTTCATCTGCTAACCAAATTTCTCCAAATTCCCAATCAACATAAGTATTTTCTGCATAAGGATAGGTCATTTCCTGGGTGGTTCTAGCTTCGCCCCCAGCACTTATATTAATTCCAGAACTTTCAGTATCCCAATAACAATTGATAATTGTTGTTTCAGAATCCCATACATCTCCTACTAATCCACCGGCATTATCTGCCTGATCAGCTACTATAATACCTGTACTATAACACTTATCTATATAAGAACTTTCAAAAACTTCTCCAACTAATCCTCCTATATTAAAAAAACCTGATATGCTGCCACGATTAAAACAATTTTCTATAGTATTATTTGATATATTACCTACAATGCCACCAATATAAAAAAATCCAGTAATATCAGCATTGTTAACACAGTTTTGTATCTGAGAAGAATGAGATAACCCAACTACTCCTCCGACCCAATCTGCACCATTTACTGTACCGCTTACCCGACAATTTATTATAGTTGTATAATCTGCCCTTCCTATCAATAGAGCAGTATTACTACTACCTGTAATATTACCTGATTCTAAATTTATATTTGTAATTTCAGCTTCATAAGTAGTTCCAAATAAACCGATTTCAGAGCTGCTACTATTACAATAAATGTTACTGATAACAAAATTTCCACCATTATATTTTCCAGTAAAAGGATTACTAGTATCTGCTCCGATTGGTTTCCAACCTTGCCCGTTAAACCAATCTTCGGTTTCAGCAGCATCTATATTGGCTGTTTGTATATAGTTAGCTGCCCAGCGTTCTTCCTGCGTAGGTTCTGGTACTTCATTATTATCCGCTGCTATCCAGTATAAATTCTGCAGGCTGGATATCTGGTAAGGATTTGTTGGTGTACCACTACCAAATTCGGGTGCTGCTGCCGTTTGAGCACATAAAAAACTTGTGAAAACTAAGATAAATATAAATGGTAAATATTTCATAATAACTCCCCTCAAATATTTAACTAACAAACACAAAATATAATTTACAACCTTAAGTAATATTAGTCAAGAATAAAATATATTTTTTAGAGCTAAAAAACAAATTATTAATATCAGGTCGTAAACAAATGATGATAATTATTCAGATTTTCTAAATACAAGAGTGGTATAGAATACTCAAAGTAAGTGCTCTAACAGAATTTTAATCCCAATTCCAATTAACACTAAGCCGCCAATTATTTCGATCTTATTTTCGAAAAGTGAACCAAATTTATCACCTATAAATACACCAATATAGGAAAGAACGAAGGTAATGACACCGATAATCAAAATAGGTTCAATTATATTAAGATTCAGAATGGAAAAACTAAGTCCAACCGCTAAAGCATCAATACTGGTAGCTATGGCAAGGGTAAACAATATTAAGATATTTTCCGGATTGCAGCTTTTCTGTTTTTCTTCTAAATAAAAAGATTCATAGATCATTTTTCCACCGATAAATAGCAGCAACCCAAAAGCGATCCAATGGTCGAAACTGGTAATATAAATACGAAAACTGTTACCAGCTAGCCAACCCAAAACCGGCATTATAGCTTGGAAAAAGCCAAAAAAGAAAGCAACCCGAAATGCGATGCGCTGTTTGAAACAACGAATAGTAACTCCACTGGCTATGGAAACGGCAAAAGCATCCATGGCCAACCCTATAGCTATTACGATAATTGAAAAAATATCCATTCTTTTCTTCACTCCTGTAAGAAATTAACTACATTTTTTTCCTAAAGTACACTTTGGCAAGGTGAAAAATAATATCAGCAGACATAGTTTGATAAGATAGTTGACATTATTTCACTAAAAGTGATTATTCTAATAGGAAATTCAATTTTTTTAAAAGAGGAGATTAAAATGAGTAAATTCCAATATGTAATAAAAAGAAATGGCGCTAAAGTACCTTTTACTACACAAAGAATAACCAATGCGATCTATCGAGCTTCGGTAGCCACCGGCGGTCGTGATAAGAATTTTGCTAAAAAACTGGCAGAAAAAGCTGTGGCAAAATTGGAAAACAAATTCCCTGCCTCCTATGTACCACATATCGAGGAAATTCAAGATGTTGTGGAAGAAGTTTTAATAGAAGCAGGGGAGAGCGAACTGGCTAAAGCCTACATCATCTATCGTGCCGAAAATATGAAGAGAAGACAGCAGCAATCACGCCGTTATTCCTACGAAGACAATGTACCTTGGGAAAAGATTTGGCGCACCTTAGTTTGGGCACAAAAGCATGATCTGGATAGCATCGACAAACTAAATAAACGAATCCGGAAGGGCGAAATGCCAGATATTATCAAAGAATCAGAGCAGTTCTATCAAAAACAGATCGATTTTGCTTCCCAACTAATACTAGATAAAAGTGATGAGATAAAAATGGTGATGGTCAGCGGACCTTCCTCTTCCGGCAAAACTACCACTACCATAAAATTGGAAAAAATCTTGCGCAAACAAGGCTTCAAGTTCGTTCCGTTGAATGTAGATAACTACTTTTTCGATTTGGATATGCATCCTAAAGATGAATTTGGCGATTATGACTTTGAAACTCCGCAAGCTTTGGACTTGGAGCTTATAAACAAACATATCAACCAACTTTTACAGGGCAGAGAAGTGAAAATTCCCTTCTATGATTTTTCTAAGGGGAAAAGAACTTTGAACAAAACACCACTGCAACTGAAGAAAAAGGAGATCCTGATAATCGACAGCTTGCATGGACTTAACCCGCAGTTTGCTGCCGATTCCCCTGAAGAAAGTAAATTCAAACTATATTTGGAACCACTTCTGCAAATGCGCGATAAGCAAGATAAATTTATCCGCTGGACCGATATTCGCATGATGAGACGTATGCTGCGCGATGCTAAATTCCGTGCTTATAAACCTGCCCAGACCCTGGAACATTGGCACTACGTGCGCGCTAGCGAGATGCGGCACATTATTCCAAATGCAATGAGTGCCGACTTTATAATAAACAGCGCAATGCCATATGAATTAAGCTTTTATAAATACTATTTAATAAACGACTTTAAAAAATGGACAAAGCAATACAAAGACGATCCATTGCGGGAAGATGCTCTGATGCGTGCCACTCGTGTTTATTCTTTTTTAAAAGATATCCAGAAATGTGAGCAAGAAGATTTGATTCCCAAAGATTCTGTGATACGGGAGTTTTTGGGTGGCAGTGAGCTTAAATATCATTAATTTGATATTATTTCCCAAAAACCCCGTCCTTTCAGGAGCGGGGTATAAACTAGGTAATCCGCCTTTTATCTAGCTTTTATCTACTATTTCGCTACGATACTCACCAATTTTTGGGGAACAACGATAATTTTTTTAATATCTTTGCCTTCTAAATGTTTTTGTACATTTTCCTGAGCTAAAGCTTCTTTTTTAATAGCTTCTTGGTCAGCCTCGGCACTTATTTCAAAGCTACCACGAATTTTTCCCATTATCTGCACCACATAGGTTATCTCATCTTTTTTTAGGAACTCTTTTGTATAAGTAGGAAGCCCTGCCGTGTGCAGCATACCATCCTGGCCGCTCATTTGCCACAATTCTTCCGCGATATGCGGAGCAAAGAAGTGCAACAGACGCGGCATTATAAGGCATGCTTCAGCAAAAACAGCTTTATCGGCATTGCTTAGTTTTGCCACATTTTTTACTGCATACACATTGTTCAAATGTTCCATAATTGCGGCAATGGCTGTATTGAACTGCATTCTATTTTCAATATCTTCGATAACTTTTTTAATGGTAAAGTGTGAGCTATAACGCAGTTTTTTCAGTTGGGAACTTACGTTGCCATCCACTGGTTTACCGGCAAATTCCTTAATAACATCGATATTTTCCTGGAAAATGCGCCAAACACGGTTCAGAAAACGAAAACTTCCCTTAACCCCTTCATCACTCCATTCCACATCTTTTTCTGGTGGAGAGGCAAACAACATGAAAACTCGCACCGTATCAGCGCCATAACGATCGATAATATACTGTGGGTCTACCACATTTCCCTTGGATTTACTCATCTTAGCACCATCTTTGGTTACCATACCCTGGGTAAGCAAACGAGCAAATGGCTCATCGCTATTCACCATACCTATATCGCGCATGAATTTATGGAAAAAGCGCGCATACAGCAGATGCATACAAGCATGTTCGATGCCGCCAATATACTGATCGACTGGTAGCCAGTAATCAGCATTTTCTTTACTGAAAGGTAGCGCGGCATTGTGAGCATCGGTGTAGCGCGCAAAATACCAGGAACTATCTACGAAAGTATCCATGGTATCTGTTTCGCGGCGAGCTGGCCTACCACATTTAGGGCAAGTGGTATTTACCCACTCTTTCACGCTTAGTAGCGGATTTTGACGAGTTTTGCCAACTTCTACATTATCCGGAAGTTCAACCGGCAGGTCTGCATCGGGAACCAGAACGGTTCCGCATTTTTCACAGTAGATAACTGGAATAGGATTTCCCCAATAACGCTGACGGGAAACTCCCCAGTCGCGCAGACGATAGGTAACAGTTTGGGTAGCTATACCTTCTGCTTCCATCCACTGGGAAATAGCTTTCTGAGATTTCACACTTCCCATCCCATCGAATTTGCCTGAGTTAACCAACACGCCTGATTCCACATAAGCTGCGGTCATCTCTTCCAAAACCAGGTTTTGTTCCGGGTTTTGAATAACCAATTTAAAGGGGATATCATATTTTTTGGCAAAATCAAAATCGCGCTGGTCGTGAGCTGGAACCGCCATCACAGCTCCTGTACCGTAATCCATAAGCACATAATTGGTAATCCATATCTGCACTTTTTCACCATTTACTGGGTTTATGGCAAAACGTCCGCTAAAAATACCCTCTTTGGTTGTATCGTCGGCGGTACGCAGTAATTTATCCTCGTTCATCACTTTATCACAGAACTGGCGCATCTTGGAATCTGCTGCTTCCGATTTTAACCATTTTCCTACCAAAGGATGCTCTGGCGGCAAAGCCATAAAAGTACAGCCAAAGATAGTATCGGGGCGAGTGGTGAAAACTTCAATAATTTCATCACTGTTTTCCAATTTGAAGAAAATATTGGTACCTTCGCTGCGTCCAATCCAGTTTTTTTGCATGGTTATAACTTTTTCAGGCCAATCTATTACCTTGGAAAAATCCAGTAACTCTTCAGCGTAATCGGTAATTTTGAAGAACCATTGTTCCAATTCTTTTTGTCTTACTGGGCTATTGCAACGCCAGCATTTACCATCTTCCACCTGTTCGTTCGCCAGCACGGTTTGACATTCATCACACCAGTTCACAAAGCTAGATTTTTTATAAGCCAGTCCTTTTTCGTACATTCGTTTGAACAACCACTGTCCCCATTTGTAGTAATCGGGACGGCAGGTACTAACTTCTCTATCCCAATCCAAACCAAATCCCATTGCATCGAATTGTTTACGCATATGCTCGATATTTTCTTCGGTAGTAATACGCGGGTGAGAATTATGTTCTATCGCATAATTTTCGGCTGGCATGCCAAAAGAATCGTAGCCCATGGGCTGCATCACGTTGAAGCCCTGGGTAAGTTTATAGCGGGTGATGGCATCAGCAATGGAATAGTTGGAAACATGACCCATATGCAATTTCCCAGATGGGTAGGGAAACATGGAAAGGATGTAGTACTTCTTCTGGTCTGTCTTGTTGGAAGCTCGGAAAATACCTTCATCATTCCATTTCTGCTGCCATTTTTTCTCTATCTTATCAAAAGGATATTCCATTCTTAAAACTCCTATTATATTTTTTTAGAAATGTACTGTAAATTCTATCCCCAAAAGGGGAGTAAAAGCAGAAGAGTACGGCCGGAATGGTCTCTTACAATTTTATGTAGAAAATTAACAGCCATTTTCTCTTCCTTTCTTATTTATTTTCAGTTGGTTGCCAGTTTTGTAGGAAACCTTTTTCGGTCAAATATTTTTTGGAAAGATAATCCAATTAAAACAGCCCAGATAGTAAATCCACCCGCGCTATATTCCGAGATTGTTTTTTATCTCATATCCTTCCTTCTACAATTGTTCAGGTATCTATTTTAGGAAATTTAAAAAAGCTGTTCCAAGAAAGATCCTGAAACAGCTATCTATACTGATTTCTTTTTAGTATACAACTTTCAGCACGTCGTTGAAGTAGTCTACATAATGTATTTCCATACCCTCTTTTATGTAATCGGGCAGCTCTTGGAAATCCTTTTTATTATCTATCGGCAAAATTAACTTAGGAATATTCACTCTACGAGCAGCTATCACTTTTTCTTTCACACCGCCGATAGGAAGTACTTTACCGGTAATTGTCAGCTCACCTGTCATAGCAATATTATCGGGGACAGGTTTTCCTGTAGCCAAAGAATAGAGAGCTAATGCCATCGTAATTCCTGCGGAAGGGCCGTCTTTAGGTGTGGCCCCAGCGGGAACATGCAGATGTACAAAATTATTTTCAAAAAATGAAGCTGTTTGCTTGTTCTTACTCAACAGTGAGCGAATGTAGGAAAAAGCGATCTCGGAAGATTCCTTCATCACTCCACCTAACTGTCCAGTTTGTTTAAAGCCATTTTGTTTGCTCTTTAAAGCGGCAGCTTCAATATAAAGCGTAGTGCCGCCCAGGGAAGTCCAGGCCAAACCTAAGGCAACTCCTGGCACATTTTTGTTATAAAGCACTTCGGTCGTATAGATTGGTTTGCCCAGGTAGTCTTCCAAATTCCGCTTCGAAACAGATATCTTATTTTTTTCACCTTCTGCTTGTTTCAAGGTAACTTGTCGCATTATCTTTTTTATTTGGTTCTCCAAGTTTCGCACACCTGCTTCGCGTGCATATTTATCGGCGATCATTTCCAAGGCTTTATCGGTAATATTTAGCTCCTTTTTCTTTAAACCATGTTGCTGCAACTGTTTAGGAATAAGATAGTGCTTGGCAATTTGCACTTTTTCCTGCAAAATATAACCGGAGAGCTTCACAACTTCCATTCTATCTAAAAGCGGCCGAGGAATAGTATCTAACTGATTGGCCGTGGTTATAAAAAGCACTTTGGAAAGATCGAAGTGAACATCTAAATAGTGATCTAAAAAGCTACTGTTTTGTTCTGGGTCTAAAACTTCCAACAAAGCAGAAGCAGGATCTCCGCGAAAACTTTTGCCAACCTTATCGATTTCGTCCAGCATAATAACCGGATTGGAAGTACCGCATCTTTTTATGCTCTGCATAATTTTGCCAGGCATAGCGCCAATGTAGGTGCGACGGTGGCCTTTAATTTCGGCTTCATCTTGCATACCACCCAGAGAAAAACGGAAAAATTTGCGATTCATAGCTCTAGCTATCGATTTTCCTACCGAAGTTTTCCCTACTCCGGGCGGACCAACCAAACACAGAATAGAGCCAGCTACAGTTTTTCTTTTGATGATGGTGCTGATGAACTGTAAAATAAGGTCTTTCACATCCTGCAAACCATAGTGGTCTTCATCCAAAATTTGACGAACTTTTTTAATATCCAAATTGTCTTTGGAATAAATTCCCCAAGGTAGTTCCACTAATGCATTCAAATAACTACGAGTAACGTTGAATTCAGGTGATTCTGGATTAAGTAGTTTTAGGTTATTTAATTCCTCGTTAATGGTTTTTTCCACATCTGTTGGTATTTTTAGCTTTTTGATCCGCTTTTCTATCCTTTCGATTTCAGCAGTTTTATCATCTTTTTCCAAACCCAGTTCTTTTTTTATAATTTTAAGCTGTTCACGTAGGAAAAATTCGCGTTGTTGTTTGGATATTTTCTCTTCAATCTGCTTTTTTATATCTTCTTGTAGTTGGGTTAATTCTATCTCTTGTTTTAGCAAAATCAGTAATTTTTCACTGCGTTCAATCAGATCGAAAGTTTCTAACAGGTCTTGTAGCTTTTCTTTTTCAGCATTCAACATAGAAGCAACCACATCGATTAGTAAAGCTGGATTGCTACGTGGTATTTGTGACATCACAATCTTTAGTTGTTCTTGAATTATTGGATTCGAGTTCAAAAGCTCTTTTAAATACGATATTATAGAAAGAGAGTAAGCTTTAAGTTCATTAGAATTATGTTCATCAGATTCATAGTGATATTTCACTCTCCAGCGGTAAAATGGTTCTTTCTGAATAACACGTGTTTTTTCAAAACGCCTAAGACCCTGAATCAATACCATCGCTGTATCGTTTTCCTGTATTGTCATTTTTAAAATCTTAGCAACCGTGCCAACATTATATAGTTCTTCAGTTTCTGTTTTATCATCCTGCTCTTTTTTCAGAACAATTCCCACTAAGCCATTTTCGTATTCTTTTGCTTTTTCCAAAGCTTCTATTTTTTCTTCATCTTGAATACTAATTGGAAAAGTGATACCGGGAAATACAGGACGACTGGAAATAGGAATTATTATCAATTGGTCTGGCATTATTTCCGAAACAAGAACCAAGTCTGAATTATGTCTTTTGTTATTACTCATATTCCACTCCTTTATCAGATTTCATAATTAAAAAAATAAATGAAACTAGTTTTTTTCCAATTTTTTTCTACACTAATAATAATTTGTTACAAAGAACATAGGTTTATTATAAAAACAGAAAATAATATTTAAAGCTTCACTACATCTTTATTCTGGCAGATTTGCAAATTAAAATGGTTTGTAGCTTTTTTAGTAAAAAAGTAGCAGTTACCAACTCCGAATATTTTAAATTCAGTTTCATCTGTTACTTCCAGCCAACAGCCATCATCAATGCCCAAACCATATTTGGCTTTGTTTACCTTTTTTGCCAGCTCCAGAAGCCGGTTTCTTCTGGTAAAATGGGGTTTTATTGCAAAATTGGGCAATATTCCTAACCTAATGGTAAGAATAGCTCCAGCGGAAAGACCAGCATAAATGGTGCCTGAATTGTATTTTTGCAAAATAAGCTGACATATTTGCTGTTGGGTATAAGCATTTATGTAACGAAAAGTATAGCCACCACCCACAAAAATACCTGTTGCTTTTTCTAAGTTGGAATACATCGTAGCAGTAAGATCATTGCTCTGGTTAGGAAAAATGGGATTTATGCTGGCAGGTTTGTATTTTTCGAAATATTCTTTGTATTCATCAAAATATTTCTGCCAGTTTTTATCACCCTGCATCAAATAGGCGATTCTGGCATGTTCTCCCCCAGCAGCTAGCACAAATTTACGGCAGATCTCACTAAAATTAGCGGTTACCTCGCTTATTAAAAACAGCTTTCTTTCCATAGAATTTTCCCAATTTTTTTATTCTAAATTCACCAGCCTGGCAAAATTTGTCTACGATTTTATCTCCTATTTCAACAACAAGCATTTGCTGGTAGCTCTGGTTTGGCTGTCCATCAGGACGGTAGAAATTTGTAATTATCACTTTACAAATTAAGGAAATATGAAAAGAGAGAACCAAACTTACCGAAGAGGTGAATTTGCAAACTTACAATGTAGCTATAATAGGTGGAGGCGCAGCCGGCATGATGGCTGCCATTGCAGCTTCTGAAAATGGTAAAAAAGTAGTGGTGATAGAAAAGAACAAACAGCTGGGAAAAAAGTTGCTGATAACTGGTAAAGGACGCTGCAACATAACTAACTACTGCGATGTGAAAGAACTTATTGCCAATTGCCCTCGCAACGGCCGCTTTATGACCAATGCCTTTTATCATTTTAACAGTTTCCAAACCATCGATTTCTTTCATAACTTAGGATTGCAAACCAAGATAGAACGTGGTAACCGCGTATTTCCGCAAAGCGATAAAGCCAGCGATGTGGTAAAAGTGCTTCAACTTAAACTAACCGAGCTAAAAGTAGATATAATTAACCAGCCAGCTAAAAAGTTGGTAAAAACAGCTAAAGTTTTTGCTGTTCAATTGCAGAATGGGCAGAATATACGTGCTGAAAAACTGATAATCGCTACTGGTGGTAAATCTTACCCAGCTACTGGCTCTACTGGTGACGGCTATAAATTTGCCAAAAGTTTTGGGCACAAATTAACTCGTTTTCAGCCTTCTTTAGTACCATTGGAAGCTAAATATTTTATAGATACGAACCAGAAAAATATTCCCCAACTAAACGTGAACCAGTTACAGGGACTTTCCCTGAAAAATGTAGCGATTGAGGTTTGGCATGAGAATACTAAGCTTTATGAAGATTTCGGTGAGATGTTGTTCACCCATTTTGGTGTTTCCGGTCCCATCATTCTTTCTGCTAGTAGCCATCTTCGCCAAATCAATTCCCATTTACTTAAAATCGATTTGAAACCAGCTTTAGATGAAGCCAAACTGGATAAGCGCTTAGTGCGTGAATTTGAGCAGAATTCCAATAAACAGCTGCAAAATATCCTGAAAAACCTGCTTCCTAAAAAAATGATACCTGTGTTTTTGCAATTAGTTGCCATCAATCCCGAAATTCCCGCTAACAGAATAACTAAAGCGCAAAGAAAGCAAATTGGCTGGCAGTTAAAAAACCTGTGGCTAAAGTTGGAAAAATTTCGTCCAATCCACGAAGCAATTATCACCAGCGGTGGGGTAGAGGTAAGTCAAATAGACCCGCAAACCATGGAATCCAAGTTGGTGCCCGGCCTCTACTTTGCTGGTGAAGTTCTGGATGTAGATGCCTACACCGGTGGTTTCAACTTGCAAATAGCCTGGAGCAGCGGCTTTGTAGCCGGAAATTCCGTTTAGATCTTGAAGATATAGTTTCTTTGGAAATTAATTATCACAGAAACAGCTAACCACAGCAAGGTTAGAATTATGAAAACTACCCTCAGGATCAGCGATAATATCGTTCCACCATATTCATCTTCATAGCTGGTCGAGCCATCGAAATAAGTTACTTTCCACCTTCTATCCGAGCGCTACAGTGAATCCATGGAACTGGCCTATCGCACTGGATATTTTGCCATAGTTTTTCAACCTGCTAAATACAATGACAAAAAAACGGTCATTGCGAACCCTTTATGGGTGAAGCAATCTGTAATTATAAACATAAAGTTAATATAAGACTTTTATTAACAATTTATAGATTACTTCGCGAAAGATAATTCAAGAAGATTTACTCGTAATGACAGCATCTTTTGCTCCCCTTTTTAAGGGGAGAAGCTCTGCCCTAGTGGAATCGGCAAAGCCGGCAGCATAGCTGCATTCCATAAGGCAAGCTTTGCAGAGCAGAGGGGTTTTTGATATCTAAATTGTCATCTCGAGCGGAACGAAGTGGAGTCGAGAGATCTCAGGTTTACCATAAGTTTGTATGAGATTTCTCCATTCCAGCCTACGGCTTCCAGTCG
>JASUTE010000032.1 GCA_030445745.1 Candidatus Cloacimonadota bacterium
AATTACTGGAGCTGCGGGCTTTATAGGTTATCACTTAGTAAAAAAACTTCAGCAGAATGAAGAAAACAAAGTTGTTGGTCTGGATAACATAAACGATTATTATGATCTGCGTGTAAAATACGGACGATTAGATGATTGTGGAATTCATCTGCAAAATATCAAGCATAATGATTTGGTGCAAAGTACCCGATATCCAAATTATAATTTCATCAAATTAGATATCTCCGACCAGAAGCATCTTTATAAATTATTTGCTACAGAAAAATTTGATGTGGTAGTAAATCTGGCGGCTCAAGCGGGAGTTCGTTACAGCATTACCAATCCGGATGCATATCTGCAAAGTAATATCATCGGTTTTTATAATATTCTGGAAGCTTCTCGTCAGCACAAGATAAAGCATCTGGTTTTTGCTTCCAGTTCCAGTGTTTATGGATGGAATGAAAAATTGCCCTTTTCTACTTCTGACAATGTAGATCATCCAATCAGTCTATATGCAGCCAGTAAAAAATCAAATGAACTTTTGGCTCATTGCTATAGTGCTCTTTATAATATTCCTTCCACTGGATTACGTTTTTTTACTGTTTATGGTCCTTGGGGCAGGCCAGATATGGCATTATTTTTATTCGCAAAAAATATTATTGAAGGAAAACCAATTGATGTTTATAATTACGGGAATATGTTGAGAGATTTTACTTATATAGATGATATTGTGGAAGGGATTCATCGTGTTATCCAAAACCCACCTCAAGGTAACAGCAAGTGGGATGGCAAAAATCCCGATCCCGGCAGTTCCAAAGCACCTTATAAAATCTATAATATTGGAAATGATGATCCGGTAAGGTTATTGGATTTCATAGAATCAATAGAAAAGAAATTGAATAAAAAAGCAATAAAAAATATGATGCCCATGCAACCTGGCGATGTGCCAGCTTCACATGCCGATGTAACTGACTTGATCGCAGATATGGGCTATAAACCCGAAACTCCAATCCAGGAAGGAATTAATCGGTTTATTGATTGGTATTTGGAGTTCTACGGTAAACGGTAAACGGTAAACGGTAGACTGTAGACGGAATACTGTAGGTAGAAGAAAGAAACAGGAGTTAGGAGAATTTAATGGCAACAAAGAGTTTTAAAGAAATTGAAGCTTGGCAATTGGCTCATCAATTTGTTTTGCAAGTATATGACTTAACGAATAATTTTCCGAAAGAAGAAATATTTGGTCTTACTTCGCAGTTTAAGAGAGCAGCAGTTTCTATAGCTGCAAACATCTGTGAAGGGTATAAAAAAATTGGTAAAAAAGATAAAGTCAGGTTCTATAATATTTCTCAAGGGTCTATCGAAGAGTGCCGTTATTATCTTCTCTTGTCTAAAGATTTAGATTATGGTTACCCTCTTGGAATGGAAGATTTATTAGATCAATGCAGTCGAAAATTATTTGGATATGTAAATCAATAAAGAAAAATAGGAATTACTGATCTATGCTATTCCATCTACCGTCTCCCGTCTCCTGTCTTCCGCATTCTTTTTCCTGTCTTCCGTCTCCCATATTCAGTTTACCGTCTTCCGTATTCCGTATTCTGTATTCTCCAAACCCTAATCCCCAAACCCTACACCTTACCTCCCCCCAAAAAAACATATCAAGGAAGAAAGCCCATGAAAGAACTCAGAGCTTTAAAAAGAGTTTTCAAACTCTGGAATTTAAATTCTACATATGAGCAGGTACTAAAAACTGCTTATCAAAAAAATGTTAAGATTTTCAATGAAAGAGAATTCTACAACTATTTCCAGAATAAGGATTTCCAACTTACTGCTATCGATGAACCAATTCTTGTCTTAAAGCATGATGTGGATAGAATGCTATCACCAATTGCTGTCATAGATAAGATAGAAAAAAAATATAAAGCAGCCTCTACTTATCATGTACGGGCAGATGAAGCCCAATACTCTTTACCAGAAGCGCAAAAAGTTTGCAAAGACCTGGATGTAGCTCTGCACCTGGTAGGAGATGTAGCAACAGATAAGCAGAATTTTCTGAAATATTTTCCCGATGTAATAGGCTGTTCTACTCACGGCGGACATGAAAAGCAGTTTGTTTTTAATGATAGTTTGATTGATGAGCTAGCTGAGCATTTTGATTATGTTTCAGATGGTTTACTGCGTCCTGAACCAATTCGTATTAAAGATAAATTTTTGCTTATTCCTATCGATTCCGCTGACATCTACTTAGAAAATTTGCTATCAAAATTAGAAGAAACAATAAAAAAAAACAAAGTTATGATATTAAATACTCACGTTGAATATTTCACTCCCTTGGCATATTTGAAAAGACAGTTTATGCAGTTGTTTGGTAAATAGGAGAAATTGATGAAAATTTGGTTTGATATTACGAATACACCACATGTTCACTTTCAATTAGCTATCTATAGAGAGCTAAAGAAGAAAGGGCACAGCTTTATTTTTTCAGCAAGAGATTTTTCTGAAACAATTAAACTTTTAGAAAAAAATTGTCCTGAAGATTTTAAAATTATTGGTAAGCATCATGGGAAAAGCTATCTTAAGAAAATCTTAGGTCTTTTTTATAGATTCAGAAATATTAATAGTAACATTGGTGAATTTGATTTATCTATATCAAATGGTAGTGAAAATGCGATTTGGTTGTCCTGGTTGAGAAGAAAAAAATCTATAGCTTTCGGAGATAATGATCAGGCTAGGCAATGGACGTATAGTAGGTTTACCAATTTTACTTTTTTCCCCAAAGCAATACCAACAAAAGTATTGAACAAGCAGGGTTTAGGGAAAAAGAAATTATATCAGTTTGATGGATACAAAGAAGATATTTATTTAGCTGATTTCGTGCCTGATAAAGATTTTTTGAAGCAGTTACCTTTTGATAATTACATCATCGTGCGTCCCGAGAATGTTCAGGCAAACTATATCAGAAATGGCAGTGTGAAAAGTATTGTCCCAGAGCTTTTGAAAGCACTTTCAATAGCTGGATACAATATAGTTTATCTTCCACGTTATCAAATAGATAGAAGCTATGCAGAAGAGTTAAAAAATGTCTATATTCCTGAAGACCCAATTGATGGCTTAAATGCGTGTTATTATGCTACTGCTGTTTTAACTGGGGCTGGTACTTTAGCCCGCGAGGCAGCTTGTATGGGTGTTCCTGCTGTCTCTTTTTATGCAGGTAAGGAGCTGTTGGCTGTTGATAAACAGATGATCAAAGATGGTTGGACATTTTTTTCCAGAGATACTTCAAAAATATTAGAGTTTTTGAAGACAGCAAAACGCAGAGATAGTGGTTTGGAAAGATCGAAGCGAGTGAAAAAGGAAGTTATGGAAAAACTCGATGAAGTGATTGAACGATTGCTTGGAAAAAAGGAGAATTCATGATTATTAAAAATGGGTTTAAAATTCCCAAGGATTTGTTTGATGAAGTTATCAACAAAAGTGAAGATAGTTGGATACGTTGCGATGTTAATGAACGAGCAGAAAAAATTATTGCTCCATCATTAAGTGGAGAAAAAACACTTGGTGTTTTTGCTAGTGGAAGTGCATCCAATCTTCATCAAGAAGAATATGGATTAGAAACAGTTGGTGGTATTGACAGATTAAGAATTGAAAATAATCCCAAAAATGGAGAACCCCCTATTAATATTGATCATTATGCTGTTTGTAATGGAGAAGACCCAGAGAATTACGATGTATTTTATATTAGACCTCAAAATGGAAATGAACCGAAACCTTTTGATCATTGGCCTGATAGCAGTCAAGTAAATAAAATAATCAATAGTATCGAAAAAAAGATTAGAGATATATAATCTATGGATTTCACTCTAACCCTCTACCAACAATTATTAGGAGCACTACAGAAGCAAAATTACCAGTTTCTAACAGTCTAAGAGTTTACGAAGAGGCGATTTGGCGATTTGGTGAAGATGAGAAAATGAAGATTAGAACTCATAAGGATTTAGATGTCTATGGAATAAAGCCGGTATTCAGTATACGGTAATCGGTAGACAGTAAACAGGAGAAGTAAGCAGAAATGGGAATTATACACGTAATGCGTTATCAGTGATGAGTGATGGGTAATGTGTGATGTGTGATGAGTGATGCGTGATGCGTGATGGGTGATGAGAAAAACAGTTTTTTTACTATTTACTGTTCACATTTATCTCTACACAGATTACTGTTCACGCTTTACGGTCTTACCTGCAGGAGGTTAAGAAATTAAAACACATAAGGATTTGGATGTTTGGAATAAAGCGATAGAGTTCGTTGTAAAGATTTATGCAATAACAGAGAATTTCCCGAAATCTGAAACATATGGGATATCAAATCAAATCAGAAGAGCTGCAGTTTCAATTCCAAGTAATATTTCCTGCCCCGTGGAATTTGTTTTTTTATTTATTCAACTGGGACCTGCCCCGCTTGCCGTGTGTAATTTCTTTTTTTATTAGACTATGGTGGAATAAAATGTATTATACATATGTATTAAGAAGTGTAAAAGATTCAAATCTTTACATAGGTTTCACTGAGAACTTAGAGAAGAGAATAAAGGAACATAACTCAGGTAAAGTTAAATCAACTAGATATAGAACACCATTTGAATTAGTATATTTTGAAGCATGTAGAAACATTGATGATGCATTACATCGTGAGAAATATTTAAAAACAACTTATGGGCATCGATACTTACAGAACCGCTTGAAAAATGATAGATAGTTGTATTTCACAGGGCAAGAAGGTGCTGGTAGAAGTTCAGATAAGGAGTTTAATCACTTCCTTTCAATATCTCTTGGATCAATAGCTGAAGTCGATACTCAGTTATTAATTAGCATGAGACTAGGATATTTAAATAGTGATGACTATCACATGCTTGGAGTTGGAACTTACGAATATTAGAAAAATGGTCATCGGATTGAAAAAGTTCGTACAATCTAAAACACAAAAGTAAGTTTGTATTCTCTCAGATTACAGATTACTAAAAAGATTAAAGGAAAATCATGTCAAAATTAATAGTTGAACATAGGAAGATATCAATAAAGGTAATTAATGATGTTGATTACATATCGTTAACAGACATGGTTAGGGATATTGAAAACGGCTTAGCTTTAATTGAAAAGTGGTTAAGAAACAAGAATACAATTGAATTTCTGGGGATATGGGAAGAGCTACATAACCCAAGTTTTAATTCCACCGAATTCGAGGGAATTAAAAATCAAGCAGGATCAAATCGTTTTGTATTATCCGTAAAACAATGGACTCAAAAAACAAATTGTATAGGTATTGTAGCAAAAGCCGGCAGATACGGTGGAACATACTCACATAAAGATATAGCTTTTGAGTTTGCGTCATGGATTTCACCTAAATTTAAGATATATTTAATAAAGGAATATCAGAGATTAAAGGAAGATGAACAGAAGCTGATTGGATGGTCAGCAAAGAGAGAATTATCAAAGATAAATTATAAAATCCATACAGATGCAATAAAGACTAATCTATTTCCGGCTGAACTCTCCAAATCTCAAATTTGCCATATTTATGCAAGTGAAGCGGATATTTTGAATATGGCTTTATTCGGTAAAACAGCTCAGGAATGGAGAAATGAACATCCTGTTTTAAAAGGGAATATGAGAAATTATGCTTCTATAAATCAGTTAATATGTTTATCAAATCTTGAGAATATTAATGCTGTATTTATAAATGAAGGATTATCTCAAGAAGAGAGATTGAAGAAATTGAATCATATAGCAATCCAGCAGATGACAGTTTTAGAAGAAGCTGGTCAAAGGAAATTGTTAAAATAATGGATTTCACGTTAACTACCTACCAGCAATTATTAGAAGCACTGATAGAAAATAACTATAGCTTTTTGACAGTCGAAGAGTTTACGCAGAGGCGATTTAGCGATTTGGAGAAGGTGATTGAGCGACTGTGCGAAGAGGCGAAAGGCAATTTAGCGACTTGGCGAGAAGGCTATTAGCTAGGAAGAAAATATTATGAAGATAAAAACACATAAAGATTTGGATGTATATAAGTTAGCTTTTAAATCTGCTATGGAAATCTTTAAGCTGTCAAAATCGTTTCCTTCAGAAGAAAAATATTCCTTAACAGATCAAATAAGGCGGTCTTCTCGGTCTGTTTGCGCTAACCTTGGGGAAGCATTCAGAGCCAGAAGATATGAAAAGAGTTTTATTTCAAAATTGTCAATTTCAGAATGCGAAGCTGGAGAAACACAAGTTTGGTTAGATTTTGCTCTTTCTTGTGGATATATTGATAAAGAAATCCATGAAAATCTATTTGATCACTATGACCATATTCTCGCTATGCTTGTTAATATGATAATAAACCCCAAAAACTGGTTATTGTGAAAGATTTCACATTATCAGTATACAGAAACCTTCTTCAAACTCTAAAATATAAAGATTATGAGTTCCTTACAGTCGAAGAGTACTTTACTCGCCAAGTCGCCTCTTCGCAGGGACGTTCCCTCGCCTCTTCGCTTCCTCGCTCCCTCGTTCTTCTCCGTCATGATGTCGATCGCAAACCTGAAAATGCCCTCAGAATGGCAAAACTGGAAGCGGTATTGGGAGTAAAAGCTACTTACTATTTTCGGACAATACCACAAACGTTGAAGCCGGACATAATTAAGCAAATTGCTGAGTTGGGGCATGAGATAGGATACCACTACGAGAATTTGACAACAGCAAATTCACAAATTAAAAATTTAAACCCTGTGAAATATTCTCGTTCCTCGAATTTCACGGGTCAAAAATGTAAAATTAAAAATGAAGAAGAATATGAAAAAGAACTTTTTGAATTAGCGATAAAGGATTTTGAAAAGAACTTAAATAAACTACGGAAAATTGTTCCTATAAAAAATATCTGTATGCATGGTAGCCCCTTGAGTAAATGGGATAGCAGAGATTTGTGGGGAAAGTATAATTACCGAGATTACGGTATTATTTCTGAGCCTTATTTTGATATTGATTTTTCCAAAGTGCAGTACATTACCGATGCTGGGCGTTCCTGGAATAATGCAGCAATAAATTTGCGCGATAAAGTGAATTCACCATTCGAAAATAATTTCAAGCATACAAATAATATTATTAAGGCAGCAGAAAACGGTCAGCTCTCCGAGCAGACAATGTTCAACATCCATCCTGAGCATTGGGCTGCAACTTCACCTGAATGGCTGAAGATTTGGACTGTGAGGAAAGTGAAGAATGCGGTGAAGAGGGTAGTTTTGCGAAGAAGGCCGTGAGCGGATGAGAAGTGAGCGTGTGAGAGAAGAAAGCTCGGTAAACAGAAGACAGAAGACAGAAGACAGAAGGAAGACAGTAGGCGGTAAACAGGAGAAGTAAGAAGAAGTGGGGACAAAGAGTTTTAAAGAAATTGAAGCCTGGCAATTAGCACATAAAATTGTTTTAGAAGTATATGAGCTAACAAATGATTTCCCGAAAGAAGAAATATATGGCTTAATATCACAATTTAGAAGAGCAGCTGTTTCTATCGCTGCAAACATAGCAGAAGGTTATAAAAAAAATGGGATTAAAGATAAAATCAAGTTTTACAATATCTCCCAAGGTTCTATAGAAGAGTGTAGATACTATATTTTACTATCCAAGGATTTAGGATATGGTTATTCATCTGAAATGGAAGAATTATTAGATAAATGCAGTCGAAAATTATTTGGATATGTAAAATCAATAAAGGAAAATAGGAATTACTGAGCCATGCTATTCCGTCTACCGTCTCCCGTCTCCTGTCTACCGCCTTCCGTCTTACGCTTCCTGTCTTCCGTCTTCCGCTTCCCGTCTCCCGTCTTCCGTCTTCCGCTTCCCGTCTCCCGTCTTCTATCCTATCTTTAACTTATGCCTAAAACAACTATAAAACTAACCCTTTATCTTGTCGATGTGCTTATTCTTATCGCATCGTTTTTATTTTTCATCTGGCTTAAACCATCTTCTATCAACACCTACCTACCTCAGTTCTGGTTTCCTTTTGTTATTTTTTTAGCTATCTGGCTGCTGTTTTCAGTTATCGGTCGTAAATTCTTTATTATTAGCAAACCCCTCAAAAAAGCTGTAAGCAGTGCCTTGAATATCAATTTAGTCACAGCAGCATTTATTTTTATGCTTATCTATCTTTTCGACTTAGTTCATCTTTCGCGCCTGGTTGTGTTAGGAACCATGGGGCTTGCCACTGTTTTAGAACTTATACTTATCTACTTAGTTAATCAGATAATGCATGCTCATCCTATTCAAGCCGAACAGCTTTCTAACCCAAAAGAAGAATTAGAACTGCATGACCCTTTGGTAGACTTTAGCCAGAGCCAACTCTGCCAGGATAGTGTGCGTAGCTTCCTAGAAAAAGAAGCAAGCTTAAATAGTAATATAAAAGAATTTTTAGTTAAAAACATTCCTACTGATAAGATAGAAAACTCCACTTTCCGGCTTTTCAATACTGCCACAGTTTTCAATATTGCCAGCATTGTACCCAATACTCTGCTGCTGCTAGTGAATCTGCATAAAATCAATGATATCAAAAGGATCAATCGCTATTTCATCAAAGTGAACTACCGTCTGCAGGCGGGCGGCTATTTTGTGGGACAGGTAGAAACTATTAAGGTGCGGTTCCAAAAAATTATGGCGCACTATCCTGTTGGCTTCAACTACCTGGCCTATGGCATTGATTTCATTTTCAAGCGGGTAATTCCCAAAATTCCACTGCTAAAACAATGTTATTTTGCCCTCACCAAAGGCAAGAATCGCTCTATATCTAAAACCGAGGTATTGGGAAGGCTTTACTATTGTGGCTTCAAGGTAGAAGCTTTGGGAGAGATAGATAATAAACTGGTTTTTGCTGCTAGGAAGGTAAATCTACCCCTGCGCTATCAAGAACCGTCTTACGGACCTTTTATCAAGTTACGCCGGGTAGGAAAAGATGGCGAGATCATCAACGTTTATAAGTTTAGAACCATGCATCCTTACTCGGAATTCCTGCAGGAATATATTTATGAGAATTATAAATTGGACAAAAGCGGTAAGTTCAAGAACGATTTTAGGATAACTACCTGGGGTAAAGTTTTTCGCCGGTTATGGATAGATGAACTACCGCAGCTTATTAACTGGCTGCAAGGTGACCTGCGTATTTTTGGAGTGCGTGCCATTAGCCAGCATTATTTTAGTCTTTATCCCGAAGAAGTTCAGGAAATGCGCATAAAGCATAAACCAGGTCTGGTACCTCCTTATTACACGGATCTGCCTACCGAATTTGAAGAGATTGTGGAATCGGAAAAGCGCTATTTGCTACAAAAACAGGAGCATCCCATCCTCACCGATATCAAGTATTTCTGTAAAGCTTGGTGGAATATTATATTTAAGGGAGCGAGGAGCAAGTAGCAGAGATCAGAAGGCAGAAGACAGAGATCAGAAGACAGAGGTCAGAGATAAGTGTTTAGGAGTCAGGTCAAGAGTCAGAGGTTAAGAAGCAGGGGACACGGGAGGATAAGATGCAAATTAGATCTGCGAAAGATTTAACTGTCTATCAGAAAGCCTATAAACTTGCTATGGAAATTTATGAGCTTAGCAGAGATTTTCCCCAAGAAGAAAGATATGCATTAACCAATCAGATAAGAAGGTCTTCTCGGTCAGTCTGCTTAAATTTACGAGAAGCTTGGCTTCCAGCTCGTAGAGTGTATGTATAAAGTATATGCAATTGAAAGTGAAAATACTGGCAGAATTTATATTGGACAAACTAATAATATCCAGAAGAGATTGAAAATGCACAATATGGGCTATGTAAAATCAACTTACAAAGATATGCCTTGGCATTTGTTGGCAATTGAATCGTTTGATACAAGAAATGAAGCAAGATGGCGTGAAAGACAATTAAAAAAATCAAAAGGAATTAGAATGAAGTGGCTCGCTCATTTTAAAGTATAAAGTGCTTACAGCTCGGAGAGGCTAAGCGTTTTTATGAAGCTCATTTTATTAGTAAGTTAACAGATTGTGACGGAGAGAATAGCGAAACGAATTCATCACTGGACTTTGCTAAGGATTGTAATTATATTAATAAATCAAAATATAATGAATTGATTAAATTAAATAAAGAAATTGGAAAGATGTTAGGTTCAATGATAAATAATCCTCAAAAGTTCTTAGTAAAACGATCTGAGAGCTGACATCTGCTAACTGACCTCTGGAATATGTTGGCAGATTTTTACAATAAAATAAAGATATCGTTAAAGGAGTCTCGCGAAACTACCTATTGGTTAAGGATTTTAAAAGAACTTCAGCTCGGTGACCAAAAAGTTTTGTTGTTTCTATATAAAGAATCAATTGAATTATCAAATATTCTTGGCTCAATCTCTTCGAAACAAGTCAGATAATTTTCCTGTTTTTATTTTTTTACTTTATAATTTTTACCTTATCCTTTAAACTTTAACCTTATCCCGTCTTTTCGACTGGAAGCCTTTGGCTGGAATGGAGAAATCTCAAATTAATAACTATCCATTTTCCTCATCCGGCTTCGCTACGCTCAGCCACCTTCTCCAGCAGAGCTAGAGAAGGAAGAAGTGGTTGTCATCCTGAGGCATTCTCCGAACTCGATCGACGAAGGATCTAGATATAAGACCTAAAGCCAAGATATTTCGTCGCTTGCCTATGCAAGAATTCCCTCCACGTTATCCAACATGGCACAGCAGCATGAAGGTCTTTTTCCTTCTTGCTCTTCACAAGTTGCCCTTGTAAGGGAAACTACAAAGGGTTTCATTTCTTCTTGAACTTCTCAAGTTTTCTCTTGCAGAGTAAGAGAAAACTACAAATGAGTTTGCAGCAAGGTAAACTACAAATGGGTTCACTTCTAAAGAACACCTATCTTACCTCTCCCTTTTCCCATCTCACATTTCACTTTTTACTTTATACTTTTTTAATAAGGAGTTGTTTATCACACTTATCATAAAAATACTCTGGCTGCTGTTTATTAGCCTAATTTACCTGTTGCCGCTTTTTTCACCAGCGGAGGTAGAACAAACCCTGCAACTGGGCTTTCGTATAGACTACCTGCTGCACGCCGGCGTCTTTTTCCTAACTGGAATAGTGTTTTTCCTGCGTTCCCGTAAAATGGGTTTATGGCTGGCAACATTTGCTGTTTACTCACTCGCCCTGGAGCTGGCGCAAAAATTTCTGGCCAGTCGCACCTTTAATCCCCTTGACTTTTTAGCCAATATTCTAGGATTGATATTGGCTTATTTTTTTATGAAATACCTTAATAGGAGAATATATGGTTAAATTTGCTTTAGTAGGATGCGGACGCATCTCTTCCAAACACTTTGAATCGATAAAACAGATCGAGCAGGCGCAAATAGTGGCCTGTTGCGATGTTGTAGAAGAAAGAGCGCAAAAAGCTGCTCGGGAATACCAAATTCCAGCTCATTTCACCAATTACGATGAGATGTTGGAAAAAACCGAATGCGATGCTGTGATAATATGTACTCCTAGCGGCTTGCATCCCAAAATGGGTGTAAAAGCTGCCCAGCACAAGCTGCACGTAGTCACCGAAAAGCCAATGGGCACCACCCTGGCGGAATCCGACAAGCTGATTAAAGCCTGCGATGAAAACGATGTGCAACTCTTCGTGGTGAAGCAGAACCGCTTGAATACTACTATTCAGTTGCTGAAAAAAGCGATAGAAAAAGGGCGTTTCGGGCAAATTTACGTGGTGCAGTCCAATGTATTCTGGCAAAGGCCGCAGAGTTACTACGATCTAGCCAAATGGCGCGGTACCTGGGAATTTGATGGCGGTGCTTTTATGAACCAGGCTAGCCATTATGTGGATGCTGTGCAGTGGTTAATTGGACCGGTACAGTCGGTAATGGCAGAAACAGGCACCATGGCACGCCGCATAGAAACCGAAGATACAGGCTCAGCTATTTTGAAATTCCGTAACGGAGTGATCGGCACCATAAATGTTACAATGCTTACTTATCCCAAAAATTTCGAGGGTTCCATAACTGTTTTGGGCGAAAAGGGCTCGGTTAAGATAGGTGGAATTGCTATAAATAAAATAGAAAAATGGGAATTTGAAGAATACGATGACGACGATAGCCTTATCGAGCGTAGCAACTACCAGCCGCCGAATGTTTATGGCCTAGGTCATCTGCCTTATTATAAGAACGTGGTTGATGTTCTTTTGGGAAAATGTGTACCCAATACCGATGGGCGTAGTGGACGTAAATCGGTAGAGGTTATCGAAGCGATCTATAAATCTGCCAAAACAGGTAAGAAAATAGCCCTACCGCTTAGGTAGGAAGCCACGACAGGCTTAGGCTTGTTTATTAACCTTGCACAAAAATCACGCATAATTTATTATTTGATAAATAGTTAGATGTCTTTTAGTCTCCCTTCGTAAGGGAGAATTAAAGAGGGTTTACTATGCTTCATTACCGTTCAGACTTGAAACAAAAAGCACGCAACAATAGAAAAAATATGAATAAACCAGAAGCTAAGTTATGGTATGAAGTGCTAAATAAAAAACGACTTGGCTATAAATTTCTCAGACAAAAGCCAATCAAAAATTATATAGTAGATTTTTATTGTAATCAACTAAAGTTGGCTATAGAAATTGATGGTATGAGTCACAATAAACAAATGGAATATGATACTCATCGAGAAGATTGTTTAAAGAAGTTAGGAATTAAGATCTTACATTATTCTAACTGGCAAATCATGAATAATATTGATGGAGTTTGTGAAGACATCATAGAGAATATCGAACAGATAAAGCAAGAGAAAAACCCCTCTGCTCAGCAAAGCTGAGCTTCTCCCCTTAAAAAGGGGAGCAAAAAAAACTATAAAAAATGTTAATCGCAAATTCAGTCTCCCTTCGTAAGGGAGAATTAAATTTATCCTGTGAAATTAAGTTTACTTAGCATTTCTATAGGAGAGGGTTTTCTTCATTACTAAAACACTAAGAAACATTAGCAAATTGCAGTTTAATTGTAAACCCCTCTGCTCAGCAGGGCTGAGCTTCTCCCCTT
>JASUTE010000012.1 GCA_030445745.1 Candidatus Cloacimonadota bacterium
GCTGTTAAGGTGGTCTTACCATGGTCCACGTGACCAATCGTACCAATATTTACGTGCGGCTTACTTCTTACATATTTTTCCTTAGCCATTTTTCCTCCTTGGCAATATAACTTTTATTAATTATCTCTTTCTAAACATGGTGCTCACGATCGGAATTGAACCGATGACCTCACCCTTACCAAGGGTGTGCTCTACCGCCTGAGCTACATGAGCACGAAATGGAGCGGGAGACGGAGCTCGAATCCGCGACCCTCAGCTTGGAAGGCTGATGCTCTACCAATTGAGCTACTCCCGCTTCTCTGTTCCTCGAAAATGACATGAAATGACTTATAAAAAATGGTGGAGAGGGGAGGATTCGAACCTCCGAAGGCATCCGCCGACAGATTTACAGTCTGTTCCCTTTAGCCACTCGGGAACCTCTCCACATATTTTTTCAACGATGGTGCCGGCGATAGGACTTGAACCCATAACCCACGCATTACAAGTGCGTTGCTCTACCAGTTGAGCCACGCCGGCCATTTGAAGTCGAGCCAGAGAATTATCTGACTTTTTCGTGTCAACCTCTTTTATCTCATATTCGCTTAAAAAGAACTTTTTACATTTAGAATTGTCAAAAAATTTTTTTTCTATTTTAATGTCAATTTTTTTTTGTGCAATGAGTTATGAGCTTGTATAATTAAAATAACTCGCTATCTCACCAAGCCATATAGAACTAGTAAAATTAATTGCCGATGAGTTACGAAGGCATTATACTTCTAATTCACTATTTCCCAATCGGTTCCCTCTTTTTGGTCGTGAAGCTCTATTCCTAACTTTTTTAAGTCATCTCTTATTTTGTCTGCTAACTGCCAATTTTTATTTTTTTTCGCTTCCAAACGATATTTAATCATTAATTCGATCAGTTTTTCGGCGGTTTCGTTCAAATTTTGCTCTAGTTTAGTTTCTATATTACTAAAAAATCCCAAAACTTGTCCCAATTCTACCAACATTTTTGCGTTTCGTCGCCTCTCTTCTAAATTAAACTGTTGCTTTTTAACTTTTTTGCTCAATTCGAAAAGGTAGGATAGAGCTTTTGCTGTATTAAAATCATCATCCATGGCAGCTATAAAATCTGCTTGCACTTTTTTTTGCTCATTTGTATAAGAAATATTTTCCAAGTCCAAGCTTAAAAAATCTATCTCTTTCAGTGATTGGTAAAAATTGTTCACTGCTTGTTTAGACTCAACCAAAATCTGTTCATTGAAATCGATAGGACTACGATAATGTTTGGAAAGAAAGAAAAATCTGATAGTTTCAGCATCATATTTTTTTAGGATATCACGCGCTGTGAAGAAATTATTGAGGCTTTTAGACATTTTTGCACCTTCAATATTCAGATAACCGTTATGCATCCAATAATTAGCAAGAGGTTTATTATTGCTTGCTTCAGCCTGTGCTATTTCATTTTCGTGGTGGGGGAAAATAAGGTCGATGCCACCAGCATGTATGTCAAAAGTGCCCTTAAGCAGTTTACGACTCATCACCACACATTCGGTATGCCAACCGGGGCGTCCCGTTCCCCATGGACTTTCCCATTTTGGTTCTCCAGGTTTAGCTTTTTTCCATAGGGTAAAATCTGCTGGGTGTTTTTTTTGTTTATTAGCTTCTACCCTAGCACCAGCTTTCAGTTCATCCAACTTTTTGTGGGAAAGTTTGCCGTAACCTTCGAACTCACTTACCGAGAAATAGACATCTCCATCAACCTGATACGCTACACCTTTTTCTTCCAATTTCTTAATTAGTTCAATCATTTCGTTTATGTACTGGGTAGCTTGGGGTTGAAAATCTGGTTTTTTAATACCCAGAGCAGCGATATCCTCGTTAAATGCTTTAATATATTTCTGAGCGATACTTCTTACTGATTTGCCTTCTTTTTTAGATTGCTCTATCAATTTATCTTCGATATCGGTAATATTCTGCACATAGGTTACTTTAAAGCCTCTGTATTCCAAATACCTTCTCACTACATCAAAAAACAGGAAAGCACGAGCATTTCCAATGTGGAAATAATTATAAACTGTAGGGCCACAAACATACATTCTAACTTCACCTGCGTGACGAGGGACAAACTTTTCTTTTTGTCGATGCATGGTATTATATATTTTCATTTTTCTCCTCACTTAATATGCTAACCTGATTATTGCGTGTGCTTCTGTTAAACTGGATATATTGAGCAAGTGCGGGATCAATTTTTTCGCGGATGCTGTGTTCTACCACTATTTTTCCATTTGAATTCAAAATATTTCTTTCCAGAATTTTTTTTATGGTTTTATTAACCAGTTTTTTATCGTAGGGGGGATCCATGAAGATAATATCAAATTTCTGCTCGTTCCAGTTCAAAAAGGAATTTACCCGCTTTTTGTAAATTCTAGTATTTTTTTTGCAGTTCAATTTTTCAATATTTTTTTTCATGGTTTTGATCGCTCTATCGGAAAACTCTACAAATACTGCCGAATCTGCTCCACGGCTTATAGCCTCCAATCCTAAAGCTCCGCTTCCAGCAAAAAGGTCGAGTACTTTTTTTTGTTTGCAATCATACAATACATTAAACACGACTTCTTTCATAAAATCGGAAGTAGGACGAGTTGTTTTACCTTCTACAGAATAAAGTTTAGCTTTTTTATGTTTCCCTGCTATTATTCTCATTTTTTACTCTTTTGGGATATACAAATTTAAATTCCAGTTGCTGTGATTTATATTCAAAATTAGGACAACCTAATAATATTACCTCGAATGTTTGCTTGCAATTGTGAATGCATTTTTTACATAATTTATTAATATTTTGCTCAGATTTTGGCTTATTCTTCTGTGTCATCTTCCTGTTCTTCGCTTTGTTGGTTAATTTCGAACTGTTTCATCAATGCGCGATATTCCATATATTGGTTATGGGGCAGAATTTGAAATTTCTTGCGATCTTCTTTGGAAAATATCATCTTTATGGTGCTGGTATACTCATCTTCATTTTCAGTAAAAACTTTTTCTTTCAGGTTTATAATACGTTGCTTTAATTTTTCTGATGGTGTCTGCTGGTACAGCTTCAAATATATTACTAAAGCATCCATAAACTGATTTTGTTTCTCGTACAATTCAGCTAAGGTTATTGTTGCCAATTCACTCATTTCTACTCCAAACTTAAAAGCGGTTTCAGCTTTTCCAGGGTTTTTTCTCCAATTCCTTTAACCTGCAGAATATCATCGAACTTGGTAAAATCACCATTTTCTTCTCTAAATTTTACAATTTTTTCCGCTTTTACAGTTCCAATCCCAGGTAAACCTGTTAATTCGTCAATACTTGCTTTGTTAATATTTATTTTTGTCAGCTTGGTTTCTCCCTGTAAATTCTGAGAAGAAAGCGGTTGAGCACCGATGAAATAAGCATGTATTTTAGCATAAGTTTTTCTCCCTATGCCTTTTACTTGCAGTAAATCTTGTGGTTTTTGAAAACCTATCGAATCGCGATATGCTATAATTGTTTCAGCTGTTTTAGGGCCAATGCCGGGAATAGTTTGTAATTCTGTCGAAGTAACCGTTTTCAGATCATATTTAATCTGATAATCTTCCTGCAAGCTCTCGGCAATAGCGATATTTTCCTCTTGCTCAGAAGCAACCAGCCCAGTGTATTTCACTGCTATTCCTACCAACCCTAAGCAAATAAGAAACAACAATACTTTCTGTTGTTCAGGCGTTAAAAAATTATTTAATATATTCTTCATTCTGAAAAAATTAATTGTAATAGAGTTTGACCCACAATATCCAAAGAAGCTGGGGAACATTTATCGGGTGTATCTTCCAGGGTGTGCCACCAGGGATATTCAAAATCTATAATATCGATAGCATTATAACCATTTTCAATAAAGGGGTAATGATCGTCGTAAACAAGCTGCCCGATCTCTGGTTTGAACTGAGAAAATCCCAAATCATCGGCTATTTGCCAAACTTGATTGACCAGGCGAGGAGAGTTATGATAGGAAAAATACTCCATTTCTATATTTAAGTTTTTATCACCAATCATATCCACAATGATCACCTGTTCTGGTTCTTTTCCTATAAAATGTTCCACAAAATATTTCGATCCAAGACACCAAGTTTCTCTTTCACCATAATCTCCCATATCTTCTAAGTCGAAAAATACTAAGTCCACTCCATATTGCGGCGGTTCATATTTTCCTAAAACATTAGCAATTTCTAGCAAAACCGCTACCCCGGAAGCAGCATCGTTTGCCCCAATAATTGGTATTGTATGTAACTGGGAATTTTCTTCTTTATCTGCCCAAGGTCGAGTATCATAATGAGCTCCTAGTAATATTCTGCGACTACGACGGGGATAGAAATGAGCTATTATATTCACTCCCGGGTAATTAATGCTATCTATTTGAGCTTCAAAATGTTGCTGTTCTATGGCAGCATCACTTCTTTCCAAAATAGTTGTAATATAATTGCGGCATAGCTCTATTTCATCTGAACCAGGCACTCGTGCTCCTAAGGCACATTGTTCTTCCAAATATTGCCAAGCGAGATTACTATTGAATTTGGGTACATTAACTTGACAAGAAATTAAAAGCAAGAATAGAAATAAGATGCTTAATTTTTTCATATCTACCTCTTATGAATCAGAAAATAAGTTGTAAAATATTTTGTCAATATAGATATAAAAAAACAGGGTGCATAAACACCCTGTAAAAGTGGCGTCCCGTAGGGGAGTCGAACCCCTGTTGCAGGAATGAAAATCCTGAGTCCTTACCACTAGACGAACGGGACACATTTATTATGGTGAGCCTGGATGGATTCGAACCATCGACTCTCTGCTTAAAAGGCAGATACTCTACCTCTGAGTTACAGGCCCTTTATTAACCAGTGAACGCCAAACAAAAAAACAACGGTTTGGATGTCAACAAATTTGTTGCAAAAAAAAATGAAATAATTTTTCTGACATTTGCAAGAAAAAGGAGAAGCGATAAAAATGTCTAAGTCTGTAAAACAAATCCACTTGGAAAAAATGCTTACTGCAGAATTGGAAGGTAAAGCTCGGCAAATAGCGGAAGATATTTTCAACGACTCGGAAGTGCAAGCCTTGCAAGATTATGCCAATGTGGTTTCGATTAAAAGGTTAGGATTTAACGATCATGGCCCGGTTCATATGCGAAAAGCTGCCTGGAATGCTATTAAGATGTTCGAACTACTCAGCCAGGCAGGTATTAAATTTAATCTGGAGGCAGAGAATATTGCCAGTAGCGAAGACAGCCTCATTGTAGTATTAATAGCATCTTTGCTGCATGATATTGGCATGTCGGTCTCACGGCAAAACCATGAAATAATGAGTATCAACTTAGGAACTCCTATTATCAGAAGGATTTTGCAGAAGTTTTACCCTGAGGACGTGAAAAAGCAAGTTATAATGCGCTCTATGATCTACGAAGGGATCGTGGGGCATATGGCTACCCAAACAATTCATTCTCTGGAGGCTGGCCTAGTTCTTATTGGTGACGGTTGTGATATGGAGAAAGGGCGAGCTCGCATTACTACAATGCTTGCAAATAAACCAAAAGTAGGCGATATTCATAAATATTCGGCAAATGCTATCGAAAAGGTTACAATCGGTGCTGGGAATGTTAAACCTATTCAAATTTTAGTGAAAATGAGTCAATCTGTAGGTTTATTTCAGGTTGAAGAAGTGCTTTTTACCAAAATTGCCTCTAGCCCCGTGAAGAAATATATCGAGCTGTACGCCCAGGTACGAGATAATGAAAGGCTGAAATATCTTTAGAATCTGGTTAAAACCTGAAAATAAAATTCTGCCTTATTGCTCCTGTCTAAATAATCGAAAAATTTCAGCTGCAGTTCTATATTTTCGTTGAATTTCCAACTGCAAACTGTAAAAAAGTTAATTCCCTCTCCGCTACAAACTCTATTTTGCATAATTCCATCCACATTATTTTCATAAACATATACGGGAATTTCTCCATGGTGAGTACTAAGCCGTAGTGTTAGATCTACATCTTTTTTCTGAAGGCGAAATTGCTGATAGAATAAAAAACTGCGCTGATGAAAATGTGAATTTGGTAAATATTCATTAACAAGTTTCCCGTAGGAATCACACGTTAACCAATTATTAACATTTTGCCGCCATTTCAAGCTGAAATTATTTGAATTCACATCTCTTATTTTGCTTATTCCAGCAAAACTTTTATACTTTTCTTCGTTGCTGTTTTTCAAAGAAAAGCGCCAAATATGTTTCCCATATTTATAGGTAAGCATAGCAAATTGTTCACTGCCAGAGGTGGGCATCTTTTCCCAATAATTTGTCTTGGCATGTTTCCAGATATCGAAATAGAAATTCAACTTCAAATTTTGTATGGGATAAAGTTTCAAGCCGTAATAAAAACCCTGTTCATTATCGAAATTACTCTTTTCCGCAAATGGTTTGCCATGCCAGGTAGGAAAATTTTTTGGATAATATCTAGCTATAAATAAATGTTTAAAATGGCTACTGCCAAACCTAATTCCACCTACCGCAGCTAATTTCCCGTTCGCATTTGCTACTTCAACAAATATAGGAAAACCCAGTTTTTCATTCAACATATAACCCGATAGTAAAGAATACTCAGAATTTAAGGTTTCATCGTAAAATTTTTTGCCAAACTTGTCATAAACTGCTAGCAGACCAAAAATTGTATTTTCCAAGTTATAATCCAGTGCCATTCCTGCTAGCTTTTCGTCCACATTGTTTTTGCTCTGTGAATTTAAGTGAATCCCACTGGAGTTGAAAGAAGTTATTTTATCATCTGAGAGATTAGCCGAAAGTTGAGAATAGGAGGCAAAAGAGGTTATCTTCACTTTATCCAGTCTGTATTCAGTAGCTACTCCCTGCAAATCCCAGATTTCGTAAGAGCTAGTGTAGGGGTCTATATAGCTGGAATTGTAGAATTTGGTATAGGAAGTTTGTGAAGTTTTGCTAAAACCCAATTTGGAAGCAAACGCCAAACCCAATCCCCAGGTAAGCCGATATTTTCCAATCACAGCGTGCAGATTATCGTTAAAAAATTCTAAATAATAGGAATAAAAATCGAAAATATCTTTCTCTCCGGGATCTTTCTGAGTAAGAAACCCAAAGCGAAAATCGGAAGAAGCTACCTGAAACTTCTGGTAATACTTTAAGCTAGACGGATTTTGTAGGTCAGATTCCTGCATTTCCAATCGTAATTGATTTCTAAAACGGAATACAAATTTAGTTTGAAAAGTCAGGTAAGGTTTTAACTGCTGCAGCTCGTATTCGTCTATGCCAATATTTTGCAATTGCTGCCAACTGGTAATTTTTTCCTTCTCTCTTAAAATCAAAATCTTCTTGATTTCTTGTCGCTCCAGCCAGGGTAATTTATACAAACTTTCAGGTTTAGCTGTATTTACATTCAGAGGTTCTTCTTCCAATTTTTGCAAAAATTCTACAAGTTCACTAGCATAGTAAGTTTCTTCGTCTGGAATTATAATTTCCTGGCTACTAAGAAAACTGCCAAACAAACACAAAAATAAAAAACTTTTAAAACGCATAGCAAAGTGAAATATAATGAGTTAAACTTAAATAACGGTGTGAACGTATCCCATAACTAATTTCCCATTTTTGATATTCCACCACAAACCCAGCTCCCAATCTTTCTGGTTGATGTTGGTAGGAACAAATCAGTTTTAAGGTTTCTAATACCCTATATGCTGCTCCCATTCGATAACAGAAATCAAAATCATCTTCTTTTTCTAATCCAATACTTAATTTACTTTCCTCTGTAGGACTCCAGCTACTTTCCCACGTAATAACAACCGGTAATTTTGATTTTTTGTAGTTGTTGCCTGTTATATTTTTGAAAGAAAAATAAGAGGTGAAAGAGTTAATTTCCCATCCCAAGCCAATATCTACAGCATAAGCAGTAGCCTCATCATAGTTGGTTATTTTGGTTTGCAGAAATCTTAAATTTACGCCGGCAGCCACATTTTTGTGGGTATAATTATATCCTAAGCTTGCTCTATTTTCCTGGTAGGTTTCCGAACCCAAACTAGCCAGCGACAAGGAAAAATTTTCCTTATAAATACGGGAATTTAAATCGAAGCAATAATAGGGAATGGAACTTATATTAAAAAAGTAAGTAACTCCGGTTTGTACACCAGTGCTAAATAGCGCTGGATTTTGTTGAAAGCCAGCTGGTTCTGGATGAAGAAGAATTAAATTGTTGGCAGCATTTTGCACAGCAGAGCGAGTTAGATTCAAACCCACAGCATTTAAAATACCTAAATATAAACACAATAAACCTGTAATAATCTTTTTAATCTCTGCCTCCCTCTGAAATCTATATTGAAAGATTATTACAGGTTTATAAAATTATCTTATAGCTAACTCCGTTTCAGTATCAAAGTAGTGAGTTCTACTCATATCAAAGGTAACGTCTAATTTTTCATCTATTTGGGGAAGTCTTTTAGGGTCGAACCTAGCTGTTACCGAATTCACATCGCCGATTTTAACAAATACGATAAATTCGTTACCCAGAGGTTCTACTACCTCACATATGGCGTGCAATTTTTGTGGCTCGCTTGCCATGGAGTCATATTGAGAATCGTAAATATCTTCTGGTCGAATTCCCATTATTACAGGTTTATCCACATATTCTTGTAAGGCCTTTTCCGATTTTTGGGCTACAGCAACATCAAACCCTTCACCAGCAAAATGCAGTTTATCATCTTTTTTAATTATTTTTCCCTGGAATTGATTAATAGCGGGGCTTCCTAAAAATCCGGCAACAAAAAGGTTATTGGGATTATCATAAATTTTCAAAGGAGAATCGATTTGTTGAATTATACCGTCTTTCATTACCACTATTTTGTTTGCCATTGTCATAGCCTCTGTTTGGTCGTGAGTAACGTAAATAATTGTGGTATCTAATTGTTTATGCAGTTTAATAATTTCTGCCCGCATTTGCACACGCAGTTTAGCATCCAAGTTAGAAAGAGGTTCATCGAAAAGGAACACTTTGGGTTGACGCACAATAGCTCTGCCTAAAGCAACACGTTGCCTTTGTCCACCAGAGAGTTGTTTTGGTTTGCGGTCCAATAATTCTCCTATCCCCAATAACGCGGCTGCTTCTTTAACCCTTTTGTCGATTTCTTCTTTTTTATATTTCCGCAGTTTCAAGGCAAATGCCATATTTTCGTATACTGACATATGAGGATAAAGAGCATAATTTTGGAAAACCATTGCGATATCACGGTCTTTGGGCGAAACATTATTAACTATTTTATCACCAATCTTTATTTCACCTTTAGTTATTTCTTCCAAACCAGCTATCATCCGCAATGTGGTAGATTTTCCACAACCGGAGGGGCCTACCAGAATAACAAATTCTTTGTCTTTTGCTACAAAACTCGCATTGGAAACAGCTTTCACTTTATTGTCATAAACTTTATCTACGTTTTTTACTTCTACTGTAGCCATTACTTACCCTTCTATTTTTTTGAATCTGAAAATCTATTTTTTTGTAACTTTGTCAATTAAATTATCTTTTTTCTCGTTTCTTAACTAAAAACATTTCCCAAATAAATAACAATAATACTAATATAAGAACTAATTTCCAAATTTCGTAGCCATAACGAGATGTAAAGATATATTGCTGCCAATTGTTTTTTGCAACTTTTACAGTTTCAGGAAATTTTATCAGCTTAAAATCACTCTCGGAATATTTCAAATTTACAGCATATTTTTGCGTACCAGAAGTATAGATTCCTGGTTCTTGGGGAAAATAACGGTTTGTTTTTATTTGTAGTTTATCGCCTTCTGGCAGAACAACTTCCTCTTCATGTACAACAAAACCCGAACCAAGCTGCAACTGATTGTTATTCAAATTCTGAGTTTGTGTAAACTGTAAGGCATTGTTCATTAAAATTGGAAAAGCTGAATTTACCAAAAACTGGGAATTTTTCTTAGTAAATTCAAATAATAGCAATATATTCCCATTTTGCTCTACAGCTAAAGGCCATTGATTTCCAGCTAAAAGCACTCTAGCTCCAGTTTCTGCTGTCCAATAATTTCTGATAGGTGCTAAATTTTTATTCTCCAGTATCTGTACAGTTGGATGATAACGATCTACCCTGGTAATTACCGTTTCCTCTTCGATAAAATCTAGCAGCTTAGTATTAAATTGTTCTTGGATTAATTCCCTACAATTATTTGCTAAATTTGCGTGAGTTAGAAAAATATAATGCTTGTCCGAGTCATTATAATTTCGCAAGAAAGATTTAGCTTGCGGACTGCAGTTCACAAGATATACAAGCAGATTATCATATTGATTGCTCTCTGGTTCCAATTCTTCTTCATTTGCTACAGTTAAATTATTTGTATAAACATCCAATAAAGCTTGCAATGCGGTAGGAACCGGCTGATCGGTAAGTAGTAAGGTGCGGGGATTGGGTGTGAACTGAAAAGTAAAATAACTGCGATTATCAAAGGTCAAGCGTTCTTCGCGAACATTTACAAAACCACTATAATTGCCAGGAGCAGTAAGTTGTAAATCAAATTCAATTTGTTTAGCTTGTTTAGGGTTTAAGTCGGTAACTTTTTCGGAAACTGTGGCTCCATTCAAAAATAAGCTGTAAACTATGTCTTTTTGGACAAAATCGGAATGATTTACCAGTTCAGCTATAATTTTATATTGCTTATCTACGATATCCTGTTGAAAAGCCGCCTTTTGACAGCTTATATTAACTGGATTTTCTACCTGAGAAACTGGAATATACAAGACTTGTTCATCTAGTTTAGGAAAATTCTTATGCTGAAGGTCGGAAATGACATAGATTTCGCGGTTAGAATAGTTACTTTTTTTAAGAAAATTGGCCGCTTCTTCCAAAATTGTGGCAAAACTGGCAGCATTTGCTGTTAAATTGATCTTCTGTATCTTTTTAGCTGGCAACTGACCATAATGCAAATAACTATTCAGCTGATTCCAGTTTGGGTTCAGAGTAAGCAAAACAACAGCATCGGTATTGGAAATTTTTGAATTAATTTGTTGAGCAATTTGTTTAGCTTTTTCAAATTCTGTTTGGGTATCTACTAGGTAATCCATACTGTAGGAATTATCTAAAACAATTGCAACAGCAGTTTTGGGATGTGAAGTTGAACTGTGTGCCCAGGTTAATTTAATAGCAGGCCGAGAAATTGCTAAAATCGTTAATAGAATTATCAGAGTTCTAATAATAAGCAATAAAATATCTTGCAGATTTATCTTCCTTTTTTCCGATTTTTGAGTTTGCAGAATATGCTTTATTGAGCTGAAAACTACTTTCTGTGGCTTTTTTTTGGCAAAAAGATAAATAAGCAGTGGTATGATAGCTGTAGCTGCAAGGGCAAGAATACCTGAATTCAAAAAAGAGAACATTATAATTTTTTAATTAACTTATCATAAGTTTTTATGGCTACGAAATAGAAAACTATCCCATAAATTAGACCAAAAATCGTATCGATAAAATAGTGATAGTGACAATAAACTGTGGCGATAGAGAGTAAGATTGTGATAGGCAAAATAATCCAACCCATTTTTTTATTAAAAAGATAGGCCATACGATTTGCTACAACTGCAACTGCTACATGTGAACTAGGAAAAGCACCACCTTGATGAGATGTGCCTTGATAGATAAGTGCCATTATTCTGGTAAAAACACCATATCGCATTTGAGTGGTAAGTTTTTCTGCTCCTTCCATAATTTCCCACCAGCGTCCGCCAATAACTGGCAAAAACATATAAGTAATATAGCAAGCATAAAACACAAAAGAAATTGTATAGGCAAATTTGTGAAAAAGTTGTTTGTCTTTCAGATAAATAAAAACAAATATAATCGGAATGAGGTAGTAGGTAAAATAAGCAAAATGAAAGAGCTCTTGAAAAAAGAAATTATCTAAAGCTATGCCCCACACCATAGCTGGTTGATATCCAAAAATTGCCTGATCTATTCCTTGAAAAAAATTATCTAAAAAATGTGGAAAAATAACCTGGTTCAGGTTGGAAGTAGTCTCGAAAAAATAAACATAAAACCCCAGAGGATACCAATCACGAAGGATTTGTAGAATTTTTGGTGAACTTTCGTTTATATAGGTAATAAAAAAAATTATAATGCCTATCCCAGCATAGATGGGAAAATGTATATGTGGATTGATTACTTTCCCCCAACCCAATAAGATAAATAACAGATTAAACAGGATATAAGATATAGTTATAACATCTATGGGTCTATATTTTCTCATTAATTTTCCTAATTATATTTTTTTATCGAAAATTCTATAAGTTTTATATTTTTTTCCACCAAGAGATCTTCCTATACGATTCATCATATCATTTGTTTCCAATATCCAAGACAACTCTGAATCTACAAACCTCTTCATTTCATAAGCTTTTTTGTATGAATTATAATAAAATACAATATCTATCCCGCGATTTTGGAATTCTTTCACCACTCCCATGGTAATCACACGCAAGCCTGGAATTTTATTTTTATAATAAAGAGCTTTAAGCCAACCAAAAGGTAGAATTTTACCTTTCATTTTTTGTAGAACATAGTTATAATCTGGTATGGTAAGACAAAATCCAGCTGGTTCATTTTCGACTTCCGCAATAAAAACCATTTCTGGTAAAACTATTGGCAGCAAAGTATCTACAAGATGGTCAAATTCGGCCTTCGTCAAGGGTACAAAACCCCAGTTACGTTCCCAAGCTTTGGAATAGATACGAAAAACTGTTTCAATATCTTTTCGTCTGTTCTTTTTATCTTTGGAAAGGGTTCTTATTGTGAAATTATTACGTTTCATAACACGCTGGGCCAGACGTTTTATCCTTTCTGGTGGTGGCGTAACAGGACTGTTGTAGGCAAACAAATCCATACTTTTGGCTAAGCCAGCTTTTACCAATAAATCCTGATAGTATTTTTTATTATATGGCATCATAATATAGGGTGGAGTATCAAAACCTTCAATCAATAATCCACATTCATCATTTGTGGAAAGATTCATCGGGCCGCGTAACACATTTTTCCCCCGTTTTTTCAACCATTGGGAAGCTGTATCAACTAAGGCTTTAGCTGTTTTTTCATCATTTTCCCCTTCAAAAAAACCAAAAAATCCTACCTTATCTTCATGAAATTTATTGTGTTGAGTATTGGTATGCGCGGTTATTCTTCCTACAACCTTATTATTCCTAAGTGCCAAAAATGGTTGCACTTCCGAATGCTGATAGTAGGGATTTTTTTGGGAATTAAACATATGCTTTTGGTCAATGATAAGCGGGGCTACCCAATTAGGATCGTCTTTGTAAAGTTGGAAAGGAAGCTTAATGAATTTTTTTAAATCTTTCTTAGTTTTTACTGGTACTATTTTCATCATATCTCTCCCAATCTTTTCGATACGAAAAAGTTAATTATTCCCATCAAAATAGCAGCTATAAATAGTTTTCCTAAAAATTCTCTGGTACCTTGAAAAAAGAAACTCAGGAAGGGTGGTAGCAGTACTATCATATATTGAGCGAATCGAATTTGGTCGAAGGCCAAAATAACAATAAGGGCAATCACAGCCGCTATAAAGAGCGGATAGGGAGCAAAAAATGCAATGAACCCCATATAGGTGAAAATTCCGCGTCCGCCTTTAAAATGATGTGTAACAGGCAAACAGTGCCCTATAATCATCACAAAACCTAATACAAGAAGATGGTTTTGTGTGGCAATTGAACTGTAATAATTTCCTAAGATAAGATCCAATAAAAAAAGATAGATATAAATCTTGCTAAAATCCACAATGCCAGCAAAAATTCCCAAAGCTTTACTTATATTTTGGTAGATATTTTGGGTATCGGGATGACCACTACCAATTTTATAAATATTCAAACTTCGGAAAGATTTAGCAATGAGGCGTGAAGTGGATAAACAGCCTAAAAGATAGGAAACAATAAGTAAAGATATAAAAATAAGAACTTCTATCATCTTTTCTCCTTATATTGGCGTGGACCCAAAATAGCAGTACCAATTCTCACTATATTTGCACCTTCTTCTATGGCTATTTCAAAATCATTGGTCATACCCATAGAAAGCAATTCCATTTTTACTCCAGCTATATTTTGCTGAGCAATTTGCTGTTGTAATTCCCTTAGTTGACTAAAACATGTCCGGATTTCATCTTTATTATCAGTAAGTTTACCGATAGTCATAAGACCTTTTATATGAACATTAGAAAAATTTGCAACTGCTTTTATTAATGGCAAAGTTGAGCTGGGTTCAACGCCAAACTTACTCTCTTCTCCTGAAGTATTAACCTCTATCAAAATATCTTGATGCAATTCATTTTTTTGCAAATAATTGTGCAATTTGCGAATTGTGGAAAACTTGTCTAAAGAATGAATTAGAGTGGGGCGCAGGGGGATGAGTTTCTTAATCTTATTGGATTGTAAATGCCCAATAAAATGGAACTCTTTATATTTTCCTTTCAGCTTGGGAAGCTTGGCTTCTGCTTCTTGCACTTTATTCTCACCGATATATTCAATTCCCAACTGAAGCGCTTTTTCTATAACTTCTACAGGATGAGTTTTGGTGACAGTGACCAGTTTAATATCTTTAGGATTGCGATTTGCCCTTAAGGCTGCTTTTTCAATACGCTGCTTCACATTTTCATATTTTTTGGCAATATCCATCAAATCACCTCTTTCTCTAATTCAAATGAAAAGCAATTTCATCTCCAATTATATGTCAAGCTTTTCGTTCGCATAAAAAGCCCTTCCACCAGAAGTAGAAGGGCTTTTCGGTTTTTAAACAATTCGTTACAGTATTAGTATTCACTCTTATTTCAGCATCAACATCTTCTTTGACGCTGAATAATCATCGGTAGTAAGCCTATACAGATAAATTCCGCTGGCAACTTGGGCATCATTCTTATCTTTACCCTGCCAGGTAACAGTATGACCACCTTTTGACATTTCTGAATTTATCAAAGTTTTCACCAATTGTCCCTTCAAGTTGAAAATTTCCAGTTGCACATTTCCGCTTTGTTTTAAACTGAAATAGATATTTGTTACGGGATTGAACGGGTTGGGATAGTTATCTCCTAAATTGGTAGTTAAATTAGGAGTTACCACAGGATTTGTTCCCACAGCACCACCCATATTACCAGTTCTGGCAGCATCATATTTAAAATTAGGCCACCTTACCTCTCCAGTAGGATTTTTATAATCTACCAGTAAATAGGAAGTAAGATTAGCTACAGCAATATCCAAATCACCGTCATTATCCACATCACCTAAGGCAGGGCTGGTTTTCAAAGCGCTGTCGTAATAAAGTGGGAAACCAGGTGTTTCACTGCCAGTCATATCGATTGAATGCAAATACCCAGAGTTATCACCTAAGATTATATCTATTGTCCCATTATTATCCATATCAGCCATCACTGGTGTAGACTCGGTTGCAGCACCGATATCAACTGGGAATCCCTCTAACTCATTACCAGCACTATCTAAAAGATACACCTCACCATTTGTATTGGCAAAGGCAATTTCCAGGCTTTCGTCGTTATTTACATCAGCACAAACTATCCCAGTTTTTACTTGGCCGCCTACTTGTTTTTCAATTGCAGTGGTGCCATCGTGATTCAAAATAAGTATTTTACCCTGCAGTGTTCCTACCAGAACTTCTGGATGAGTATCACCATCTATATCAGCTACTGAAGGTCCATTCCAGCTGCCCATTCCAATACTTACCGGCCATCCCTCTATGTTGGTTGCATCAGTAACAGAGAGAGCAAAAATTTGTCCGGTCACAGTAGCAGTGATAAGTTCCTTATAACCATCTCCATTCAGATCTGCTAGGGCAGGTGAAGCTAAAGTAGCACTAGAAAGAGTAGTTGGGAAACCAGGATAATCGCTTCCGTCAGCATTCAGAACTGAAACTATATTTCCGGTTAAAGTAAAGGTAACTATCTCTTTGGTGCCGTTACCGTCTAGATCGGAAATCATAGGATTCCCTCTTACCTGTCCCCCAATATCGTTTTGGAAAAGAATATTTCCTTGGTAGTCGATAGCAAGCACTTCATTACCTTCGGTACCAGCCACTATCTCCATTTTGCCATTATCATCTAAATCGGCTGCCGCCAAGGCAGCACTAATATTGCTGGAGCCGCTTTCTACAGGAAATCCCGGCAATTCATCAACACCATTAGGAGCAACAGCGTGAATATTGCCTAATTGATCAGCAAATACTACTTCTTTATCGCCTTCACCATCTACATTAATAATTACCGCAGAAGATGAAGAGGAGCCTCCTAGTACAAAAGGCCAACCATGGTGCAATAGAGAAAGTTCGATGTCAAACTCTCTGGTAGTTTCATAGGGCCAGTTAGGATCATCTGGATTGGCTGAAATAGTAAGAGTAAATGGAATAACTAAATCTGAAAGTGAAGATTCTGTAGAGATAATAAACGGATCGCTATCGTTCCAAACTGCCCCATATTGGCCAATATAGCCAAATTCAGCAGTTTCTGAACCGCTTTCTATAGTTACACCTGGTACATCACAGTTCAGTGTAGCTGTTACATCATCTGCCTCTCGCCAAGCACCGCCTGTGAAATAACCATTTTGCAACATAATTGTTAATTCTAACTCTTCCCCTGGATTAGGAACACTATCACCATCACCATTCAACTCGGTTAAATTGTAATCTTCCACTGTAAGATTAGGAATAAGGTCGTACATAAGGGCTTGGAAAGAATTTACTCGTCCCGAGCCTAGCATACCTTCGAATCCTGGATTAATATCATCTATATAATCGCAAGTATCCATCAACCTCTGTCGCATTTCAGCTCCACTAAGTTCTGGATGTAAAGATTTTGCTAAAGCAGCTACACCGGCAACAATAGGACTCGCCATTGAGGTACCCTGATAACTAGCATAGCTATTGCCTGCAATAATTGTAGATTTTATATCGACACCAGGAGCAGCTACATCGATTGGTGGGCCATAATTAGAAAAGTTAGCTCTGATATCACCCGGGCCTGTTGCAGCTACAGAAACAGCATTAGTAGCATCTGAAGGATATTGCGGGGTAAAAGCGTTATTAGTATTATCATTCCCTGCTGCTGCAATTATTAAACTATTGTGATCTATAGCATAATCAGCAGCTAATTCATAGGAATTACCGCTACCACCACCACCGAAACTACAGTTAATAAAATCAGCTCCAGAATCTACACAATAATAAATACCGCTTAAACCTGCAGAAATATAAGAAGAATTGGAACTAGTGGGAGCATGGCGAGAAGAGATAAGCTTAACATTCATAGAAGCACCTGCTACACCCAAAGTGTTATCGCCTACTGCGCCAACGCAACCTGCAACGTGGGTTCCATGATCATTAGCTACATAAAATTGATAAGACTGATTGGTATTGCTGTAAAAATCCCAGCCAATTACATCATCTACTTTGCCATTACCATCTTCATCAACACCGTTTCCACCAGAAACAGTTCCATTTTCCCAGTTAATTGTCATCCCAGCATCCAATTCAGGCTGATTTACCCAAATATTGTCACGCAAATCAGGATGATTCCACTTAATACCAGTGTCCACAATTCCCACAATCACATCATTACTGCCAAAAGAATAATCCCAGGCAAATTCACTCATTATATTTTGGTGATGCCATTGTGAACCGAAAAGGGGATCATTTGGAATATAGGTAAGACGATTTATTTGATCGAATTCTGCATACCGAATAGATTCTATCTGATCCAATTTGGCAATAGCAGATTCGATCTGACGATTATCTGTTAAAGTTAAGCGGTAAACCAAACGAGGATAGAGCCCGTTTTTATTCCAATCTCTATCTACTACATCTGGGGTTACCTGTTGCATATCTTTAATTTGGAACTCTTTGGCCAAAATATCAAAATCTTGAATTCCTGTTTTTACATAATTTTCTTGTTTAGTAAAATTGATAATGCCTTCTTTGTTTCCTACTGCTTCCATATTAAAACATACAAGAATCTTATTCTGATGATGTTTTTGAGCATCGAACTGAAGATTTGCAGATATAAGCAGAGAAAAACTGAAAGTAAGCAATAATACTGCTATTATTAATCGCTTCATTACTCCTCCTTAATTTTATCAAAATTCGGCTTTTTTATGAATTTTGTTAATTTTCACAATAATTTTAGCTTCTAAAAATATGTCAACAAAAGGATTTGGAAAAACTGCGAACAGTAACAGATAATGATTGGTAATAGAAATTGTAAATCGATAATTTTCTGATTTTGATATATAAAAAGGGGCGCAAATTTGCGCCCCTAACATCTGTTCAACAGACTATTTCATCAGGACCTGTCCCATGAAATTACGTAAGTACTATTTCATCAGGATCATTTTTTCTGTGAGTGTTTTGTCTGCTGTTTGTAATTTATAGAAATAAACACCACTTGTTACTGCATTTCCTTGTTCATCGGTACCATTCCATACTCTGGTAGTAATACCTTGATCAACAGTTTCATCTAGTAGTGTTTTAACCAGTTGGCCTCTTAGATTATATATCTTAATAGTGGCTTTTCCAGCTTTTTCCATATTAAGTTCTATTGTAGTTTCTGGGTTGAATGGATTAGGATAGTTGCGAACATAAGCGCTAGCTACAGGAACTGGATCTTCTTCGTTGCTAGAGTTTGCACCTTCTACGATGGCACGAATCATCAGATTACCAGTTTCAAGCAAGGCCCAGCCACCATCATTGGTATAGGAGTATCCTGAACCACTTTCATCTAAACCTATAGCAGAAAGACCAGCCATTTCGAAAATACCCAGATAGAAACCACCTTCGGTGATTTGTGCTGGAGAGTCGAAACCGATTGTATTCCAACCTGCCTGCAGTTGATCACCAGATACTGCCTGTTGTACTAATTGAGTACCAGGCATTCCATCTGCGCCATCATCATCCCAAACTCTCAATACTAACTGACCAGTATTAAGTTCATGTACAAATACTTTAGCATAAGTTACTGTTATTGTATCATCTTCATAATCTGGATTGAACTTCACTGCCATATTTTTTGCTACACCAACATTATAGCCAGATTCGCTAGTACCATCATCATGGAACAGTTCTACAGAAGTAGATGAAGGTACAAAAGCAACCGCTTCATTGGAAAGATCTGATTCCAAATCACCATACATGGCAGTTACTACATAGTAGTTATATGCATCTTCTAGTGGTGTAGTATGAGTATATTCTTCCACTAATCCAACTTCTTCTACCAGTTCATAAGGGCCACCACTTGTTTCAGAATGGTAGATCTTGTAGCTGGTGGGATCTTCACGCTCTTGCTGAGTTTGCATTTTAACAACTTTACCATCTGGTTGCTCTACCCAACCATGGATAACCCAGTTGTAATTGAAATCTGATGAATAGTCGGAGAAGTTGCCACCAAGGGTTGTTGCCATCCATAATCCATTTACAGCTGGGCCTTGGTCAAAGCCAGCAGAATAACCTGCTCCGGTATTAGGATCAGCAGCATCAACCTGGTTGATCTGATAACCAATCCAGTAAGTTTGACCTGCCTCTAAAGTAACAGGTTCATCCAAAGTAATTTCTTTTAAGGTTTCAGGAGTTACAGAAGTAACGGGTTGAGTAGTAAGCAGAGTTCCCCCGCCTGCACCTGTCCAAATAGCTACTGTATACTCAGAAGTAGTAGAAGTGCCTGGCATGAATTCTACTGTAGTGATTTCGCCACCTACATAAGGTAAAATGTCGCCAGAACCGAATTTGCTAGCAACTTGCCATTCGCCTGGTTCGGTAAGGCCAAGAGAAGCATAGTATGTGCCATTATCCCATTGTAGCCAACCTTCTTCGCCACCAATTGCAGGAGCGTCCCAAGTAATATTTACTTGATAATCTTCAGTTGCTTCGGCAGTAACATTTTCTGGTGGAGGACCAGCATAGAACATGTTATAAACACGTACATCATCGATGTACAAACCATCGCCTACACCACCATCATCATTATCATCTGTTTTCACTTCGAATTTAAGTTGAATATCTTGGCCTGCCCAGCTGGTAACTTCACAAGTACCATCTTGCCAGCCAAAGGTAGCCAGAGCATATTCCTGGTCGATAAGTGTCCATACTTCTGCAACACCACCAGCATCGGGTCCCTGGAAATTGTAATGCAGTTGTGCCCAAGCATCTTCTTCAACGCCCTTGGCATATGCAAAATAGTAATCTTCCAAGGAATTATCGCCATCTCCATCAGAGTCTGGCATTGCACAATATACCCAATAATCCATATAAATTTCTGCAGAGTTAGGTAAGGTAACTACAGGAGAAATCAGTCCATTCAGCAGATTTGGTTCTACAGAACAGTGAGCTGCTTGAGAGCCATTGTGAGCGTTATCTGAAGTAATTTCCCAGAAATCACCTGAAATTTCTCCGCCATAACCAGTAACCATTTGGTTGTCGCCAGCAGCGCCGTCACCATCAGATTCGAATGTACCGCTACTGGTATCAATAACAATATCATCTACTCTAAAGCCGAACATATTAGGATCATCTTCAGTAGAATAAGCAGGGTCAGAAGCAAAAGCAAAACGGATCATTACTTCTTGGCCAGCATAATCGGAAAGATCGAAAGTAGCTGGTGTCCAGTCTACCCAGTTAGTTGTACTTCCCCAACCAGGAACGCCAGGGCCTTCGCCGAATTCAAAACCAAAAGAATAGAAACTAGTTCCATTGTAAGCTGGAGTACCTTCTATTACTGTCCAAGTTGTGCCACCATCGGTTGAAATACGAATATTAGCGCCATCCCATGCATCGTAAGGATCACTCACACCTGGGTCTTCGCAATTCAGGCTGAACATAAAATTAAGTTCTGGTGCCGATGAGCTTAGAGTAATAGCTGGTGTATCCAGTACCAAATAACGATGGTTGGTATATCCACCCAGACCTTCATCACCCATCCACCAAGAGTTACCTTCATAGGCGCCTGTTGTCGATAAATGCCATTCTTCATTCCAATCTGTGGGTGAAGTTGCATCAACAGTTGTCCAATCTCCTATACCTTCTTCAAAACCTTCTTCGAACAGAATGTTCATGTCGCGATTCGCGCGTTGTGCTTTGAACAAGGGTTTAGATTGGTTTTCGGGAATAATAGGATTGCCGGCGGCAAATAAGCCGATAGCAACCACTAACACTAAAAAGCTTGTTAGTAACTTTTTCATTTCCTTCCTCCTTTTTTTGTTCCGAAATGTCTCTTTTCTAAAAGCTTCCAGAAAATTAGTTTCACCTAGAAATTTGTCAATTTTTTTTTCTATTTTATAACTTTTATTAATATTCTATAGTTCATTAATGTACTTTATAAGGTCTACTATTCTTCTGGAATATCCCCATTCATTATCATACCAAGAAATCAACTTCACTACTCTTCCTTTAACCATTGTAGACAGAGAATCGAAGATAGAGGAATGAGGGTTCCCAACTATGTCTGTAGAGACCAAAGGAGCTTCAGAATATTCCAGAATTCCCTGTAAATTTGTCTTGGAAGCAGTTTTCATAAGAGAATTGATCTCTTTTGTAGAGGTTTCTTTTTCCAAAACTATGGTAACATCTACCAAAGAACCATCGGGAGAAGGTACGCGTACTGCCATACCATCGATAATTCCATTTAACTCTGGTATAACTTTACCAGTTGCAATGGCTGCGCCCGTGGTAGTAGGAACTATATTCACAGCAGCAGCTCGAGCTCGGCGTAAGTCTTTGTGGGGTGCATCGAGTATCTGCTGATCGCCTGTGTAGGAATGAATGGTGGTCATAAAAGCTTGTTCTATTTTAAATTTATCACTTAAAACCTTCATTACGGGTGCTAAGCAATTAGTTGTACAGGATGCATTGGAGATTATTTTATCTTCTGGCTTCAGGTCTTTATGATTTACTCCCATAACCACAGTGGCGTCTATCTCATCTTTGGCTGGGGCAGAAAGAATAACCTTTTTGGCTCCAGCAGTAAGATGTTTGCCTGCTTTTTCTCTGGTTCTAAATACACCAGTAGCTTCCACTATTATTTCCACATCAAGTTCTTTCCAGGGTAATCCTGCCGGATCTTTCTCGGCAAATATCTTTATCTCTTTATTGCCCACTATAATAGCGCCATCTTTTGCTTCGACATCGTATTTATAGATTCCGTGTACAGAATCATATTTCAACAGGTGCGCTAAAGTTTTTGCATCTGTAAGATCGTTTATGGCCACAACTTCATAGTCCTCATCTTCAAAAATAGCACGGAAGACTAATCTTCCGATTCTGCCAAAACCGTTTATTGCTAATTTTGTCATATATCCTCCTCTTTACACTAAAATAGAATTATTAGCACTGCCGCTAATTTCTGTCAAGCTTTCTACAGCTTCTTGCACAGCATTTTCAGCGTAAATCATCCATTTGCGCGGATCAAATCGTTTTTTATCTGGGAAATAATCATCATCGGAAACATTATCTGGTTTTACGATAGCATCTTTCTCTTTTTCCCAATATTTCTGAATAGCTGCTGCCATCTCCATCTGATAACGGGTGTCCTTATTAATTTTCACAACCCCATTTTTAATAGCTTCTATCTGTTGCTGAGCAGTGAGTCCAGAAGCACCATGCAAAACTATTCCCCGGCTAACACCATTTTTTTCTAACAATTCATCAATCTCTTTGATAAGATCGATTCTCAATTTTAAGCTAGCGCCTTTGGTAACACCATGGTTTGTGCCCACAGAGGCAGCAAACAGGTCAACATTGGTTTTTTTAACAAACTCCAAGGCTTCTTCGGGTTGAGTATAAAGCTGGGTATCGGAAACTATTTCGTCTTCGGCACCTTTGATGTAGCCAATTTCGCCCTCTACCAAAACATCGTGCTTATGAGCCACTTTCACCACTTCTGCTGAAATTCTTACATTTTCTGCGAACTTTTCCTTAGAAGCATCTATCATAACTGAAGAAACCAGGTCATGTTCGATGCAGTAGACTATAAAATCGAAATAATTGGGAGTGGCGTGATCTATATGCAAGCCAACCCCACTGTTTTTGTACTGTTTTGCCAAAACTTTTATCATAGAAGATATCAGTTCTGCGCCTATCTTCATATCTTTAGAACCACCGGCAGCGTATTTGCAAGCACCTGAACTCATTTGCAGCAAACCATCTGAACGTTTATTATCGTAGCCTGCCAGTAAACCACGAATTGTGCTATCGAAAACCACATTGGAAGCAATAATACCAAAACGTTCTTTTTTGGCTTTATTAAACATCTCTTTTAGCTTTTTACCATTATAAAACATATTCGCCCTCCCTATTTGTTTTCTTCTTTTATCTTTTCTATAACATTATTTTTGCCTTCCAGCTCCTGAATCATATATTCTGCCGATTCGTTCAATTCGCCGTCCGGATAATCTTCTACTAAATTTTGGAAAATTTCTAAGGCTTCACCCTTTTGGTTTAGATCTTCTGCACAAACAAAGCCCTTCATAAATCTGGCTTTATAAGCATCAGTGGTTTCTGGATAGTATTTTATTATTTGGTCGTAAAAGTAGATTGCCTGCTGGAAATTATTACGTTTCTGAGAATCTTCAGCTTTTTTGAAATACTGTTCAGGTTCTAGTTTCACAATAAGTCGGTCGGGATATTTTTGCAAATTATATTTCAGTGCTAGCTCTTTTTGTTTTGCTTCAAATTTCTGTATTGCCAAATTGCGCAGCATAGTTCGCTTTACCTTAGTTTGAATCTCTTCAAATGGTTGAGGTACTGCTTGATTATCTTCTAATATTCTAAAGAAAACATACTGACCTTTAGAATTTTGGAAAATCTCGCTCAGCTTGTGCGGTGCTGCCTCTTTAGAAGGTATTTCCCATATTTTGGCATTGTAAACTTTATCTTTCCCATAACCAGGAATAATGTCATTAGCATAGATATTATCTATAACACCATTATTGGTGGTAAACTCTGTTTTCTCTTCTATAATTTTGTTGATAGCCAGAGTATCCACATTTCCAGTTCTTATTCCCAAAAAACCGTAGCCAAGTGCTTTTTTTACTTCTTTATAAACTTTTTGTGCGGTAGGTTTCTTTTTAAAAACAAAAGCTTGAATTGTACGATTGGGTAGCGAGCTAAATTCCTCGATATTTTCTTCGTAATATTGTTTAACCGCTTCATCGGAAAGGTCTATCTCTTCTATTACCAAACGGTTATACATCGTTCTTAAAATAGTGGTTTTTTCTATTTGAGCTAATTCATCGTCCAAATTGGCTGCTGTAGGAAATCCCTTTTCCAATGCTTCCCAATAATATAATTTCATTTCCACTATTGTATCCACATAATCACGCAGCGCTTTAACTGAATCTAATCTTTGGAAGCGATTTGGATCTACCAGGGAGTAAGTTTCCACAAATTCTGGAAGTGAGTATTTTAAATCTTTTACGTTGCTATTAATTAGGGAAACATTTTTCAGTTTTTGGGGCTGTTGCAAATTAGCTAAAGCGGTAGAATCGATAACTGAATAGTTAATTTGTACATTATATTTATCTTCCAAAGATTCCGAAACTTCATTTTCTATCTTTTGGCGGTTCTGATCTCTAAGGCGGCGCTGAATATCGGGTGCTGCTTCTTCCAAGGTTTGGGTAGCATACATCTTTTCATGCTCTTTGTAATACTCAAGCATCTCATCTTTAGAGAACTGCATTTTTTTATCCATCAAATCTTTTTTGTATCTTTGAAAAAGAAATTTTGTTTTTTCCCACTTCACCCGCTTTTTTACTTCAGGGTCATCTGCCAAACCACGCTGGGTCGCTTCAGCAAAAAAAATTGCCTCTGTGCATAAATTATCCAATAACTTTTGCTTACCTTCGTTTGTTTCGTAGCGTTGACGGTAAAAAGAAGGTATCTTTTCCAATCTTTCATTTAACATATCTTTGGTTATAGTGCCACCATCATATTCTGCAATAATTTCTTTTTCATCTACTTCAGAGGCCATTAATAAAGAAGATATTACCAAAATCATCGTGAGAATTGACAAAGTTGCTTTAAGCGAAAGCTTTTTCATTTCTTTTCCTCCAGTTTAATCTATAATTTCAATCTTCAAAAAAAAATTGACGATTTTAATAGTCAAGTAAATAAATGTTCAAATTTATGATTCTTTTCAGCATATTCAGAGGAGCTTGAACTTATATGGAATTATTTTCAGCTAATTTGATAAAAATAAACTATCCAGCAATAGATAAAAAAAGCTGTATAGACGAAATGGTGGAATTTCTTTACGAGCAAGGTGTAATAAATTCTACAGAGCAATTCCTGCAGGCAGTATGGCAAAGAGAAAATATCATGTCTACCGGTATTGGCCATCAGATTGCTATTCCTCATGCCCACAGCTCTGTAGTAAAAGAATTCAAAGCAGCTGTTTATCTACTTGACAACCATATCGACTTCGATTCCATTGACGGCGAACCAGTAAAGCTGGTGATGATGTTGGCGGTACCAGAAAAATTTGAAACTACCTATATGAAAACGTTAAGCAAGATCTCTAACTTTTTACGCACAGAAGATAAGAGAATAGCTTTGCTGGCAGCTCAAAGCAAAGAGGAAATTTTGGAAATTTTGGAAGGAATGAAAATATGAAAAAAGCTTTGTTAATAATAGCAACCTTATTCTTATTAGGGAATTTAAAGGCTATAAACGAAAACGCTGGCACTAGTGGATTTTCGTTTTTTAAGGTAACCTATTCTGCTCGAGCTGCTGCTATGGCCAATGCCTATACTGGCTTAGCTGATCAAGAAGATGCTGTATTTTTCAATCCTGCCGGTCTTACCCAGATTTCCAAACCACAAGCAGGAGCCACCTATATGAGCTATTTCGATGGTGTAAACTGTGGCTCGCTGGTATATACTCAACCCTTACAAAATGAATTTTACATAGCTGCTTTTACTCAATTCCTTTCCGCCTCCGAAACAAAAACATTGGCAGATGCCAACGGCAATTATGCCGGCACCGATGGTAGCTTTGGTGTTTCAGAATTTTTGGCTGGCGCTTCTGTAAGCAAACATTTTAGCGATATGGTTAACGTTGGGTTAAGCGTAAAATTTTTACAGGAAACTCTCGATGAACATTCCGCTTCAGCAGCAGCTATCGATATAGGAATCTTACATCAAACAACCAACCAAAACCTAAAAGTTGGTTTAGCTTTAAAAAATCTGGGCAAACAGCTCAGCTATTTCAGCAAAGAAGAATACCAAGAAAAATTGCCTCAAACCCTGCAAATAGGATTTAGCTATCATCCCGATCCTGCTCTGTTTCTTAATTTAGACCTCTACAAGCCGCTGGAATATGATTTTTCTGCTTTAGTAGGTGCTGAATATAGACTGCATCAAATGTTTTGCCTACGTGCTGGTTATAAATCGAATGCCAAAGATTGGAAAACAGAAGGTGATTACAATTCATTTGCCGGATTTTCCATGGGATTCGGTTTGAATTGGCAAAACTATAATTTAGACTATTCTATAAACTCTTATGGCGATTTAGGATTTGTACATCAAATTTCCCTAAGATACAGTTTTAAATGAAATTAACCCTGCAGAAGAAATTCTGTCTCCACGCTTGTTGTTGCAACAAAAAGTTAGACAATTAATCGTTCTATATATTTTTTGTCAGAACTTAACATAGAATATTGGAAATAAATTATGCATAACAAAGATTTTTTATTTGAAATTGGAGTAGAAGAACTACCAGCGAGTTATATCCAACCCGCTTTAGAACAATTAGTAAGTTCTATGCGTAAATCCTTAGAAGAGAAAAAGCTAAGCTTTCAGAACCTGGAGCGGTTTACTACTCCGCGCCGTTTAGCTGTAAGAATAAATAAGTTGCAATCTGAACAGGAAAGTGGAACTATCGAACGTATAGGCCCAACCCTCGAAATTGCTTACAGGGAAGATGGATCGCTTAGCAAGGCGGCTGCAGGTTTTTTACGCGGTGCCGGAGCGAAACCAGAGGATATATTCGAAGTTCAAAGTCCAAAAGGAAAAAAAATAGCAGTAAAAATCTTTAAAAAGGGGAAAAATACCGCTGAGCTGCTTCCTCAGATCTGTCAAAAGGCTATTGCTAACATTAGCTTCCCCAAATTGATGAAATGGGATTCTTGCAAACAAACATTTGCTCGTCCCATCAGATGGTTGGTAGCAATTTTCGGTGAAGAAGTAGTAAAATTTTCCTATGCTCAGGTGCAAACAGATAAAATAAGCTATGGTAATCGCTATCTTAAATTGGAAAATCCAATTGAAATTCCTCACCCTGCCCTTTATGAAGACAAACTAGCTCAAGTTAGCGTTATTCCCTCTTTTAAAATTAGAAGAACGACTATAGCCCAACAGTTGCAGCAAATTTTCCAAAATAGAGCTGAAAATCTGGTAGAAGATACAAAACTTTTGGATACTGTAACTAATTTAGTGGAATCTCCTCAAGCAGTTTTAGCCGAGTTTGACGAAAAATATCTGGCTCTTCCTGAAAAAATAATTACAAGTACACTTTCGCAGCACCAAAAATACTTCTCTGTAAAAAATAAAGATGGCAGTTTATGTAACAAATTTGTCTTTATCTCTAACGGCGACCCTAAATATTCCGAGTTAATTAAACTTGGCAACGAAAAAGTGATAACTGCACGCCTGGAAGATGCAGAATTTTATTTCAAAGAAGATACCAAACAACCACTGGAAAAGTTAGTCCCTAAATTAGCTAATGTAACTTTTCAGGCAGATTTGGGCAGTTTATGGGAAAAAACTGAACGCATCCAGGCAATAGCTGAATTTATCTGTAAAAAACTGGAATTAGCTGAACCTGAACGCAAAAAAGCTCTGCGCGCTGCTTTCCTGTGTAAAGCAGACTTGGTAACCAATATGCTTGGTGAAAAAGAATTTACAAAATTGCAAGGTTATATAGGAAGCAAATACGCACTTTTGAATCAGGAACCTCCAGAAGTTGCAGCAGCGATCTATCAACATTATCAGCCGCGTGGACAAAACGACACTTTGCCTGCCAGCCTTACAGGAGCTATTGTAGCTATTGCTGATAAAATAGACACCGTGGCAGGAATAATGGGAATCGGCATGCTTCCCACAGGCTCTAACGACCCCTTTGCCCTTAGAAGAGCTGCTAATGGAATTGTGCAAATAATCGGTGAGAAAAAACTGCAACTGGATTTACACCAATTAATCGAGGCAGCCTACGATAATTTGAAAAACAAACTGCCTAAGCCAGATAACAACAAGCAAAAAGTTTATGAATATTTCAAACAGCGGGTTCATTGGTATCTACAACAAAGCAACATCGATTATGATATTATCGAAAGCGTTATGCACATTGATTATGCCGATATTCCCGATTTAAAACAACGCGCCTTAGCTTTACAAAAATTCAAGGCTGATCCTAATTTCGACAAACTGGTTATTGGCTTTAAACGTGTTTCCAATATTATTTCGGAAACAGGAGAACTTAAAGAGCTGAACACCTCTCTATTGCAGGAAAAAGCTGAAAAAAAACTTTATGAGAACTATTTGATATTAAAGGCAAAAGTAGAAGATTATCTTCCTAAAAAAAATTATAGTAAAATACTACAGGAACTTGTTAATTTCAGAACTATGATCGATAATTTCTTTGATGAAGTCCTGGTAAATGTGGAAGATAGTAAGCTGCGCCAGAACCGCTACAGTCTGCTGAAACTGATCCGCGAACTATTCCTAAAAGTAGCAGATATCGCATTAATAGTTGTAGATTAAAAAAATAAAATGAGGTGAAAAATGGAAATTGTAGACAATTTCATCGAGAAAGCCAGAAAATTAAAAGGCAAAATAGTACTACCCGAGGCCGATGACATTAGAATATTAGCTGCTGCACAAAAAATCGCACAGTTAAAGTTGGCTCAAGTTGTTCTGGTAGGAAATCCCGATGATATTAATTCTTTAGCAAAGAAGAATGGGATTTTATTAGAGACAGCCGAAATATTGGAACCGCAAAAATTCAATGATTTGGAAAAATTCACAGATTTCTATTTTGAAAGACGCAAAAAGAAAGGCATTACACGTAAACAAGCTGCTTCTATAGTTTTAAATCCACTCTATTTTGGAACACTTCTGGTGAAATTCGGATATGTGGATGGTATGGTAGCTGGAGCTGCAAATACTACCGGCGAGGTTTTAAAGGCTGCCTTACATGTGGTGGGAGTGAAAGCTGGTTTGAAAACAGTTTCTAGTTCTTTTATAATGGTAGTTCCCAACTATGACAGAGTGCTTTTATTTGCCGATTGTGCCGTAGTGCCTGAACCTACATCCCAGCAGCTGGCAGATATCGCTATGAGTACAGCTACAACCCGTCGTAAACTATTGGGAGACGAACCTATAGTTTCCTTGTTATCTTTTTCTACCAAAGGCAGCGCCCAGCACGAGAAGGTGGATAAAGTGGTTGCAGCTAAGAAAGTTTTGGAAGAGAGAAAAGTAGATTTTGCCTTTGATGGCGAACTGCAACTGGATGCAGCTCTGGTGGAAAAGATCGGTAAATCCAAAGCACCTGATAGTAAAGTGGCAGGCAAAGCCAATACACTTATTTTCCCAGAATTACAATCTGGTAATATAGGCTATAAACTGGTACAACGGTTAGCAGGTGCCGAAGCTATTGGTCCTGTTATTCAAGGTTTAGCAGCGCCAGTATGCGATCTTTCACGTGGTTGTTCTACAGATGATATTGTAAACACTACGGCAATAGTACTGCTAATGTCTAATTATAAAGGAGTCGAAAATGATAAGAATTTCGCATAGAGCCAAGGCAATAAAAGCCTCACCTACACTAACCGTTTCCACTTTAGCTAAAAAGCTAAAAGCAGATGGAATAGACGTAATAAATTTTAGTGTGGGCGAACCCGATTTCAATACACCAGACTATATTAAAGAAGAAGCCAAAAAAGCTATCGATAACAATTTCACCCGCTACACAGACTCAGCAGGAATTTTGGAACTACGAAAAGCAATCAGCGCTAAATTCAAGCGCGATAATAATTTGGAATACGATCCTGATGATATTTTGGTATCTCCGGGAGCAAAAGCTTCTATTGTGAACGTTTTAATGTCAATATGCGATCCTCGCGACGAAGTGCTTCTGCCTTCACCCTACTGGGTTAGCTATACATCGCAGGTGGAAATGGTCGATGCTTTTCCCATACTGCTACCTACCGATATGACCACCGATTTTAAAATTAGTGCAGAGCAATTAGAAGAAGCGATAAATTCACTTAGTAACCCCAAAGCACTAATTTTGAATTCTCCCAATAATCCTACCGGCTCTGTTTACAGTAAAGAAGAATTGAATGAAATAGCGAAAGTGTGCCTGAAACACGAAATCCTGATAATTTCCGATGAAATTTATGAAAAATTGATATATGATGGATTAAAGCACGTCTCGATTGCTGAAACTTCACCACAAATAAAAGAAATTACAGTTGTAATAAACGGAGTTTCCAAAGCTTATGCTATGACTGGCTGGAGATTGGGTTATTGTGCTGGTCCTACCGAAATAATAAAAAGGGCTTCACGAATTCAAAGCCATACAACTTCCTGTGTAAATTCTATGACCCAAAAAGCTGCTGTAATTGCCCTGAACGAATGCGACGGCAGCGTAACCCATATGCGCGAGGAATTTCAAAAGCGCAGAAACTTCCTAGTGGAAAAATTGAATCAGATTAATAATGTAAATTGTTATAAACCTAAGGGCGCTTTTTATGCTATGCCCAATATTTCTTATTTTATTCAAAACAACAATAAAAACATACATAATTCAGCTCAGTTGTGCGAATATCTGCTCTCCAATTATCACATAGCAATTGTTCCTGGTTCCGCATTTGGTTCCGATAGCTATGTACGCTTTTCCTATGCCAATAGTATGGAAAACATTAAAGAAGGGCTGAAAAGATTTGCACAGGGTTTAAATTCCTTAATTTAAAGGAGATAGTGTGAACAAGTTTAAAGAAGAATTTGAAAGAAGAAAAAATGAAAGACGCGCAAAGAAGAGTAATACTTGGATGAATTTTATCATCAGGATAATTGTACTTATTTTTCTTATTCTTATTATACGCACACTTGGCAAAACTATATCGGAACAAAAAATACAAAAAGATTATCCACAAATGGAGATAAAGATAGAAAAATGAAATGGCGGATTATAGATTCTGGGAAAGCATCTGCGGCTCGTAATATGGCTATAGATGAAGCTATTTTTAACCAAGTTATGCAAGGTAAAAGCTTACCCACTATTCGATTTTATAATTGGCAACCACCCACCCTTTCTTTTGGTTACAACCAGAAGATAGCTGCTGAAATAGATTTAGAAAGATTGGAAAAATACAATTTTGACTACGTCCGTCGTCCTACTGGCGGCCGATTAGTGTTACACTACGATGAGGTTACCTATTCGGTAATCGCTCCAACCGAGCAACATCTTTCCGGCTCTATTTTGCAAACATACTCTCAGATTAGCCAAGTCCTTCTAGCGGGATTAAAAAATATGGGTGTAGAGGCGGATTTTGAAAAAAAAGGTCTTTCTGCCCAGCATCAGCGAGAACCAGCGAATCCTTGCTTTACCAGTAGTTCACGCTTTGAATTAAATTTTAATCGAAAAAAAATCGTGGGCAGCGCTCAGGTAAGAAAAAACAATACCTTGCTACAGCATGGCTCTATTTTGTTAAATCACGACCAGAGCTTAATAGCTGAATTTATGCCCAAGCTTACAGAAGAGCAAAGAAACCGTTTTGCTAACTTGCTTAAAAAGAAATCCGTGGCTATTAATCAGATAATTGAGCAACCCAAAAGCTATCATGAAGCTGTGCAAAGTTTTATCACTGCTTTTAAACAAAAATGGGCAGAAGATGTTTTCGTTATTAGTAACTCACTGAGTAAAAATGAAATAGAAAAGACTAAGGAACTGGAACGCAGCAAATATGGTTCAACAGATTGGAATAAAAGAAAATAAGACGTAAATGACACATCGTAGTTCTAAAAAAAAATTGACACGATTTTTCTACACGATGTTTTTGTCTAAAGATAAAGTATAAAATCAATACTATAGGGGGATTATTTTGATGCGAAAAAAAATAGTTTTATTATTCGTACTAACAATTCTTTCGGTTTCAATACTGTTTGCCGGTACAACTGGTAAGCTGGCCGGTAGAGTTAAAGATGCTGATGGCAATCCAATTCCATATGCCAATATAGTTTTGGATGGGACAACCATTGGAACTCAAACCAAAGAGAATGGGCAATATATCATAATCAACATCGATCCCGGTACTTACGATGTTGTTTGTAGCCAGGTTGGCTATGGAACCAAAAAGGTTACCGGTGTTCGGATCAATGTTGATGAAACAACAATTCAAAACTTTACTCTGGTAACAGCTGCCTTACAAGTGGAAGGTATTTCTGTATCAGAAGCACGCGAAGAACTGGTAAGCAAAAGCAGAACCAGTTCTGGTCAATCAGTAACTGCGGAATCCATTGAAGATGTTGCTGTGGGTGATATCGAGGGTATCGTTGCTATTCAAGCTGGTGCCAGCGAAACAAATGGAGAATTGCATATCCGTGGTGGACGTGCCAACGAAGTTGTTTACTCGGTAGATGGCATGTCGGTTTCTGACCCTGTAGACGGCGGAGCTGCCTTAACGGTGGACAAAGATGCTGTTCAGGATATGAGCGTAATGACTGGTGGCTTTACTGCTGAATATGGAAATGCGCAATCGGGTATTGTGAATATCGTAACCAAATCCGGGTCTGAAAAATATAGTGGTAAGGTCGAATTTTCTTCCGATCACATTATAGAAGATATTGATAATTCCAATTCCGATGTCACAAAATTTGCTTTAGGTGGTCCTGTTTTAGGTCCAATAGCTCCCTCCATGCGAGATAAATTTACATTCTTCTTCAATGGTGCTGCCAATTGGCATGATTCACGCTATAAAGATTATTATGTTACCAACCCCAATGAAGACCTTAAATATTTATACAGTTCCGGTTACAGCGAATATGATCCTTATGAAGATAGAGATGATTTTATTGGTTTTGATTTAGGTGACAGAAATTATAACCAATACAATGCTAACTTGAAAATGAAGTATGTTTTCAATCCGCGCCAAAATCTTACGGTAGCAATAAGAGGCGATAGAAATGTAAGCAATCCCTACAGCCATTACTGGAGATTTGCCTTAGATCACTACGCAAAAGTGGAAACAGAACAAAGGCAATATGCTTTTACCTACGATCATTCGTTCAGTTCTCAGACAAACCTGAAAGTTAAAGCAAGTATCTATTCCAAAACTATCGAGGAAGGCCCTGACGGCATTCCCAGAGATTCGTATTTTTCCTATAACGGAGCTAACGTGGATCCCACTTTTTCATATTACTTGCCTACCGAAACTACAAACACAAGCAACCAACCATTTATTGAAATATTAACTGACGACGGCATTATAGGTGAAGGTGAGGAATTAGATTGGGAATATCTTACCGAAACAGGACGGCAATATGATGTGACTCCCTACTTTGCAGCTCCTGGCACAATCTATCCGAATAATATCGATGATGAAACCCAAACCTTTTCCTTCCGTTCCGATTTTGAATACCAATACAATCAAATTCATGGATTTAAAACTGGGATAGAAATAATAAAGCATGATATTAGAAAAAATAGACAATATAACCCCTGGGATATTGATGCCTTTCGCTATGATGAATACCTTAAAGCTGTTGGCCCAGATACCACTTTGGTAGCAGGTGATTATATTATAAACGGAGAAGAAATAACCTTGGAAGAAGATACAGATTTTTACACTCCAGAAAAATTGTATAATGCTACTATGGCTGCTGCAGGTTATACTGATGGTTATGAGGCAGACCCGTGGCAGGCAGCTTATTATCTACAAGATAAAATGGAATGGGAAGGCATGATTGTGAATGCTGGATTGCGTTTCGATTTCTGGTATTTAGGTGAAAAATATAAAATATTCAAAGATACCGGCGATGTTTATAAACACTTCGATAATGATGACCGTATGCAATTAATGGTTTCACCACGTCTCGGTATTTCTCATCCTATCTCGGAAAACAGTGTTGTGCATTTTGCCTATAACTACCAAAACCAGCTGCCAGAAATGCAATATGTTTTTACCAGTACCGAAGCTGAAGATGCCATTACTAATCAAAACCAAAATATCATTATTGGGAACCCTACTTTGGAACCACAGATCACCGCTACTTATGAAGTTGGCTGGCAACATCAGTTTGGGGAAGATTATGTGATGGATATTACCGCTTATTACAAAAATATCTATAATTATGTTAGTACGGAAAAAGTATATCTACAAGATGATGGAAGCCTAATACCTTACTCGGAAGTTCAGGCAAGCGATAACCCTGACCAATATGATACCACCACTGAACTTTATAAATATATCACTCAAGACTACGGTAGCGCTCGCGGTATCGACTTCAACCTTTCTAAAATGCTTTCCAACTTTATCTCTGGTTCTATGGCCTATTCTCTTTCTTGGGCTGAAGGAAATAATTCAGACACGGTAGTACAAGATGAAGCAACCAATTTAAGAGAATTCCCACTAGATTGGGATACCAGGCACAACTTTAATTTCAATTTCAATTTCAACATTGGAAGAGGTGAAGAATTCTTTATCCCCTTTACAGACGTAATCCTTCCCTTAGATAACTTTAAGATCAACTTCCTGTACAACATAAGCTCGGGTAAACCATACACCCCGCAAGATCAAGAAGGAAACCCCTTAGAAGTTAACAGCGAAAGATATCCACATACCGAAAAAGCTGACCTTAAGATAGTGAAAACGTTTAACTTAAACGATAACACATATTTCAAAGTTTATGCCGATATCCAAAATCTTTTCAATAGAAGAAATATATATTATGTATACCCAAGAACAGGTAATGCTTACGACGACGGAGTAGACCTAACTGAAACTAACACCAATTATATTCCAGAAGCCAGACAGTATATCCACGATCTCTCTACTGATAACCCAAGTAACTACAGTTCTGGTAGAACCCTTACTTTCGGTATGTCTTTCCATTGGTAAAATAAAATTTAATATAATTCAGGAGGAATAGGAAAATGAGCAAAAGACTCTTAACCGTGTTGATAATAATGGCAATGGTTATTATGACAAATATAGCCTTTGCACAAGATGAAGTACCCGCAGAACAAGAAGCTGCTGCGGAACAAGTAGAAACAGATACAACTGCCGCTGCTGCAGAAACATTTGAAGAAATTCCAGAAATAGGTGGGCTGGAAATGTTTGCCCGCAAAATTGTAGGCAGTGGGCTGGTAGATCTATTTATTCAGGGTGGCTTTGTAATGTGGCCATTGCTTGTATTGGTTATTTGGGCATTAGCTACCATTATTTGGAAATTAGTTTCCCTTAGCTATGCTAAAATTAATCTTACAGACTTTATGGATAAACTACTACCCCTAATAGAAGAGAAGAAATATAAAGAAGCTATGGATTTATGTGAAAACACTCGTGGGCCAGTGGCAGCAGTGATTTATGCTGGACTACAAAAGGCTGATAAGGACGTGGAAGCAGTGGAAAAAGCTATCGAAAATGCCGGTATTATCGAAATGGCATTTTTAGAAAAAGGATTCATCCCACTTTCCACAACAATTAACTTAGCCCCTATGCTTGGTTTCTTTGGTACAATGGTTGGTATGATCCGCGCTTTCGCCGATATTGCCGCAGCCGGTGAAGTTGATCCTACAATTGTGGCTTCCGGTATTCAAATTGCCCTTATTACCACAGCTGCTGGTTTGGCTATAGCTATCCCAGTACAATTCTTCAATAATATGTTCTTAAGTATGGTTGATGGTTTTACTATGGATATGCAACGAGGAACAGAAAAAGTGATAGAAACCCTTGTAGAAAATAAATAGGGGGCTGAATGCAATTTAAGAATAAAAGGAAAAATCTATCTGGAATTCCCACATCTTCAATGTCGGATGTGGCTTTCCTGCTGCTTATATTTTTCCTAACTACTACCAAATTCGATATTAAAAAGGGTTTGGGACTGGTTTTGCCTCCTGCTTCCACGCAGGCCGATAAAAAGGTAAGGCTAAAACAGGAAAATATTACTAAAGTTTGGGTTAACCAAAAAGGACAAGTCGCACTGAACGAAGAAATAGTTCCTTTGAACGAACTAGAATCTAAAGTAAGGAATATTGTCCTGGAAAATCCAGATATGGTAATCTCCTTCAAGACTGATAGACAAAGTAAATACGATTATATGGTGAGAGTTCTGGATGTCCTGCAAGCAGCAGGGGCAGAAAAAATCTCCTTATCCACTAATTAGGAAGGTATTATGGCAAAAATAAAGAAAAAAGAAAGACCAGAAACACTTATACCTACTGCATCAATGTCTGATATTGCCTTTCTATTACTGATATTTTTCATGGTTTCCACCGTGTTTGTGAAAGAGCGAGGGCTTAACGTAACCTTGCCTAGAGCTGCAGAAATTGAAAAAATTCCTAGAAAAAATGCAGCCACCGTCTATGTAGATCGTTATGGTACAATTTCGATTGATGATATGGTTGTGGAAATCCCTCAGGTATCAATAATAATGCAAAGAAAGTTGGCCGAGAATTTCAACCTACTTACAGCTTTCAGAACCGATAAAGAAACTAATTTTGGGATAATGTCAGATATTTTAAAGCAACTTCAAGAAGCTAATGCCTTGCGTGTTTCATTTGAAGCAAAGTTGAAAAGGTAGGTAAGTTATGCAAAAAAAATCTTATGATTGGAAAGATATAGCGAACAGTTACTACGATAAAGCAACCAGCCTGGCTATTTTAATACTCATATTTGCTTTTCTGGTTTTCCCTAAATTTGAAATAAAACCATATAAAAGGGAAGTAAAAGTAACTGAGGCTATAGAGATTCCACCAGAAATAAAAGAAAAGATCAAACCACCGGAAACGGTTGTGAAACCTGTTGTGCAAGTGGTAGTGGAAGAAGACTTCGCCGGTACGGAAGAAGAAGACATAGAAATAGTTGAAACTATCGAAAAAACTTCTTTGGATCCTTATGAAGAAATTGCACCACCACCACCACAGTTCGGAACTACACCAAAATTCGTTGTTTACGAAGATCCACCAGTTCCAATAAAACAGGTGCAACCTAAATATACAGACTTCGCCCGTCGCACTGGCATTGAAGGCCAAGTATGGCTGGAAGTGGAAGTGCTAAAAAACGGTAAAGTGGGCGCAGTTGAAGTAAAAAAATCTCTGCTCTCTGGGCCAGGTGGCTTAGATGAAGCAGCGATAAAAGCTGTGAAACAATGGGAATATTCTCCAGCCAAAAGCGGTGGCAAACCTGTGGCGTGTTGGATAACTTTCCCCATAACTTTCGAATTAAAATAGATAGATTCAAAAATTGGAGGATTATATATGAGATTATTTAAATCCAAGTTTTTAGTAATGCTGATATTACTTAGCTTGCTTGGTGTCTTTTTGGAAGCTCGCTCGGTGGATGGCGAAGGCGCTTTTAAAAAAAGAGATCATTCCAAGGTACACAGAATAGGTAATATCTGGCTACGAGTAAGTAATTATGGGTTTTTTGGCTCTGGTGACAACTCACCCCAGTGGCCATCTTTGGAATACCCGGGTGGAAGTGCCATAGACTACCTTTACCAAGGCGCATTATGGTTTGGTGCAAAAAAATATCGTCGCGATCAATTTAACAGAAGATTGTTTTGGCTACCAGATGCTTCTAATAAAGATGATGTAGTGGCAGAAGGCTCTAATATGTACGACTCCCTGCTTACTGCTGGATTCGATTTAGAAGTTGTGCTGGATACCCTTACCACCGTTGGCTTCGATGGAGACTTAAATTTATATGAATTTTTGCCAGCCTACAACGTTTTGGAAACATCTCCCTTAGGTTTACAATACAGTCAATACAACAATCAAGATGTCATTATGGGAGCTTCTATTAGGAATCAACGCCGTGGAGTAGATGATGACGGTGATGGCCTGATAGATGAAGATCCGGTTGGTTATGGTTTTCCTATGCGCTTGGCTGATGAATTACCAGAAGTTTTCCAAGAATATGGTAGCAGTGCCGGTAGTCCAGCCTTCCTACATCAGGCAGAAGGAGCTTACGGAATAGACCCTATTTTGAACAATATAGACATTTGGTTCCCACTTGGTTTTGTCGATCTTAGCGATACTTCTAACGAGTTGTATAACTTTGCCGAACCACATGATGATGATGTAGATGGTTTGGCAGATGAAGATGGTTACCCAGTTTCTGAACAAGATTACGTTTCATTCTACTATGATTATTCACCTTTTGGAACACCTGGACAGCGCTCCTTTGGTAGTTCCGCATCCTCAAATGATCACGTTCCCTTAAATGTTCGGGTTCGCCAAATGAGTTATCAATGGAGTTATGACTATATTAAAAACTTGGTCTATGTAGAATTTGATATAACCAATATGAATATAGCTACCCAAGACACTCTATTTGATTGTGCCATGGGTATTTATATGGATAGCGATGTAGGTCCCCAGGCTTGGGGAGCCACCGATAGGGCTTCAGATGATATTAGTAGTTATGTGTTATCCCACGAATTTGCTTATACTTACGATGCTGATCAAGACGGAGGACTTACAACCGGCTATGTTGGCTCACGAGTTTGTACTCCTGACCCAGAACAACTTGAATTTGCCTGTTGGACTTGGAAAGTAGGCGATGGCCCTGATGATTTCGATCCACTAGATACTTTCAATCCGGGCGGTAAGGCTACAGCAAATCAAAAATATTGGCTGCTTACAGATAAAAATCCAGATGATAGCAAATATACTTCACTAAGAGATTTTCCCAATACACAGATAAGCAACCCAGTCGATACACGTTACTTATTTGCTTTCTATGGCGACCAACAAGGCTTCGATGAACCTACAGAAGGATCTTGGAATCTGGAACCAGGCAAAACGATGAAGATCGTTATTGCTGTTTTCCCTGGTCAAACCTTAACAGAATTACAAGGACAAGCAGAATGGGCTGCAGAAGTATACGAAAGTCCACAAACTCTTACCACAGTTACAGTTCCCGATACAGCAATTCACTATGTTGCCCCAGAACCTCCCAAAATTCCTAATATGAATGCTATCCTGGTTAATAATGGAAACGCTATCGATGTTTTTTGGGATAATAGATCAGAAATAGATAATTTAGATACTAAAACTGTAACCAAAGGTTATGTAGGCTGGCAAGATTCACTAGCTACGCTTGATAGTCATATCAGCAACTACGATCCCAACACTTTCCCAGATGATTTCGCTCCTCCTGCTGATCCTTCTGAATATAATAATAGTGCTATAGTAAACCCATGGACAGCTTACAGGCTGCGCCACGACTTTCAAGGTTATACTGTTTGGGGACGCTCCGGTAGCGGCTCACAAGAAGACTGGATGGAAATAGGTAGATGGGATAAAATAGATACTGATCAAGATTACGAAGATTATAATGTAAATGAAGGTGCAGAACAATACGTTTATTTCGGTGGTGATACAGGTAAAGATCTTGGACTGCCGCAACCCGTAGTGCTTGACTCTACTAACCCCGAACATCAAGAATATTTCAACTATTACCGTTTTAACGAAATGTATGAACTGGTTCATTACGAAGATGGCGATATATTCTACGGCAAACCTTTATATAACTATGAACTTACTTATACCGACAGCTTACAAGACTATGTAGATGCGCTTTATCCCTCTCCAAAAACAGAAATTGAGTTGGAAGAAGAAGCTTGGCTTTTTGCCAGTGATGCATTGAAAGCAATGGGAGAGAGAGGACGAGAAATATATCTTTCGTTGTACGATGATAAACTTATTCCACTAAAAGAACATGGTGGACAGTCTTATGGATATAACTACGAAGGTGCTGGAGAAGCTGAAGATAATGTAAAAGATCGTTTAGCAAGGCGCTACTACAAAGCACAAATTATGCATCCACCTAAAGGGATAGAATACTATCTGGCAGTAACCTCTTGGGATAGAGGTATTCCAAATAAAGATTTGCAGTCATTGGAATCTGGGCGTGATGAAGATGCGAATATGCAGATAGTTTTCCCAGGGCCTAGTGCTAAATCGAGCATGAATGATGTGCACGTGGTTCCCAATCCTTATGTAGGGCAAAGTAAATTCGACGGTAGGCGCGAAAACGATGAAAAAGGTGACAAAAGTCGGAGACTTTGGTTCGTAAATGTGCCAGAGAAATGTAAAATTAGAATCTTCACCCTTGCCGGAGACCTGGTAGATACCATCCATCACGATGGTGCTGAAACAACAGATATAATATCTGTAAGTAAGGCCGCTGATATCGGAGTTTCGGCCTCTGGTATAGCTCCTTGGGATCTACTTTCCAGGAACAACCAGATAATAGCACCTGGTGTATATCTGTTCTCGGTAGAAAATCTGGATGGTGGAGATATAAAAGTTGGCAAGTTTGTCATCATTAAGTAGGGAGGAATTATGAAAAAATATATATTAATACTCATTGTACTAGCAATCGTCCCTAGTTTTCTGTCAGCAGCGATCTTTGCCAAAACAGGTACAGCAGGCTTGCAATTCCTAAAACTTGGTGTAGATGCCCGAGCTATAGGGATGGGACAAGCTTATACAGCAGTTTCCGATGATATTTCTTCTATCTATTGGAATCCTGCTGGACTTTCTTTAAAATACAAAGATCAATTTATGTTCTCTCATACAGAATGGGTAGCGGATATTCGTCACGAATTCTTTGCTGCCTCCAAGGTAACCTCTATTGGTAATTTAGGCTTCTTTGCTTCTGCTTTGCATATGGACTGGATGGATGTGTATACTGAAGAAAGTTTCGACGAACCCACAGGCGAAGAGTTTACATGTTATGATTTAGCGTCTGGTTTCACTTATTCAAATGCATTTACCGATAAATTCTCTTTTGGTATAACTGCAAAATATCTAAGAGAAAAACTGGATGATTATGATGTGAATGGATTCTCGGTAGATATAGGAACTCTGTACAATACAGGGTGGAGAAATTTAACCCTGGGAATGGCACTGAGAAACTTCGGTCCAGATCTTCAATATGAAATTGACAACGATGATGATAGCTCTTTGGACGAAGACCCATTTGACCTTCTTGATAACGACGGTGACGGACTTATTGATGAAGATAGAGAAGAAGTTCCCTTTAAAATACCTATGAACTTCTCTCTGGGTATTTCGGGCGACCTGTATCGTGATGATGAAAACCATAGCGCCCTCATAGCTTCAGTGCAATTAGACAGTTATGTAGATAGAAAAGAAACGTACAACCTAGGAGCTGAATATCAGATAGGATCTTTTAAAATAAGATCTGGCTATCAGTTTGAATATGATGCTGCAGGATTTTCTGCCGGTTTCGGCTGGACTATTCCCGCTAGCTTTGCCATAATTAATCTTGATTACTCTTATTCAGATTTGGGTTATCTATCGGAAGATATGATAAAAACTCCTCATAGATTGTCGTTGAAATTGTTATATTAATTTTTATTTAGAAACTCTCTCGTCAGAGGGAGTTTCTATATTTTTATCTGTTAATAAATATGTTTTCTTTATGTTATTTAATCTAGCTTTGCTTAAAAAAGATATAAAAGCAAATTAAATTGGACATAATGAATTCAAAGGAGGAAAGATGAGAAGAATTACAATTATTTTTGTAATGTTGATTTTAGTTGGTTCACTTTTTGCTGATGAAATAATGCAGCCAACTGGTCCTAGTAAAGCAGTTGAAAGCCCCAACATATTTAGTGGATATTTAAAAACAAGCACCCGAATAGTACCCAATTGGAGCTGGGTAACCACACCAAGTGATATTATTTCTACCTACTACGATTACCAACCAGGTAGTTATTGCAGTTCACCTTTAAGAGTACAACCAGAGATCTCTCAGCCCTATAACCATCCTGCTGGTGGCTCGTATCTTGCCTTCCATACACAAGAAACTTCGAACTCTACCAGACGCGTATATTACGCCTATGTAGATGGTAGTGGTACTGTTACCTCTGTAGACCCCATCTCTGCTTGGGATTTAAGTGAAGGGTATGCTGGAGTAGATGTTGATCCTGTTACAGGCGATCCTTTTGTAGCTTTTCATGTAAATATGGATGAAGAAGCTACTTACGAAGACGCTTTTGCTTATGACCTTTACCACTTGATGGGAACAGCAGGTTTGTGGACTACTCCATTCGACGTTATTGACAACAGCGAATTAGCAGACCAGGGTATATTACCATATAACGATGATGAGTTTATCTGGCCTTATACTTATGTTGGTGAATCTCCCTTAGGAAGTGATTACCGCCGTGTATACATTACAGCAAACAACTTTACTAGCGCACATGGCTCTCAAGGCGATCCTGCTGAAAATGTGTTACTAGCTTATGCTGATTTTACCAATGCTGACCTGGATGTACAATCTACTCTGGAATGGACTTATAGAACAGTAGAACAATTTGATGCATGGAATGCAGAAAATCCTGAATGGATAAGACCTTTTAAAGCTATGGCTGTCCACGAAAATATAGTTGCTTACATTGGTTATCACACAGGTGAAACAGCAGAAGATGGTTATACTTACTCTACGTTTTTCGCTTTAATTAACGATAATTACGGTGAAGGTCCATTTGAATATTATGAAACACCCGCTACTTTCCCATTAGAAAATCCTATGAATGAAGCTGGAACTGAATATCTATATTCCGATCCTAATACACCAGGTACACCTTATGAACTTTTGCAAGACATCATACACTCAGGTCATATGGATGCCAAATTTATGGAAGATGGCTCTAAACTATATTGGATGGGTTCTTTGGGAATTACATTCGACACTTTAGACGGCAACGGACCTGGTTATTACTATCCTAACTGGCTACAAGTTTATCCTAAAATGTTCTATTTCGATCTCGCAAATGAAGAATTTGGTTTTTACGATATGTACATCGAAGGTGCAAATCCTGCAGATGATACTCCAATGGTTCCTTGGGATCTTGATGAAGATGGCGAAGTAGATAGTTATGATGCCGATGGCTACCCAGAATGGCCAATGAGCTGGACGGTATACTGGCATGTTGGAGATGATGCATTTCATGAAAATTACTATCATATAGCCAAAAATGAAGAAAATGGCTGGATGGCAGCTGTTTGGTCAGATGGTTCTAAAGCTAAATTGGTAGCTGATGAACTGCCGGGTGCAGACCCTGTGTGGGAAGCTAAACCAGAAATAATGATTTCTGTTTCTAAAGATTCAGGAGCTTCCTGGAGTGAACCAATCCGCTTGAACGCTAACGATACCCCAGAACTAGCAGGCCAAATCCCCGAATATATCTATCCTGCAGATATTATTAAAGATATGGGAGATAACCACGGACTATTACAACTTATGTATCTGGATGATAACTCTTGGGGTTCCAATATTCAAGGTAACGGCCTTGCTAATGGCGGTACTATAAAATATGCATCTCTGGATATCGATTTCAATTACTCTAGCACTGAACCTTCTGTAGTACCTGTAGCTGCTCGTTTAGGACAAAACTATCCTAATCCATTCAACCCAGAAACTACCATTTCCTATGAAATGTTACAAAATGGCGAAGTTACCATAAATGTTTACAACTTGAAAGGTCAAAAAGTAAAAACTTTGGTTAACGATACCAAAGCAGCTGGTGAACACACAGTAGTTTGGAATGGTAAAGATGATAGTGGAAACAATGTTTCCAGTGGCGTTTATTTCTATAAAATGCAAGCTGGTAGATATACTTCTACTAAGAAAATGATCCTGATGAAATAGTACTTTCGTAATTTCACA
>JASUTE010000013.1 GCA_030445745.1 Candidatus Cloacimonadota bacterium
TTCCGATTTTGACTTAGCTAAGATCCAGGCTTTTTGTAAAGAAAACGAGATCGAATTTGATGAAAACGATGGCCCTGGCAAGTTGATCGAAGAAATTTTCTCCGAAAAAGTAGAAGCGAAGCTTATTCAGGACTACGAGGAGATTCACAAACTTGGCGCATTAAAATGAAAAGCATTTGAAAAAATAAAAAAAGGTATGCAGCTAATTTGATAGTTTTCACAAACCACGAATTTTTAGGAATTTTTTGAAACCTGAGAAGTAAAAGATAGAGTTTAACCTAAAAATTACATTTGAAAAAACAATAAATATTTTGAAAAATGCTAAAGATGCCCTTTTAGAAAAAATAGTCGTGAGAGCACAAATATAAGTATAAAAACTATACTGGAAGTGCAAAATTTAGAAAAAGGCGCTTGTTTTACTTTAGTTTTCTAATTTTCAAATATATTTTTTTTGACATTCTTGAGCTTATTAGCAATCTATACCTTGAAATTAAAACTTAAAAGAAGCGGGGAGTAATAAAATGAAAAAAACAATTTTAGTACTAAGTATAGTAATAACCTTAGGTCTTATGGCCAATCCTCCAGCAACTTTCGACCTGCGCGACTATGATGGCCAGAATTTTGTAACATCTGTTAAGTCTCAGCAAGGAGGAACCTGTTGGACTTTTGGTTCTATGGCAGCTATGGAAGGTAATTTGCTTATGAATGGGAATTGGGCAGCTGCTGGAGAAGAAGGTGAACCTGATTTAGCTGAATATCACCTGGATTGGTGGAACGGGTTTAACCAGCACAACAATGACGACTTGCAGCCGCCTACGGGAAGCGGTCTCACCGTTCATCAAGGGGGAGACTATCAAGTTGCCTCTGCCTATATTTCGCGCGGGGAAGGCGCTGTTCGGAATATCGATGGCCAGTCCTACGACTCTCCCCCAGCCAGAAATTCCGGTAACTACCACCACTATTATGCTGGCAATATTGAATGGTATACTGTCGGTGAAAATTTGGGAAATATCGATTTGATTAAGAATAAAGTTATGGAATTTGGTGTGATGGGAACCTGCATGTGCTACGATAACCAGTTTATGTGGGGGAATATTCATTATCAGCCACCCAGCAGTAATTTGGAGCCCAATCATGCTATTGCCATTGTAGGCTGGGATGATAGCAAAATAACGCAAGCTTCAGAACCAGGTGCTTGGCTATGTAAGAATAGTTGGGGAGAAAGCTGGGGAGATGACGGATATTTCTGGATTTCCTATTATGATAAACATGCAGGTCATCATCCAGAAATGGGTGCAGTTTCCTTTCAAAATGTGCAGCCGATGCCTTATGATAAAATTTATTATTACGACTACCATGGCTGGCGTTCCTCGTTAGATGATGTTTTAGTGGCTATGAACGCTTTTACAGCAGAAAAAGATGAAAGCTTGTGCGCTGTGAGTTTCTTTACATTGGTAGATGAAGAAACCTATATCTTAAAAATATACGATGACTTTGCCGATGAACCAACAAATTTGCTTATGGAGCAATCTGACGTTATAGATTATCGAGGAATTCATACTATAGAACTGAATGAAGCCTTGGAACTTACTACTGGTGATGATTTTTATGTCCAGCTTACTTTAACTGGTGCCCAGGCTATCGATAGAACTTCGGAAGTGCCAGTGTTGCTGGGAGCAAAATACAGAACTACTGTAGAATCTAGTGCAGCAGCTGGAGAAAGCTACTATTTAGATAATGGAACTTGGCATGACTTGCAAGATTATGAATTTGATAATTCAGATTGGAACGGAACAGCTAACTTCTGCATAAAAGCTCTAACAAATCGCGAAATAACTTCTATGACTCCTCCTTCCAATTTGAATGCCGAAATAGAAAACTTAGTTAATGTACAACTGAATTGGGAAATAATGCCCCAGCGTAATTTAGATGCGTTCCGAATATATAGAAATGATGAGTTTTTAACTGAATTAGAGGTAGGGCCTTGGATGCCTACAGGCTATTTAGATGAAAACTTGCAAGAAGGAACTTATAGCTACTATGTAACTGCTATTTACAATGAGGGAGAATCTGCAGCTTCCCAAACAGCAGAGGTAGAAATATCGCTGCCAGTTCCTTACAGCCTTAGCGCTACTATAATGGGAGAAAATATTATTCTACAGTGGCAAGCACCAGAATTGGATAAAAATATCTATATTGATCACTATAATTTATATAGAAATGATGAAGTAATTGCAGAAGTAGGGCAAACTTGGTATCTGGATGCCAGTGTTCCAGAAGAAAACTTGAGCTACTATGTAACAGCTGTTTATAGGGATGGCGAAGAATATAGTTCTGAATCTGCGCCTTCCAATATAGTGAATATAGATATGACAGCTAACAATAATGGCCTTCCTAGCCAAAAAACAGCCTTACTGGGCAATTTCCCTAATCCTTTTAATCCTAATACAAATATTCAATTTTACTTAGCACAACCCACTTCCCAAGCTTGTGTAAAAATTTATAACATAAAAGGAGAATTGATAAAAGAATTTCCTAATTCCAACTATCCAAAGGGATTAAATAGCATTGTTTGGAATGGAATTGACATAAACGGTAATAAAGTGGCCAGTGGGGTCTATTATTATCTTTTCCAAACACAGAATTACAGCAAAAGTGGTAAGATGCTTTTGCTGAAATAGGATCATAAATCCCACACGATGAGGACGGTCTACTCCAGGTCGTCTTCTTTTTTTATTCCAACAAAAACCTTGACTTTACAGCTGCCTTTCGCCAGATAAAATTTGTGCTTTATCAAGGAGGTTAATTTATGAGTTCAGTTTTTAGTGACAAAACCATCGCTTTGGAAACGGAAGTAGAGAACTATTTGAATACTATAAGCGATGCTGCACTGATTTTTTTGGAAGGTGTAAAAGCCTATTTGCGAGGGAAAAAAGATAGGTTTGAAGAGTACTATGAAGAGATAAAAAAAACTGAATCACAAGCAGATGATACCCGCCGAGAAATAAAGCAACAGCTCTACACTTACATGCTTATTCCGGAATCTCGTGGGGATGTTTTGGGGCTATTGGAAACTCTGGACGATGTGGTGGATATGTCCGAAAAAGTTTTACAACAATTTTCAATAGAGAAACCGGAGATACCCACTGAACTGATTGAATATTTCCAAGAGCTTACTGAACTAAGTTCCAAATGCGTGGAACAACTGGTAAAAGCTTCTCGTGCTTTTTTTAAAGAGATAAAAATGGTTAACGAATATGTGAATAAAGTTCATTTCTACGAGCATGAAGCCGATAAAGTGGAAGAACGCCTCAAGCGTAAAGCATTCCAATCTGGAATAATTGAAAAATTTAGTTATAGAGTAAACATGCGCTATTTTGCTGAAAAGATAGCTAAAGTTTCCGATATAGCCGAAGAAGTAGCTGAACGACTCTCGGTTTATGCTATTAAACGAAAGTTGTAAGGGGAAAAAATAGTGCTCGGAAATTTATTCCACTACAAATTAGCTTTGCGCTATCTTAGGGGACGCCATAAGCTGCTGTTTACTTTTCCTAACCTGCTTTCACTGTTAGGAATTATCATCGGAGTGTTTTCATTGTTGGTGGTCTCCTCGGTAATGAACGGTATGGCTGCCGATATGCAGCAGCGAGTTCTGGCTTCGCAAGCCGAAATAAAAGTTTATCAAAAAAATTATGAACCTATTCAGAATTCCACTGAATTGATAGAAAAAATAGAACAAAATGAGTCTGTGAAAGCTGCTTCTGCCGTAAACGAGATGGAACTATTACTCCAAAACAAAAATAGCATTACCTCTACTGTTTGTTATGGAATCGATCTACACAAACACAATCAAATAACCGGTCTGAACGATAAGATGCGAATTGGTGCACCTGATGTTACCAGCTTTCAGAATGGAATTATTATGGGGCTGGATATGTCCTTGACCTTAAATGTTACAGTAGGTGAGTATGTTCGGGTAACTTCGCCGGTAGGAAAGCGAGCTACTCCGTTTGGCCTGCTTCCTAAAACCAAAAAATTAAAAGTGGTAGGAATATTTATCTCGGGGTTACCGCAATACGACAGAGCTATCAGCTATGTTTCTCTGCAAAATTCGCATTTTTTTTCGGAAACAGCTGGTGTTTCGCAGATCGAGGTGAAAACTAAGGATGGAATAAGCTCGCAAAAAGTAGATAAACAACTGCAACGAAGCTTGGGAGAAAATTATGTGGTAGAAGACTGGAGCGAATTCGAGGCTAATCTGTTCAATGCTATAAAGATGGAAAAAGCTGTCATGTTCATCGTGTTGGCGCTGATGATATTGCTGGCTGCTTTCAATATGAGTGGAAATTATATCAAACTGGTAGCGGAAAAGCGGGTTGAAATTGGAGTACTGAAGGCCATGGGAGCTAGCGATAGAGATGTAGTTAAGATCTTTGTAAATATCGGGGCAATTATCGGAATTTTGGGAACGCTTATCGGCTTATTTTTAGCTGGGGTGGTCATATTTTTGCAGGCTAAGTTCCAAATTGTGCAAATTCCTGTTTCCGGATTTCCTATGGCAGGTCTGCCGGTAGCTGTAAGATGGAGTGATTTCGTGCTGGTGCCAGTTATAGCAATTATTATCAGCTTTTTAGCAACCTTAAATCCTGCTGGGAAGACTGCTAAGATCGATCCTATTAAAACTATCCGAGATAACTAATTTCGCTTGCTAAAATACTTTTTTACCAGTGTTCTTACCAAAAATGAATCATCATCTTGCATCTGTTTCAATAGTTTATCAGCCTTTATTTTCTTTAGACTGCGAGCGGTGATAAAACGCAGTTTTTCACTGGATGAGTTAATGTAGTCTGCCAGAATTTCTCGGCTACGCTTGTTATTAAATTCTCCCAAAGCTCCCAAAACCGTTGCGGTATATTTGTTTTGTGCCAAAAAATTGGCAAAATCATCCAAATAAAGCGAATCTTGCACAGTAGCGATCAGGTTAATAGCATTTTTTACCCACAAGCTGTCGGAGTGCAGCAACGCTTTTGGGAAGTAGCTGCGCATAATTTCCGATTTTTTTGTAAAGTCTTCCACAGCGCGATATTCCAAACCACTTTTAGTGCCAAATTTTTGTTCAAAAATATATTCAGCCGCTTCTGGTTCCTTTTTAAAGAGTAACTCACGTGCTTTTTGCACCCGATTTTTATTGGAACCTACATTCCACTCAGCTGCTATGGAAAATAGCTCTTCTATACTGCTGTTTTCATCAAAATCCATAGTTGCTATATCTGTGGAATCGGGTTTTTGCTCATCGTCTTTTTGTGATGTGCTCAAAGAATCCACACCTAATCCGAAATCGCCATTTTGCCAATTTTTGTCGTTCCCTAGCTCGCTATTGGAATATACATCTTTACCGCCGCTATCTACGAAAATACCAATACTACCGCTGTCGCGTGCTCCACGAGCATAGCCATAATTGCTGGCCGATTTTTTCTGATACAAATCGGCGCCGGCTCTGTCCCAAAATATGCCTACAGAATTGGTAAGTCCAATGCCATTTCCGCCTTCCACGCTATAGCGGTCGTCGCCTTGGTTTTCTATGAAAAAGCCTACAGCGTAATCGTGGCCAGCACCTTGGCCAGGCCCATGTTTAGAGTAATAGTGATCTGCGCCGGCTAGATCTGCCAAAAGTCCACCTGCCAGGTGAATACCGCTGCCTTGCGGATAATAAACAGCATCGTAAAAATCGTTGCCGTCATCTTCCAGCAGCATTCCCAAGGCATACCAGTAGGCTACTCCCTGTGCGTAAACTCCACCTTGGTAATTATCGTTGCCGGCCTTATCGTGCAAAATTCCCACTCCACCGGCTAAATCGGGGCGCAGGCCAAAACCAAATCCTTGGGAAAGACTACGGTAGTCGAGGGGGGCCAAAGGTTCGTGCAGATACTTTCCACCTGCCAAATAGCTGTCTGAACCTGCTTCGTCATACAACAGGGCTGTGGCCATGGTGCTGGCAAAACCCTGACCGTATTCTGTGCAGCTGTAAATGTCATTGCCCTGGAAATCGGCAAAATATGTTGTTCCCCATGTAGCAGCCGCCAGGCTATGCAGGCCGGCAGTATAGATATCATCGCCAACAGCATCTAAATGGATGTAGCTGCCAAAACTGGCACATAACGAGAAATCATCGCCATTATAATAATCGTTACCGGCAAGATCGGTATGAATAGCTAAGCCAAACTGGGCAAACAGCAGCTCACCAATTTCTGTTCCCTGGTAAATGTCGTTGCCAGCACCATCTAGATGCCAAAAATAGGGATTGCTGCGAGCTGTAGCTAGTTTACCAGTGTATTTATCATCGCCAGCTGGGTCCAAAATAAAGGCATATTGCTGTTTATAATTGTCGTTTAGGTTACTACCAATGTGCAGCAGTCCCCACTTTGTCCTTTTGGTTAGTGGCATATCGTAATTTAGCTGTTCATAATTTTCTTGCAGCACGCTAAAACCAGCGTAAAAACATTTTTGTGCCAGCAGCAGTTGTGGAAAATCTATCTTTTCCAAAATTGGGATAAAATCTTCTATTTGGCTCTCGGTAAACTGTTTGATGTTGTTCTTTTCGTAAAATTGCTCGTATTTCAAGCTGTCCTGCGGCTCCTGCCACATAGAAAAGCTAAGATATTCCAACTTTTGCATTTCCTGAGGTGAAAGGGCTTGCCACAACTTTTGGTAGTAGCTGTCGGTGGTTTCCCATACCAATTCTACATAGGAAAACAGGTCGTACTGCGTTTTTACATTTTGCTGCCAGTAAGCCTGAAATTCGGCTGTGTAGGAATGGGAATTAGAAGAAGTTGAATAAATATCCTGGCAGATGAGCTGGAACTTATTAAAATTGCTGGAATTATTCCTAACTTTTTCGGCAAATTTAGGAAAATAGAGCGGATTCTGTAAAACTTCTAACACGGGAGCTAGTTTAAACTTGGTAGCGCTACTCCAGTCTTTGAGAAAATTCAAAGAATTGGCTCGCAGCCCATTCTTTTGCAGGATATCCAAGATAACTTCATCATCTTGCGGCTGCCAAATCTGGCTGTTTACGATTATTGGTAAAATTATTAGGAAAAGTAGGATAATTTTTTTCATTTTTTAAAAATATTGAACAGTATCGAAAGAACTATGCTAATAATAATTGCAGTGGTAATGGGAACATAGATGCTAAAATTCTCTTTTTGGATATGAATATCACCGGGTAATTTCCCTAGATATTTCCGAATAGTGGGATTTAGCAATAAAATTCCCACTATAATTAAGATTACACCAACAATTATGAGTGTTTTCCCAAGCATTATTTCAATAGCTGCATCTTTCCAGTGGCTTTTTGTTGCCTTCAATTATTTAGCACCTCAAAGTAGATACCAGAAGCCACCTATTCTCCAGTATCATACTTTCAGTGCAAAATTTTTTTTCCAAAAATATGAATATGCCGATTTTGTAAAGTAAAATCGTGTGCAAGAAGAAGATAGATAAATTTTGCTATGATGGCTTTTTTCTATATTGTTGCAAATTTTACTATTGATATTTATAATTTAGCAATTATTTATCTGCAACTATTTTTTAAGAAATTCTTTGACGTTATTTTTACAATAACTATTTTTCGCTATGAGAGGACTGTGATTGATAAATGTCGCAGAAAATGCGGGATGTTAGAGGAGTGTAGTGTATGTGTAGCTCAGGAAATCACGGTTCTGACTATTTTTTAGTTGGCAATCGTGAGGGGGGAATAATTTTAATAAATTGAGGAGTAGAAAATGAATCGAAGAATAATTGTTATTACATTTCTCATTTTATATTTTACATTTATCATTGGGCTGCAAGCCCAGGACACTTGGGTAAAAAGCTACGCTCCATTTGGAAGCAGCAATTTAGAAAACTACACAGTTCGGAATATAACAATTTGCCAGGATGATGGTTATGCTGTAAACGGTACTTACAAATATGATGATGAATGGCCAAATCCCATTACTATTGAATTTGGTTTTCTGATGAAAACAGATAGTGACGGCAATTTCCAATGGGCGAAAAAAGATACTGTTAGTTTTATCGAGCGAACAGAAAGTTTGGCTTTTGTGGAGACGGATGATGGTGGTTTCATTTCTGCTGTAACCAATAGCACCATTGGCGGAGGTAATGCTCTCATAAAACGAGACAGCAATGGTAACCGTGAATGGGTAGTGGATAATGATGAATTTCAGGTTTGGTCTATGGCAAAAACCAGCGATGGAAATATTGTACTTTCCGGTATGCTGTCATTAAATTTACCTGCAATAAGAAAGATAACTCCATCCGGTACAGAAATATGGACTCAAACTTACAATCCTAATAATGGCAGAGAAACAGGCCGTCTATTTTCCATTATTGAAACCTCTGATGGTGGTTTAGCTTCAACGGGATATATCCAAGGTAACAACTTAGATATTTTTATTCTAAAAACAGATGTTGTTGGTGATACATTATGGACTCGCACTTATGATGGATTTGGATATGGTGATTTGGGATATTGTATCATAGAAACAAGTTCATCAGATTTCCTAATATATGCTACATATGAAGAATTTATATCATCAATTAATATTTTTCTAACGTATTCTAATAATGGTTATCTTTTCTCATCTCACACATTTGATGAGATAATACAGGCATCCGCTGTAATTCAAACGCAAGATGAAGATTTTGTTTCTTGTGCTTATCCAGCTAATTTAAAATTTGATAGTGAATACAATGTTGAATGGCTTAATGATTATGGCGGCTATGGAGGGGATAAATGTATAATTGAAACCAATGATAACTTTTTGGTATTCCCAAGCACACACTATAGTGGTTCAACTCAAAGCATTAAAATAACTAAAACTGATGAAAATGGGCAAGTGACATCAATTGATGATTATGTAATAAGTAAAAAAAATAACCTTTCTTTGAAATGCTATCCTAATCCATTCAATCCAATAACAACTATTTCATTTGATGTTTTGGAAAATACTGTCATTAATTTAAGAATTTACAACATAAAGGGGCAATTAGTAAAAAAACTTATTGATAACGAATATACATTATTAGGAACTTATCAGGTAATATGGGATGGCTCAGGAATTAGTGATAACACTGTCAGCTCAGGCATCTACTATATATGTCTAAGAAACGATAGTTCTTATGTAACCAAAAAAGTTTTATTGATAAAATAGGAGGTTCAAATGAAGATAGGTTTAATTGTTATGTTCTTAATTATTTTAAGCACCAGTTTGATTTCAATGGTAGTAAATTCTACTGCAACTATGAACAACACAGAACTTCAAAATCTTTATGATGCTTGCACTGGAGGAGATGTTGTTATATCTGCAATGTATGGGTGGTATCAAAGCGATATCCGGGATGATGAAGAAATTGGTTTACTTGAAATTTTAAGAGAATATGAACCTATTAATTTGGCAACCAGCTATTTGGAAACAGCATTTGAGGGCATTATCGAAAGTGACACACTCAAATTACGTGATTCTATGAATTATCTCTTAGATCCCACTTTTATGGTGAATTATGAATTACATTATCTTGATCTCAGTCATTTGTGGTCGGTTGAATATGCAAGCGGAGATTTTGGGGATTGTCTTAGTTATGGTCAGTTGCTATTAAATGTAAGTTGTATTGTCGATCTATTGTGAGAGTATAATGGCGGAGCCTACCAGGATACACTCAGGTCACAGTTAACCAACCTTGCAGGATGGGCTTATCAAGTACTAATCTCTGAGTCAATGTCTGGAGGAACTGTTTCCATCAATTCTAATGTTTATCCAAATACACTTATTACAGGAAAAGGAAACGGTAGGATTAGGCTGGCAGCAGCATTGGGCTATACTGGCTGTGTACTGGATAGTCTTAACTTTATCAATGCAGCCGAATACGACCTATTTGGTTCAGTAGCTTACGGCAATAACCCATCTAGCGGATTGGGTTTAAATACGATAGAAACAATGTCTTCGGAAGGCGAGCTATATAATGAAGGCATGAGCTACACACGTTATGTATTTAGTGCTTTAGATTTCTTTTTTACAGCTAGGGATAGGACAGAAAATAGTGGAATTGGTAATATTTGTAATCATAACTGGTTTACGGACTCATCCGTAAACATCTGGGAGATGTATGAAAACAGCCTGGATTTAATATCACCCGACCTGAACTGCATTCCGTTCGATGATGTTCATTATAGCCAGGTGATCACAACCGATTGGAATAATGTACCATCCGGCGCATTTACCAGACCTGGCTCTTATACGAATATGATAACTTATTATTTTCGGGGAAATCCGACTTCTTCCATGCAGGAATTTATCAGGGGGTTTGTGAAAAGGTATTATGACGAATGGGGCGTATACACCGAAGGATATGGTTATAGAAGCTTCTATACATACAATGACGATAGAACTGATTTAATTACTAGCGGTTCACCACAACTTTTTTTAGCAGAAAATGACCATCCACCAAATCCAGAATTTACAATGTTAAGAAATACAGTTAATGATTGGGATGATTTCCAAAAAGCGCCTACATTAATAGTTAACCATGAACATTCTGCAGGCGTAACAAGTCATGAGCATTCCGATCAATCGAGTTTCATCTTGTATTACAAAGGTAAACAATTGCTTATTGATCCGGGTTACAGACCATCCTGGTGGCAGTATTATCTTGGGAAAGAATGGTTGGAATCCCCCTTTGCTCACAATTTGATATTGGTAAATCCCATGGGAGAAAACATTATGGCAGAAGAGCAAAACGAATTGTTGTTGGATTATTTTTACGTGAGAACTAATGCAGATTACTGGAATGATCCTGATGATGATAACACCAATATTTATAGTTTGGATATTACTGACTTTGAACCCAGTGGTGAGTTACTGCAAACTGGTGTAGCTCCCGATCCAGCTTACAGAAATTATCTAATTTCAAATCGGGATATATCACATTTACAGGTGGGAATCAATTATAGTCGCTCCGAAACAGATATAACCAGAAATTTTTATGCTCTGGATTTAGAAACAGATTATCCTTATTTTGTTATCTACGATGAAGTGATAAACGAAAATTCAGTACAAAAAGATTTCTATAATCAGCTTCATTTTGCTTTGCATCCAACAAGTTATAACAATGCATATACTACTCAATCTAATAACATCGATGATCTGGATGTAAGAGTCAAGTCCAAAAAAGTGTGTAAATTCCTCATAAAGGATTTAAGCACTTTTCAGTTCTAGTTTCTTTTCACTTTTTTTCTTATTATCATAGTATCCTTCCATATCTAAATATTTTCTACCGGTTATCCACTTTTCATGATGTTCAACTAGCAAAGCTCCAATTAATCTTATCACAGAAGCTTCTTTCGGAAATATTCTTATTACTCTTTCCCTCCTTCTGATCTCTTCATTTAAACGCTAAATACTATTGGTTGTTCGCAATCTTCTCCGATACTTTAAAGGAAGTATTAGAACTGCTAAAATATCATCAAGCCCTTGCCATAATTTACTATCTAAATTAATATGAGTTATTATTCTCCTCCTTGTTTTGATTTTTACTTAAACCAAGTTATGAGGATTGAATTTTGGCTCAACTGTTTTTACACCACTTTTTGGAGGTTATCAATTTTCTTTTTTGAAAAGGGTTTTTTGCTACTTTTTAGAGGAAAATCATAACTCATCCAGAAAAATTATTTGAATTTTAGCCATTCTCGAATTATATTGTATTTAGATTAAATATTTTAATTCTATTCATATTGAAGCATAAAAATTAATTTTAGGAGTGTGTTTATGAAATTAGAAAAACAGTACAAAGCTTATACGCTTTCCAATTTTCTAAAATATAAAAAAATTAAACAAAATCTGACTACAGAACAAATTCAAGCTATCCAAGTTGTGGGTAGAGTTTTACCGTTCAAGACAAATAACTATGTAGTAGATGAGCTAATAGATTGGAACAATATTCCTAATGATGCTATTTTTCATTTAACATTTCCTCAGGCAAAAATGCTGAAAAAAATAGACTATGAGGAAATGGAAAAAGCGCTTTCGGAAAATTTGAACAAATTACAGATTAGAGAAGTAGCCGATAAAATTCGCTATAAATTGAATCCTAATCCAGATGGCCAAAATAACAATGTCCCTATCTTCGAAAACAAGCGTTTAATTGGGATACAGCATAAATACGAACAAACTGTCCTGTTTTTCCCCAGTAATTGTCAGACTTGTCATGCTTACTGTACATTTTGTTTTCGCTGGCCACAATTTGTAGGTATAAAGGAGCTGAAATTTGCCATGAACCAGACAGATCTGCTGATTAAATATTTACAGAATCATCCCCAAGTTACCGATGTTTTGTTTACCGGTGGAGACCCGTTAAGTATGTCTGCTAAGCAGTTAGAAAAATACTTGCTCCCACTCTTGGAAACTGATTTACCTCATCTGCAGAATATTCGTATTGGCAGCAAAGCTTTAGCTTACTGGCCATATCGGTTTATTAGCGATAAAGACAGCGATGACCTGTTGCGCTTGTTCGAAAAAGTTGTTAACAGTGGTTATCATCTTGCTTTTATGGCACATTTTTCCCATCCTAGGGAATTAGAAACCAAGGCAGTAGAATTAGCAATTCGCCGGATAAGAAATTGTGGTGCCGAAATCAGAACGCAAGCACCAGTTATGAAGCATATCAATAATACGGCCAAGATTTGGCAACAAATGTGGCAAAAACAGGTGAAATTAGGGTGCATACCCTATTACATGTTTCTGCCCAGAGACACTGGAGCTCAACATTATTTTGCTGTTTCGTTAATAGCAGCTGTGGATATTTTTAGAGAAGCTTATAGAAATTTAAGCGGATTGGCCAGGACAGTGCGCGGACCAATAATGTCGGCAGATCCAGGTAAAATACAAATTTTAGGCACTACTATGTTAAATAACACGAAGGCATTTGCCCTACGTTTCATTCAAGCAAGAAATTCTAGCTGGGTAGGAAAACCATTCTTTGCCAATTTCAATCCACAAGCCATTTGGTTAGATGACCTCCAGCCCCTAAATAGAAATAAATTCTTCTTTCAAGATTAAATATTTAATAAATAAAATATGTTAATTAATATAAGAACTACTATAATAACATTTCCCCAAAGTAAACGAGATTTCAAATCTTCAATCTGATGATGGTTATTATCTAATTTCTTTTCCAGCCGCAATAGCATATGTTCTAAGTTAGAAAATTCTTCCTTAAATTTATCTATTTTTCTCACTTTTCTCATATTCTCGTAATCTTTTACAAAATGTTTAACAATATCAAAAAACGTGTTCACTAAGCCATTTACCACCGGATTACTTTGGGGTTGTTCTTTCTTTTTTTTCATCTCTACCTCTTAGAAATTATATCCTAAACCAAAGTGATGAGTATTGCCTGTTACATGAGTATTGAAAGCATAATCTAAGCAAACATTATAAAGAGAAAAACGTGCCCCCATCGAATAGCTATTGGGATGATTTCTTACCCCAAAGCGCAGGGTAAGCGGATCTACTACTTTAATTTCTGTCCCCACATGTATTTCTGTATCCGATTTAGTTTTATTGTTTATCGTTTTCTTCAGCTCCAAAGCTGTAATAACACCGCTATATGGCTCATAGGAAATTCCACCAGCCAACTTTTGTGGCAGCTCCTGGCTATTATCTTCCCCCAGTTTAGGATTATTCAAATTGGAAACAGAAAACGCCAGTCTGGTACGGGCATGTAAAATTGCCAATGCTCCTAAATTCAATCCGAAAGCTGTTTCACTACCTAGTTCATGCATAGAAAGGTGATACAGATTAGCTGTATATCCCAGAAAAATGGAAGAATGTACATCCTCTAACAAGGCAAAAGCATGGGAAAGAGCATAAACCCGCTCCGACATCAATTCCACATCTTGCCATTCCACATCCATCGATTGCACTCCAATTCCTATGTTACCAAATTTGCCAGGTAAAGCTGTGGTAAAAGCTAGAGTGTTTACTACCTGAAAGTCGTTACTGAATGGCTTGGTATAGGAACCCATAAGATTCGTTTCTGCCAGGTTCAAACCTGCTGGGTTATAAAAGATAGCATCAGCTTCATTGGAAGTAGTGTAATAAGCTCCCCCCATGGCACGTGCTCTAGGAGATGGTTCGTAATCGTCGAAAACTCCAAATAAATTGAATGCTACCAATAAAATTGCGATTAATGTTATGTTCTTTTTAAGCATTTCATCTCCCTTCTATTTCAGTTCTGTTCCTATTACAATAGGAGCTTTCTCTGTTTTTTTGTTGCCAGTTTCTCTATTGAACACTTCTAGATGACAAATGTATAATCCTATTGGCAATAACTTGTTATATTTATCACGTCCATCCCATTCGTATTCATTTATTCCATCTTCGGCTGCAATTATCTCGTTGCGAGGGGTGAACATCAGTTTTCCTTCAGCATTGTATATACGCAAAATTATTTTATCTCCCTTTTGTGAATAATAATTGATAGGTATTTTTTCACCTTCATGTGGTTTAAAAGGTCTTGCTGGTAGTTTCAAAATTGCAGTATGGGTTTTAACTGGATAGGTATAGGTAGCAAGATCGAACTTCAAGGTTTCATCGCCGGAATCATCTATTGCATAAACTCCTATATGAACAGCCACTCCTGCTTTTTGCGGTGGTATATTTCCAGAGAATTTTTCTGGGTTTGTTTCATCCTGTTGAAGTTCTGAATAGTATACTTTATCATAAAAATCTAATGTGTAAACCAGCTGTGCTTCCTGAACTGAGCCATCTGTATCTTCAATTTCAACCATTACATCCAGGGTATCACCCGCTTCTGGAGAATTTTGCAAATCTATATTAGTTACAATTGGAGCTCGGGTAGTAATTTCAATTTCTTTTAGATTTTCCACTACATTATCGTCGTTATCTTGTGCCCATATTTTAATGGTATAATATCCAGCTTCCAGACCCAGGTCGGTGACTGCTGGAATTACAGCTTCGTATATATCATCACCAACATGTGTAAGAGATTCGCTGTAAACTATCTGTTCATCTTGCAGTAATCTTAAGCTATCTGCTACGATCTCGCCATCGTAATCTACTATTTCAGCACTAACTCTAATTTCTTCATCATAAAAGGGATGCTCTAAGCCAAATTCTTCCATCGCATCGGAAGTTATAGAGAATTCTTTTATAACTGGCAAAGTAGCATCTATTCTAATATCTTCTTCATAACCACAGGTAAGTTGTATTGCTCCTTCATAGAAGGCAATTACACCATTTGCTATTACCTCGTCACCAATAACATATTCGGAAACATCAGCACCGGTTGTATCCCAGAACATCAATGGAATTTCCACATTATCACCAATATCTATGGTAATCTGGGTAAAACCGTATTCACTATCCCAGTTATCTACAACTGTTCCTGTTGCCTCTGCCCAGGTTCCATTCATTGGCAGTTCTTCGTCTCCAGTTATAATATGTGGTTCTGGCAAACTTGCATTTTCGGAAAGCAGAGTCACCTGAGGCGAGGTTATTTCTACATCATCGTTGTACTTATCGATTATTCCTGTAACTTCTATACTGTCTCCGCGGGCATAAGAAGTGGGAAGCATGGAAGAATTATATACTTGAATACCGCGTCCGGAGCCATCTTGAATGTAAAATTTTGTTCTGCCGCTTTGTAGCAAACCATCGCCAATAGTAACCACACCGGCTACAGTTACCTGACTGCCCATGTAATCTTGTAGATTATTCTGGATATCGGCAATTTGGTCATATTGGAAGGGTACAAAACCGGTAAAATCTATTGTGCTATTAGCTTCAATAACATTACCTGCCAAATCTTGCACATTGTTCACCGTTATGGTATAAGTTTCTTCTTCTGTTTGTGCAGAAGTGGTAATAAGTACAGAAGAATTACTGGCTAAAAGTTCAATTGTATCTATTGTTAAATTTGTAATACTGTAATTAGCAAGGTTTTCTGCTGAAGTTTCTTCCACAGCTTCACTAAAACTAAGTTTTACAGAAGTTTCAGATTCTGCAACAGCATTAGTAAGAATCGGCGGGGTAATATCTTCACCTTCTATTTCATGATATCCTAAATAGGTAAAAGTATCTTGCTCGTATACCAACCACTGTGAAGAACCTGCATCGTATCCAGCTGCAGCATTCCAATCGGTAGTTCCGGTTAGAACGCTGGGTTTCCTAACCAGGGTATGCTCTTTAGTTCCAGCCGATACACCTGCCACATCCCAGCCATCACCGGGGTCTTGGCTTTGCACACCAATAACATCCAACATAATTTCATTAGCTCCGTCTTGTTTGAAAAGTGCACGGGCATCATTGCCATTGAAAGATACTACATAACCAGCCTCACTAAAGGAAAGTACATCATCAGCTTGTGCTAAAATGGTAGAAGAAGCTTCTGCGTGAGCTAAAACCCAAACTTCACCTGCCGCCAAAACTGTACCATCGGGAAATTCGTAAACTTCAGTTGTCCAATCGTTACCGTTATAGTTAGATTTAATAAAATAATCGGAAAGATCGACATCTGACTCGGTGGGATTGAAAATCTCTAATGCTTTATTATTACTGCTACCCTCTATATATTCCGAGAAAAAAAGATCGGAATAAAGGGCGCAGAAAACAAGTGTTAAAGCAACTAAAATTATCGTTCTTTTCATTTTTCCTCCGCTTTATTTCTAAAAAATATCATTTGCGCAATCAACAGAATAATTGCTATCACGATGGCGCTATCTGCAATATTGAAAATAGGCCATCTGCTACTTCCCCAAACTTTAGCTATAAAATTTGGAAAATCAAAATCTAAAAAATCAGTTACACTGCCTAGGAAAATTCTGTCAATCAAATTTCCTATAGCACCACCAATAATTAGGGCATAACTTGTAATTTCCAACTTAGTTTTTGCCTTGGTAATAAGATAAATGATGAATATGGTGACAACAACCGTAGCTCCGGAAAAAAAAATACGATTGAAGCCTGCATTCGAAGAACTCATACCAAATGCGGCCCCCTTATTTTGCACATGAGTAAGCCAAAACAGTTTGGAAGTGATTTTTATGCTATGTCCCCCCGGAAATTCAACCACATTCCGAATAATCCATTTGGAAAGTTGGTCAAAAAAAATCACCAGTGCAGAAAGCCATAAATAGCGTAGATTTTTCATCGGCTTCTTTTACGCTTTTCCTCTTTTTCCTTACAAGCTATACAATATTTGGCATAGGGAATCACTTTCAGTCTCTTTTCGGGAATATAATCTCCACAGATTACACAAATTCCATAAGATTTATCGTAGATTCTTCTTAGAGCTTCATTGATATATTTCAAATTTTCAATCTCTTTATTTAAAATATAAACACGTCTTTCGGCTTCATCGGTATCTGAACCCAGGTCAGCTTGATGAGTAGAATAGGAAGATAGATCACCAGAACCATTTTTAGTTCCCTTTTTTTGAATCTCGTTTATATCATCGATAATCTTCTGGGTCTGTTTTTTCTCTTCCAACAGAATTTTTTCATACTTTTTTAATTTTTTATCTGATAATTGTTTTTCTGACATATCCCACCTCTTAAGTCATTTTTAGTAATTCTTTTATCAATGTTTCTATTCTCTGCTTAGCCTTCTGAGCATTAGCTCTAATTTCTTCTTGGCTGTGTTGCCGAGAATGGAACATATTTGAGTAATTGGTAACCACAGAAATCGCTACTATACTAAGTCCACTGTGAATTCCTACGATTACCTCTGGAACAGTAGACATTCCTACCACATCTGCACCTAAATTTGCTATCATCCTGCATTCGGCAGCTGTTTCCAAACTAGGTCCAGTTACAGCAGCATAAATCCCTTCTGGTAATTTTATCTGGTTTTGTTTAGCTATCTTGCTTAATTTTTTCCTCATCTCAGTATCATAAGGAGCATGTAAGCTAGGAAATCTCTCACCAAAATCTTCCCAGTTCTTTCCAATAAGTGGATTATTTCCCATTAGATTTAAATGGTCTTTCAATAAGACAAGATCACCGGGCTGCAGCTCTTTCCTAAGGCTGCCAGCAGCATTGGTTATAAACAATTTTTCCACCCCGATCATCTTCAATAATCTTATCGGATAAGTAACCTGCTGCAAAGAATAACCTTCATAGTAATGTAACCTGCCCTGCATGAAAATCACATCTTTCCCGGCCAGTTTGCCAGCTACAAATTGACCTTTATGGGAAGGAGCAGTAGAACTTACCATTCCCGGAATCATTTCATAAGGAATTTCTTGGGAATTTACGATTATTTCGGCTATTTCGCTTAATCCAGTTCCCAATATAAAAGCTATTTTAGGTTTGAAGTTAAGTTCTGACTGTAGCTTATCTGCAGCCATTTTAATTTTTTCTATCATCTTACCCCACAAAAATACTTATTATTATTCTTTTTACTACAAAATCTAATAAAAGCAACACAATAAGAGGTGAAAAATCTATTCCTGCAGTAGGAATAAGCCGCCTAAACCAACTCAATACAGGCTCTGTAATCCTAATAAGAAGCTGATACAAAGGATTGTAGGGGTCGGGCGAAAACCATGAAATTACAGCTCTAATAATTATGATGATTTCATAGAGATTTACCAAAGTAAGAAGTAGTCTGCCTAATCCATTCATTATTCCAACACCTCATGACAATTACGACAGCGTGCTTCGTAAATATCTTTAGCACCCACAACTATTCTGCTTTTCTCTTTGGTTAAGCGCTGGGTTCTATTGGCTGGGTTACCACATTTCACACAAATAGCCAGGTTCTTGGTTACATATTCGGCTATCGCCATAAGTTCCGGCATTGGACCAAAAGGTCTGCCTTTGTAATCTTGATCTAAACCTGCCACTATAACTCTTTCCCCCATGTTGGCGAGTTTATTACACACCTCTACTATTTTTTTGCTAAAAAATTGAACCTCATCAATTGCCACAATTTGCGTATCAGCTTCCACTTGGCTCAAAATTTCTGCTGGCTTTTTCACAGAAACAGATGGTGCTTTCATTTGGCTGTGGGAAACAATATGATCGCTGGCATAGCGGTCATCGATCTCAGGCTTGAAAACTTGGATCTTTTGACGTGCATACTCTGCACGATGAACACGGCGGATTAATTCCTCTGTTTTACCGCTGTACATGCTGCCGCAGATAACTTCTATCCAACCTGTGTTATTATTTATAATATTCATTTATACCTCAGATTGACATTTATTTTCAGAGAGCTTATTTATGTCAACTGTTTTATAGATGGGAATTCAGTTGATAAATAAGCAGTTAAATCATTTCAGATAAATTACTGATAATAATTTGGCATTTCAATAATTTTGGAAATTATATTGGGAAATTACTCCCTTTCGTCACCGCTATCTACCAGGTCATTTTAATTTTAGCATTTCACAAAAATTAATTGACTTTCACTTCTGTTTATAACTTTTGGAATATAAAGAAAATAATATGGAGATAATTTATGAATTCCCGAGTTTTAGCTGTTAACCATGGTACTACTGCAACCAAAATTGCCATGTATTACGATGATAAAGCTATTTTTACAGAGATTATAAGTCATGATCCCGACAAAGTTGTTTCTTTTGGTGATATCATTTAATAATACCAGAATACGAATGGCGTCAAGAACAAGAATTATTGCTAGCTATGCAACAGCACGATATCAACCCGAAAGTTTGCAAGCTGTAGTTGGTCGGGGAGGGCTTAGTAAACCTATACCCGGTGGTACTTACAAGGTGAAACGACAAGATGCTAACTGATGTGAAGAATCCCGAGCTGTGCAGACCTGTTCACGCTTCCAATTTGGGTGCTTTTATTGCCCATTCTATTGATCGGCAATACGACATTCCCGCCTGTATTGTAGATCCGGTTACTGTGGACGAATCCGAGGATATCGCTCGCATCTCTGGACATCCCAAAATAGAAAGAAAATCGCTATTTCATGCCCTTAATATTCGCTATATTTTGCGTCAACTCACCTCTAAAATAGAGAAAAAGATGAGTCAATGCAATATGGTCGCAGCACATATAGGTGGCGGCATTAGTGTGGCTCCTATAAAACAGGTAAAAGTTGTAGATGTTAATAATAATGCTGTTTGGGGTAGGTGGCCTTTTTCTCCTCAAAGATGTGGTGCTTGGCTCCGGCGTTTGTTTCTTGTACTTATCCTTATTTTTATCATAAGTGGCTGCACCTTTTCCACATCGCCCACAACACCTACTGAATGGACTATCTTAGTTTACATGGCTGCTGATAATGGTTTGAATAATAACGCTATTGAAGACATTGAGCAAATGAAAGAAGCTAATTTTAGCGATGAAGTAAATGTAATAGTACAAGTAGATTACAATGAAGATAGCAATTATGAAGGTGCTAAACGCTACCAAATTTTTCCGGGCGCTGCTAATGAACTGGCCAAGTTGGGTGAGATTGATAGTGGGTCCTATACAACTTTGGCAAATTTTATAAACTGGGGCACTGATCGCTTTCCGGCGCATAATTATGCACTTTTTTTGTGGGGTCATGGCAATGGCTGGTATAACCATAATTTAGAAACCGTATTTATGCCCGATCATCAAGCAAATTCCTACTTCAATATTCCCGCAGGTGATTTGCGCAATGCTTTACGATTGAGCTACCAAAAAATGGATATTATTGCTTTCGATGCATGTAATATGTTCACTATGGAAGTTTTAGCAGAAGTAGCGCCCTATACAAATTTTATTGTAGGTTCTGAAGATACGGTTCCACAACAGGGTTTCCCCTATGATAAAATACTTACCAACTGGGAAAATTATATTCAGCCTGCTAACATTGTTGTGGATATAACAAACTGTTATGTTAATTCCTACCTGCCATTTGGCAGCCAAAACTTGGATGGCAGTTATTTAGGAACTATTGCTATAGCAGCAGCCAATTCTGCTAATTTCCAAAATTTGGAAACCAAAATAGAGCAATTTATTCAACAAAACCCCTATTTTGCTGCAGAATCTGTGTTCCAACAAGCCCGCGATAACTGCGAATATGAATTTAACGACTTACAGGTGGATATCGATGTGAAAGAGTTCTTTCATAATTTGGCTGCAAGCTGGCAAGAACATCCACCCTTGTTAAATGATATTTTAAATCAAATAGCTGCAACTTTTATCGCTCAGCAGTATTTACAATTCCCCGATGATTTTTCTAACCAGATAGGCTCAGCTGTTTTATGGCTACCAGATAAGACGCATCAATATGTTTATACCGACTTAGTAATTCAGTACAGAAATTTACTTTTTGATGTCGAAACTAACTGGAGCGACTTCATAGCTGAGTTTTATGATTAGGAGATTTTTTTTCTCTGTTATCCACAGCTTTGTGGATATAATTTTCCTATTTTTCCTGAATTTTGTTTTACCTTTGCTCCTAACCCCCAAAGATAGACCGATTACAGGATTTTCTTTTATGTGGATAACTTGTGTATAAAAGCTTGCGCGCTCTGATATATTTTTTTAAGTCCTTATATTTTCAACGGTTATGGATGTAGATAATTAAGATTATTTTGTGAATAACTCACTGTTTCTTTGTTATAGTTGCTTTTATATTGTTTAGTAGAATAAAAATTGATTTGCTTTTCACTGTAAAATTGCAAAGCTTGACATAATAGTTAGTAGGAAAAATTATGAATTTGGTGTGCTAAGCGGGGAGTTAGCGGTGCCCTGTACTCGCAATCCGCTATAGCGAGGTCGAATGCCTGTGGAAGAATATCGATTTTCACTTAAAGGTAGAAAAGTGGTGTTGATAATCAAGCCCGGCGCAATTGCAAACTGTGAACCGTGTCAGGTCCGGAAGGAAGCAGCACTAAGCAGAGCTTGGAATGTGCCGCCGGTACACTTGGTTTGAGCTAACTATCTATTCTTTTCTTGAAATAGATATCGACCACGGGCTGCACACCAATTTTCTAACAGGAGATTCTTTATGGCAGGCAAATACAAAGTTCCGCGTGGTACTTACGATATTTTACCATCTGAAAGCTACAAGTGGCAATTTATTACCCAAAAATTCCGAGAAATAGCCCATCTTTTCAATTACCGCGAAATAATTACACCTATATTCGAGAGTTCTGGCTTATTCGAGCGCAGTGTGGGAGGTAATTCCGATATTGTGCAAAAAGAAATGTATAAATTCAAGGATAAAAAAGGCCGTCAATTTGCTTTACGTCCAGAAGGAACAGCACCAGTTGTGCGTTCCTACATAGAAAACAGCCTGCAAATGCAGCCAAATGCTTCCAAACTTTACTACATTGCCCCCATGTTTCGCTATGATAGACCGCAAAAGGGACGCTATCGTCAGTTTTATCAGTATGGCGTTGAAAATATTGGTAGCGAAAATCCAGCTTACGATGCCGAGGTAATTGCTATGGGTTATATATTTTTGGAAAAATTGGGTTTGCAAAATTTCTCTTTGGAAATAAATTCCATTGGCTGCAGCAACTGTAGCCAAGACTACGACAAAGCACTTATTGAGTATTTTTCTCAATATGAAGCAGAACTATGCAAGGATTGCCGAAATCGTTTACAGAAAAACCCTAAACGGGTTTTAGATTGTAAGGTGCCCACATGTAGGAAAATCGCTCAAAATGCTCCTTCTATGCTAGATTATCTGGACGAAGATTGCCAAAATCACTTTGAAAAAGTGCAAAAATACCTGCAAGAGATGAACATTCCCTTTACAGTTAATCCCAAAATCGTGCGCGGACTGGATTACTATACTCAAACCGCTTTCGAATTTTTGAACAATAATCTGGGAGCACAAAATGCAGTTTGTGGTGGCGGCCGCTACAATGGTTTATTTCAACAACTTGGGGGACAAAATACGCCTGCAATTGGTTTTGCCGGCGGCATGGAACGTCTGATTCTTTCTATGGAAAATGAAGGCCTGAGCTTTGGTGAAGAACCCCATCCACAAGCCTTCGTAGTAGCATTAGGAGACGAAGCAAAAGAATTTAGTTTATCATTAGTACACAAATTGCGTAATGAAAAGATCGCCACCGATACTTCCTATGAAAAAAATTCCCTAAAAGCACAAATGAAAGCAGCAGATAAATCTAACGCTCTCTACTGTCTTATTTTAGGCGATGACGAGTTGAAGACTGATACAGTTACTATAAAAAATATGAAAACTGGAGAACAAAAACAAATTCCTCTTGCCACGCTAGTCCAAGCTATAAAGCAAAGAACTTTAGTTTAGAAATTTCTTAAAATTTTTCTTGACGCAGAAAGTTGGCACTCTAAAAAAGTGTTTGCTAATTATAAGAAAGTAGTTATAATTTGAAATATGAAAAAAAGATGTACAGGAGGAGTTAAAATGCAACTAAAACCCATTGATGATCGTGTAGCTATTCAAGCTAGTGATGAAGAAGAAAAAAAAGTCGGCGGGATTATTATTCCCGATACAGCTAAAGAAAAACCACAGATAGGTGAAATAGTTGCCGTGGGCACCGATGAAGATCTAAAAGAGATAGTAAAAGTAGGCGATAAAATTTTATATGCCAAATATGGCGGTACCGATGTAGATGTAGATGGTCAAAAATATACAATTATTTCTCGTTCTGATATTTTGGCAGTAATCGAGTAGGTTATTATGAGTTTATTAGAAGTAACGGAACAAAATTTTGAGCAAGAAGTACTAAAGAGTGATGTTCCCGTTTTAGCTGATTTATGGGCCCCCTGGTGTGGACCTTGCAAAGCTATTGCACCTACTGTGGAAAAAATTTCCGAAGAATATGGAAGCAAAGCTAAGGTTGTGAAAATAAACATAGATAAAAGTCCTGGCATAGCTTCTAAGTATTCAGTAATGTCCATCCCTACTTTGCTTTTTTTCAAAAAGGGCAAGGTAGCAGATCAGGTAATTGGCGTAGTAGGCAAAGAAAAGATCTCTGCCAAATTGGACAAATTAGTTTAATAATAACTACAAAATAATAGCCCTCTGCACTTAGCAGGGGGCTTTTTTTGTAAAATAATTTCAGATTACCATTCTACCAAGAGGCCTTTGGCTACTTCTTTTGCCGTAGATTTTCCCACCAACTGTTCCACGCAAGTTAAGGCAAAATCTATCGCTGTGCCTGGCCCTTGACTGGTGATACAATTGCCGTCCACTACGACCTTCTCATTTACAGCTTCTTGATTGGCAAAATCATTTGTCAAGCCGGGGAAAGCCGTCGCTTTCTTGTCTTCCAACAGGCCAAATCCATTTAGTACAACCTGTGGAGAAGCACAGATAGCGGCATAAATTCTGTTCGCTTCTTTTTGTTCCTGTAGTTTTTGGCGCAATAAAGCAGAATCGCGTAGGTTTTGGGCACCAGTCATACCACCTGGAAGTGCTATCAGATCATAATTTGTCTCCATGCAATCTGGCAATACTTTATGAGTAGTTAATTCCAGACCATGGCTGGTGGTAATTTTCCGCTGCTGGCTACTAGCCAAAGTTACACTAATTCCTGCTCTATCTAAAATATCGGTAATGGTTACGGTTTCTATATCTTCACTGCCGTTTGCTACAACCACAAGTGCTGTTTTCTTCATGTTTACCTCCGAGTTTGCTGTTTATTAAACATAATAAAGCGAATACAAACTGAAACAAGCAATTTTTAAAAAGGTTGCCATTGGTATTTACTTAACTCTAACTTCCCTAATTGCAGAAATTCTATCCCTTCAGCTTCCAACATAACCTGCTGCAAGCTTTTTTCTCTTCTATCCTTTTGCAAACTAATCCCACCGTTTCTATTCACCACGCGCTGCCATGGCACATTATCTTGGTTTAACGCATGCAAAGCATAACCCACCAAACGAGCTTGGCCGGCTAAACCGGCTATTTCTGCCACCTGGCCATAGGTGGCTACTTTGCCTTGGGGTATTTGTTTCACAACTTCATATATTTTTTGGTAGGAAGAGCCTGACATCTTATTTATCTCGGAAGATATCCACAATGCGGCTGGCGGTTTTGCCATCCCATTTTTCGGGGATCTTGCCACTTTTTCGCTGGCCTTCTATTATTTGGAAAGCTGCTTTAATTATGGCTTGGCTTTCCAGTTTAACCAGCTGGTTGGTTCCTTCCCAAATTGTTATAGGTCGCTCTGTTTGCGGCCGTAAAGTAAGGCAGGGAATACCGAAATAGGTAGATTCTTCTTGAATGCCACCGGAATCTGTAAGAATGAAATCAGCTTCCATTTGCAATTTAAGAAAATCGTAATAACCAGCTGGTGGAATCAGCAATAAATTTTCCATCTTCTCTATCATTTCTTCCAAACCAAATTCTTTTATTCGTTTGGTGGTACGCGGATGTATAGGAAATACTAATTTAATCTTTTGGGAAATCTCTTTAAACGCATTTAAAATTGTCAGTAAACCCTCTTTACTATCCACATTAGAAGGACGGTGCAATGTAATAAGCGCATAGGGAAAAGCGGAGCTTTTCAACTTGAACTCACTAGCTATTTTTTGCAATATCTTTGCCTGTTTGGCTTTTTTTTGGAACTGCACCAAAGAATCTATCATAATATTGCCAACAAAGAAGATCTTATCGGCACTTTTACCCTCTTTAAGTAGGTTCTCATCAGCATCGGGCGAAGGGGTAAGCAAATAGTCACTAATGCTGTCGGTAACTATTCTGTTGATCTCTTCGGGCATGGTGCGAGCATGGCTGCGTAAACCAGCTTCCACATGTGCCACCGGAATATGCAATTTCACAGCATCCAAAGCACAAGCAGCAGTGCTGTTCACATCGCCGGCCACTATTACCAGATCCGGTTTATCTGCCAGCAGCACTTTTTCGTAGCGCTCTATAATGCGCGCTGTTTGCTGGCCGTGTGTACCCGAACCCACTTCCAAATATTCATCTGGTTGGGGCATTTGCAGATCATTAAAGAAAAATTTACTCATGCGTTCATCATAGTGCTGGCCCGTGTGAATAAGCTTCGCTTCAAATTCTAGCGGATATTTATTGAACTCGCGATAAAGCGGTGCCATCTTTATAAAATTGGGTCTGGCGCCCACAATTATATGGATTTTTTTCTTACCTTTTCTCAATTCGAAGGCCATTTTATCTCCTATCTTCTTAATTTCGCTTTTATTAGGAAGCGATGACTGCTGACTTTGGTTTTCCTATCTCTTTTCATCTATCCGCATTTATTATAATAAAGCAGCTGAAAATATATTTCTATCTTGATTAGTTTTTACACAATTATTCCGCCACCCAAGAGCTCATCTTTCCTATAAAACACAGCACTTTGACCTGGTGTGATAGCCCGGGCTGGTTTTTCCAACTTTATCCAAGCACTATCTTTTTGCAATTTGAGCTCGGCAACTTTTTGCGGTTTACTATTATAGCGAATTTGCACCATTAGCTCTTGTACTTGCGGCTTTTCGCTAAGCCAATTAACCCGGTTTATCTTAAAATCTGCTTGTAGCAGGTCATCCGGCTCATCGGTTACTACCAACTGGTTCCGGGCTACATCCAGCCTTAAAACATAAAGCGCTGAACTCCAAGGTGTGTTCAAGCCTTTGCGCTGGCCAATTGTGTACAAAGGTAAGCCGCGATGTCTTCCTATAACTTTGCCATCTGGTAGTACAATATCTCCGGGAGTAAATTTTAGGTGTTTTTGCAAATAATCTTCGTAGTGCCCCGGAATAAAGCAGATCTCCTGGCTATCGGTTTTAGCGTAGTTATGCAACCCCAGTTCCTGAGCTATTTTACGAACTTCTTTTTTTTGCAGGTCGGCTAAGGGAAACAGGGTTTGTGCTAGTTGCTTCTGCGAAAGCTGCCACAGCATATAGCTTTGGTCTTTGGCTTTATCTTCTGCCCTAAAAATACGATAAATTCCAGCCTTTTCACACAATTTAGTGTAGTGGCCTGTTGCCATTTTATCGGCAGCCAGGCTTTTACACTTTTGCAAAAGAACTCCCCATTTTATGGTAGGATTACACAAAGCACAGGGATTGGGTGTGCGACCATTTTTATATTCCTGGATAAAGTTTGCTTCCACTATTTTTCTAAAACTAGCTTGTACATCCACCACCTGATGCTGAATACCTAGTTTATCGCACACCTGGCGTGCACCTTCGATAGATTTTTCCAAATTATCCTCTGGTGGAAAACCATAAGCACAACTATCGAAATGACGCATAGTAACGCCAAACACCTTATGACCAGCTTTTTGCAAAATAGCAGCTGCCACCGAACTATCCACGCCACCACTCATAGCCACTGCGATGTTCATATCTACCCCTTCACTCTTTTAATATCAGCTCCCAGAGCTTGCAGTTTTTCTTCTATTTTTTCGTAACCTCTATCTATGTGATAGATGCGCGAGATAACAGTTTCGCCTTTGGCTGCCAGGCCAGCTAGCACCAAAGCAGCGCTTGCACGCAAATCGGTAGCCATCACCGGAGCTCCACTTAGCTCGGGTACACCTTGTATGATTGCCAGATTCTTGGTTACCTGGATATCGGCATCCAGTCTTTTCAGCTCGGCCACATGCATAAAACGGTCGGGAAAGATATTTTCTTCGATCTTACTGGTGCCTTCTGCCAGGCACATCAGCGCCATGAATTGCGCTTGCAAATCGGTAGGAAATCCGGGATAGGGTTGGGTGGAAATATTAACCGCTATTATTTTTTTGTTCGGCAAAACATGCAAGCTGTCGTGTTGTTGTTCTATTTTCACACCGGCTAATTCCAACTTGTTGGTAAGGCTGGCTACCAATTTGGGAATTGTGTGTGTTATTTTTATCTCGCTACCGGTAATTGCTGCAGCTATCATAAAAGTACCTGTTTCTATTCTATCTGGTATCATTTTCATTTCGGCAGGTTGCAATTGCGAAACGCCTGTAATTTCCAAAACAGAAGTATCTTTTCCTTTAATTTTAGCACCCATTAGGTTCAAAAATTCTATTAAACTGCCAATTTCCGGTTCTTTAGCAGCATTTTTCAGAATTGTGGTTCCCTTTGCCAGCACAGCAGCCATCAGCACATTGGCGGTGGCACCCACACTAACTTTAGGAAATTCTATTGTAGTTCCCACCAATTTCTTGGATTTTGCCAAAATATAGCCATGTTCAATATCTATTTCGGCACCCAGTTTACGCATAGCGTCTAAGTGAAGATCAACCGGCCTGGTTCCTATGGCACATCCACCCGGGAAGGAGACTTTGGCTTGGCCAAATCGGGCCAAAAGTGGTCCTAGAACATAGATAGAAGCTCGCATTTTGCTTACCAGCTCGTAGGGCGCCTCAAAATAGCTGCAATGGGTAGAATCAATGCTCATAGTATCAGCTTCCATATCTACTTTAGCTCCAATAACACGCAACAGATACGCCATCATTTTAATATCGTTCAGGTGGGGAACATTGTGCAATACACTTTTGCCGCTGGTCAACAGGGTAGCTGTCATAATAGGCAAAACAGCATTTTTAGCGCCACTTATTTGTACTGTACCACTCAGTTTATTTTGTCCGTTTACTACAAACTTATCCATCTTTACCTTTCTATGCGCACCACTCTATCGCGCCCGTTCAGATCTTTATATATTTCTACTTTTCTGTAATCGCAGGCTAACCTGGTAATATCGTCCGCCTGTTCCTCTCCTATTTCAAAATATATAACGCCGTTTTTAGTCAAATGTTCTTTAGCATTTTTTAATATTTTTTTATAGAACTCCAAACCTCGTTCGCCAGCTATTAGTGCCTGGGCAGGTTCGTGTAGTTTAATTTCTGCAGGTAATTTTTTATAATCTTTTGATGAAATATATGGTGGGTTGGAAACAATGATATCGAATTTCCCGTTAATTTTTGTAAACAGATCCGATTTAACCAGTTGCAATTCTATCTGGTGCAATTTAATATTTTGCTCAGCAAATTGCAAAGCAGCAGCAGAGTTATCGGAAGCGGTAAGCTGCCACTGAGGGTGTTTTTTTTTCAGAATAATTGCAATAGCACCGCTCCCAGTTCCTATTTCCAAAACCTTCATTGTGTTTTTTTCCCTTAGAACTTTTTCCACCAGTATTTCAGTTTCTGGTCGCGGAATAAGAACGCCTTTCCCCACTATAAACTGGTAGCCATAAAACCAGGCATAGCCCAGCAGATATTGCAGAGGAATATTTTGGGCACGTTTACGAGTAATTTCCCATATTTTAGCTAAATTTGTTTGGTTAGGAAAATTTTGCTGGTAGATCTGCCATCTTTCGCACCGCAAAACAAATGCAATAATGGATTCAGAATTAATTTGTGGACTGGATATGTTCTGTTTGCTTAAAAAATGGGTAATTTCTTCTACTAATTGCTGAACAGTTTGGGCCAGTTTTTAATATCCCCGTACTCGTTTTAAAATTTTATCTTGGATATTGGCAGGAACTACTTCGTACTTGGAAAATTCCATAGTATAAACAGCTCTACCCTGGGATAGAGAACGAAGTCCTGTTGCATAACCGAAGAGTTCACTCATGGGAACTTCGGCTGTTATCACCTGCTTGTCGTTTACATCCGCTCGTATATTTTCTATTCTGCCGCGGCGTGAATTCAAATCACCAATTACGTCTCCCACAAAATCTTCGGGAGTAATTACATTGACCAGCATTATTGGCTCCATAATCTGAGCTTCTGCCTGGCGTAGTCCTTCCGAAACTGCCTTAGCTGAAGCTATTCCAAAGGCTGTCTCGCTGGAATCAACTTCATTGTAACCACCATCGATAAGTTCAACCTTTACCCTTTCTACGGGACTGCTCATCAAAGGGCCATCCATAAGTGCACCCATAACTCCCTGTTGTATTGAGTCCCAGTAGATTTTAGGAATAGTTTCTTCAGAAATAGAATTAACAAAAATATTTTTCTCACCTTCTTTAAGTTGAGAAAGCGAAAGCGGAGTAAGTTTAAACTTTACTTTAGCATAATGTCCCTTGCCACCCAATTCCCGGACAAATTCTTCATTAATAGTAACTTCTTTGCTAATGGTTTCTTTATATGCTACCTGCGGATTACCAACATTTGCTTGCAAATTATATTCTCGTTTCAACCGATCGATGATGATATCAAGGTGCAACTCGCCCATTCCCGAGATCAGGGTTTGGCCAGTATCTTTATTTTCGCTTACTCGGAAGGTGGGATCTTCCTCTTCTAATTTGCTCAAAGTTTCTTTCAACAAATCTTGATCAGCTTTTGTTTTGGGCTCTATAGCAATAGAAATAACAGAATCGGGGAAAGTGATACTATCCAGAAGTACGTTTTTTTCTATTGTAATTGTATCCCCTGTTTTTAGGAATTTGGGACCAACCAATGCAGCAATATCGCCAACTTTTAACTCTTCCTTATCTTTTCTTTTGTTGGAATGAATCTGTAAAATGCGTGCTATTCGCTCTTTTTTACCATTCGTCTGATTATATACTTTCTGCCCTTTTTTTAGTTTACCAGAATAAACCCTTACATAGATAATCTTTCCCACAAATTTATCCATTTGAACTTTAAAGGCAAGTGCAGAAAAATCGTCATCTTCCCGAGGATATATCTTTATTTCCTTATTGGAATCTTTATCAAGCGCTTTTATGGGGGGCACATCGAGTGGAGATGGTAAATAGTTGTTTATAGCTTCCAAAAGAGGTTGTACACCTTTGTTCTTCAGAGAAGAACCACATAAAATAGGCACAAATTCATTAGTCAGAACACCTTTGCGTATTGCTGCTACTAACTCTTTTTCTCCTATCTCTTCTTCCTCTAGGTATTTCATCATTAGCTCGTCATCAAATTCGCATACATTTTCCAATAATTTTGCTCGCGCTACCTTGGCATTTTCCATATATTCAGCAGGAATCTCTTTGGTGAAGTACTTTAAGCCAAAAGTCTCCTGGTCGAAGTAATATGCTTTCATCTTTACCAGATCGATAATAGCTTCAAAGTTTTCTTCTTTTCCAATGGGAAGCTGCACCGGATGTGCATTAGGAGTTAGCCGTTTACGTATCTTATCTACCACATGCTCAAAATCAGCACCAGCTCTATCCATTTTGTTTATATAGGCAATGCGGGGAATGTTGTAGCGATCGGACTGATGCCAAACAGTTTCCGATTGGGGCTCTACTCCAGCAACAGCACAGAAAATACCTATAGCACCATCCAGAATGCGTAAAGAACGTTCTACTTCAGCGGTAAAATCTACATGGCCGGGTGTATCGATAATATTTATCTGTTTATTTTCCCAAAAACAGGTAGTAACTGCCGATGTTATGGTAATACCGCGTTCTTTTTCCTGTTCCATCCAATCCATCACAGTATTGCCATCGTGAACTTCACCCATTTTATGGATGATGCCGGTATAGAACAACATCCTTTCGGTAGTAGTTGTTTTACCGGCATCAATATGAGCAATAATTCCTATATTGCGTAAGTTAGCTAAATCTGTTGACATATCTCCCTAAATTATACTCTGAAATGAGCGAAAGCCTTATTAGCTTCAGCCATCCTATGAGTTTCTTCACGTTTTCGGACGCTGTTACCCTCTTTTTTATGGGCAGCTAGAAGTTCGCCAGCTAAGCGTTCTGCCATTGTTTTTTCAGAACGTTTTCTGGCAAAACTAATTATCCAGCGGAAAGCCAAAGCTTGTGCGTTCTTAGCACTAACTTCCATCGGAATTTGATAGTTGGAACCGCCGATACGTCTGGAAACAACTTTTACCATTGGTTTCACATTTTCCAAAGCCTGTAGGAAAATTTCTAAAGGATTTTCTTCTTTGGTTTTTTCAGCTATGATGTCCAGAGCTCCGTAAACTATGTCCTCGGCCAAACTCTTTTTCCCGCGTTGCATAATAGTATTTATAAACAGGCTTAAAGTTTTGCTATGGTATTTGGGATCAGGATATATTTCTCTTTCAACTTGTCTTCTTCTTCTAGACATGCTTCCTCCTACTTCTTCGGTCTCTTGGTTCCGTATTTGGAACGTCCATTAATTCTGGTATCTACACCTGCTGTATCAAGAGTACCACGAACAATATGATATCTAACACCTGGCAAGTCTTTCACACGTCCTCCACGTACAAGCACTATCGAGTGTTCCTGAAGGTTATGTCCTTCTCCCGGAATATACGCTGTTACCTCGAATCCATTGGTTAATCTTACCCTGGCTACTTTTCTAAGCGCAGAATTAGGTTTTTTAGGAGTTGTTGTATAAACTCTGGTACAAACTCCACGCCGTTGTGGGCATGCAGAAAGTGCTTTATTTTTCTTCTTTTTTTCAATGCTCTTTCTGCCTTTGCGTACTAATTGGTTAATTGTCGGCACTATTTTCCTCCATTTTATTTTTTAGAAATCAAGAATATCTTCCACAGATTCTTTTTCTTCAGAATGAACAAATTCTTTGATCACATCATTTATGGTTTTACCCTGTTCTACAGCTTCTTTTACTTTCATATTGTAATATTTGGTACCTGTACCAACCGGAATACGATGACCGATGATAATACTTTCTTTCAAACCTTCCAGATCGTCTATCTTGCCGGCTATAGAAGCTTGTGTAAGCACCTTGGTTGTTTCTTGGAATGCTGCTGCGGAAAGCCAGCTGTCGGTCATTAAAGAAGCCTTAGTAATACCCAGAAGTAATTGCTCAAAGGTAGCTCCTTCGCCACCCTCTTCTTCAATTCTGCGGTTTTCTTTCATTACCTGATTTCTATTTACTACTTCTCCTTCCAGGAACATAGTGTGACCTGGATTAAGAATTCTTACTTTCTTGAACATTTGGCGAATAATAACAGCAATATGCTTGTCATCTATCTTCACGCCTTGTTTTCTATACACTTCCTGGATCTCGTTCAAAATAAGCTTTTGGGCAGCATTAATACCCTTAGCTTTCAGAATATCGTGCGGATCGAGTGGTCCACCAGACAAGGCATCTCCACTTTCAACCACATCTCCTTGATGAACAATAATTCTCTTTCCAGGTGGAATGATATATTTTTTCTCTGTTCCATCTTCAGCTGTTACATAGATAACACGTCCCGATTTGGTAAGATCGCCTATGGTAACCTTGCCAGCAATATCGGAAATAATTGCTTTTTCTTTAGGTATACGTGCTTCAAATAGATCCTGAACACGCGGCAAACCACCAGTGATATCACCCTGTTTCACCGTGGATCGAGAAGATTTACCCAGAACATCGCCCGGATAAACATAAACACCGTCTTCTACTTCTACTTTCAAGCCAGTAGGAATAGGAACGATCTCCTCTTTGCCATTATCTTTAATGATTTTGAACTGAGGTTGTATCTTGCGGTCTTTCGATTCAATAATAGTGATCTCACGCGAACCTGTTATCTCATTAAATTCTTCTTCGTAAGTTAAATCTTTTATAAAGTTCTCGAATTTCAGTTCACCTTTGGCTGTTGCTACCAGTGGGTTGTTGTAATGGTCCCAACTAAATAACTTGGTATTCTTTACAACTTTTTGTCCATCTTCCACATAGATAGTAGCAGCATATTCCACTTTATAGTTTTCCAATACGGTGCCGTCTTTTTCACTAACAATTTTTATTCTTCCAAGATAGCTAATGGAAACAAGCTGGTCATCTCTGTCGCGCACAGCATTCATCCTATCGAATTTTACTATGCCGTCAGTACTAGCAGTTACTTCTGCCAAATCAACTTCGGTACTAGTTGCACCGCCAATATGGAAGGTTCTAAGAGTAAGCTGTGTACCTGGCTCACCAATACTCTGGGCAGCAACAACTCCTACTGGTTCGCCCACGGTAACTGGCTTATGATTACCCAAGTTCTGGCCATAGCACTTAGCGCAAATTCCCTTTTCAGATTCACAAGTAAGTGGCGAACGAACTTTTACGCTGTTCAAACCATGATTTTGAATAGTGTGAGCTATTTCTGAGGAAATTTCTGTACCTTGTGCCACAATTATTTTGTCTGTAACTGGGTCAAAAACATCTTCAGCTGCTGTTCTCCCAGTAATACGCTCGGAAAGAGACTCAACAACTTCCAAACCTTCTTTGAGGGCGGATATTTTAACACCTTCTATCGTACCGCAGTCTTCTTCGTTCACAACTGCATTTTGGGCAACATCTACCAGACGTCTGGTAAGATAACCAGCATCAGCTGTTTTCAAAGCTGTATCGGCCAAGCCTTTACGGGCACCATGTGTGGAAATAAAGTATTCTAACACGGTTAAACCTTCTTTGAAGTTTGATTTAATAGGAGTTTCTATAACCTGCGCCTCACTATCTGAAGTGACTTTGGAGGGTTTATCCATGAGCCCGCGCAAAGCACCTAACTGTTTAATTTGGTCTTTACCACCACGGGCACCGGATAGATACATCATGTTAATGGGATTAAACCCTTCCTGGTCTTCATCTAATTGGCTCATTAGCACTTCGGTTACTTGTTCAGTAGCAATTTTCCATTTATCGATAATTCTGTTACTACGCTCTGTTTCCGTAATTTCACCATTCAAATAACTCTGGATAATACTTTCAACTTCCCTGGTGGTTTTCGAAATAATTTTTTTCTTTTCTTTAGGAATAATAACGTCGCTGGCACTGAAAGTAACACCTGCTTTGGTAGCATATTTGAATCCGAGATCTTTCAAATCATCTAAAAACTCAGCCGTTCTATGCTGCCCAACAGCATTGAAACATTCCATAGCCAATTCATTCAATTTCCCTTTAGTAAAAGTATCGTTTTTAAAAGGAAGTTCCTGGGGAAGTATCTGATTGAAAATAACACGGCCAACTGTAGTGGTAATTAGCTCGTCACCAATAAGCACTTTAACCCAGCTGTGAATATCTAATCTGCCTTTTCTATCTTTTACTTCCAGTTTTTCTGCGCCATGCCCGTACTTTCCTTCATTTCTAAATTCATTGTATTCATAAGCGTATATAACTTCCTCTGGTGAGCCATAGTAGAACAGATCTTCGTCTGCAGGTGGTTCAGTGTTTTTCAGAACAGTGAGGTAATAGTTACCTAGAACGATGTCTTGGTTAGTAGCCATCGCTAATTTCCCACTAGCAGGCAGAATTAGATTTCGAGAAGAGAGCATTAAAACACGTGCTTCCATCTGTGCTTCCAAAGAAAGTGGAACATGTACTGCCATCTGGTCACCGTCGAAGTCGGCATTATATGGTATACAAGCTAGAGGATGCAATTCAATTGCCTTTCCTTCAGTTAAAACTGGCATAAAGGCTTGAATACCATGCTTGTGCAAAGTAGGTGCACGATTTAGCAGTACCGGGTATTCTTGAATTATCTCTTCCAGTATCTTCCAAATCTGGGGTTTTTGCTTTTCAATAAGACGTTTAGCTGTTTTAGTTTTTTCAGCTTCACCCATTTTTTCCAAACGTTCTATTATAAATGGTTTGAAAAGCTCGATTGCCATCTCTTTGGGAAGTCCACACTGATGTAGTTTAAGATCTGGGCCAACTGTAATCACCGAACGTCCAGAATAATCAACACGTTTACCCAAAAGGTTTTGACGAAAACGTCCGCCTTTACCTTTCAGTTGGTCTGCTAAAGACTTCAGGGGACGATTTCCACGGCCTTTTACAGGTCTGGATTTTCTGGAGTTATCCAAAAGTGCATCCACTGCTTCCTGCAGCATACGTTTTTCATTTCTCAGAATAACTTCTGGAGCATTAATTTCTAGCAATCCGCGTAAACGGTTGTTTCTGGTAATAACTCTACGGTATAGTTCATTGAAGTCTGCTGTTGCGAATCTGCCACCATCCAGCTGTACCAACGGGCGCAGGGTTGGTGGTAAGACCGGTAGAACTTCCAATATCATCCACTCAGGGCGATTACCAGATTTACGAAAAGCATCAACCACCTTTAAGCGCTTGATAGCTTTCTGTTTTTTCTGCATAGAAGTTTCCATTTTAATAATTGTGCGCAGATTCATCGCTTCATCTTCCAGATTCATCTCTTCCAAAAGATATTTAATTGCTTCTGCACCCATTACAGCATGGAAATTCTCTCCAACTCTATCTCTTATTTCATAATATTCATCAACATCTATCAGATCTTTACGCTCATAATCGCTATCACCTGGATCCAAAATAATGTAAGATTCGTAGTAAAGCACTCTTTCCAGTTTTCTTACAGAAATTCCCAACAAGGTACCCATAACACTGGGTAAGCTTTTAAAGAACCAAATATGTGCAATAGGAACCGCCAGTTCTATGTGTCCCATTCGGGTTCTTCTTACTCTGGAGGAAGTGATCTCTACACCGCAACGATCGCAAACTGTGTCTTCGAATCTTTTCTTTTTGTATTTACCGCAAGCGCATTCATAGTCCTTTTCTGGACCAAAAATACGTTCACAGAAAAGTCCACCCTTTTCAGGCTTTAAAGTACGATAGTTAAGTGTATCGGGTTTCACCACTTCCCCGTGCGACCATTCGCGGATGGAATCTGGTGAAGCTATGCGAATCCTTACCTTATCGTAATCTTCTATTTTTCTATCGCGTTTTACTTTTCTAATCACTTAATAAACCTCCATTAAGCATCATTATCGGTAATGAACTCAATATCAAAGCAAAGAGACTTCAATTCGCTTACCAGCACATTGAAAGACTCGGGCACACCCGGTTTAGGCGGGTTTTGCCCACTAGTTATCGCCTTGAAAGCATTTGTACGGCCATCTACATCATCAGATTTAATTGTTAACATCTCTTCTAACAACCTGGAAGCACCATAGGCTTCCAAAGCCCAAACTTCCATTTCACCTAAGCGCTGGCCACCATGCTGTGCTTTACCGCCAAGCGGCTGCTGTGTGATAAGTGAATAAGGCCCTGTAGAGCGGGCATGCATCTTATCGGCAACTAGGTGGTTCAATTTAAGCATGTACATATAGCCAACTGTTACTCTTTCTTTGAATGGTTCGCCTGTTTTACCGTCGTAAAGAACCTGTTTACCATCCAGGGGTATATTAGCCCTTTTCATTTCGCTGCTGATATCTTTCAAGGTAGCGCCATCAAAAACTGGGGTTTCTACAGAAAAACCAAGAATGGTAGCAGCCAAGCCTAAATGTGTTTCCATGATCTGCCCAATATTCATACGGGAAGGCACACCCAGTGGATTCAACACAACGTCGATAGGATCACCGTTTTCCATAAACGGCATATCGGCTATAGGGCTGATGCGGGAAATAACACCTTTGTTACCATGACGCCCCGCCATTTTATCTCCAACCTGGATCTTACGTTTTTTAGCGATATAAACTTTTACCATTTTGCGAACACCGTATGGCAATTCATCTCCATGCTTCTGGCGTTCAGCTTCTTTTTTATATATATTATCACTTTCTTCTTTAGCGTTTTTTACCTTCAAGATTATTTCATTGTAGATCTTTTTATTTTTTTCAGTATTTTCTACCAAATCATAATCCAAGTTCAAACGTTTGAAGTTTATCTTTTTAATATCAGCTTTGGTTATCTTTTTACCTGAATTCACGAAGAACATATTGGTCTTTTTGTCTACTATGTTCTTGGCAACCTCGCCCACCAACACTTTTGACAGCTGGTTTTTCAGATATTCGTGGATATGTTTTTGTCGTTCACTGCGCTCGTGTTTCAGCCTGTCTACTATCTCTTTTCGTCTTTCCTCTTCCCCAAATTCATCAAATTCCTCTAATCTGGAAAAGACTTTTACGTCGATAACCACACCTTCCATACCAGGTTTAGCTTTCAAAGAGCTGTTGGTGAAATCGCCAGCTCTATCTCCAAACAGAGCACGCATCAGGTTTTCTTCCGGTGAAGGATCAATGTCTACATTTTTCGGAGTAATTTTTCCTACGATGATATCACCAGCTTTAACCACAGAGCCAACACGGATAATACCTGTTTTATCCAGATTTCGCAAAGATTTGGTCGGTACATTAGGAATATCGTACGCAAGTTCTTCCTTGCCGTTTTTCATGTTCCTAACTTGTACCTCATGTTCCTCGATATACACTGAAGTTAACATATCCTCACGGGCTACCCTTTCACTAAGGATGATAGCATCTTCGTAGTTGTAGCCATACCACGGCATGAAGGCCACCAGCATATTTTTACCTAATGCTAGACGATTTTCCGCTATAGCTGGACCATCAGAAATAATATCACCTTGTTTTACCTTTTGACCAACTTTCACTGTTGGTCGCTGATTTACGCTAGTATCTTGGTTGGAACGGGCGAATTTTTTCAGGTAAACTCTGTTTTTTGTCCCCAGATCCAAAATATTATCATCGGGATTTTTTCGTTCGATATCGATGTATTCGCTGGTAACTGCTGTTACCAAGCCATCATAAGGTGCTACTGCAGCAGCGCCACTATCGGAAGCAACGATCTCTTCCATACCGGTGCCCACCACTGGTACATCCGGCTGCAAGAGTGGAACAGCTTGGCGCTGCATGTTCGAACCCATCAGGGCCCGGTTAGCATCGTCATGCTCCAAGAAAGGAATTAAGGCAGCTGAAACAGATACGATCTGCTGAGGTGAAACATCCATATAGTGAACATCTTCAGGCTTAACCTGAATATATTCTCCCCGGCTACGTGCAAATACCAGTTTATCCTTTATTTTCAGGTCATCGTCATATTTCACATTAGCTTGGGCAATAACATAGTTGTCTTCAGTGTAAGCATCCAGATAATCTACTTGTTTGGTTACCTTGCCATTTTTCACCCGGATGTAGGGGGTTTCCAAAAAACCAAATGGATTTATCCGGGCATACATAGCCGGAGAAGACTGTAACCCAATATTGGGTCCCTCCGGAGTTTCGATAGGACAAATTCTGCCATAGTGAGAATAATGTACGTCACGAACCTCGAAGCCAGCTCGTTCGCGAGTTAAACCGCCAGGCCCTAATGCAGATAATTTCCTTTTATGAGTAATTCCCGTAAGTGGATTTGTTTGTTCCATGAATTGGGAAAGTTGGCCTGTAAGGAAGAAAGATTGAACCACCGCAATAAGAGCATTACTGTTAATAAGATCGTGTATAGTTACCTCTTCGGGGTTGGCAATGGTCATCCTTTCCACAGCTGTTCTGGCTACACGGGACATACCAATATTGTACTGCTCTGCTAAAAGCTCACCTACTGTCCTAACTCTACGATTAGCTAAATGATCGATATCATCTACTGTATCTTGATCGTTGTGAACCTTGATAAGTGTTTCCACTATAGCTACCAGGTCTTCTTTGGTAAGAATATGAGTATCTTTATCTATATCTAAGCCTAAGCGCGAATTAATTTTGTATCTTCCTACTTCGCCCAAGTTGTAACGTCTTTCGTTGAAAAACATTCTTTCAAAAAGTGCCTGGGCAGCTTCGTATGTGGGTTCTTCACCAGGGCGAATAAGATTGTAGATCTTTTTTACAGCTTCTTCCTGGTTGGTTGTCTGATCTTTCTCTATCGTATTTTCTAATATTCTACGTGTTAAAGCATATTTTTCAGCAATAACTGCTATTTTTTTCAGACCTTCATCCTTAAGGTCATCTATCATTTCTTCTGTTATCTCATTACCTGCTTCATAAATTACTTCGCCTGTTTCTTCGTTCAAGATATCTTGGAATAAAAATCTACCTTCAGATTCTTCTAAAGCGATATCTTCTTTTTCATAGAAATGCTCGCGCAGATCTTGATTGGTAGAAAGCCCTACTGCTCTCAACATTACCGTTACCGGCAGTTTTCTTCGCTTATCAATAAGTATAAACATGGTATCCTTGATATCCATGTTGAACTCCAGCCAAGAACCATTGTAGGGAACTACTTTAGCAGAAAACAGCATTTTACCACTGGCGTGTTTGTTTTGAGAAAAGAATACACCGGGAGATTTGTGCAACTGACTTATAATAACGCGTTCGGCCCCATTTATTATAAAAGTGCCGCCGTTGGTTATAAGAGGTATTTCACCTAGGAAAACTTCCTGTTCAATTGTGTTTCTTACTTTTTTCTCACCAGTTTCTTTCAGCACTTCTTCATCATAGATAGTAAGGCGCATCTTTGCTTTCACAGGTGCCTGGTAGGAAAGATTTCTCTCTATACATTCCTCGGTATTATATTTTTCTTTTAGAACCTTGTATTCGACAAAATCCAAATGATATAATCCCTTTTGGTCTTCTAGCGGAAAGATAGAATTCATTACAGCCTGAAGTCCGCGATTTTCGCGCTTCTGAGGATGTACATCCTTTTGCAGGAAATTATCATAAGAATCCACTTGCATAGCCAGCAAATTGGGAACTTCTACCTTAGGAAAACCTGCTTTTTCTGCTTTTCTTTTGATTCGTGAATAATTTTTAAACTTTTTCAAAAGCTCCAACTCCTTTTGTGTTAAAAAGTGTTGTTTGGTACCTAGTCAAACCGTCTTTTTCACCTATAAAAAACGCATGAAACGGAAGCGAGCCAGTTGAACTCACTTCCGTATATAATATTGATTTTATTTGATTTCTGCAGAAGCACCAGCTTCTTCTAACTGTGCTTTAACTTTTTCAGCTTCGTCTTTTGGAACTGCTTCTACAACTGGTTTGGGAGCATTATCTACTAATTCTTTAGCTTCTTTAAGTCCTAATTTGGTAATTGTACGAACTACCTTGATAGTTTGAATCTTTTTAGCACCTGCAGAAGTAAGTACTACGTCAAATTCAGTTTGTTCTTCAGCAGCTTCTCCACCACCTGCTGCAGGAGCAGCAGCAGCGGCTACTGGAGCAGCAGCGCTTACGCCAAATACCTCTTCAAGTTCTTCTACCAATTCAGAAAGCTCGATAACACTCATCTCTTTTATGATATCGATAACTTGTTGTTTTTTATCAGCCATTTTATCCTCCATCAGATTATAATTTAATTTTCTTCGGCTTTTTGTTTTGCTATTGCGTCAATAGCATATACACATTTTCTTAAAATGCCCTGCAGCGATCCAACAAAACCTACGATAGGTGTATTAAAACCTTGCAGCACTTTTGCAATCAATTCATCTTTACTTGGAAGTTCAGAAAGCTTGAGCAGCTTTTCTACTCCCATCAGTTCACCATCGATCAATCCAAGTTTAAACTTAGGATAATCCTTTTCTTTGGTTACTTCCTTTTTAAACTTTGCCAATTCTCTCGCTGGTGCAACTTCGTCTTTAATACCAGCTGCTACAGCTGTAGGTCCCTTCAGCTCGGTGTCCAATTCTTTTATACCCATCTCGTTCAAAGCGATCTTAATAAAGGTATTCTTGGATACAAAATAATTTACCCCTGCTTCTCGCATACGATTGCGAAGTTCATCTACTTCTTCAATATTGATTCCTTTGTAATCGATTAATACAATAGATTTGGCATCTTTGAGTCTCTCTCTGATTAATTCTACTTCTTGTTTTTTATAAGGTTGAATCATTAATGCCTCCTATTTTCTTGCCAATAACCGCACACTTGGAATGTGTAATTTGATGCTAGGTCCCATTGTAGAAGTTAGGGAAATTGATTTTATGAACATACCTTTTAGAGCTGCGGGACGTTCTCGCAAAATTGCGGAAATAATTGCAAGAATATTGTCACGAAGTTGATTTTCATCAAAGCTTAGTTTTCCAGCAATAATGTGCAAATTAGAAAATTTATCTACACGATAATCCACTTTACCACCTTTAGCTTCGGAAACTGCTTTTTCCACATCCATGGTAACAGTTCCTACCTTAGGATTAGGCATAAGTCCACGGGGACCAAGGACTCTACCTAAACGGCCAATTTTGCCCATTAAATTTGGAGTAGCAATCACTACATCGAAGTCGAGCCATCCGTCATTAATTTTTTCGATATACTCGTCCACTCCAACATAGTCTGCTCCAGCTTTTTTCGCCTCTTCAGCTTTATCTCCTTCGGCAAAGACCAATACTTGTACTGTTCTTCCGCTTCCATGAGGTAAAACTAACGAATTCCGAATTTGTTGATCAGCCTTACGAGGGTCGACTCCAAGATTCATATGAACTTCCACAGTTTCATCAAAATTTGTTTTTGGAAACTGCTTCAAAAGGGCTACAGCCTCATCTAATTCATATCTTTTCTCATGGTCGATCATCGTACGAGCTTTTCTGTACCTCTTACTACTCATTTACACTCCTTTATCGATAATCTCCTGCACAATTGCAGTATAGAGAATTCCTTGAAAACTCAATTAATCTTCTACTACAACTCCCATATTACGGGCAGTTCCTTCGATCATCTTCATTGCACCTTCGATATTATAAGCATTTAAGTCTTTCATTTTTATCTGGGCAATTTTTTTGATCGAATCTCGGGAAATAATCCCAACCTTCTCACGGTTGGGTTCCCCAGAACCCTTCGCCAACCCTGCTTCTTTTTTTATAAGAACAGCTGCTGGGGGAGTCTTGATTTCAAATGTATAAGATTTATTCTTTTTAACATAAATTACCACTGGGAAAATCATGCCAGCTTCATCTTTTGTTTTATCGTTGAAATTCTTACAAAATTCACCGATATTGATACCTGCCTGACCCAAAGCTGGGCCTACAGGAGGAGCTGGGGTTGCTTGGCCAGCTGGTAATTGTAATTTCACTACATGTACTACATCTTTTGGTTTAGCCATTATATCTTACCTCTGTTACATTATTTCTACTTGATCTGATCTTACTTCTACCGGAGTTATCCGTCCAAAAACGGTCACCTTTACCGTCAACTTTTTCTTATCTTCACTTATCTTATCGATAACTCCTTCGAAGTCATTAAATGGTCCACCGGTTATTTTTACCATATCTCCGGGTATCAAATTGATATTTTTTTCTGAATCTTTATCGCGATCGGCAATACCCAGTAAACGGTTTACCTCTACCTTGTCGAGAGGTTGGGGTTTTTTGCCGGTTCCCAAGAAATTAGTTACTCCCGGAACATTCCTAATTAGAGTATAAAGGCGAGGAGTTAACTCTGCTTCAATTATAACATAGCTATTGAACAATTTTTTTTCACGCTCTATTTTCTTGCCATCGCGAATATGGAAGGTTTTTTGAGTAGGAATAAGAATCTGTCCCACCTTTTCTTCCAAACCAGCATCGGCGGTCATCTTTTCAATAGCTTCTTTTACCTTGAATTCCTGTGAAGCATAAGTATGCACCACGTACCATTTTTTTGCCATAAATAGCCTTTAGAGGATAGCTCCTATAAGCACGTTGAAACCAAAATCTACCAGCGATAGAAAAACACCCATGATTATGGACATAATTATAACCACCGTAGTTCCTTCCTTCAAATCCGCTTTGGAAGGCCAGCTAACGTACTTCATTTCTTGCTTTACTTCTTTAAAAAATTTAAATATTTTTGCAAACATATTTTCCCTAACTTAAATAGAAATAATGGCAGGTCAGGCAGGACTTGAACCCGCAACCCCCGGTTTTGGAGACCGGTGCTCTACCAATTGAGCTACTAACCTACACATCAAATCTTATCTTGTTTGCTTGTGATTAGTGTGCTTTTTGCATTTAGGACAGAACTTTTTATAAGCTACCCTTTTAGGGTGCGTTCTACGATTTTTCGTAGTTGTATAATTTCTGCTTTTACACTCTTCGCAAGCTAATACAATAATTTCTCTCATAACCTTACCTATTCAATAATATCGCTAACCACGCCAGCGCCGATAGTTCTTCCACCTTCGCGCATAGCATAGCGAAGTCCTTTTTCCATAGCAATCGGGGTAATTAAT
>JASUTE010000033.1 GCA_030445745.1 Candidatus Cloacimonadota bacterium
ATGGAGCAAAGATAATTACCTTCATCAAGCTGAGATGCATAAATCTCATATGGCGTCTGATCCAGGTAAATATCAGAGTTCATAATATTCAGAATCTCCTGCTTTTCCTGCTGAGAATAGGCAAAATTAGGTGATTTCCGTTTGCTAGGAAAATCAACCTGAACTTCTGGCTCAAGCTGATAATAATAGGTAGATCGAGGAAGTCCAAAAACATCACAGGCTGTTTTAGTTCCGATCTTTTCTGAAAGATTATTAACCATCTCTTTACAATCCTCTGTCGCTAAGACTGATCTTCCATCTCTAAGATCTGTAAGATTTTTTTTTGAGCATCGATGATCAATTTGGAGCGGTTCAGTTCACGCTGCAATTTCCGGTTCTCTTGGGAAAGTTTCATGATCTTCTTCCGCTCTTTCTCGTTCAATTTCTTACCCAGTTTGCCCAATTCTAATTGCTCCCGCCATTGTCTGATATTGGAATAATACAAGCCTTCACGTCTCAAAATAGCACCGATACCGCCTGGTTTGGTACTTGTATCAACCTCTTTTAAGATCGACAGTTTGTATTCCCTTGAAAATCGGCGACGTCTCTTCTTAGTACTCACTTCTACCTCGGGTACTTCTGTATTTTGCGGTGCAGAATTTGGCGAATCTCCAGTCTTCCTACGGTCTCTTTCCAATTCGCTAAATTCAATTAATCGTTTCTGCTTTTTTTCCATTTTTCACCTTCTTTTCAACACTATTTTAGTGTAGAAAAGTGTCCAGTGTCATCTTGGCACAGAGGGTTATGCACTTCGGATTGGTTCTGTAAATAAAGTCTTTATTGAAGTAAAAAGAATTAATGAGGAACTTGAAAATCACCAAGAGCAACTTCTTACTTATTCTTTCCGTCAAGGAGTAAACTTGTCGATATTAACTAATGGAATTCTTTGGTGGTTTTATTTACCATTACAAGAAGGAAGTTGGGAACAAAGAAAATTCTATGCAATTGATATGTATTCACAAAGTGTAGATAAAATAGCTGATGTATTTAATAAATTTCTCAATAAGGATAAAGTACTTAGCGGTGAAGCATTGATTAATGCTAAAAAATTATATGGTGATAGGCAAAAAAAAGATATTATTAAACGAAATATACCAAAAGCTTGGAAAAAGTTGCATGTTGAAGGAGATGAATTTTTTATTGAACTTTTGGCAGAGACAACTGAAAATATTTGTGGTCATAGGCCTGATAATTTAGAAATTTCCGAATTTTTATTAAATATAATAAAACAACCTCAAATGCAAATTTTAAATAAAGAGGACAATCATTTACAAAAGAACTCTTACTCAAGCAAGATGCCTATCAACAAAATAATAAAAAAGAATAATTTGTTATCAATAGACAATAATTTTACTTATCAAAAAATATCTTATTTTGAATTCTTAAGGGAACGTATCCCTGTTAGTTCTTGGAAAAAACTACTAGTAAAATTTAGTGAGAAAATTTATACTTTGCATCCAAACAAATTTGAAAATATAACTTCTATTTCTGGGACAAAACGACCTTATTTTACAAAAAATCAATATGAATTACGCTTACCAAAAAAAATTAACAATACGGATTATTATGTAGAAACGAATTTAAGTGCTAATTCTATAGTTTCTATAATAAAAGATGTATTAACACTATTTGGTTATAAATATAGTGATTTAATGATAAAGATTAGTAATAACTAGTGCAGGTTAATTAATTCAAAAATTGTTATAAAACATTTTTTTTTGGAGGAAATAGCTTGCACTTCTGTAGAAGCTTACCCCCTTCAATACACAAACACCACGCCGCTGGTGGGGAAGACCCATTCATCTGCTTGCACTTTCACCCTTATTTCGCCCTCTTTTTCCATAATTTGCGGGAATTTGCTACGGCCTGAGAATATAGGCACCGCTTCCACCTCTTTCAGAATGTTAGCAAAAATAAAACGAATATCCACTCCCTGCGTAAGCTCGATAAGGTAAACACTCAGCTGGTGTGAACTTTTGGGGTAGTAGGTGCGGGTAGAGATAGAAAACTCTACTTCCTGACCAACTAATTCAGCCAGTTTTTCATGCTGGCAGCGAATTTCCAAACAACCATTTTTGTGGCTGGCAGTGTGTTTTAATTCCATGCCGTTTATCTGCACCGAATCTATGGCAAACTGGTTGGTATTCAAGTTTGTATCCAACAGCCAGCGATATTCCACATCAGTGCGCTGAAAATATTGTTCCAGCTTGTCTTCATCGGGAGCACAAGCCACATAAAAATAGTCATGCTGCAGTATTTTACTAAAATTCAACGTAGTTTTTGCCAAAAAATAATCCTGAAAATCTGGTTGGGAAGCAGGCGCAAATTCAATAGTGTGCCTAAAATTCCTACGATAATGAATATTTCTATCGCGGTCACTAAAAAACCGTTTCAGCACATCTTCGTAGATCAAATTAGCTATCTCCTTGCTCTGCAAACGGTGCTCGATAGCTGTCTCAATGATATTAGTAAGCTTTTTATCGGAAAAATCGGTAGGCACGAAATCGCGGCGTAAATAGGGTGAACTAGCAATTATTTTACCATTTTTGCGAAAGTATCGCTTGGCTCTGCGGCCTATCTGACACAAAATTTCATAGGTACTGCCACCATAGAGCTTGGTTAAATTTTCTGCACGTATCTCGGCAAAATTATTACCCAGCAGCACTACTTCGTCGCCTACATCTACATTTTCCAGCTGGGATACATCCACCGCACTCATATCCATGCTTATTTTTCCTAAAATGGGGCAAAGTTGGTTGTTCACCACTGCCACTGCCTGGTTGGAAAGCATAAAATCATAGCCATCGGCATAACCAACCGGTAGAATAGCATATTTCATATACTGGGAAGCTGTGAAGGTGCGGTTGTAACCAATAGAATCGCCTGGTTGTGCTGTTTTCAATTGCGAGATCTTGGTCTTAAAGCTCATCACCGGTTTCAACTCTAGCTTGTCACGCAAACTGGCATCGCTGTAAATGCCATAGCTCAGTAAACCTATCCTAACCAAATTAGCAAAACCAACTTGCGCATTCACAGCACCGCTACTGTTTTCTATGTGCACATATTGGGGCGAAATTTCTAGCTTTTCCAATAATTGGAAAAAACGCTCCGTTTGCTGGTGAGTGTATTCGGCATCGTTTTCTGCTGCCGAGTAGTGGGAAAAAACGCCCTTTATCGTCAGTTTATCTAATTTCTGAATTTGGGAGATACTCTTAGCAGCAGCTTGGTAACTAAAACCGCTGCGCCCCATGCCAGTATCTACGTTCACATGAATGGGAAATTCATTTTCCAGGTGCTTATTCAACTCACGGGCAAATTCCAAACTGGAAACAGTGGGGGTAAGGTTGTTTTCTATTATTATGGGAATCTCCGATTTTAGGGAAGGCGACAAAATAAGAATGGGGCTGCTAATGCCCTGAAAACGCAGTAATGCGCCTTCTTCGGCATTGGCTACTCCTAAATAGACTGCACCTAATTCCAAAGCCTGCTTTGCTATTTGATAAGCACCATGGCCATAGGCATCCGCCTTTACTATCTGCATGAAATCTTTTCTGCCCCAAAAGCGCTTGAGTTCAGCCAAATTATGGGCAAAATTATCTAAATCTATCTCTGTCCAACTGCGGTCTTTCTGCAATTTATTCATCCTCTCGGTTAAAAGAATTTAGCGGCGATGGTAGCCAAGTGTGAACGCTCACCTTTAGTTAGGGTAATGTGTCCTACAATTTCTTCAGATTTAAATTTTTCTACAGCGATGCTCAAGCCGTTGCTTTCCGAATCCAGATAGGGAATATCGATCTGGTAAGGATCGCCGGTAAGAACTATTTTGGTGCCTTCGCCAGCGCGGGTAATTATCGTTTTCATCTCGTGCGGAGTAAGGTTCTGGGCTTCGTCTATAACCAGAAATTGCTCTGGCAAGCTGCGCCCACGAATGTAGGTAAGTGGTTCCAGCTCGATGAAACCAAAATCTAAATAATCTTGCAGGGAGGGTTCTTTTTTGCCAAAGATCTTGCCATTTCCGTTATCTTCCTGCTCTTTACGAGTAGAAAGCAATATTTCCATATTATCGTAGATAGGTTGCATCCAGGGATTAAACTTTTCACTTTTACTACCTGGCAGGTAACCGAGATCTTTTCCTAGTGGGAAAACTGGTCGGGAAACCACCATACGATTGTAGTTATCTTCTTCCACTACTTGGTTCAGTCCGGCTGCCAGGGCTAATAATGTTTTGCCGGTACCTGCTTTTCCTACCAAGCTTACCAGTTGCACCTGTGGATCCAATAGCAGGTCGAATGACATGGTTTGTTCCAAATTACGCGATTTAATGCCAAAGAGCTCTTGTCCTTGGTAATATTTTAGCGGATAAATTGTGTTATTTTGTACTGAATAGCGTGCTAAAATGGGCTCTGGATCTTCTTCCGAAGTAGCCAGCAACACAAACTGGTTGGGATAGATCTGGCCAAATTCATTTATTAAAAATTTTTCCTTTTTATAGGTATGTAAAACATCTTGGCTTACTATTATTTTTTTATAACCACTGTACAGCTCGGCAAAATTTATCTTATCAGTTTCAAAATTTTCGGCTCGTAAACCCACGGCATCAGCTTTTATGCGTACATTGGCATCTTTGGAAACCAAAATTACATCGCTATCTTTTTCCTGTTTTTGTATGAAGAGGGCGGTGCCGATTATGAGGTTATCGTTAGTGTCGGTAATCAGAATTTCGCTGGCCGTATCGGTTATCTTGCGGCTTATCATCACTTTTATAATGCCACCCTTTTCCGTTTTCACACCTTTTTGTAAACTACCCTGTTGCCTTAATTCGTCCAAATAGCGTCCTATCTGACGTGCATTACGGCCTTTTTCGTCTAGCCCTTTCTTAAAATTATCTATTTCTTCGATAACAGTTATGGGAATTACCACCAGATTGTCTTCGAAAGAAAACATAGATTTAGGGTTATGTATGAGCACGTTGGTATCTAAAACGAAAATTTTATTCTTTCCCATATAAGCTCCTTTTTCGCTAATTTTTATGGTTCTTAATTTACTGGGGCAAGAATATTTTGTCAAACTTTTCCTAACTAACAGCTCATTAGAAAACTTCCTTATTTTTCTAGGAAGCTAATGCGGGTTTTATTTAAAATTCCGTGATAAGTGAATATTTTCCAAATACAACATAGAAGCTGTAAACAGTCTTTATAAAAAGCTTGCAACAGAAATCTTTTATATTCATTGTTTGGGAAAAAATACTTGCTTTATTATCAAGCATAAATTTAGTGACTTAAGCTTTAATATGTGTATTATTTTACGGAGAAAATAGCATGGGATTAAGAAGAAAAGGACGTGAAATTGCTTTGCAGACACTTTATTCGCTAGAGTATCTGGAAACAGATTCCTATTTAAAAGAATTAGGCTGGTTGGAAAAATATAAGGAAAAAATGGCTGAGATATGCGAAGATAATCATATCGAAACAGATTCCAAAATCTGTGAATTTGCCGCTTCCATAATAGAAGGAATTATTCCAAATCTTGATGTAATAGATGAAAATATCGGTTCTCATTCCACCAACTGGTCGATTGATAAAATTGCCAACCTCGATAAATGCCTGCTCCGCATAGCAACCTACGAAATGCTATTTACCCAAACTCCTCCTCCCATAGTTATGGATGAAGCAATTGAGATCGCTAAAAAATTCTGTGCTGAAAGTTCTAGTAAATTCATAAATGGAATTTTAAACGCTATTGCTAAGGAAAAAGATGAGTAATCTAGCCTGTTCTATCGGGGTAATAGTTTACAATGAAGCAGCCAATATTGGCAATTTACTGCAGGCTTTGCAAAATCAGAAACTAAATAAAGCAGAGATTACTGAAATCATTGTGGTTTCCAGCGCTAGCAGCGATGGTACCGACCAAATAGTGAAAGAATTTTGCCAGAAAGATAAGCGTATAAAGTTAATTTCAGAAACAGAAAGAAACGGAAAAGCGGCTGCTATAAATAAATTCATTACTGCTGCCACTAGCGATATTTTGATAATTGAAAGTGGCGATACTATTCCGGAAGAAGACACTGTAGAAAAACTGGTTACACCTTTCCAAGATGAAAAAATCGGTATGACAGGTGGGCGGCCTATTCCACAAAATAAAGCAAACAGTTTTATTGGTTATGCAGTAAACTTACTGTGGAAAATGCATCATAAAATGGCATTGCAGAGCCCTAAATTGGGTGAAATGGTAGCCTTTCGCAAGGTATTTGAAAAAATTCCGCCAGAAAGTGCTGTCGATGAAGCTTCCATCGAAGCTAAAATAAAAGAAAATGATTTAAAAAAGATCTATATCCCCACAGCTATTATTCACAACAAAGGTCCTGAAACTCTATCTGATTTTATAAAACAAAGAAGGCGCATAGCAGCCGGCCATTTATGGTTGCAAGATAACGCTAACTACAGCGTAAGTTCCCAAAACAGCGCTTTGCTAATAAAATTAGCTTGGGAAGAGATTGTGCGCTATCCCCATACTATATTTTATCTGAGCGCGGTGGTATTTATCGAGCTCTATTCACGCTATTTAGGATGGAAAGATTATAAAATAAAGAAGTTAAATCCCTTTAAATGGGATATAGCCAAAACCACCAAAGATTTGAGGAAATAATGCTGGAATTGATTCCCAAGATATTGATGTATAAATTCATGCGCAAACACGATCTGCTGCAGCTATTACCCATAAACTTTACTGTTAGTGTTCTTTACAGTTGCAATTCCCGCTGCAAAACTTGTAATATTTGGAAAAAAGAAGCCAAAAATCTTACTCTTTCGGAGTATGAACTTATTTTCAAAAAAATTGGTAAAGCACCTTATTGGATCACTATTAGTGGGGGTGAGCCCTTTCTCCGGAAAGATCTTCCTGAAATTTGCGAAATCATCTATCGTCATTCCCGACCAGCTATTATCAATATCCCCACCAATGGCCTGTTAACAGAAAAAATAGTAGCAGATGTAAAAAAAATTGCCACAACCTGCAAAAAAAGCCAACTGATAATTAACCTTTCTGTAGATGGCATCGGCAAACAGCACGATGAGATTAGGCAAATTCCCAATAATTATAAAAAAGTGATGAAAACATATTCTCAACTGCAAGATTTAAAGTTAAAAAACCTGTCAATAGGCATTCATACAGTTATCTCTCGTTTCAATGTAGAAGATTTTCCCAAAATTGCTAATGTGCTTTTATCTATGCACCCCGATTCCTATATAACCGAAATTGCCGAAGAGAGGGAAGAGCTGGACACCAAAGGAGCTAAAATCACTCCTAGCCTTATTTCCTATCGTTCTGCAATCGATTTCCTTAGCCATCGCATTAAAAATAATAAATTCAAAGGAATGAGTAAAATAACTCAAGCTTTCCGTATTGAATATTACAATATGGTCAAGAAAATATTGCGTGATCAAACGCAAGTGATACCCTGCTATGCCGGTATTGCTTCGGCACAAATATCGCCCGATGGCGAAGTTTGGAGTTGCTGCATAAAGGCAAATTCACTGGGTAATTTACGCCAGCAGGACTATAATTTTAAGAAAATCTGGTTCAGTAAAAATGCAAAAAAAGAGCGTATTTCAATAAAAAATAAAGAATGCTACTGCCCGCTCGCAAATGCTTCCTACACCAATATGCTTATGGATATTCCCACCTTGCTACGGGTGTTTTATCGCTCTTTTATAAAATGGTGGAGTTAAAATATGCAAATTATCTCTCATTCCGATAGTTTTGCCAGCAATTATGCTTTGTTCGATGTTTTTAAAAGTCAGGAAAAGAACATTATTCTGCTTACTCATAATTTAGAAGATTATCCGTCTCTGAAAAAGATCAATGCGCATATCTTGAAACGGGTAATGCAGCTAAAACTTCAGGATGTAATGGTAGAAGACTTGGAAAAAACGCTACAGGAGTTTTTCGTTGAACTTAATTGGCAGCTTTATTCCTTTTTTCGCAAAGCAGACACTAAAGATTTTGGAACTTCGCTGGTGCTGGTCATTATGCTGCAAGACCAAATTTATCTGGTACGCTTTGGCAGGCTGCTGGTGGCAAGGCTATACAAAGACCAGTTGGAATACATTGGCGAAAAATGGGACAACTTCAAAGTAAAATCTCGCAAAGACCTGTTTTTACTGGGAAGCAGAGACGAAGATATTCACGTTAAAGTTCATAATATTAAGCTGAAAAACGATGAATATCTGTTCTGCCTGGATTCTATGACTGCTGAAAAAATGCAAAAAACTGGTTTCAACCACCTTTCTTTGTTGGAAAACATTCAAGAAGAATACCAAAAACAGCCATTCCCTTATTTTATTATTTCTGGTAAAACAATTTCCAAAAAGAAAAAGCGAAAGATTCTGGCCAATAAAAGGTTAAGAAATCTGACTATATTTGTTGCTTTAGCTATTATTTTATCAGCACTTTATGTTAATTTTGGTAAAAATTTCATAGCAGAGCAACAGAGAATTCTTAAGCATCGAATTAGTGAAAATCAGAAAAGCCTATTGGAATTTGCTGCAGATATCTCTTTGTATCCACACCAGAAAATAGAACTGAACAAAAAGTGGGTCAAAACGTTTTCCAATGGTATTCAACACACGCCTTTAGTAGATATAAAAAACATCTATATATGCTCCAAAAACGAGATTCTAGTATACCGTAAAATGACAGATAACCTGCGCTGGAGTAAAGAATTTGACGATAAAATTATAGGAATAGAACTTTTGGATGCCAATCGTATACTGGTGATTACAGCAAAAAACGAACTAATGTGTTTAAATCGAGATTATGGCTCTATAGTTTGGGAAAACAAAACTGAACAAGCACTTACTAAGCAAAATGCAAATAGTAACTTTTTCCAAATTTCTGTTGATGACTACCGCCAGTTAAGTGGTAGTATCGTGCTGGTTTATTCGCTAAATAGTCTTCAGATTTTGGATGTGATAACGGGTGAGCAAATTAACAGTTACACCTCGTCTCGCGGTATAAAATACGTAAGTAGATTTGATATTTTGGAAAAATGTGTATATTTAGTAGAAGGCAATAAACTAACTAAACTAGTTTTGGAAGTGAAATAATGAAAAAATTAACTAAAGCTAATTATAAAGATGTAAATTACTGTTTGAGATGTGGCACCAGATTGGAGCTTGCAAACGACCACGAAGACAAACCGCGCCCTAAATGCCCCAATTGTGGCTGGACTTACTACAAAAACCCAATTCCAGCTTCAGCTTGTGTAATTTTAAACAAACAAAATCAGCTGGTATTGGTAAAAAGAAAATTTGCTCCCCAAGCTGGACAGTGGGCTCTACCAAGCGGCTATGTGGAAATCTATCAGGCACCAGATGAATGTGCGATAGAGGAGATGTTGGAAGAAACCAACTTGCAAGGTACTGTAGCTGAAGATTTGGGCTACTACACCGATTTTTCACCGATCTACGAAAAAGTAATCTCGTTTGGATTTCTCATGAAGATCCAGGGAGGTAAGCTTCGTGCAGGAGATGATGCTGCCGAAGCGCGCTACGTTAGCTTAGATAGCTTACCCCATATTGCCTTTAGTTCTCATCGTCACTTTATAAAAGTGATAAAACAAAAATTAGCGAAGGAAATATAAGATGGAAATAAATAAACAGTATGAACCACAAAAAATAGAAAAAAAATGGTATAAATTTTGGGAAGAAAACGGCTTTTTCTCGCCACAAATCGACAAAAATAAGCAACCTTACACTATTCTAATGCCGCCACCAAATATAACCGGCATTTTGCACATGGGACACGTGCTGAACAACACCCTACAAGATGTAATGATTCGCTACAAACGCATGACTGGCCTTCCCACTCTGTGGATTCCCGGTACCGACCATGCTGGCATTGCAACTCAAAACATTGTAGAAAAAGAGCTCTACCAAAAAGAGGGCAAAACCAGGCACGATATCGGTAGGGAAGAATTGATAAAGCGGATTTGGCAATGGAAAGAGGAAAAGGGAAATCGTATAATTGAACAACTGAAACAATTGGGTGCTTCCTGCGATTGGAGCCGACAACGCTTTACTATGGACGAAGGCCTGAGCGAAGCTGTTAAAGAAGTATTTATTCAACTTTACGAAAAAGGACTTATCTACAAAGGTAAACGCATAATAAATTGGTGTCCACGCTGTGTTACCGCTTTGGCGAATGACGAAGTGGAATATATGGAAGAAAGCGGACATCTGTGGAATATGAAATATCCTTTAAAAGATGGTAGCGGTTTTGTAACAGTTGCTACCACTCGTCCCGAAACTATGCTGGGCGATACAGCAGTAGCGGTTAATCCTAACGACCAGCGCTATCAAAAGCTGATAGGGAAAAAAGTAATTCTACCTTTTGTAGAGCGCGAAATTCCTATTATAGCAGATGAATATGTTGATATGGAATTTGGTAGCGGCTGTGTGAAAATTACTCCTGCTCACGATCCTAATGATTTCGAGATTGGCCAGAGGCACGACCTGGAACAGATTTTGGTAATAGACGAAAATGGCGTTATGAACGAAAATGCCGGCTCTATGTTCCAAGGTATGGATAGATTTGAATGTAGAAAAAAACTGATAAAAGAGTTGGAAGATAGAAAGCTTTTGGCTGGTATCGAAGAGCATCAGCACTCGGTAGGACATTGCTATCGTTGCGATACAGCTATCGAGCCCTATCTTTCCGACCAGTGGTTCGTTAGCATGAAACCTTTGGCAAAACGGGCTATCGATGTGGTTAAGGATGGCCAGGTGAAATTCCAACCTCAAAGATGGGTTAAGGTTTATCTGCACTGGATGGAAAATGTACGCGACTGGTGTATTTCCCGCCAGATATGGTGGGGACATCGTATTCCGGCCTACTACACTCCCCAAAACCAGATTGTAGTTGCCAAAAATAAACAGGAAGCTCTGCAGAAAGCACGCCAAAAATACGATGAAAACTTGCAATTAGAGGAACTGAGGCAGGACAAAGATGTTTTGGATACCTGGTTCTCCAGTTGGTTATGGCCATTTTCTACCATGGGTTGGCCCCAAGATACAGAAGAACAGGAATATTTTCTGCCGACTAATTTACTGGTTACTGCACCCGGCATCATTTACCTGTGGGTGGCCAGAATGATAATGAGTACCTTGGAATTCAAAGATAAGATTCCCTTCGAGACAGTACTGCTACACGGTATGGTGCTAGATGAGCAAGGCCGTAAAATGAGTAAATCGCTGGGAAATTCGCCGGATCCTATTCACATAATTGAGGAAGTGGGTGCCGATGCCCTGCGCTTTAGTATGATTTTTAATACTCCTAAGGGTGAGGACAGCTATTATTCCGAAAAAATATTGGAAAATGGGCGTAATTTTGCCAACAAAATTTGGAACGCTTTCCGTTTCATGATGATGAACATTGAAAAGATAGAAGGTTTGCCAAAACCCCACGAACTAAAGCTGGAATTAGCTGATAAATGGATCTACAGCCGTTTGCAACAGGTAATTGCTAATGTTACCCATTACTACGAAAAGCTTAGACTAAACGACGCTGCGGCCGCCTTGCAGGAGTTTATTTGGAATGAGTTCTGTGCCTGGTATTTGGAATTGGCCAAAGAGAGGATTTATGACGATTCCAATAGGGAAGGACAGCTAACTGCCAAATATATCCTGCTGGATGTTCTGCAAAATTCTATGCGCCTGTTGCATCCCATCATGCCCTTTATTACCGAAGAGATCTTCCAGGTTATAAAACAATATTTCCCTATAGCCGAAGATGCAATTATCGTAGCGAAATTCCCAAAAGCCGATAATAAACTGATAGATAAACAGACAGACGCCGATATGCAGCTTATTCAGGAAGCGATCTCGGCAATTAGAAATCTGCGCAAACAGGTTAATATTTCGCCAGCAGTACAGGTGCAGACTATTATAAAAGTGGAAAATAATGAGCAGGTCGCACTGCTGAACAGTTATCAAAACTATTTCGACAAATTAGCCAAAACCAATGATATGCAGATAGCTGTGCAAATGCAAAGGCCAGCAAAATCGATCGCTGCGGTAGTGCAAAACATAGAAATTTACCTGCCGCTGAGTGGTGTGGTAGATTTGGAAGAAGAGAAAAATAAGCTAGGCAAACAGCAAACCCAACTTGAGAAAGAACTTCAAAAGATAAACGGTAAACTTAATAATAACAAGTTTTTAAACAACGCTCCAGCAAATATAGTTACCAAGGAAAAAGCTAAACAAGATGAGGTGGAAACTAAACTAAATAAAGTAAAAAAAATCTTAGCCGGTTTGGAATAAATTTTAGTAATTTAAATTACTTTCGAACGGAAATCTCGGTTCTGGGATTTCCGTTTTTTTATTAATTCGCTGGTTCTAGTGCAATATTAGCAAAGCTAATTTGGAAAATATCAGTCTTCCTTTCTAATAGAGAATTGAATTTATTCTGTGAAATTAGGTTTACTTATCATTTCTACAGGAGAGGGTTTTCTATTACTAAACAGAACGCATTTATTGAAAGTCATTAGAAAGAACTAGTCTTTGCGAGTAAATCTTCTTGAATTATCTTTCGCGCCTGCCAAGCCTGCCTTGTGAAATCTGCTTTTTTCTATTTCACTGGGTGAAATTTCCCTCATTTCACAT
>JASUTE010000014.1 GCA_030445745.1 Candidatus Cloacimonadota bacterium
GGTCTTTGAACAAACCATTTATACCGTTTTTTCAAGAAATTAATGAGTTCTGCAAAATTGGTAAAAAACAGAGTAAAAATTTTAAATATCGGGATTAAAATAAACCTTAATATAGACTGACGTAGATAAAATTTATTGGTTTCCCAGCAGAGCAAATCCGAGAATATTCTCGATAGCTTTCAGCGAGTATTGCTTTGGATTTTCCCAGCCAAGATGATTTTAGTGATTATAAATTATTTATTATTAATAAGTTATGAAATATTAAAAAGGGTTCTAATAATAATTTCATTGGAGGTTAATAATGATTACGAAAAAAGGCTGTTAAGCACTCTTGTATTTGCTATTTTTTTAACAGACAGTACAATAATATTTTATCAGGTAGGCCGTTGGGCAGCAATAGGTGTAGCCTTAGAAGTTTTTGCGTTTTACTTATTGATTAAATTAGAAATTGAATCATCTGCTGATAATGAAACCAGTGATAGTGAGGAGGATAATGATAAAGACTGATCATAACATATTTTCTTCAGTTATTACACTTTACCTCATAAAACAGACTTAAATGTGATATTTGAATCCTTGAAATTCTCATTATTCATATAGTTCATCCGAAAGATATGAAGTAGATGAGGAATTAATTTATAATCCAATCTAAATATAATAAATCAATCACCTTGAAATATGCTGAAATTAAATCAGTGATGGTGGTGTATAATAAAAGCCTCGTCGCTTTTAGCTGTGTGGTGGTTCTTGCCTGTATCTTTCGGGGCAGGGTTGGACTGTTTTTTACGACTGAATCCTTCTAATTCCGCCGCACAGGCTAAGTAGGGTATGCTCGAAGCCAGGTGCATAACATTCACGTGACGTGTCGCGAGGCGCAAGGGTCACGGTCCCGGATCTTCAGGTTCTTCTTGTGTTTTTCCAAGTTTTATCACAGGAAGTGAACTCTTATTTTTCCTTTCAATATGTCTGTTGTCATGCCTCACCTGCTGAGAAACTGCTAGAGCGAAGCAACGCGGCTTTTTGCGGCCGGGTTGACGCGGTTTTTAGGCCGATTGCTTCTTAGCCACTTCTGCAACGTGGGCTCCTTGAAAACGGGCAATTTTCATTTCATTCTCAGATGGCTGGCGACTACCATCGCTGCCGGCAAGAGTACTTGCTCCATAGGGTGTTCCGCCGGTGATTTCACTCATATTCGCGAGTCCCTGGCAGGAATAGGGAACACCCACGATGATCATGCCATGATGCAGCAAGGTGGTGTGAAACGATGTGATAGTAGTTTCCTGCCCGCCGTGCTGTGTACCCGTGGATGTGAATACGCTACCCACCTTGCCAATCAGCTTTCCGCCAGCCCACAGTCCTCCGGTCTGATCCAGGAAGTTGCGCATCTGCGCGCACATATTGCCAAAGCGTGTAGGGGTGCCAAATATAATGGCATCGTAATCTGCCAGTTCGCTTGTTGTTGCAAACGGCGCTGCTTGGTCGATTTTGGCGCCCGCCTTTCGAGCCACATCTTCTGACATTAAATCGGGCACACGTTTGATGGTGACTTCGGTGCCTTTGACCCTACGTGCGCCTTCAGCCACCTCTTTAGCTAAGGTTTCGACATGACCATACATACTGTAGTAAAGAATAAGAACTTTTGTCATATTGCATCTCCTGTTTTTAGTGATCGTGCCGTAAGCTTATCTTAGTGACATCCCACCAACAGGCGTGGTAACATCCTTATACACAAGCCTCATAACACTCTAACTTCTTTTTCATTTATTCTTCTTAAATTATTTTTAGATACAAAATTAATTGAATAGGTGTCAAGTATAAAAAAATAATTTTGCCAAAAACAAGTGTAATGAGTCCGCTTGATGTTTAATTCTTGCAAATTGGTATAACAAACAGCTCCACCCTAAGCAGGAAGAGCCCGCCAGAGGCAGATAAGTTTTGAAGAATTTTTCCACGTTTCCAGTTTTTTTAGCGTCAGTATAATTCTAACGAAAACGCAACTCTTCTCTATTTTCAGCTAACGATTCCGCAAATCTAAATATAAGTATAGCAAATTTTCATTTTTTCTTGACTAAAAATAATTATTTGTAAAATTCCCGGTTAATCGAATCGCTTTTAAAAAAGTGATTAAATTTTATAGAAAATTCCAACGTTTGGAAAAGCAGAAAAATAACAGCGAAAATATAAAAATAAAGTAGAAAATTTATAAATAAGTGAATTGAAAAAGCAAAAGTAACTTCCATCTGGAGTTGTTTGTTTTAAGGTTTGATGCAGCTAATAGGCGTAGAAGCAGTCGGGTTGGTTAGTTTGGGTTGCAAAATTAAATGACAGGTGATATATTGAGGTTTAAATAAAATAAAGGAGGATTATCATGAGAATAGGTTTTAGCACGATAAAAGTAAAGGATTTAGTGGAATCAGTAAATTTTTATACAGATATTTTAGATTTAGAAGAGGTAAAGAATTTTAGTCCCCAAGATGGTGTCAACATTACATTTTTGCAGGATAAAGAAAAAAATATGATCGAATTAATAGAAGATGAAAAAATCACTGACTTATTTAATAAAAACGATTCTTTAGTATCGATAGGAGTAGAGGTAGAGAACTTAGATAATACTATTGAGATGCTTAAAGAGAAAAGTATTAAGATTTTTAAAGGTCCTATTCAAGTACCAAGTGGAGAACGATTTGTGTTTATTAAAGATCCGAATGGAGTAGAAATTGAATTTATTGAAGGATTTAATATACAATGATATTTACCACAGGTCGTTTAACCGTTTATTTGCACTTAAAAGTTTGCGCTTTTAGCCCTTCGGGACATAGTCTTTATTCGGAATTTGCAGGTTGAGGTAGCTTAATTTATTCAGAGTAGTCTTGGGACAAACACTGCGCCAATCCTGGTTTATATAAAGGATGCTATCAAAATTTATAATAAAAAAGAATCATAATTACCAAAAACTATCGAATTCCACAAGAGACGTTAAATGTAGCGTAAAATATAAATGTATTTGTAAACTATTTTAGGACTGAACAAAATGATTTCTGTTGAAAATTATTATTGCATAAAGGAATAACATGGATAAAAATAGAGCAGGATATACAGAAGGATTTGTTTCGATTCTGGTAAATACAGGTTTATTTGGATTAAAACTATGGGCTGGTATAGTTTCAAGTTCAATTGCCTTAACAGCTGATGCTTGGCATAGTTTATCTGATTCATTTAGTTCGATAATCGTAATATTTGGAGTAAAACTATCGTCAAAAAAGCCGGATAAAGAACACCCGTTCGGTCATGGACGCTGGGAACAAATTGCAGCCATTTTTATTAGTTTTCTGTTAGCATTAATTGCTTATGATTTCCTAAAGGATTCAATACTACAATTTAATACCAAGAAGACTGCTAATTTTGGAATTCTAGCTATTGTAGTTACTATTATTTCTATTTTGGTAAAAGAAGGATTGGCACAGTATGCTTTTTACATAGGTAAAAAAACAGGGAACCTTTCTGTAAAAGCAGACGGCTGGCATCACAGAACCGATGCTCTATCTTCTGTAATAGTACTAATCGGTATATTCTTTTCAGACCGTTTTTGGTGGATTGATAGCGTATTGGGCATAATAATAGCTTTCATGCTTTTTTATGCAGCTTATGAAATAATTAAAGATGCAATCAGTAAAATATTGGGAGAAGAACCAAGCAAAGAATTGATTGAGAAAATTGAAACTCTTATTGAATCAAATTTTGATGGAAACGTATATCCACATCATTATCATATTCATAACTATATCAATAATCAGGAGCTTACTTTTCACATAAAGGTGGACAACAAGATGGATGTTTTATCTGCTCATGCTATAGCAACTAATATAGAAGATATGATTAAAAAAGAATTGTATATTATTGCAACTGTCCATATCGAACCGAAAGGGGTTAGACATGATAATGATTGAAATACAGCAAATAATCTATATTTATGTGCTAGAATAATAAAGCCCAGTGGCTAACATTGTATATACAAAATGGGCGGAATAGTAATAAATTCAAGGGGTTGTAGCCCGCTTCAACTTTCCTGTAACTTGACAGGAATCTACCACGCAATCGGCTACTACTTCACAGGTGTGGAATTTGGCAACAAACTAACCCCGCACCTAAAGAATTCTACCCGACCTACTAGCAAATAACAACCAGATAGATAATACCCCCGGGCTTTTGAGCTCGGGGTTTTTTTATTGGGAAAATTTTGCATAGAATTACTTGCAAATATTCTTGAGATATTTTCCTGAAATATAAATTATTTTTTATTTGACAAATGTTAATTGATTTTAGAAGCTCGAGTTGCTTGTAGAAATTGGGAAGATTTGTGTGGGAAATAATAATTTAAATCTAAATGAATACGGTTCAGTTTACAGAACCATTTATATATGTAGGAGAAAAAATGAAAAATATAACTTGGGCTTTTTTATGTTTAAGTGTAATTGTAATTTTCGCAGGTTGTGCAACAACACAAAAATCAATTTCTTTTAAAGATTCAAATGCATACTTTATGCAAGAGAATATAAAAAAGATTGATTTAAATGAAATTACAAAACATGTGAGAAAAGATGAAAATGTAGTTTTAGTATCTACTGAAAAGGAAGACACTTATGATCATTATTTAAATGCAACTATCGAAGATGTAATTCTAAAAAAATTAGTTGATGAAGGATATACTATTTTAGAAAGAGACAATGATTTAATATATCGTTTAATATCTGAATCAGAATCAAATTACACACATTATTTAAAAAATAAAAGAAAACTTAATATGAATAGTGGTGCTGCTGATTTATCAAGCTCTTCTTATTATAATCCTACAATGTTATCATCAGATTATCGTGGTTCCATTTTCGCAGCCAATGCGAATGCATTCGAGAAGGAGAATTTCGATGAAATGAAAATAACAACTAAATTAAATACCGCAGACAAAATAATTGCATATCGCGTTATAGAAAATGGTATCGTTTATGAAGAAAACAGTGAAGCAATTTCTGATTCTTTGAATAGAATAGCTACTACAATTCTTTCTTTCAGAATTGAAGATTCGAAAACAAGTAGGATCCTTTCAATAAAAAATATAGAGCAAAATACTACTGATAAAATTTCTAATAAAGACAAAGATTTAATTGAGAACTTTCATTATAGAAATTATCCTTTTAGCTATCCTAATATTTATGGCAATCCATCTCAAACAGAATATAAAAAAGAAGGTAATTCCAAAGCGCCCAAAAAGGGTGTAATATTAGGTGGTTTAGCAAGTGTTGGATTAATCATTTTATTAGTTAGTTCTGTGGGTTCTTAGGGTTGTCATGATTCAATTATTATAAATTCACATTGATTATTCGTTTTTAATTTATGTTCTTGATATCTTTAATTTATGAATAGGGCAATAATTGAATTGCTTAAAAAAAAGCTTCTACATTAAGCAAGTAGGAATCAGTACGAACGTGGTGTGCGTAAACCACTAGCAACCTAGGAGGAAAAAATGAGAGTTATAGTTGTACTAAGCTTTTTATTATTTATATCTCCCCTATTTGCTCAAGTGGATTTTGAGTATCAATACGATATAAATTATCCCACAGACGATTCAAAGTTATGTAATATGCAGATGTATGATGTAAATAATGACGATGAGGAAGATATTGTTCTATTTTTTACTGATTACAGTGATGATCTACTAATGCTGAGTTACCAAACCAATGGGGATTTTATTTGTGAAAGAGTGCTTTCTGGTGAAAGTTTCTATCCTGAAAAGGGGTTAGTACAGGAATATGATGACGAATTAATTATAATTGGTTCTTTTACAGAAGAATACGAAATCATGACCAAAGTCTGCGATTTTGAAACCGGCTCTGTAATAGATTCCCTCATAATTGATCATGGCGGTACCACTTGGGATCTATTTCCTAATCAAATAAGCGAATTAAAAGTATACCATCACGATAATGATTTGATTCTAATGCTTGGTTTTGATAACACTTCTGGTATTATTGTTTATGAAACCAAAACCATCCGCATGACCTATGATGGCAGCCTATCTTTCGACCAGTTCTTTGAAGATATGGGCGAGGAAATAATTGATATCGATGATGCTGATGAATTATTCGTAAAGGGATATTATTATGGATTCTTCGAACAATTGTCCAACATAACTAGATATTTAAAACTTATATCCAAATCAGATTACACTACCGTAACCGATTTCATGTCTGCTTCCGGAAGTTCAGGACCAAGCTATATCTCTCACTGGCCTGTTCAATTCGAAATAGTTACCCAAAACGATAATAATTATTCGGATTACGGCTGGATGTTCTATAAAAATACCCATACTCAAAACGGCTATCATAACAAATTCATTAATTATGACCCGAATAATTTTGAACAAACCTGGACTGTTGATTTCACAGAACCTGATTTAACCGGATTTTTTACTCCCACCTGTATCGAAGTTAACAACCAGCCCAATTATGTAATGTATTTTCAAGAAAATTCTCTGGAAATTCGTAACCGGATAGATGGAAGTTTAGTACATGTGCAAGCTTCAGATATCTTACCAACAGATATCTTCAGAACTAGTTCTAATGAGCTTTTGTTCATTACAGATGATGACACTAACAATGTTATCAAGTTCTATAAACTCGAAAATGATATCTTTGTTGATGTTGAAGAGGACACCTTGCCAGAAAGTATTTCAAGTTTATCCAACTACCCCAATCCCTTCAATCCCAGCACAACCATTGAATTTTCGATCCAAAATAATTCCCAAATCGAGCTAACAATCTACAACACCAAAGGCCAGAAAGTTAAAACTTTAGCAGATAATCAGTTCACGCCAGGGTCACATACAATCATCTGGAATGGTAAAGATGAATCTGGGAAATCAGTAAGCTCTGGGATCTATTTTTATAAATTGCAGGTAAATGGCAAAGTAGAAGCTATGGAAAAATGCTTGCTGTTAAAATGAACACGATGCTAAACTATATCTCTACAGTAAGAGAGCTAATTAAGCATCCACCAAAAAGATAAGGGGAAGAAAATAAAAAAAAGCATTTTAGTTATAATTTGGTTTATTTTAACCTCAACTGCATTTTCTGAAGAACAGAAAACTAAATATAACCAGGAAAGAATTTATACTGCTATGCTATCACCAAGCTTATTTGCAACAATTGATTTAGGAACTGGAAAAATAGGAGTTGATGGCAAAACAGAGAAATTGATTGTATTACATGGTGGTGTGGGACCATTTCTAGAGGGAGCTGGATTATATCTCCATAATAATTATTTTAAAGATTCAACCCGCTCAGGTTTATTCTACACTTTTGATTGCGGTGCAGATATTATAACCACCTATATACCCAATTCAGACGATTCAGACGATGGTGTTGATCCTTCAACCTATTATTTACCAATTTTAGCAGGCGGCATTGGGTATAGTAAACAAATTGGAAATAACTCTTATTTCAGGTTTTCTATCAAATTAGCTATAGTAATTCATCTAAATCTTTCCTTTTCTATTACGTTTTAGAAATAAAAAATAAATAAAAGTAGGAGGAAGAAATGAAACGCATAGTTTTAGTGCTGATCTTAGTATTATTTACCGTAATTCTAGCAGCCAGAGCAAAAACAGAATATGGATTTAAGTTTGGCGCAACTTATTCCAACCAGAATTTTAACTACAAAACGGTGAATTTTGATTTGGATACAGAATATAAACTTGGTCTAGATTTAGCTATTTTCACTGAATTTAAAGTAGAAGAGAACCTGAGCCTTCTAACAGAACTACACTATTACCAAAAAGGTATGAAAGTAGAAATATTAACATTAGATCCAAACTATGGTAACAGTTATACAACAACAGAAGAAAATCGGGTTGATTATCTATCCCTTCCTGTTTTGGGAAAGTTCAATATAACCAAAAGATGGATTCCTACATATTTTTTGGTAGGGTTTCAAGCAGATTGCTTAATTGGTTATGATTCTAACTATTTTGAAATACTTTACGAAGATTTTGATAGAGTTGATATTAGTTTTGTTACCGGTTTGGGATGTGAGTATTATATTCCAAATTTTCATACTATCTTATTAGAGTTAAGGTATAACCCCACTCTTAACAGATCTTATTGCACAAGTTCTTTATCTGTCAGGAATACCTCATTTTCTATATTAACCGGTATAAAGTTCTAATTTATTAGGTTTATTTTCGTAGGAAAGCTAGCTGGTCTAATGAGATCAAAATAATGTTAGCATAAAAAATACAGCTAAATTCCCAATATTAATCGTTTTCATTAATCTAGCTGAAAAAGAATTAGCAAGGCTTCGTCAATATTGGCCATCACTTTATCAGATACCATACCAAGTATTTTAATTAATCTAGAATTAATATTAATCGGCCTTGTTTGAAGACAATCGGCAATAGATTTTTTATTTAACCCATTTGTCTTATTTTTTTCAATAACAACATTAGTTAGTATTCTCTCTTTCTTAGCATTCCATTCGGTTATAGGTACCACCTGTAACACCGGTAAGTAAGCGTTTTTATTATAAGCGTTATTGGTTACTATTACACAGGGTCTAACCTTTCCTGTTTCCGAACCCAAAACAGGATTTAGATCTACGCTTACTACCATTCCTCTTTTTAAGTTTCTCATTCTGGCCATTCACCAACTGCTGAATTAGTCAAAACCTGTAATTCATTATCTTTAGAATATATCTCAGCATATAGTTTCGCAGATTTCTCTAGTTGTTTTTTTTTATATTCTGCAATAAGTAAATCCAAAGCACGCCTGAACATTGAACTTTTATTTTTAAATCCATACGACTTGTAATTATTAATAAATTCCTGCTGCTTAACAGTTATACTTACTTTTGTCTGTATCATGCGACCTCCTAAATAGGACTTTATTTTAGACCTGATTAATAGGCCCATAAAACCAGGACCATACTAACTTGTCAAATCTTTTTAAACATATATTTGTTAAATCTTATGTTTAGTAAACGGTTTATTAGAGATTTTGGGATTCACACTATTCAATCTCTATTTTATTTCCTCTTTCAGTATCTCCAAAACCTTATCGGCATGGCCTTGGGCTTTTACTTTATACATAGCTTTATAAATTTTGCCTTGTGGATCTATGATGAAGGTGCTGCGTACAGGGCCCATAACCTCTTTACCAAACATCTTTTTGGGTTGCCATACTCCATATTTCTGCATCACTTTGGTATCAGGGTCACTCAATAATTCTAAGTTCAGTTCTTGCTTGCTAATAAAATTCACGTGGCTTTTTACCGAATCTTTGCTAACACCAACCACTTGTACGCCCAATTTTTGGAACTCATCCACCAAGCAGGTGAAATCTTTGGCTTCTAAGGTACACCCGGGAGTGTTATCTTTCGGATAAAAATACAGCACTAACCATTTCCCTTTAAAATCACTTAACTTTACTTCTTCCCCATCCTGATTTTGCAAAGTAAACTCAGGTGCTTTATCATTTTGTTCTAATTTAGCCATCTTAGCCTCCCTTTTTCTTTTTACTTTTTTTTCTTTTCTTTCAATACCTTCATTATTTTATAGTGTAATATCTTTCCTATTATTTCCCATACTATTTTTTATAACTTGAAAATATTGAAGATAAGTTCTTTAACTTTACTGTGGCTCTAGTTGAGGTGAATAAAGATATCCTCAAATTTTGCATTCACTGTTTAACTGAAATATCATTTCACCAAAACTAACCCACTTGACAATAAAACAAAAACAGGAAATTTGGGTTAAAACTAAAAAGAGGCAATTTTGAAAAAACAACCGATCGGGATTTTTGATTCAGGAATCGGCGGACTTACGGTTTTCAAGGAAATTCGCAAGCAATTTCCACAGGAAGACATCATCTATTTTGGCGATACTGCCCGTGTGCCTTATGGTCCCAAATCTCCCCAAACTGTGTTAAATTATTCAGTTCAAAATGCCAGATTTTTATTGCAAAACGGCGCTAAAATAATCGTGGTAGCCTGCAACACATCTGCTTCGGTAGCCCTGCAAAAATTGCGCGAGATCTTACCCATACCGATTATTGGAGTTATACAACCCGGTGCTGCCCACGCAACTAGCGTCACCCAAAATGGGAAAATTGGCATAATCGGAACCGAGGGAACTATTCGTAGCGATGCTTACAGCCATGCTATAAAAAATATCGACCCCAAAATACAAGTCTTTAGCAAAGCCTGCCCCCTACTGGTTTCTTTGGTAGAAGAAGGCTGGGAAGAACATCAAATCTCCGAGCTTATAATTCGTGAATACCTGCAAGATTTGCAACAGCAAGATATCGACACCCTGGTTTTGGGATGCACCCACTACCCCATTCTAAAAAAAGCAATTGGTAAAATTGTGGGCAAAAATATTAAACTGGTAGATAGTGCTGAAGCTGTAGCTGCCAACCTGAAAGAAATGCTTCCTAATCCGGAAACAGAAACTGACGGCTCTAACAAATTCTACGTTAGCGATAATGAAGATAAATTTCGCCAAATAGCAACCAGAATCCTGAACCGAGAAATTGAACCTTTACACCGAGTTACCCTAGGCGAAAGCTGGTTTGTGGAATAATGCAGGAATACACTCAATTCGTAGAAAAACTACTGGAAAATATCTTGGAGATTCACCAAGAGCAGGTGGTTAGCATCTCTGGTGAGCTACAAAATTCCGAAAATTCACCACAACCCTTGGCTGAAATACCTTTCCTAGAAGAACTTGCTTTGCAAATTAGGAAGAAAAAAGCTTTTCCTATTTTGGATATTTCTACCGCTAATCTGAAAAAACGCTTCTTTCAAGAATTGCCACCAGAAGCACAAAATTTAAGACCCAAATATATTGAAAAACTGTTCCAACTCACCGATTTTTTCATTGAAATAAGTTGGAAAGGAATTGCGCGAGGCTTTCCTACTATGCCAACTAAACTTAACAGTATTTTCCAGAATATATCTCGTTCTATTTGGCAAAAACCACTGCAAAATGGCAAAAAAATGGTGCTGCTAAATTTCCCAGATGCCGAACTGGCTAATTTTATTCACTATGATAACCGCCAGCTGCACGAGCTGTATTTGGATGCTGTGAATATAGACTATGAAGAGCAGGAAAAACTAGGCCACAATTATATTAAAAAGTTCAAAAAGTTTTCCAAATATCAACTCATTACTGCGGATGATAGCTTGGAATTAGAGATAACACCCAGCCAAATAGAGCTAAACGATAATAAACAAACCCATTTAGTTATCTTTCCCAGGGGTAACATCAAAATGAATATTGTTGCCGATAGTTTAAACGGAATTTTCGATGCTGAGAAAGTTTACTACAAGAACTATTTTTACCAAAATGCCAAGATCTCTTTCCAGGCTGGTAAAATCCAGTTCATATCTTTCCAGCAAGAAAGCGAAGCCAACTATATTTTGCAGACCAAGTTAGAACACAGATCCAGTGAATGTGAGATGATTTTGGGCATAAATAACGGTATAACAGAATTATGTGGTTATTATCTTTACGATACAGTAAGAGAGGGCAATCTCTCTTTAAAATTATATGATGAGAAGGGGATGCCCATATTATTTTCCAATATGAACGTAAAAATAAAAAATATAAAGGATTAGGAGATGGCTAAACATATTTTTGTTATTGGAGGAGTGTTATCGTCTTTAGGAAAAGGGATCGCTTCAGCTTCCATTGGATTACTTTTAAAGAAAATGGGTTACAACGTGGTGATGCAAAAGTTGGACCCCTATTTGAATGTAGATCCGGGCACAATGAGTCCCTTCCAACATGGCGAAGTTTTCGTAACCGATGACGGCGCTGAAACAGACCTTGATCTGGGTCATTACGAAAGGTTTATCGGAAAACCTCTTAACAAAAATTCCAATGCTACTTCGGGACAAATCTACGATACTGTGTTAAAAAAAGAGCGGCGCGGCGATTATCTGGGAAAAACGGTACAAGTTATTCCGCACGTTACTAACGAAATCAAGCGCCTTATCCGCAAAATGGATGACGATAATGATTTTGTTATCACTGAAATCGGCGGTACTGTTGGCGATATTGAAAGCCAACCATTTTTGGAAGCTATTCGCCAGTTCAGAATGGAAAACGGACGTGAAAATTCTATGTTTATCTTTCTCACCTATGTTCCGCTTATTCGCTCTGCGGGTGAATTGAAAACCAAACCTACTCAGCATGCTACCTATAAACTCCGCGAAATCGGTATTCAACCAGATATACTATTGTGCCGTTCCGAAGAATATTTTAATGACGAGATTCGTAATAAAATAGCACTATTTACCAATGTGGATAAAGATCATGTGATAAATGCTGTGGATGTTCCCTGTATTTATGAAGTTCCACGAGTTTATATAAAAGCTAACCTGCCAGCTCTGATCTGTAAGCATTTCAATGTTTACCGCTACGAAATTGATTTCCGTGATTGGGATACTTTTCTAAATAATATCAAAAATCCTGAGAAAAAAGTTAAAATAGCCGTTTGTGGCAAATATGTAAAACATCAGGATGCCTACAAAAGTGTGGGTGAAGCACTTATACACGCAGCTGCTCATCAAAAACTCGATCTCACTATCAACTGGGTTGATTCTGAAAAAAATCATACGGAAGCGATGATAAAAGAACAACTTCAGGATGCTGATGGCATCTTGATACCTGGCGGTTTTGGTGTGCGTGGCATCGAAGGAAAGATCGCGATAGCCAAATTTGCCCGTGAAAACAAAATTCCCTTTTTTGGAATTTGTTTAGGAATGCAAATAGCTGTTATCGAGTTTGCTCAGAATGTTTGCGGATTGGAAAACGCTTACAGCACCGAATTCGACGAAGGCTGCAAAAATCCTGTAATCGATTTGATGAACGATCAACATTACATCGATATGATGGGTGGCAGTATGCGCCTGGGTGCTTTTCCTTGCCAACTGAAACCCCAAAGCCTGGCAGCAAAGGTTTATAAAAAAGAAAATATCTCAGAACGCCATCGCCATCGTTATGAATTTAATAATCAATATCGTGATATTTTGGAAGAAAACGGTATGCAGATCTCGGGGACATCGCCAGATGACCTGTTGGTGGAAATAGTAGAACTCCCCGATCATCCCTTCTACCTGGCAGTGCAATTCCATCCCGAATTCAAATCTCGCCCCGATCTTCCCCATCCTATTTTTAGTGAGTTTTTACGAGCTTCCGTAGAAAACCAAACAAAAAAATGAGAAAAATCGTCACCATTCTACTAATTTTAGCTTTCTGTTTTTTAAACGCCGAGTATAAGATCTTCTCTGGCTATAAAGAGATAGATATACCTTTGCTGGCTGCAGAGCTACAAAGTTACGATGTTATCTTTTTTGGCGAATTGCACGAAGAAGAACTGCTGCATCAGTTAGAATTAGAATTACTTCAACAGTTTTATGCCCTGAATTCCGAAATTTGTGTTTCTTTGGAAATGTTCGAACGCGATGTACAATCCTTACTAAACAGCTATCTGCAAGGAAAAATAAACGAAGACGAATTTCTACAAAAAAGTCGTCCTTGGCATAATTACACTACAGCTTACAAGCCCTTGGTAGAATTTTCCAAACAACATTCTTTACCTGTTTTAGCTGCCAATGTGCCACGTCGCTATGCTGCCATGCTGAATAAACAAGGTAAAGCAGCGCTATACAGCCTACCAGCAGCCGAACAAAAGTTCATTGCAGATTCACTAGTGGTGCTTGATGACGAATGTAAACAGCGTTTTTTCCAAACTATGGCTATTAATATGGGTATTCAGCATGTTAGCCAAAAGCATAGTAAAATGTTGGATTCGGTTTATGCAGCCCAATGTTTAAAAGATGACACTATGGCTGAATCTATTGCAGACTTTTTACAACAAAATCCCAATACCAAAGTAATTCACTACAACGGTGGATTTCACAGTGATTATCACCTGGGTACAGCCCAAAAATTAAAATTACTGGGACCAAAACTTAAAATCGCTGTTATTGCTTCTGAACCGCTACCCCCTGGTTCACAGTTAGTAGTTAGCGATAACCAAAAAGGGGATTTTATAATCGTTTTTCATCGCAAGCCAGCAGAAAAACAACCTAAAATGCCACAATTTAAACATGAATAAACTTTCCAAGAATCATCTAAAAGAGCTGCACAAGCTGAAACAGAAAAAATATCGTCAACAAACTGGTAAGATAATTATAGAAGGCAAACGGCTGCTAAAACAGCTTTTAGAAAATGACCAGAAGCCTCTGGAAATAATCGTTAATGGTAATGTGGATTTTAGTTTACCAGATGATATTCCAATTTGGCAGGCAGAACAATGGCAAATAGATAAACTTACCGAGAGCAAAAATGCACAAAATATTGCTGCAGTTTTCAGTCCTACAACTTTACCGCTGCCTCAAAATTACGAATTTATTCTGTATTTGGATAACATCAAAGACCCTGGTAATTTGGGAACCATTATTCGCACAGCTGCAGCAGCAGGTTTAGATGCCGTAGTTCTTTCGGAAAACAGTTGTGAAATTTTTAACCCTAAAGTAGTACGCGCTTCTTTGGGAATGGTGTTCCAAATACCAACTTTAAGCAAAAACTGGCAGTGGCTAACAGAGCAAACAGCACAAATCATCACCACTTCTTCGCATAACGCCAATGATGTTTTCAGCTTTCAACCACAAAAACCACTAATTCTGGTAATTGGTTCAGAAGCTTTCGGAGTAAATTCCAACATTGATAAACTAGCTGATGCCAAGGTAAAAATTCCAATGAGCAATAAAATAGAATCTTTAAATGCTGCAGCAGCTGCTGCCGTTACTATTTTTACTCTAAAAAATAGAATAGGAAAATAATAAGATGTTCAAAGTATTTGATATTTCAGTTGGTAGTTTTAAAATAGCAGTAGCTTTAGTTTAGCATAGTTAGTTAATATAAATTTATGAATTTACACAAACTGATAGATGGTAAAATCTGGCTGGCGCCCTTGGCCGGCTATACCGATTTTGCTTTTCGCCAGATCTGTAAAAAAATGGGCGCCGATGTTATGGTTAGCGAAATGGTAAGTGCAGATGGGCTTATTTACAACTACGACCGCAGTATTTCCTATGCCCAGTTCAACGATTTTCAGCGTCCATTTGGCATCCAGCTCTTTGGCTCTGAAGCAAAAACGATGGCAGCTGCAGCCCAAAAAATACTACCTCTACAGCCCGATTTTGTAGATCTGAACATGGGTTGCCCGGTAAAGAAAGTAGTAAAACGTGGTGCTGGCTCAGCCTTGATGCAAACCCCACAAAAAGCAGCTCAAATAACTTCTTCAGTAAAAAAAGTATTAGAAAAAGTAGGAATTCCACTTAGTGTAAAATTTCGAGCTGGGTGGAAAGAAGTTACAGCAATAGAATTTGCCCAAAGAATGCAAGCTAGCGGTGCCGATATGCTTTGTTTACACGCTCGTACCCAAAAACAGATGTTTAGTGGTAAGGCGGATTGGCAACTGATTGCAGCGGTTAAACAAAAGCTACAAATTCCGCTGATTGGGAATGGTGATGTTGTTTCTGCCGAGAGTGCTCATCAATTGTTCCAAACAAGTGGCTGCGATAGTGTGATGATTGGACGGGGAATTTATGGAAAACCCTGGCTTTTTAGGGAAATAAAACAGAAAAAACTGCTTTCAGCTTTGCAAAAACTGGAAATAATAAAGCAGCATTTGCAATTGGCTCAGGAACATGCTAGCCGCCCTGAAGCTGGCATAAAAGAGATGCGAAAACATCTGGCACATTACACAAAGGGTTTGACAGGTGGCTCCGATTTTAGAAATTCTATTAATCGTATTACAGATAAAAAAATAATTGTAGAAAAATTGGAAAATTTGTTTGAAGAAAATTATGAGTAAGATAGATAAAATAATTTGGCAGGCCAAATATGGCAAAAGCCGCAACTGGCTGGAAATAAAAAAAACATTGGAAAATGGGATCAAACAGTTTCCACAAGCTACAGAGCTATATTTGGAGCTGGGAAAGCTATTCCAATATAAAAAATTGTATAAAAAAGCTATAAACACCTACCAAAAAGCACTCGCAACCGACCCTCACAACGATGAGATCAAATTCAAGATTGGTAATTGCTTCCTATTCTTACGAGAATATAAATTAGCTTTAGACTATTACCTAAAAATAGAAAATGATATCCCTGAATTTTATTACAACAAAGCCTATGCCTATTCCAAATTGGGAAAATTAACCATTGCAGCAGATATTATAAAGAAACTCATCTCCTTCAATATTAATTCTGAAATTCCTTATCTATTTTTGGCTGAGCTTAGCTTCAATATGGGAAAATATAATGATACAATAAAATATGTTACTATTGCTGAAAAACGCTTCGGAGCTAAGCCAACAAAATTTTACTTACGCGGTTTAGCCTATTATCATCAAAAAATATGGCTGAAAGCTTATCTGGAATTTCAGAACGCTGCCAAAATGAAGTTTACCTCTCCCCAATTTTATCGCATCTACGGCATTACCTGCGAAAAAGTTGGCAAATCTAAAGAGGCAGAAGATAACTTGCTATACAGCATCAAACTAGCTCCCTACGATCCTATTTCCTACATAGAATTAATTAAAGTTTATTTGGCACACGATAAAATATTGGAAGCTTATAACATAATAAAATATGCAAAGGAAACATCTATCTCATCGTTTCCTTTGCAAATCCTGAAAAATCAAATCCTAAAGAAAATGGAAGAGAAAAACCGTAAGTAGTTATTCTTCCAGTTCTTTTTTCAGTTCCTCTACAGCCCGTTGCAGTTGGATATCATCGTCTGCAATAATTTGTTTGGGAGTTGGCTCCACGTAGATATCAGGTTCAGCCCCATTCCCTTCCATGTTTACATTATTCAAATTATACCAGCCGTTAGAGGGCATTCGCATGCTGGAGCCATCCATAAAATAAACATGTCCAGTACCAATAACCGAACCACTAGTAGGCATACCAATAACCTTTCCTAATTTTAACTCTTTGAATAAATTGGGAAATATCTCGGCATCAGAAAACGAATTTTCGTTGATAATTAACACTACCGGTTTTTCCCAAACTTTACCTGGAGTTTTGAATTTTTTTCCACCAGCATAGCGCGGTGCTGTTTTAGCATAAGGCGATTTGGTAAGCACTTCCACTAACCTATCGTGAATATTACCACCCGGATTGTTACGTACATCTATAATTAAAGCCTCTTTATCATAATTTTCGGCAAAAACATCCTGCACAAATTTTTCATAGCTATTGTTGTTCATAGCGCGAATATGCACATAACCAAATTTCCCATTCGAAAGTTGATCCACCTTCTGCTGGCGTTCTTTTACCCAATCATCGTAATACATTGAATAATTTTCGCTGGAAGAAAGTCCTTTAATTGAAACATTTTTTTCTACGCCATCACTTAATATTTTCAAATCTATCTTTTCCCCAACTTTTCCCATAAAAAGAGGATATAAAGCTACACCTTTTCCTACTTTGTGGCCATCTACTTCCAACAAAATATCGCCTGCTTTTATGCCAAAAGGTTGGTTCAACTTGGAATTTTGATAAATCTTTTTAAACTGTAGCCCGCGCGGTGGGAAATTTTGTGTGTCTAATACAAATCCACCATAGGCACGTCTACGGTTTTCCACCTGTGAATCTGAACGAGGATAAAATCCTGTATGTGAAGCATTTACATCGCCTATCATTTCGTTTACAATCGCTTTTAATTGATTTGGGCTATAAGCATATTGGGTATATTCTCCGTACATTTTCTTAGCTTTTTGCCAATCTACTCCATGCATATCAGGATCATAAAAGCCACTGCCAAATTTACTCCATACCTGCTTGAAAATATCCTGATTCAACTTATATTCATTGTAAGTATATTTAAAATCGCTTTTCACTAATTCAGGAGATTTTTTGTTTACATCTAATGCATAAAGCCTTTCTCCATCTTCGTAATACAATCTGTTATTAGCCTCACAAAACTCGAAATTAATTCTATCTTTCTTGAACTCATAGATCAATTCCTCATTTTTACCAAAATAATCACATTTATGCAAACTAAGTTTGTCTTCAAAGTTGTTCATGTAATAAAAGGTGGAATCGGAAGCTATATGAATTGGAAAATTCCAGCCATTTTGTTCCACAATTTTATGAACTCTATCTGCCAAATTTGTCCAATCAATAGAGAGCTCAGTTGTAGCTGGTTTTTTATTATCATTTTCATCTTTCTTCTTTTCAGATAGAATTTCTGCCCATTTATCTTCCCAGTTAGGAAAATCATCTTTAGCTTGTAAATCGATGCGATAGATATTTCCACCTCGAGCTATGAAAGCGCTTTTATCATCCTTACCCCAATAAAAATTGGAAAGATAATCTTCAGAGTTATAAACCAGTTTATCTGTTTTATCTTGCAGATCTCTTATATGCAAGTGTCTTGTCCAAATACCCGGTTTCAGCTCGATATAAGCCAAATATTTGCCATCTGGGCTCACAGAAGCGCTGTTGCTATCGCTATCTAAAAAAGGTTCTTTTATTTTAGTAAGTAATTTTCCAGTGCTGTCAACTATTGCTAGCATTCCAGCTCTTTTATAGTCGGAATAGTAAACTAAGATATGTTTATCACTCTTTTGCAAATTATTCACTAAAATATCTTCGCTCCACTTCACCAGCTTTTTCTGGAATGGTTCACCTAGTGAGATTTGATATAATTTGGGCTCTCCATCTTTGAAACTGGTAAAGAATATTTCGTTATCTGGCATTATCGCAATATTTTCTATTCCTGCCTGATCTTTTGTGAGTTGCTTTACCTCTCCGCCTGTAGTTGGTATGGCAAATAGGTCATATTTATAGGAAAACACGATAAAATTGCCATCGGGAGAAATAGCAAAAGCTTTGGCTTTATTACGCACTTCTTCGCGTACTATTCCCTCTGAAATAGCATCTTCATTTATTCTAATTTCCAACTTGGAAATACTATTTTTTTCAGGCTCATATTTCCATATCTGGTCAAAAAGTTCAAATACAATTCTATCGCTTTTTCTGGCTATTTCTAAATTCCTTACCGACCAATTCCCTAATTGTGCAGACTTAGAAATCTGATTTTTATCTTTAAAATCTACAGTTTTGAACAGATGAAAATTTTTGCCTTTTGCTGCTGCATAATAGATTTTCTGGCTAATATGCGAATACACAGGGTACATCTCTGAATATTCTGTACTGGTTAAACGCTTGAATTCATCATTTTTTATGTCATATTCCCAAATATCTCCATTAAAACTGCCAGTATAAGTTTCACGGTAAGGTAAACCGCGTTTATTGAAAATTATCTTCTGGCCTGAACTATCTAATTTGGCATTATTAGCTCCCCACAGGTTCAATTGTTGGTAATTTCCCTCTAAATTTAATTTATAAAAGATATTTCTGAAGCCAGGCTCACTTCCACTTACTAATAAATGTTGGTTGTCTGGGAACCAATCTAAGATTCTAAACGGTTCACTACAAATCAATTTGGCATTTCCACCCTCAGCAGGCATTAGATATATTTGTGTCCAGCCATTACGGTTTGTATTAAAAGCAATTTTTTCTCCATCTGGAGAATATTGAGCATTCCAGTCATTTCCAGCAACCGAGGTAAGCCTTTTAGCAATTCCGCCAGTATAATCCACCAACCACAGATCGTTTAAATAAGAAAAACACACCCGGCTACCATCAGCAGAAATTTCGGGATCTTTCATAAAATGTGGTTGATATGCTCCAAGTCCAATTGTTGCAAGTAAAACCAGCAATACGATAATCTTCTTCATCACCAAACTCCTTGCGCAATTTTAATTTTGAGCATAAATGAAAGCATAAGTAAAATATGACAAGAAAAAAATCAGCTTGCCAGCTGTGAATATCATATAAAATGTGGTTTTGAAACTACTAATTGAGGATAGCTAAAATGAAAAAGTTATGGTTTTTGTTAATTATAATTGCTTTTTACAGCAGCCTGACAGCTAATGTTGTGGCAAAAATAGAAGATAAAATAATCGATTCGGAAGAACTGTATGAACAAATGCAGCAGTATTCCGAAACCGATATTAGCCTCCAAGAAGCTTATCAAAAAGCTTTAGATAAATTAATCGAGGAAAAACTGCTGCTGGTGTATGCAGAAGAAAATCAGATTAATGTGGAAGACAACGAAATTGAAGCTTTTATTATGAACGAATTTGGCAACCATCCTACCTTGAGTACAAATAGTATTTTCGATCGCTCTAAATATGAAAAGTTTAAAAAAACACGCTCCGGTCAGCAGTTTATTCAAAAAATTCGTAATGATCTACTACTTAGTAAAACCAAAAGAGTGTTACAAAACAGGTTTGAAGTAAAAGACGAAGTACTATTAGAACAATATATTGTAGAAAACTCCAACATCGATCTCAGCTACGCTCTCTTGAATATTGATGACTTAAATTCAAGTGTAAAAGTCTCTCCCGTGAGAGCTTTCGACTTCTATCAGGAACATCGCCACCAATTTTTAACTGAACCTCAGGTTAATTTCCAATTTTTAGTAGTACCTTTCAGCAAATATCAACCTGAAATAAAAAAAGAGGTAGAAGCTGAATTGCAGTCTCTAGTACAAGCTGATTCTAGCCTGTCTGCAACCTATTTAGATAGTTTATATACCTTTTTGGTAGATGAAAAAACAAAAAAAACAGCTGCGCAAGCTGTCCAATACAACCAAGAACTCTGGCAGAAAGGACTGACAACCCAATTTCCTATTTGGGAAAGTGGATTTTTGAGTTATAAAGACAGTTTAGGATCACTGCCTGGTCGTGTAGTGAAAACTGCCTTTAAATTACATAAAAACCAGATTTCAGAACCCATTCTAGTTGAAGAAATAGGTTACTTATTAGTAAAAAATTATAGGCAAAAAGAACCGCAGCCAGCCGAACTGGCAGAGTGTAAAAGCCAAGTTTGGCAAAAGTTCTTAGCTACACAAAAAAGTATTCTGGTAGATAAAAAAGAGTATTATCGAAAGAATCCGGAAGAGTTCAGTATCCCGGCATCTGTGGTTAGAATCATTACCAATATTCCTCCAGAGGTCTGTGAAATTCTAACAGAAAATTTCCAAGATCTTGCAACTTTAAGAAAACTAATTCGTAAATACAACTTAACCGATGAAATTAAAGTTTTGTATCTGGATAAATTCAAAAATGATCTTCCCTATGAAGATGTAATTGCAAAAAATATTTTAGTAGAAAGATATGATGATTTATTGCAACTAAAAAACAACAATGTTTTTTATACCACTATCTCCATTTTCCCGGAATATCTACCAGATTACCAAGATATTAAAGACCAGATTAAGTTAGAGCAAGTGGAAACTATCGATTTTACCTCCCAGGATTTAAAAGATTACTACCAAAAGAATAAAGGTGATTTTGTGGCAGCAGACAGCCTGCAACTAGGCGGCGTTTTCTATCCGGTGCAACCAGATACAATCAAAATAGATACAGAAACTATCTCCAATTTCTATTTAAATAACCAAAAACTATTCTATCGCAATGATTCAGTAGTATTCGATTATATCTGCACAAATCACAGGTCAGAAAAATTACTCTCTTATTTACGCAATTCAGATGAATTCCAGTTATTAAAATTTTGTTTTGGAAGCTACCGCAATTTACCCGCCAATAAACTAACTTCCTATTCTGCTCTGCCCGATACAATCGCCAAGACTTTGAAAAATATCCCAGTTAATAGCTTTTCCCAACCAGTTTACTACCAAAATAATTGGTACATTTTGAAAAAAATAAAAGAACATAAAGCTGGTATTTTAAGTTTTCCCGATGCCCGCCCACTTATCGAAAATCAACTAAAGTTTAGCCTGGCAGATAGTATAGCAAGGGCAAAAGCAGAAACTGTTTTCGATTCCACTACCTATTTCGATAGTTGTTACCGTTATGCTGCAAGTGATAATATTTTTAAAACACAATTTCGTAGCGCAAGCGATGATTTTACTATTTTAGGTGATATATCCGATTACCGCAAAGAACTTTTGCAGTTGTGGCGTAATGAAAAATATGCCAGTATTATCCACTTAGAACAAGGATATGCTGTTATTTTCTTATTAAAGAAGAAATTAGGTAAACAGCTAAGTTATGAAAAAGCACTTCCACAAATAAAATCTATTTTTAACTACGAGAAAAAGCTAGGTAGAGCAAAAAATTACGCCGAATTTTTGAAGCAATTAGTTAAAGATGGTTCGGATCCGGAAAAGATATTCTACTTCTTAGGGGGTTGGCATAATATAGAAAACTTAGACCTAAACAGTGAACTGCCAGGAATAAAATACAGCAAAATAATTATTGAAGATATCTCTCATCACAATGCAGGCTACATAAGCCCCATCATTAGAATTTCTGAAAACCAACTTTTAATATACAAGATAAATTCTATTAATAAAGTAAATGAAGAAGATTTCCAAAAAAATCGAGAAAAGTATAGAAAACAAAAATTAGTAGAAAGCTATGAAAATTGGTTGCAAAGATATCGTAAAACCCATAATATTATGATTTATGAAAAAGAAAATTAGTTTGGTAATTCTGGTAATATTTGTATCTGTGTGGGCACAAAACGATAGTTTAAATGTGTTTACTTCTCCCCATTTAGAAAATTATTTTCTCCAGCATACCAATTCCATTTACAGGCAAAATAACCTCTCTTCTCTACTTTCTCGCAAAGAATATTTGGAATATAAATTAAATCATACACCTTATATTAATGATATTACACTGTTTAAGAATATTGTAGATTATGTGCCGATAAATTTCATTGACAGATATTATATAAACGATATTTACTTAATGAGTTTTTTTAATTTTGTTGACCTGAAAATAAATTTGCAAGATCCTGAATACCTTAAATTTAACATACCACTAGACAGGTGGAATGTTAATCGGAAAAATTTCTGGAAACCCAGTACATATTTTAAAAGCTGGTTTTCCAAACCAGAGGGAGAAAAAAATGTTAAAGAGAAATAGAGTAATTAATCAGATTCCTGGCACAATAAACTACACTGGTACCAGAGCTGAAAATACTCCTGTTTCCTATCAGCTAATTCAATATGATAGTAACGAGATGAAAGAGGAACAACCAGAAACTTTTTTACAAATACAGCCCTTTAAGAACAAAGTTACCTGGTTGAACGTCAATGGTATTCAAAATGCCAATATCTTGGAAAAAATAGGGGAAAAATTCCAGCTGCATCCACTTACCTTGGAAGATATCGCCAATGTACAGCAAAGAGCCAAAGTGGAAGTTTATCCAAACTACCTCTTTTTTGTATTCAAAATGCTGCAATTAGATGAAGATTACAATTTAAATTCTGAACAATTCAGTTTTGTGCTTACCAAAGATACTTTATTGAGTTTTCAGGAAAAAGAAGGTGACATTTTTGATCCTTTACGCCAGCGTTTACGTACTGCCAGTGGACGTATTCGGCAAAAAGGTAGCGATTATTTAGCGTTCTCACTTATGGATGCCATTGTAGATAATTATTTTGTTATTTTAGAACAGCTTAACGAAACAATGGAGACATTGGAAGATAAAACTATTACAGATCCAGACCAAGAAACACTACAGCAAATACATAAACTAAAACGTATTATCATCAGTATGCGTAAATCAATTTGGCCCTTGCGCGATACCTTAAGCCGACTATACAAAGACGCCGATGAATATTTCTCCGAATCTACTCTACCCTACCTGCGCGATCTTTATGATCACAGCTTGCAACTCATAGATTCGGTAGAAACATATCGTGATATTTTAAACGGTTTCTTAGATATCTATATGAGTACAATAAATAACAAAACTAATGAAGTAATGAAAGTGCTTACTATCATTGCTACCATTTTCATTCCCCTCACTTTTATAGCAGGAGTTTATGGAATGAATTTTGAATTCATGCCAGAGCTTAAACTACCCTGGGGTTACTTTGCAGTTTTGGGAGTAATGGCTCTAGTAGCTGTAATTATGTTAGTATTTTTCAAAAAAAAGAAATGGTTATAAAATTATGTGCAACGATATTTTAAAGATCAGTTTTCAGGAAGATTTAGCTGGCCAGCAAGATGTTACCAGCAGTGCGATCTTTTCTGACGAAATAGATGAGTATAAGCTGATAGCTAAACAAGATGGCATTTTATGTGGACAGCAGATTTTTGCAGACGCCTTCAACTATATCGATAATGAAACTAAGGTTATTTTTCATTTTTCGGATGGTGATAAAATACAAAAATCGCAGCAAATAGCTATTTTAACAGGCAAAATTTGTAGTATATTAACAGCTGAGCGTGTTGCATTAAACTTTTTGTCGCATCTTAGCGGCATAGCTACCAAAACTGCTGCTTTTGTCCATGCCACTCGAGGTAAAGCTACCATTTTAGATACTCGCAAAACTCTACCAGGCTTACGCCATTTGCAAAAATACGCAGTTCGTTGCGGTGGTGGACAAAATCATCGGATGGGACTGCACGATATGGTGATGATAAAAGATAATCACATTGATGGTGCTGGTAGTATTGAAAAAACCATTAAATTAGTAAGAGAAAAATGGCAAAACAAGTTTAAAATCGAAGTAGAAACACGTAATATTTTTGAAGTAAAACAAGCTTTAGCCCAAAAAGTTGATGTAATAATGTTAGATAACATGAGCTTGGAAACAATGAAACAGGCAGTGAAAATAATTGACGGAGCCTGTTTAACTGAAGCTTCCGGGAATATGAGTTTGGAAAGAATTCCCCAAGTTGCCGAAACCGGAGTAGACTACATCTCTGTGGGCGAATTAACTCATACGGTTAAAGCTTTCGATTTTTCATTAAGAAAAGGATAGAATTATGCAAGAAATTAACAAAATGAAAGAAAAGTACAAGATAACTATTCCCGCCCATCATTACGAGTCAGATGAAATAGTAGAATTAGCCGATTTTGTCGGTGATTCCTATAAATTGGCTGTGGAATGTACCAAAACTGATTCAAATTACATAGTATTTTGCGGTGTGAAATTTATGGCCGAAGGTGCTAAAATTTTAGCTCAAGAACATCAGAAGGTGCTATCACCCGATCTAACCGCTGGCTGCCCCATGGCCGATATGATAGATGCAAACCAGCTACAGCAGATTTTTCAGAAATTGAATGACCCCAATCTGGTGCCAATAGTATACATGAATTCCTATGCCGATATCAAAGCTTTTAGCGGAAATCACGGAGGAGCTGTATGTACTAGCTCCAATGCAGCCAAGATTTGTAAATACTATCAAGATCAAGGTAAAAAGATATTTTTCGCTCCCGATTATAATCTGGGAAGAAATACAGCTAACAAACTGGGATTAACAGATACCGAGATTGTGAAAATAAATCAGGACCTCACTTTTACCCCCAATAAAAACGCTAAAATGTATATTTGGGACGGTTATTGCCACGTACATAAAATCTTCGCTGTAGAACAAATAAAAACACTTCGGAAAAAATACCCAGAAATTAATATAATAGTTCATCCCGAAAGTGCCCCTAAAGTTGTGGCGATGTCCGACTTTGCTGGCTCTACCCAGCAGATATTGCAAGCAATACAGGAATCTTCAACTGGTTCTATTTGGGGAATTGGTACAGAAATTCACTTTGTGGAAAGATTGGCAAAGCAAAATCCTGATAAACAAATTTTTCCACTTCTGCCCTCTTCCTGCTACAATATGACCAAAATCAACGAAGCAAAATTAACTCGAACACTTCAAGCTATCGAAAATGGTCATATAAGCCAATACGAAGTAAAGGTAGATAGCCAATATATTGAACCAGCCAAAGCTGCTTTACAAAAAATGATAGAGATTGTAGAGGAAAAATAATGAGCAACATCATCTACGATGCGATAGTTGTGGGTAGCGGTATTGCCGGACTTACCGCAGCTATTTATCTGCGAGATGCTGATAAAAAAGTTTTAGTTTTAACCAAAACTGAAGATATTAGCGAAACTAACACCTATCATGCCCAAGGCGGCATTATAGCTTGGAAAAAAGGAGACACACCCCAAACTTTGAAAGAAGATATTCTCCAAGCTGGAAACCACTACAATAACTTACGGGCAGTAAATAAATTCGTGAATTTTGGACCAAAATTGGTATTCGATTTTCTAATTGATAAATTAGGCATCGATTTCAACCGCGATAATCATGGTTCCTACGACTACACCGAAGAGGCAGCTCATTCGCAAAGACGCATTTTACACTACCAGGATCATACAGGAGATAAAATCGAGTTTTCTCTTCTTGAATTTTGCCAGAAAAATAATATTGAAATACGCAACAATTACACAGCTATCGATTTAATAACAAATAATCATCACTCTACCGATACTCAAGAACTCTATCGGCAGCGCCAAACTATGGGAATATATGCTTTAAACAACCAGACTGGAGAGGTAGAGAAAATTCTTTCCAGAAATGTGATTTTAGCTACTGGCGGCATTGGTAATATCTACCAGTACACTTCCAATCCAGCAGCTGCAACCGGCGATGGCATGAGTATGGCACATCGCGCTGGTGTAGAAATAATCAATGCCGAATTCATTCAGTTCCATCCAACTTTACTGTTTCATAAAGATATAAAACGATTTTTAATTTCAGAATCGATGCGGGGCGAAGGTGCAAAACTAATCGATCATGATGGCAATGAGTTTATGCATAAATATTCCCCTCTAAAGGAATTAGCTCCACGTGATGTGGTAGCTAGAGCCATCTATACCGAAATGAACAAACAAGGTAAGGAATATATGCTGCTGGATATTGCTTCTCATTATCAAGGCGACACACCTTTACCAAAACGTTTTTCCAAAATCTATGAAACTTGTCTACGCGGCGGTATCGATATCACCAAAGAACCTATTCCAATAGTGCCAGCAGCACACTATTTTTGTGGTGGAATAAAAGTAGATTTAAAAGGTAGGACCTCATTGCATCATCTGTACGCCATCGGCGAGGTTAGCTGTACCGGTTTGCATGGTTCCAATCGGCTAGCTTCCTCTTCCCTATTAGAAGGGTTACTTTGGGCCAAGCTGGCTGCTGAAGATATCATTTCCCAAAAAAATATGGTAACACCAGATCGCTTTGCCACAATTCCTGAATGGCAACAACCTAACTATAATGAAGAATTCGATCCAGTTCTGCTCCACCAAGATTGGAAATTGATTCAGATGGTGATGTGGAACTATGCTGGCATAATTCGCAATAATAAAGGCCTTATGCGAGCTACAGCTGATTTAAATTATCTCTATCATAGAATTTTAAAATTTTATAAAAGCGCTAAACTAAGCCGCGATATTATCGAACTACGCAATGCTGTGGTTAATGCCTCTATCATAGTAAATGCCGCTATTCACAATAGGCACTCTATTGGATGTCATTATTTGGAAAATAGAAAATAGCGGGAAATCAGTAACAAAAAAAAATGAAAATGCCCCAATTTGCCAAATTTAGATGAGCATATTACCAATTTACAGACCTAAAATTTGCAAAAAAATAGCAAAATGAAAATTTTACATGTACTAGCTCAACAACCTGGCAGAACTGGCAGTGGAGTATTCTTGAACTCGCTCCTTACTCATGCAGCAGGAAATAAGCAAGCTTTAATCGCTGGCGTTCCCAAAGATAGACAAATATCACATCCCAACCTAAACCAGAAAAACATCTTTCCTGTTTATTTTGAAACCCCGCAACTACCATTTCCTGTAGTAGGAATGAGCGACCAGATGCCCTATAACAGTACCCGTTATAGTGATTTGGATGATGAAATGCTGGCCAGGTGGAAAAGTGCTTTCTTAGAACAACTTTATATTGCTATGGAAAAATTTAAACCAGACATAGTTTTATGCCATCATCTATGGCTACTTACTTCACTTTGCAAGCAAACTTATCCTAAACTTCCTATGCTCGCTTTTTGCCATGGTACTGGTTTAAGGCAACTGAATAAATTAACGAACTACCGTCAATTCGTAGTCCATGGCTGCCAAAAATTGGAGAGAATATTTGCACTTAGCCACTTCCAAAAAGAACAAATTATTCTTCACTATCAATATCCATCCGATAAAATTGTAGTTTTGGGAAGCGGATATAATTTAGACTTATTTTACCCACCCTTAAAGCAAAGAAAGGGTAAAACCACGAAGTTAGTTTATTGTGGAAAATTAGCTGCTGCTAAAGGTGTTTTTTCTTTATTACAAGCTTTCCAAAAGTTAGATAAAAACCTATTTGAATTACACCTGGTAGGTTCCGGAACTGGCCAAGAAGCCAATCAAATACGCCAAATTGCTAAATCTACAAAAAATGTTTACCTGCACGGGGTAGTAAGCCAGAAAAAGTTGGGCGATATCTTTCGCTGTTGCGATATTTTTGTGTTACCTTCCTTCTACGAAGGCCTGTCACTGGTTATTTTGGAAGCGATGGCTTGCGGGTTGCCAGTGGTGGTGAGCAGATTACCTGGCCTGCAGGAATGGCTGGGTAAAAATTTATGCAACTCCGAAAATATAAAGTTCGTTCCTCTGCCCCGCTTGGAAAATGTGGATAAACCAGTAGCAGCGGATCTACCTGAATATGAGAATAATCTGGCCAAAGCGATTAAAGAAGTTGCAAATATTCAACTCAGTTCGCATTTCACCGATTTCATTCAAGATAAGAGCTGGCATAATATTTACCAAAAAGCCGAGATGGTAATGAAAGCTGTTTTGGAAAAATCAGAAAAACATCTTTAACTTTTTCCAAACTACAAAATTAGCAAAATTTGACTTATTTTTTCTAGGTTAAGATTAATTTTTTATTTGACACAAGTGGACGAAATTTTGTTCTGTCCTTGCACTCGTGGCGGGATAGCTCAGACGGTAGAGCAGAGGCCTGAAAAGCCTTGTGTCCCCAGTTCGATTCTGGGTCCTGCCACCATTTTTGTATCTATAATTCTTACCTACCGGCTTGACATATTTCTTGTAACCTATTTAAAAGCATCAGGAATAAATTATGAAATTAATTAAAAATATTCTGGTACCTGTAGCAGCTAATATCGATTTACAGAGGGAAATTGCTAAAAAGCTGACAATTTCTACCACCAGCATTACTAATTTGCAAATTTTACGCCGTTCGCTAGATGCCCGCCACAGAAATAGATTGAAATACAACTTCACTGCTATTGCCAATCTTCCTCGCCTAACTCACCCAGATGTTTTAGACTACAAACTGCCTACTGCATATTTACAAGAAGTTAACTTCTGTGCCGATAAACATCCCTATATTATTGGTGCTGGCCCAGCAGGACTTTTTGCAGCACTTGCCTTAACGGAGAAAGGTTATCAACCATATATTTTTGAAAGGGGCCAAACAATAGCCGAGCGCAGCAAAAAGGTAGATTTATTTTGGCAAACTGGCCAACTTGACCCTGAAAGTAATGTTCAATTTGGCGAGGGTGGCGCTGGCACTTTTTCAGACGGTAAACTCACCTCACGCAATCGTGATTTTTACACAAACCAGGTATTTGCCCTATTTATCAAATTTGGTGCTTCTGCTGACATAAAAATAGATGCTAAACCACACCTAGGCACTGATAAACTTAAATTTATCATCACTAATATCAGGAAATATTTGGAACAACAAGGTTGTCGCTTTTTCTGGAACCACAAACTAGATAAAATAATAGTTAAAAATGGAAAATTAATCAGCATAACCATCAACGGAGAACCACATCAGCCTGCCTGTGCAATTTTGGCACTGGGTAATGCTGCCCGCGATACCTTTTCCCTCCTAAAGAACCAATTGATAATGCTTCCCAAACCTTTTGCTGTTGGTGTACGCATTGAACATACACAGGAATACATTAATGCCACTTTTTATGAAAACAAAACAAACTTTACTCTTACTGGGCCAGCCACTTATCGCTTAACTGCCAAGCATCAAAACCGCGGAATTTACAGCTTTTGTATGTGCCCAGGTGGCCAGATTATAGCAGCTGCCAGCCAACCAAACACAGCGGTAACAAATGGTATGAGTTATAGCAGCCGTGATGGCAAGATGGCTAATAGTGCCCTGGTGGTAAATGTAGCGCCCCCAGACTTTGGTTCCTCTGCTTTGGATGGCGTGCAATTCCAAAAACATTTGGAAAAAACCGCTTTTAACCCAGATCTACCCTATTTTGCACCTGCGCAGTTAGCCTCTGATTTTCTGAATAATAAAACTTCTAAAACTTTGAATTCCAGTTACCGTCCAGGTACCTACTCCAGAAATTTGCAGGAATTATTTCCTGAATACATAAACCAGGCACTGAAAACTGCGCTAAATAAATTTGCTAAGTGTTATCCTGGATTTGTCCAGAAGGGTAAATTACTTGCTCCGGAAACTAGAACCTCCTGCCCCCTCAGAATCCTGCGCCAAAAAGACAATTTTGCCTGCCAAGGTATTAAAAATTTATTTGCCATAGGCGAAGGTAGCGGTTATGCCGGGGGTATTATAAGTAGTGCAGCCGATGGCTACAAACTGGGCAGTACCTTTAGTACAAAAAATAATTGACAAATCCGGCATTTCTGATTTGTTGCCCCAAAATTAACAACAGATTGGAGAAGCATGGAAGAATATCTTGATAAGTTGGTAAAATCTGGTTTAACAGAAAATGAGGCTAAGGTTTATTGCTGTCTTTTGCAGAAGCAGTTATTCACAGCTACCGAAATTTCTCGTTGTGCTTCAGTGAATCGCTCCCGGATCTATTCTGTGTTAGATTCCCTGCAAAAAAAAGGGTTATGCATAGAAAAATTGGGCAAAGTGCGTAAATTTGAAGCAGTAAACCCCGAGGTAGCTTTCGATAAACTAATTCAGCAACAAAACGCTAAAATTAATATGCTGAAAGACCTTTCCAAAACCCTATCACCAGTCTACAATTCTCAGATGCAAAACTCTTCTCCTCTCGATTTTATCGAAGTTTATGGAACAGCCCCCAGTATTATAAAAAAACATCACTCATTGGAGCTGGCAGCCCAAGATTGCGTACTTTCTTTTTGCAAAGCACCTTATGCTATGAACCGTGATGAAGTCAAAATCCACGATTCGCAATGGCAAAGTATGCAAAAAGGTGTAACTTTTAAATCGATATACGAAGTGGAACCAGAAAACAAAGAATTCTTTGCTTATCGCATGCAGAAATATGTAGAGGGAGGAGAATATATTAAAGTGGCCTATCATCTTCCCATAAAATTACACATTTTCGATAATAATACCGTAATGTTCTCGATGATAAATAACCTGTCAGATTCCAAAAACCAATTAACTTATATGGTTGTGGAACACAAAGACCTGGCCGAAGCTTTGGTTACTACTTTCTATACATATTGGGAAAATGCCATAACCGTGGCTGAGTTCAGAGAGAGGGAAAATATTAAGGAACGAAACTTGCACAAGTAGTTGCTAATATCAAATATGCGAGGTAAAAGAGATGGTTAAAAAGTATTTTGTGATAGCATTCCTAATACTAATGGTATTTGTACCACAAATATTTGCTGAAGAAAGAGAGACTGTGACCGCTCGAGTTGAAGATGGCAAGATTCTGGTAACATATTCCATTCCAGAAGGTTATCATCAAACACTTCAGGAAGATTATTTCTATATTGATGTAGAACCATACCCCGGATTACAATTTTCAGATACAATTTATCCGGAAGGTCACCTCGATGCTGACGGCAACACTGAATACAAAGGTAACACCACTCTGGTTAAAAAGTTTACAGTTACCGGTGGATTTGAACCTGGTCAGATAACAATTTATGCTGGCTATCAGTTTTGTGAAGATAGCGGAGCCTGTTTATTTCCAGAAGAAAAAGAGATAAACCTTGCTATAGATGAAACAGCGCTACCGGCTGCTGAACCAAAACCAGCGACCAGTTTTCCCAAAACTTTACAATACTTATTAATGGCTTTTTTAGGTGGAATTATTCTGAACGTGATGCCCTGTGTGCTGCCTGTACTTTCTATTAAAGCGATGAGCTTGGTAAAGCAAAGTCAGCAAGATAGAAAGCATATATTCCAAGGCAGTATGGCCTATACTCTGGGAATTTTATTCTCTTTTATAGTTCTAGCAGCTATTATTATAATTTTAAAAACAACTGGCGAAAGTGTGGGTTGGGGCTTCCAATTCCAAAGTCCCGGATTTGTGATGGCACTACTCATAGTTATTTTCGTGTTCGCACTCTCACTCTTTGATGTTTTTATAATTCGAGCACCCGGCATGCAAGTAGCCACTAAAGCTTCCAGCAAAGGTGGGCTTACCGGATCATTTCTTAGTGGAATCTTTGCCGTATTGCTTGCTACACCTTGCACTGCCCCACTTTTGGGCGCAGCCTTGGGTTTTGCTTTCTCGCAACCACCACTTATGATCTTAGCTATATTCCTACTTATCGGCCTGGGTTTAGCATTTCCGTTTATTATTATAGGAATTTGGCCTAAAGCTATTAGAATCATCCCCAAACCAGGTGAATGGATGAACATATTTAAAGAGGTTATGGGCTTCTTATTACTCGCAACAGCTTTCTATTTAATACGCTCACTCTACTTTTTGGTTGGAGGAAAAGAGCTGCTCTCGGTTCTGGTATATCTGCTTATTTTGGCTTTTGCTGCTTGGATTTACGGTCGTTTTGCCAAGCCAGAGTTTAGTAAAACCAAGCAATGGATAGCTACTATCTTGGCAATTGTTATAGCTGTAGGTGGAGGATTTTTAACCTTAGATTTTTCGGAAGAAAACATTACAGCCAGTTTGGAAGAAGAATCACATCTACGCCCCGGTTGGGAAAAATTCTCACCCGAATTGTTGCAAAAGTATCGAGAAGCTGGGCAACCTGTATTCATAGATTTTGGGGCTGAATGGTGTTTAACCTGTAAAACCAATGAAACAACTGTTCTTTTCACCGAAGATATCGAAACCGCTTTCCAAGAAAAGGGGATAAAACTTTTAAAAGGTGATAATACCAAGAAAAATCCAGTTATAGGTGAATGGCTCTCCCGATTTAACCGTGCTGGCGTTCCCTTGTATATTTTTTATCTACCAGGACAAGAAGAACCGATTGTTCTTCCCGAGTTAATTACCAAAGATATGATCTATAATATTTTAGAAAAATTATAAATGGAGTAGAGAATGAGAAAGTTATTGCTGTTTTTTATCGTAACCTTGCTGTTAATGATTGGTTGCGACAGATTCGACAACACTTTTGAATCTGATGACACTAATGAACCGGAAGAGATTAGTTTGGCAGAATACTTTGTAAACTTTAATGATAGCTTACAGATAATTGAAACTGATAATTTAGAACCCATTATGGCATTTTACCCTGCCAATTACCTGAATAGTGGCAGCACTTCCGAAACTGTACTCGAGTTTTATACAGATTTACTAAACACTGGGTACAATAATATTTCCGCCACTCTATTGGCAAACTCTAACCACAAAGTGCAATGGCAGCTTTTAGCAACCGATGCTGCCGATAAGGCAGTAGTAGATTCCACAATCGTGGATGTGGTTAATTCCACCAATACTGCTTTTATCGGAAATCAATCGCTGGTTAGTTTTGCGGACTACGTTAGCAACTTTAGCAATACCCTGAGAACTGCACTTGTTTCCAATAATATTAATTTAGTTATGTCCTATTACGCTGAAGAATACAATAACAATGGCATGGACAAAGCAGCCATGCGTATTTACTACAATTCACTGGCAGCCGTTACCACTTCCAACCTGCTGGTAACAGTTAACTATGCCAAACCTTACGAAAATGAATTTTCCTATTGGATCTACGATGAAGACGGCGTAATTAATGCCAATAATATCGATTATGCTGAAGCAGTTCCAGATAGTTTTCTTATCACTGGTTCGCAGATAGGTGGCGAAAACAACAATACCCAAAAAGTATTGGTAGAGCTAGGAACTGGCATCTGGTGTTCCAACTGCCCCTATGCTGAAGCTGCTTTACATATTTTAAAAGAAGAACTCGGCGACCAATTCTATTATATTGAATACCATATAAACGATGTGCTGCAAGTTGACGGCAACCTGGAAATCTTAAGTTACTACGGCGATACTACTCTACCAATAGCTAAATTCCAGGGACAAACTACGCTTTCCCATAACCAGGAAGCTACCGTGGATTATTACCGCAATGCTTTGAATATTTACCTAGCACAGGAAGCAAAAGCATTTTTAACAAATCAGAGTGTTAGCATGAGCGAAGATATTCTTACCGGAGAAGTAGATATTAGCTTGGAAGACATAGAAACAACTAATCTTTTCCTAAAATACTCTTTGGTAGAAAAAGAATCGGATAAAACTAATTTTGCCGGCGAAAACTGCTTACAGGTAGTTTTGGCAAATGGTTCTATGAGTTTGGAAAACGCTGACTTGACCCAGCCAGTAACCTACAACTTAGATCTGCCCGCTTACCTGCCGGAAGACATCGTGCTCTACCTATGGTTACAAACTTTAGATGAACCCTATGATGAAGAGACTTGCAAAGTGCATAATATAATAGAAGTTAATTTATAAAGGAGTTTAGGATGAAAAAAATATTGATAGTTTTAGCCCTAGTAATGGCAGTAAGTTTATTTGCAGAAGATGTCTTTCCTAATTTTAGTTTGGAAAATATAAAAGGCGACAAAATAGATTTGGAAGATTATCTGGTTGATGGCGAATTGGTGATTATAGATTTTTGGGCTACTTGGTGTAAACCTTGCATGAAAGAACTGCCGGAGCTGGATAAAATAGATAAAGAATACGACAAAGTAACCGTTATTGCCATCTCTAGCGACCGTCCTCGCCATGTAAACAAAGTAAAACGTGTCATACGTTCCAAAAATTTCGGGTTCATAACCCTATTGGACTCCGATAAAAAGTTACAACGCGAACTTAACCTAAAAACTGTACCACGTACCATAATTATTGACAGCCAGCGCCAGATCCTATACGATCACTCAGGTTTCAAAATTGGTGATGAAGTTGAATTGAAGAAAAAATTAGATTCATTCCTGCAACCACAAACCGAAAAAGAGATACAGCAGGAGACAGAACTATGAAGCAAATAGCCGTTGCAATCCTGATATTGATATTGGCTAGCAGCTTGGCAGCTGAGCTAAACATTAATGGTGGAAACGACATTGAATATGTTTATAAAGCAGCCGAGGACAGTTTGAACCACTTTTTCAAAGATGAATTCAGTTTTAGAATGAACTACGATAAATTTTCTTTTGGTATGAAATTTATTGCTGAGCTACCGAAATATGACGATTTTCAGAAAGTACAATATTTGAATAATGATGATATAAGTTACCGTTGGGATGAAAGATATTTGGAATATGAAACTGATGCTCTTTATCTACGCGGCGGTAATTTTGAAGAAAACTTCGGTTCTGGCATCATCTTACGCGCTTACCAAGATAAAGATTTCGACATTGATACACGCCTGGAAGGTGGCCTGGCAAAATATGATTCCAAACTATTTAAACTTACTGCTCTTTATGGCACTTTAACTAGCGAGAACCGACCAGATAAGAATAATTTGGCCTACGGACTAGATTTGGAAACCGATATTATAGATAATCTGCAATTAGCAGGTTCGGCTGTTTCCTATCGCAACATTTACGATGTAGGTAATCGATACAGCACTACCAATGTGCTGGGTGGCCGCCTTAGCTACTATCATGACTGGTTTGATGTGTATGCTGAAGCTGCCAATCTGCAAGAAGAAGATGCTGAATTTGCTGCTGAAGACGGCTATGCTTATTATTCCAACCTGAATACCTATTTTAACAACTTCAGCCTTTCTGCTGGCTACAAAAACTACAAAGATTTCGATTTCAGGATGAACGACCTGCCAACTTTAAACCATAGTGGAGAACCAATTTCGGAAAACTTAGATAGCGGTTACGATGAAATCGGATTTATGGGCGAATTCAGATATAATCCCAACTACGATAACGAGCTTATCTTAAATTATTCGGAAGCCTGGAATGAAGATGATACTATTCAATTAAGCAATTTCTATGCTGAATATCGTAGAGATTTTGCCACCTGGAGTATTACAGCCAGCTATGAACAAATCGAGAAGTTAGAAGAACCGATCTCGCTTTGGAATAAAGAAATGAAACCCAGCTTGATGGCTGAGCTTACCCTTTATGAAAAACCAGTTTACCTTAAATTTGAATATAAAATAAATGATGAAAAACATGGTAATGATGAAAAAAACTACTACGAACCATTGCTGCAAACAGATTTCGAAATTGGCAGCATTGGAATCTCGCTAATATCTCAATTCAAGTATGAAGAGTTAAACAAGATTACCGATAACGAAGCCTGGCTAGGTGCTGAAGTAGTTAAAGATATAAATGACGACAGTCAACTGAAGATCTTCTTAGGAAAAGAAAAGGGTGGTAAAATATGCCGCAATGGCACCTGCCGCTATCAGTCAGCTTTCAAAGGAGTAAGATTGGAATTGACAACTAATTTCTAGCAAAATTAAATATAATTTGATTTGAGGAGGAGATCATGAAAAGATTTGGGGGTATTTTTATTTTAGTTCTGTTCAGCAGCTTATTGCTGGCAGACTTAAGTGTTAATGTGCCTTTCGATAGTAATATCGTAGGGCCTGCCTATGCCGATGAAGGCAACTATACTTTTACAAGTGAACAGTTTTATGTAATTAATAATGGCCAGACAGCTATATTTACCTTAGATACAGAAACGGAAAATCTACCAGCAGGCTGGTCGCTTACCTGGTGCCACGAATTAGAAGGTGTGCCTGGTTGTCATTTTGGAGAGTGGGAATTTGAATTTCCTGCTGGTGCCGAGTTAGGCCTGGATGCAGTGATTCAGGTAGCTTCTGCCGGTAGTTTCGATTTTAGTTTTGTTTTCGAATCGGAAAGTTTAACTGAACCAGTTACGATAGATTTCAGCTTTGCTACTGCCGATGCTGCTTCCAACGATGAAAATCCAACACCGACATCTCTTAGTTTAACTAACTTCCCCAATCCGTTCAATCCGCAAACTACTATACTGTTAAACAGTGGTATGCAAACAGCAGACCTTACTATATTCAATACGAAAGGCCAAATAGTGAAAACCTTTAAACAGCTCCCACCTGGCCAAAACAGTATTGTTTGGAATGGCACAAACAACAGTGGAAAATCAGTACCCAGTGGAATTTACTTTTCTAAACTAGAAACTGAAAATAAAATTATAACCACCAAAATGCTGCTATTAAAATGAAACGCTTTCTGTTAGCCTTTTTACTTTTGCTACTTAGTGGAGCTCTTTTCGCTGAACTGCAAGGGTATCCTAAAACCATAATCGCCGAAGATTTCACGGCGGGGTGCGCTAATTGTACCGATAGCTACTCCGGTCTGGATGTAGTTCATAGTCAATACGATAGAACAGAGTTCAATAGTGTGCGATATTATCCGTTAGCACATCCGTTGGGAAATGCAGAAACCAATGCAATGTTTGAGTTATACGATGTAAGTTATACGCCTTATGTTTTCTTCAACGGTATCATCGAATATGGTGGTGGAGGTAGTGTGGTTGCTTCCGGAGAACCATATTTGGAAATAATGCAGCAGCTTTACTTTCAGGAATCTCCCATAAAGTTGGTAATAGACAGCTTTAATGCCACAACAGGCGATATTCAAGTGACTGTAGATATGCTGTCTCCTAACTATACTTTAGAAAATAAGACGATTAAATTTTTATTATTGGAAGATAATGTAATTTCCTCTGAAACTCATGTAACTCGCGACATCATAAAAGACAACATATCCCTGCAAGGCCAGGGCAATACAGCTTTTTTCCAAAACACTTTCAAAACTAACGATGAATGGGTAACCGAAAACTTACAGGCTGTTGCTTTTGTGCAGGTTAACGGACTGGAGATAATTCAATCTGCATCTACTTATCCCACCCCGCAGTACAAAGTTCGTGGCTGGGTACCTTTCCCACTGCAACAAACCAGTGGAGTTAGTGGTAGTTACAACAGTGAAGATTTCGCGGTTGTGAATTTTGGCGATAACTTAGATATTACAGCTGAGCTTATTGTAGATTCAGCACCAGCAAACTGGCAGATATTTTTAGCTGATGATCAGAACACCTATACCGAGCCCGTTACATTTAATTTGGCAGCTAATGAGCATAAGAATTTTTATTATTTGGTAGAGAGCACTAATTCTGGGAGTGCTGAATTTCATTTGCAAATTACTTCTAATGTTCTAGACGAACCTTACCAAATACCTTTCACCTTTGCAGTTAATACAGCTAACCAAGAGGAAACTGTTCCTGCTATTTCAAAAACCTACAACTTTCCCAACCCGTTCAATCCCTCTACCAGTATTTTCTGGGAAGGATTTTCCCAAAACGAATCGGTGCAAGTGCAAATTTTTAATAGTAAAGGTCAAATTATTCGCAGTTTTACCAATATCGAAAATAACTATATAGAATGGAATGGTAAAGATAACCAAGATAACATTGTTAATAGCGGAATCTATTTTTACAAAGTAAGTTCAAAAGATAAAAGCAAGTATGGCAAAATGCTGCTACTTAAATAAGAGGTAAAGATGAAAAGATTTATCTGGATAGGAATATTATTATTTATTATAAGCTTTCTACAAGCTGGCCAAAGGTATGTTCTGGGGGAACTTTTCTCCTTAGAGGACTGCCCCTCTTGCGTACCCGCGCGGTCGGCGTGGCAAGATATGATAACAGCAGATGACACCCAATTTTTTATTCCCTTAATGTGGCAACTAACCGGGCCACATCAGTCACCTGGTGCAAATACACGTTTTTATATGTATTCAGAACAAGGCTATACTCCCCATGCGGAATTTAGTGGTATACTGCACGTAATTGGCTCGGGTGGTGCTTACTATCATTATCATCAGAATTACGAGCAAATAGCAGCTATGGACAGCCCTATCGAGATGAACCTGCAACCCAGATTCACAGGAGATTATCAATTGGAACTTACCTGTGAAGTAACTGCGACAGATGAGATTGAACCTGGTGATTACCGCATTATGTATGTGATAACTTATTACGATGGCTCCAGCTACAATTCCTCTGTATTCGTAAAAACTACTGCCAATAGCATTGAATTGCCCGATGTTGACGAAACTGTTGAATATACAACTGAACTGGAATTCATTCATACCTTTACTCTTGATCAGCTGAAAGCAGTAGCTTTTGTGCAGAACTGGGATGATTATTCGGTTTTGCAGGCTACTCAAACCGATTTTCTGAATATTATCTATCCGCTTTCCTGTCAAACTTTAGATTTTGGCGAAGTAGAAACCGGTGAAACAGCCAGTATGAACTTTATAATAACCAATAATTGGAACTATGAATTGCAAGGCGATATCTATTCAATCCCAAATTTCCAGGTTGAATCCAACTATTCTGTTCCACCCTTTTCCCAACAAGAAGTAACCATTAACTTCTGTGCCACAGAAACAGGAACTTATAGTGGAGATATTATTCTAACCTCGAACGACCCTCAATTTCCAACTTTATTCCTAAGCGTTTCGGCAAATGTTATAAATACGAATAATAACCAAGAAACTGTACCTAATGTAAAGCTTTTGGGAAACTATCCCAATCCGTTTAATCCGGAGACCAAGATCGAATTCCAATTAAACAACCAAGCAGATGCACAAATAGTTATTTACAACCTAAAGGGTGAAAAGATAAGAACCTTTTCCAATTTGGAAGGTAAAAACGAAATAATTTGGAACGGAACCGATCAGCAGGGCAATAGAATTGCCTCTGGAATCTATTTGTATAAGATAGCAGGCTCAGATAATTCCCCGCGGAAGATGATTCTGCTAAAATAGGCTAAATTAAGAAAATTAACTGAGGAGGAAGATCGTATGAAACGTTTTTATGCGTTTTTGTTTGTACTTCTCTTCATATTACCCGTTTTTGCTTCGCAAACCTGGGTGGTGGGAGAAGTATTCACCGAATCATGGTGCTCATTTTGTCCAGCAGCTCGGTCTGGGTTGCATCAACTAGCAGATAACGATGAAGAGGCTCCCTTCTTCATTCCGCTTATCTGGCAAGGTGACTCTGAATATCAGAGCCCTAATTATGGCGGCAGAGGAAGTTTATATGGTGTAAGCGGTATTCCCCATTCACAATGGCAAGGTTATTTGGATGATGTAGGCGGCGGAGACGCTTATCCCCGCTATCTCAGTCACTATCAGAACATTGTTCAAAACGACAGCCCCGCTACAATAGATATCGATTTAAACGTAAATGGTTCTAATCAGCTGGAAATTACAGCAGATGTTGAGCTAACTGGCGATATTACTACTACCAACAACAAGATATGCTACATTCTTACCTATGACCTTACCGGAGTAGAAGAGCCAGATTATTTTGCCTCAGTTACCAACTATGAAGATGAAGATTTCATGTTAACCAATGCAGGCGAAACCGGCATGTATTCAGCAGCTTTTCCGCTAGATAGCAGCTGGGAATTGCCTAAAGTGAAAGCTGTTGTTTTAATTCAAACATTCGCTGGCGACCATTACATTCACCAGGCAGCAACAACCGGTTTTACTGGCACACTGGCGCTATTTTCGGCCAATGTAACCAGCGGACCTGCTCAGTTAGGTGTTCGATTTAACGATATGTCGCTTCCTACTGGTGAAATAGACAGCTGGGAATGGGATTTGGATGGTGATGGCGAAGTAGACAGCACCGAAGAAAACCCATATTTCCTATATGAAACACCTGGTACTTATGATGTTTCTTTAACCATAACAAAAGACGACGAAACAGATACTATGTTAGCTGAAGAGATGATAACAGTTACCGAAGGAGACGAAATATCAGGAAGTCTGTCAGGTATATGGGTGGCAGAATACAGCCCCTACACTATTGTGGAAGATGTCACTATCGATCAGGGTGCTATGCTGCAAATTGAACCCGGTGTAACTATAAATGTAGAAAATGAAGCTGAGTTTTATATTTATGGAAGTTTGCAGGCCAATGGCAGTGATGAAGAAAAAGACGAGATCGTATTCACTACCGCATCTACTTGGAACGGATTACGTTTTCTGAATAACATGAACGATAATATCATAAACAATTGTGATATCAGTGGCTCTATAAGTGCGGCTATCAAAGCCAATGCTTCCAAGCTGGAAGTACTGAATTCTACCCTACACCACAACAATGCTATTTCCACTGGAGCCGCCATTCACATTACCGATTCCGATGATGTAGTTCTTTTCAACAATATTATAGCCAACAACAATGGCTCCAACCTTAGTGGGGCTATTAGTTTAAATAACGCCAGTCCACTAATTATAAATAATGTCATCGTGAACAATACTTCCAATATGACAGGTGCAATCAGCATGAAACAAGGTTCTGATGCTACCTTGATTAACAACACAATTGCCAACAACCTGGCCAATAACTCCATGATCTTTCTCTTCAACTCCATGCCAGTGTTGAAAAATAACATTCTGCGCGATAACAACAATGTTTTCACTTTAATCAGCAGTGCACCTACCATTTCCTACAGCAATATTAGCGGTGGTAATGAAGGAATGGGCAATATTGATGAAGATCCTATGTTCGAAGCGCCCACAGAAGGCGATGGTGATGAATATGATGGTTTGAATGCCCAGTGGAATCTGCTGGAAGGTTCGCCTTGTATTGATGCTGGCGACCCGGCAGCAGAATACTACGATTTGGAAGACCCGCAAAATCCGGGACAACCACTATGGCCAGCTATGGGAACACTTACCAATGATATGGGAGCTTACGGAGGACACAATTACCAAAATTACGTTCCCAACCAAGATCCACAGGTAACACCTATTACAGCCAATCCAATCAAGGTCTATCCCAATCCGTTCAATCCTAGCACTAATATCAGCTTCAGTTTACAAAATGCTGCTGTAGCAACAGTGAACATTTACAATCTGAAGGGACAATTGGTGAAAACTCTGGTTCATAATCAAACTCTGCCAGCTGGCGACCACACTTTAGCTTGGCATGGCAATACAGATGCAGGAGAAAATGCTGCGAGTGGAATTTACTTTGTGAAATTACAAACTAAAAGCAACACTTCTACGCAGAAGATGCTATTATTGAAATAAACTAAACAAGTTACAATTAAATACAGGCGGAGAAGCAATTCTCCGCCTATTTTTTTCATGCACCTGTACTGAAGTTTCAAATAGCTGATACAGAAACATGTCCCTACATTGCTAAAATAAGACCATGCACCCTCTCTATCGTCAGATGGAGAGGGCTGGGGTGAGGATGACTGGCTTTGCCGATTCCATAGGGCTGGCCCAGTGGAATGCAGCTTTGCTGCCGGCTTTGCCGATTCCATAGGGCTGGAGTGAGGATTTTCTCCTCGAACCTCTCAAGTATTCTTAGTGCATTTTTGGAATGCATTGACTACGTCAATGTGT